>JBKQLC010000070.1:0-14918 GCA_052147195.1 Syntrophobacteraceae bacterium
GTGGGGGTTCATGTTCGGATTCGTGCTGATGCTCTTGTTCACTTCCGGTCTCGGTCTGTAGATAGATCGTATATTTCCGGGGAACTTCGGTATAGTCCTTGATGCCTATATTGTGCCAAATAGTACAATATAGGAAAACGACCCCTATGCCAGGCAAAAAACGAAAGCAAAGCAATAAGGCACCAAAAGACCGGGATTGGCAACAGCATGCAGTGCGGGGCGGTTTTCCGGGAAAGCGGCCGAAAAATTCTATATCTGGCTCGAGATGATCATTTTCTGTATCTGGTCGGTACCCTCCAGGATCCGAAGTACCTGGGCGTCCCGCTGAAACTTGGCAAGAAGATTTGGTCCTGTATGGGCCGCCTGGCCCATTATGAGCATTCCGTCGCTGGTTATGCCGGCCGCCATGCGGGCTGCGAACAGCTTGGCCATCGAAGCTTCCCTGGTGTAGTGAACGTTTCGGTCCATCATTCGGCAGGCTCGCCAGACAAGCAGTCTTGCCGCGCATATGTCCGTTGCATAATCGGCCAGCGAAAAGCCGATCCCCTGGTTTTTGATGATAGGTTTGTTACGGATGGAGCGCTTCTTGGCAAAAGCTGCGGTCTGATCGAAAGCGGCTTTGGCCACTCCGACGCAGATGGCCGAAAAAAGCGCTCTGCCCCAATCGAGCGACTGCATCAAAAGGGGGTATCCGCTGCCGGGAAAACCTATCATGTCGGACTTATGAACCATCACGTCGTGGAAGGATACCGTGGCTGACGGAGCGCAGCGAAGTCCGAGTTTGTCATGGTATTGTCCTATGCTGATACCCGGCGCGTCGCCCGGAACAATAAAGGCATTTATGTCGCCTGTGCCTCTGCCGCTATTGGTGTTGGCCCAGATGACGTAAAAGGCCGCGTATCCGGCGTTTATCACCGGAGATTTCGTGCCGTTTATAATGTAGTTTTCACCATCCGGATGTGCGTTGGTTGAAAAACTGGAAGTATGAGAGCCGCCTTTTGCCTCCGTTATACAGCATCCGGCAGGCCTGCCTCGATGGCCCAGAAGAAGGGGAAGGTAGGCCGCTTTCTGATCGTGTGAGCCTCCGATCAGCAGAGCCGAAACCGCGTGCAGGGTAGCGCCATAGATGCTTGCAAACCCGGCGCACCCATACCCGAGTTCCTCTATTACAAGGGAGAGCGTGAGGAAGTCTAAAGGACGGCCCCCGTATTCCTTGGGAACAAGGAACGCATTGAGGTCCTCATCAGCAAGTATTTCGAGATAGGCTGGGTCGATTGGGCCGGGCTCTGCTGCGTCGATCTTCAGAGAAAGAGGGTGAAGCTTTCTTTTCGCAAGGTGCCTGAACTTCAGTTCAACCCTTTTCTGTTCGGTGGAAAGCTCGAATGAAATCACTGATTTGCTCCCTGATCTTGTTGCCACCGGATGTAGTCGAGTACGGATTTCCTTTGAGAGGCTTTCAGTTGCTTGGCTGCAAGAAGGATTTCGTGCAGGTATTGCTCTTTAATGATTTGCTGGATCTCGTCCAGAGAAAAGGAATCGGGTGTATAGGATTCATCCAGGAAATAGGTGACCTGCTTGCCCAGCAAGAGGCCGATTCGCTGAAGGTCGGCGAGGTAGAGGCGCCGCTTCCCCAATTCATAGTTGGAAAGAGATGCCTGAGTGCACCCGATCTTTTTTGCCAGCTCTTCCTGACTAAGACCTGCTTCTTCGCGGGCTTCCTGAAGTTTTTTGCCGATTTTTTCGTATGCGTTCATAACGGGCCGTTCTCGAGCGAGACGGGAATAATAAACCCAAGCCCATTCCGGGGCTGTCTTAAAATCTAACGGAAATCCCCTTGGATTACAATGTCGATCTGCGAACCGTATTGTTCTCATGGAGGCAGCGCGCCAATCTGGCGGCCCCTGCCCATTATTCTTTCAAATCGTTTGACTCTCAGTAGTGCAAGAGATACTAGAAAGGTCGTGATACGAAAACAAGGATAAATCAACGCCTTTTCACCCTTGCTGCCCTTAGACCCTCGGGGCTGGTGCTAAAAGATGGAGTAAAGATGCAGTTATCCGGCAGCGCGGAGCTTTTTCAGACGGCTTTCTTGTCTGCACTGGTAATCATAGTCGTTTTGCTGGGCTTTAGTGTCGTCTCTCTTTTGATTCTGCTTCGCAGAAGCAGAGGGAGAGATCTATCGTTTCGCCTGGATTCGGTGGATAAGTGTCTGGATAGATGCGAGCGCTCACTGCGGGACGAAATCGCTAAAAACCGCGAAGAAGCCACACTGGTGGCGCGGCAGGGACGCGAGGAGACCGCAAACGCTCTGAAGTCTTTCGGGGACTCACTTCAAACCAGCATGACCAATATTGCCGGTCTTCAGAAAGAACAGCTTGAAACATTTGCCGGCCACCTCTCGGTGCTGACTCAGACAAACGAGCAAAAACTCGACAGGATGCGCGAGACGATCGAGCAGCGGCTTCATGCGGTGCGGGAAGAGAGTGTAAAACAGCTTTCAATCGTGCGCGATGATTCTTCGGCCAATTCGAAAACTTTGCGGGAAGAGGTTTCCAATTCTCTGAAGAATTTCAACGACTCGGTTCTACGAGGCATGTCCGAGGTCGCAAACCTTCAGAAAAACCAGCTCGATATTTTTTCGGAAAGACTTTCGAAGTTGACCGAAACAAATGAGCAGAAGTTGAGCGCAGCACGTGAAACCCTGGAGCAAAGGCTCACACTTCTTCAATCCGAAAACAGCAAGAAATTCGACCAGCTCAGGGAAGAATCCAATTCAGGGTCGAGAATACTCAAGGATGAGGTCTCAGCGGCCCTGAAGAATTTCAATGATTCCGTGCTCAAGGGAATGTCCGGTATGTCGAGTCTTCAGAAGGAGCAGATGGAGGCCTTTGCCGTCAGGCTGGCAAGGTTGACCGAATCCAACGAAAACCGGCTGGAGGCCCTTCGAAACGCAATAGACGGCAAACTCAAACAGATCCAGGAGGACAACTCCAGGCAGCTCGAACAGATGCGGGCCACCGTTGATGAAAAACTTCAGGGCACGCTTGAAAAAAGGCTCGGTGAATCGTTTAAGCAGGTATCGGAACGACTGGAGCAGGTCCATAAAGGATTGGGCGAAATGCAGGTGCTGGCGACGGGGGTCGGCGACCTGAAGCGGGTGCTGACGAATGTAAAAACCCGAGGCGGGTGGGGGGAAATCCAGCTCGGAACGCTTCTCGAACAGATTCTGGCTCCCGATCAATTCGAACGAGATGTGCGAACCAGGGAGAACTCTGCAGAGGCCGTGGAGTTTGCAATCAAGTTGCCGGGGCGGGGTGATGGCGACTGTAGCGAGGTCGTATGGCTTCCAATTGACGCAAAATTTCCTATGGAGGATTATCAGCGACTGGTTGAGGCTCAGGAGAACTGCGACCCCGCAGCCGCTGAACTGGCGGGAAAAATGCTCTCCGCCACAATAAAGAATTGCGCAAAAACAATTTGCGAAAAATACCTGAACCCGCCCGCAACTACCGACTTTGGCATAATGTTTCTTCCAACCGAGGGCCTGTATGCCGAGGTAATCAGGAGGACCCCGCTGGTTGAGAGTTTGCAGCGCGAATGCCGCGTGATCGTTGCGGGACCGACCACCCTGGCCGCTCTTTTGAACAGTCTTCAGATGGGATTTCGCACCCTTGCCATCCAGAAGCGATCCGGCGAGGTCTGGGACCTTCTCGGGGCGGTCAAAACTGAGTTCGGGAAATTCGGAACTACCCTCGAAGGGGTCAAGAAAAAATTGGATCAAGCGGCCAATACTATGGATGACGCCGCAAAGAGGTCTCGCGCGATAGAGCGGAAGCTGCGCAATGTTCAGGAGCTCCCGTCTGAAGAGGCGGAGGTACTGCTGGTACCGAACAATTTGGATCCGGAGCCGGAAGAAATCAATTGAGGTTTTGCTGAAGTCTTATTAAATGGCAGGCGTGGATGCCGATATCACTTATTTGTGGTTTGCGGCTATAATTTTTCCAAAATTTACTGTTAAGTTAACGAAAATATTGACACCGGCTTACCGATAGGGCATACTCCGCTGGTTTTTCGTGTATCGGACTGCCTGGTTTGATTGTATGGAAAGAAAATGACGTAAATAAAAAACTTTTTCGCCAGCTTGGTGCAATTCTCCGGAAATCGTTTCCTGCTTACTCCCGTATTCTGCAACTGTTCTGTTGAGATCCAGGGAAGACTGGTCCACCGTAGCTGACCCGCATTTCATTGAACGTGGTAATCTTTAGGATATACAGGCATCGCGAGAACGGCTTGCCGGTTTGCAATCCAGCAGAGAAATCCGAATTGCTTCGATGAGATTGCGCCCAAATTGCACGTGGGGTTCTCGACATTTGTTTTTTCTAAATCTGTGTCCATCTGCATCACGGGACGGGACACCAGCAGTTTGCGATTCGTATTATTCGTCTTAAAAGAAAGGGTTTTGGGGGTTCCGGCTGGGAAAGCGAGGGCTTTGGCAGTGGTGCACAAAAGTGATCGACGTCTCGCGGAGCATGGAGATGGGTGATTGACTTTTGCATCGGGCTGCAGGTCACACCGCCCAGCCTCGACTGAAAAGAAACCTTTCTGGACGAAAACTAATCAGCTTAGGAGGATAAGCATGGTTAACGCGGTAACACAGAGTATTCTGGTGGTCGGAGGCGGCATGAGCGGACTCACAGCCGCCATCGAAGCAGCAGAAGCGGGCCACGAGGTCTATCTCGTGGAAAAAAATCCCTACCTGGGAGGTCGAGTAGCTCAGCTTCATCAATACTTTCCGAAGCTGTGCCCCCCATACTGCGGCCTCGAGCTCAATTTTCGCCGGATAAAAAACAACAGCAAGATCCGCTTCTTCACGATGGCTGAGGTGGAATCGGTTTCCGGCCAGAAAGGGAGCTGGGATGTCAAGATTAAAATGAGTCCCCGCTACGTCAATGAGAAGTGCACGGGCTGCGGGAAATGCTCCGAGGCCTGCACGATGGAGATCGACAACCCGTTCAATTACGGAATGGACAAGATCAAGGCCGCATACCTGCCTCACGAGATGGCTTTCCCTCAGCGCTTTGTGATCGACCCCGCGCTTGCCAAAAGCCCTGAAGGGCAGAAGGTAAAGGAAGCATGTCCCTATGAGGCAATCGAACTGGACATGCAGGCCAAGACATTTGAGCTGAAGGTTGGAGCGGTGGTCTGGGCAACCGGCTGGACCCCCTACGACGCCAAGAAGCTTGATACCCTCGGTTTCGGAGCCTATCCCAATGTCATAACCAACGTTATGATGGAGCGCCTCGCTGCGGCTAACGGCCCTACAAAAGGTAAGATCGTTCGTCCTTCGGACGGCAAGGAGCCGCAGACGGTTGCTTTCGTTCAATGCGCCGGTTCGCGCGATGAAAACAACCTCCCGTTTTGCTCCTCCATTTGCTGCATGGCTTCAATGAAGCAGGCCACCTACGTGCGCGAGCAGTATCCGGATGCCAAGATATATATCTTCTTCATCGACATTCGGGCGATGGACCGGCTGGAGTCCTTCTACGCCAAGCTGAAGGAAGACGGCAACATAGTCTTCTTCAAGGGCAAAGTCGCCAAGATCGAAGAGGACGGCGCAACGAAGAACCCCGTTCTCAGGGTTGAGGACACCACCGCAGGTAGTCTGAACCAGATCACCGTCGACCTGGCGGTACTCGCCACTGGCATGCAGCCGAACACTTCCCTTTCGCCCGTACCTGCTTTTGCTCAGCGCGATGACTACGGATTCATCGCCTCCCTGGAAACTACCCCCGGGTTCTTCTCCGCAGGCTGTACAAAAACCCCGGCGGGCGTTTCCGAATCAGTTCAGGACGGCACCGCGGCAGCTCTCAAAGCCATCCAATCCGTTGGCAGGAGGTAGACTCGATGGATAAAAAAATTGCAGTATATATTTGTACGGGCTGCGGAATCGGGGAGGCCCTCGACATTGAGCAGCTCAGCAAGGTTGCAACATCCGAATGCAAGGCCGCGGTATGCAAGAATCACTCGAATCTTTGCAGCCCCGAAGGTGCACAGCTAATCAAAGATGATGTTGCAAACGATGGTGTAAATACCCTGATCATTGCCGCCTGTTCTCAGCGCGTGATGTACGATGTCTTCAACTTCGAAGGGACCATCATGGACCGCGTGAACCTGCGCGAGCAGGTCGTGTGGAGCCATCCGGCAAACGATGAAGACACGCAGATGATGGCCGAAGACTACCTTCGGATGAGCGCCGCCAGGATGAAGCAAATGCTGCCTCCCGATCCGTACATGCCCGAGCAGGAAATGTCGAAGGACATCCTGGTCGTGGGTGGCGGGACAACCGGTATGACGGCGGCCCTCGAAGTGGCCAGGGCTGGGTACTCCGCCGTGCTGGTCGAGAAGGAAAACGAGCTTGGCGGTTTTCAGAAAAACGTCTCAAAAAACGTCACCTTTCCGTTCAAGGACGTGCAAGCCAACGAAATCAACAAGCTCATCGCAGCGGTCAAAAGCAACGACAAGATTAAGGTCCTGACCGGCTCAAAACTTGAAAAGCTCTCCGGCGGCCCCTGTGTTTTCAACGCACAGGTTAAACAGAACGGGTCCACGACCGATCATAATATCGGCGCGGTCGTCCTGGCTGCCGGCTGGAAGCCCTATGACCCCGAAAAGCTCGACAAGAAGCTGGGCTACGGTGTATCTGCCAACGTCATTACAAACGTTCAGTTCGAAGAACGCGCAAAGTCGGGCAAAATTACAAGGCCGACGGACGGCAAGGCCCTGAAGACGGTCGCCTTTATTCAGTGCGCCGGGCAGCGCGACCCGCAACATCTGGCTTACTGTTCTTCGGTCTGCTGCTTCACTGCCCTTAAGCAGGCTATCCAGGTAAAGCAGCAGGACCCGAAGTCGAACGTATTCGTCTTCTACCAGGAAATGCGTACACCCGGTCAGGGCGAAGATTTCTTCAGAAAGGCCCAGCAGGAGGGCGTAATTTTCGTCAGGACACAGGCGCCCGAAGTTCTCACCAGCGGTGGCAAACTTGCCGTGGAAGCTTTTGACGAGCTTCTCGGGGACAAGATTCTTCTGGACGACGTGGATATGGTTGTGCTCGCCACCGGTATGGTGCCGGCAACGGCATTCGGCGAAGACTTCAAGCTGAAAAAGGAAGAAGACGAAGAGAAAAAAGATGCAATGGTTGCCACCGTCGACTCCATCTTCGTCTCGGACCTGCTGAACCTCGAGTACCGCCAGGGTCCGGAGCTTCCCGAACTTCAGTACGGGTTCCCCGATTCCCACTTCATCTGCTTCCCCTATGAGAGCCGTCGAACCGGTATTTATGCGGCCGGTCCGGTACGCCGTCCCATGGGTATAGCAAACGCCGTTGAAGACGCAACCGGCGCCGCTATGAAGGCCATCCAGTGCGTCGAGATGACCAGCAACGGCCAGGCCGTTCATCCCCGGGCCGGTGACTTGACCTACCCGGAATTTTTCATGCAGCGCTGTACGCAGTGCAAACGGTGTACGGAAGAATGCCCCTTCGGCGCAATCAACGAGGACGAAAAAGGCAATCCTCTTCCTCAGCCGACCCGGTGCCGCCGCTGTTCAGTATGCATGGGCGCCTGTCCCGAGCGCATCATCTCCTTCAAGAACTATTCGGTGGGAATGATCGGCGATATCATCAAGTCGATCAATGTGCCGGACGAATACGAGGAGAAGCCCCGCATCGTTGTGCTCTGCTGCGAAAACGACGCCTATCCCTCACTGGATATGAGCGGACTTCGCAGAATGAACTACAACGCGTGGGTTCGCGTAATTCCCATGCGCTGCCTCGGTTCGCTCAACCTGGTGTGGATCGCCGACTCTCTGTCCAAGGGTATCGATGGAATTATGCTCCTGGGATGCCGCCATGGCGATGATTATCAATGCCATTTCGTCAAGGGCAGTGAACTGGCAAACATTCGACTCAGCAAGGTCAGGGAAACTCTTGACCGGCTCGTACTGGAGTCGGATCGCGTCCGGTTCGAGACAGTGTCCATTACCGATTACGATAAGATTCCGGGTCTGCTCGATGCATTTGCTGAAAGACTTATCGAGATTGGTCCGAATCCTTACAAGGGATATTAACAACAGTCAGAAGCGGCCGCCCCCTCAGCAGGGGCGGCACTTCTGCTTCCGCATGCCGGGACTGAGAGTCCAGGAGGGTAACGGATGAGCAACAAAGTTGATCCTAATTTAATAAGGGAATTGGAAGAATACGGGCTAAAGGATGCGAGCAAGTGCTACAACTGCGGAAACTGCACCGCTATCTGCGATCTGGCGACCCCCGAGAACCCCATGCCGAGAAAAATGGTAAGATACATCCAGTTGGGGCAAAAAGAGAAAATCTTGAGGTCGCCCGAACCCTGGCTGTGCTATTACTGCGGTGACTGCTCAACCAGGTGCCCTCGCGGGGCGGACCCCGGCGAGACCATGATGGTATTGCGCAGATACCTCACCTCGCTCTACGACTGGACCGGTTTCGCGCGGAAATTCTATACCTCTGAAACATTCGAAATCGCTGCCGTCGCAATAGTGGGTCTCCTCGTAGGCATCGGACTGCTCATTTTCCACAGCGGTCCGATAGATTGGACGCACACGGACCTTAACTCCGTATG
The DNA here is from genome assembly GCA_052147195.1 of Syntrophobacteraceae bacterium. GTDB lineage: Bacteria > Desulfobacterota > Syntrophobacteria > Syntrophobacterales > Syntrophobacteraceae > SbD1. The sequence goes on from JBKQLC010000070.1 coordinate 8,655, forward strand.
GCCTTCGGATGGAATCGAAAAGGCGGACCTGGTGATGGCCGCCATATTGTCGTTTTTCCTGCTGACCAATGTGTACCGCTGTATAAAAATCGTCATGGGGGATTATTTTACGAAGGTCCCCGTGGGGATGTATTTGGACGAACTGAAGCTCTTGCTTATCAACCTTTTCACGCAGAAACAGTTCGGCAAATGCAAGGACAGGCAGCAGTGGATCGTCCATCTTGCAATTATGACCGGATATGCTTCTATCTTCCTGATGGTGGTCGTTTTGGTAAACGGCCTGCCCCTCGGGATCGACTGGCTGAAGTTTCAGCGCGGCTGGGCGTCGCTGGGCGGAAAGACCGAGTATTCGATCTTCCACCCGATCCGGCTGATCGGCTATTATGCGACATTCGCGATCATGTACGGCACCACATACGCGCTGATCGGACGTCTCAAGAAAAGTAAGCCGCAATATAAGAATTCGCATGGCACCGACTGGATGTTTTTGATTCTGCTCCAGTTGACTACCATGACCGGTATTTTCATCAATTTCACACGCCTTCTGGATTGGCCTCTGGCTACCTACGGGATCTATGTCATTCACATGATGGTGGCAATCCCGATGCTGGTGCTGGAAGTGCCGTTCGCCAAGTGGGCGCACCTGGCTTACCGGCCGGTCGTTCTTATGCTGTTGAACGTGAAACAAAAATATATTGCCCAGCATGAGCAGACCGGAGGGGCGGTTCTCGCAGCAAAGCCGGCCGTCTGAACCGAACCCGCGAACTGCCAAAGTCCGTTAATTCAAGAAAACAGAAAGCCCGTCTTCGGACGGGCTTTTTCTGTCTACCGGCCCCGGCCTTATACCAGGTCGGGTTTAAAAAAGTATCAAATCTCGCCCTTTGTGTAATCTAGCCCCTTATATGTAGAAGGCAGTTGGTATTTTGCGGAGGGGGTTTCCGGTAACGGCATGGGTTTTCCCTCGTTCTTGTCTGCTTCGATGATGTTGCTGCCGGATTGTTTACTCTGTGCAAGCTAAAAATAAAATCCATAAGCTTAGCCCCAGAGAACCAATCCTATCATTAACGATCTTTTCATTTTTTTTGAATTTTTCCTCTTGACCACGCGATGAGGCCCGTTTATAATCGTTCTCACTATGAATCAAATTGCTGCAAAACCAAGTGGGGAACTTCTCCATTACCAGACCGGACGGGTAAAGGAACTCATCGAGGGGATCGTCCAGTGCTGCCATATGCAGACGAGTTTTCTGTCTCGAAAGTTCCAGATCCCGCAGGCGGAAATCCGCTGTCTTCTCCTATTCAGGGGGGAGCGGTATGTGACCGTCAAAGGCATTTCTCAGAAGCTCGATGTTGCCAAAAGCCGCGTGACAAAGATAATCAGTGGATTGCAGAACAAGGGGTTCATTGATTATACCGACGATCCCAGGGATGGCAGGGTCAAGCTGCTCAGCCTGACTCCCCGGGGGGACAAAAAGTGCGAAGAGATGGGGGAGTATATCTGGAACACGCATGAAAAGCTCCTGCTGGAGCTTGATCCCGAGGAGCGGCGCAGCGTTATCTCGTCGCTTGAGTCGTTAAGGGTTGGTATGGAATCCGTCAAAAAAGAGCTTTCTTAGTTTGTGTCGCTCATCCGGGCTTGAATTAACCGCAGAGACGCAGAACCCTTGCAGGGCGTGGAGTATCTTTTGGCCCATTGCGGACAGTCTCATAATGCTTTTTTCTAAAGGCTTTTCCAGAGCCACTCAGCGCCCTCTGCGGTGAAGGCTCGGGATAGTTTTCCGGCTATTTTTTTGGCTATATAGTTCATACTATTAACTACTTTGACAAAGGAGTTTCGGATGGCTCAGGAAATGGAACGCATCGAGGCGGAAATTACGCGCATGAAAGCGCAATTGCAGGTGCTCTCGGATAAAGCGCCCGAAAACAAGCTGTCGATGGTGGTCTTCAGCGGTGACCTGGACAAGGTGCTCGCCTCGTTTGTAATTGCCACCGGCGCGATAGCGATGGGGCTTGAGGTGGTAATGTTTTTCACCTTTTGGGCTACACCGGTTCTCAGGGACAAGAACAAGAAGGAGCCAGGCAAAGACCTCATGGGTACGATGTTCGGGAAAATGCTGCCCAAGGGTGCAGGGGCAGTGAAGCTGTCCAAGATGAACATGGGGGGAATGGGTACCGCCATGATGAAGTCCCTCATGCAGAAGAAGAATGTGGCCTCTCTTGAACAGATGATTGAAATGGCCGGGGAGCTGGGCGTTCAGATCTATGTCTGCGAGATGTCCATGGACCTTATGGGACTCAAGCGAGAGGAAATGATCGACTATCCGGGCCTTGCCTATGCCGGGGTGGCGAAATTCCTTGAAGAGGCAATGCGCAGCAGAGTTCAACTTTTCATCTAAGTTTCCGTCCGGATCTTGCGACGTCAAAGAATCCGAACCGGAAACTGTAAATGTGTCACCGATGTTTCCGGACTGGCACTTTCAGGAGGTTTCAAATGAGTGAAACGATTAAAGCGGATAAAACAATGGATCTCAAAGGGCTGCCCTGCCCGATGCCTGTAGTGAAGGTCAGCAAAGGGATAAAGGAGGTGCAGGTGGGCCAGGTCGTAGAAGCGCTTACGACAGACCCGGGAGCTTTGGCCGATTTCCCGGCATGGGCAAGGACCAGCGGTAACGAAATCCTGGAAACCGTGCAGGAAAATGGAATTATCAAGTTTTACATCAAACGCAATGTCTAACCTGGACAGTGTGGCGCTACGGCGGCGGGGCTCGTGGCAGCCGCCGCGAGCGCCGAGCGCCAGGCGCTAGCGGGCGAGGCCGAAAAAGTGGGGTGCGCGGGGAAAACGATCTCGACGCTCCGCGAGGTTTTTCGAATTTTTTGATTGTGCCAGGGGGAATCCGTGCAAACTTTATATTATCTAATACTGGTACCCATGGTCTACGCCGCGTTTACTGTTTTCGTGGTTGGAACGGCTTCACGGCTCATCCGGATTGCCAGCTTTCCCGTCTATGTCCCGACATTGCAGGTTTTTCCAAAGAAGGGTTCGGGATGGGTCCTTGCTCTTTATGATTCCTTTACGCTTCCTACTGTCAGAAAGCATAATCCGCTTCTGTGGCTTTTCCTGATGCTGTTCCACATCTGTTTTTTCTTCCTCATAATCGGTCATATCGAACTGATAGCAAAGATCGATGCGTTCCAGGTAATCGGTCACGAGATATTCCTAGGGAAAGGTCTTATCGGCCTGATTTTGGCGATTGCACTGCTCTTCTTTCTTTTCCGGCGTTTCGTGTCTCCAAACCGGGATCTTTCGGTCCCCGAGGATTACTATCTGCTGATTTTGCTCTTTCTGACCGTGATTTTCGGCAGCGAGATGGATTGGGCGAGGCGGTGGTATGACTACTCGGAAATGACCGTGCAGGATTACAGGGCTTATCTGTTCAGCCTTCTTATCCTCAAGCCGGCCCTGCCCGTGGCCATAACCGGCTCCGGTCACTCTTTCATGCTGGTGCTGCATGTCTTTTTTGCGAACCTGTTTCTGATGTTTTTTCCCTTCAGCAAGATCATGCATTCCTTTCTGGCCTTGCCGATCAATAAACTGAGAAGAGGTTGACAATGGACGAGAAAACACGATCGGAGTTGCTGAAGCTCTTTGGGAGCAAGCTGACCCGGGCAATGAAGCTCTACCTGGAAACGTGTTCAAGGTGCGGCGTGTGCGTAAAGGCCTGCCATGTGCATGAATCCATGCCCCAGGTCAAGTACATAGCCGCATACAGGGCGGAGATCGTGCGGAGAATCTATAAGAAGTACTTCAAGAGACAGGGAAAACTCTGGCCGTCTCTAGGGGAGTCCAGGGAACTGAGCGAAATGGCTCTGCAGGATCTCTATGATGCCGCCTATTCGTGCACCGGGTGTCGCAGATGCATGGTCTATTGCCCGTTCGGAATAGATACCCAGATGATCATGTCCATAGCAAAACTGCTCCTCATAGGGGCGAATGCCGAACCGGAAACGCTGACGATGCTTGCCGACATGTCGATCGAAAAGGGCAAATCGCTGGACCTGTTCAAAGAGGGGTTTCTCACCGGTATCAAAAATCTGGAAGCCGAAGTGCTTCGGAAGTGGAAAACCGAGGCCGAAGGGAAAACGGTGATACCAGTGGATGCAGAAGGAGCAGACCTGCTCTATGTTGCTCTTGCGGGAGCGCATTCTATAATTCCGGCTGCAGCGGTGTTCAATGCCGCCGGCGAGAACTGGACCCTCAGTTTTTTTGAAGCGGTAAATTTCGGGGCATTTGTAGGGGACCCTTCACGCACCAAGCTTATCCTGGAGCGCATCGTCAGCGAGGCGAAGCGGCTCAAGGTAAAAGAGGTCTGCATCTGCGAGTGCGGGACCGCTTTTCGCGTGATGAAACAGCTTTCCGGCGACCAGCCCTTCAAAGTCTCGTCGATTACCGAAGTTCACGCCAGGTACATCAGGGAAGGTCGCATTAAACTCGACAAGTCCAAATTTCAGGGGTCGATCACCTACCACGATCCCTGCCAGATTGCCCGAAACGGCGGCGTAATGGACGAACCGCGCTATATTATCGAGCATCTGACCGACGATTTCAGGGACATGTCGCCTGATCCCAAATACAATTGGTGTTGTGGCGGGGGAGGGGGACTGGTTGCTCTCGGAGAGGATACCCTGGATTTCCGGATGAAGTCCTCCAGGGTCAAAGCTGACCAGGTGAAACAATCCGGCGCAGGGGTTCTTGTTACCGCATGCGAAAATTGCCATACGCAACTGAGTGATCTCAATAAACATTATCAAATGGGAGTTGAGGTGCTTTTCCTGAGTTCGATGGTGGCTGACGCCCTCGTAGCATAAAAGTTCAAACTTTAGAGAGCATCGGCAGAGGGCTGCATCTGTATAGTAAGACGCTTTTTGAAAGCGTGGGGGATGGGGGTATACTTGGTCCCCACACCCCCACGGCAGAAATCCCGGGGTGCGCGGGGGATCTCTAAACCGAGAGCACGTTCCCCCGCTCTGTTGGACTTTCCGGAGGGAGACTACTCAGAATGAGTAACACTCCCCCCCAAGACAGAATGCCTGCCGGCTGCCAAAGGCTTTCCGCACGGCCAGCATCATCATTAGCATCGCAAGGCCGCTGAACACGAGGTCGATTCCGACGAACAGGCCTACAACCCATAATGCCGTAAGAGGCATTCCTACCATGATCAGACCTGACAGGAAGAGCGACATCAACGCGCTGAAGAGCACCCATCCCCATGTTGAAGACGGACGGATGCGAAATGCGTTTATTATCTTGAGTATCCCCGCCACGAAGAAGAACGCGCCAAGCGCTATTGTGAGTGTCAACATTCCGGTAAGCGGATATGCGAGCAGAAGTATGCCGGATGCGAAATAAAGTATTCCGAGAATGAACGAGAAAAAAAATCTTTCGGATATTCTCCATTTAAACGCATGTATGACCAAAATGATTCCGCCGACGGCAAAGGCGACTCCGGCAAGCTGTTCGAGGGCAAGCGTGGCTGCCAACGGTGCAACTATGGCAAGAATGCCCAGGATCATCATTCCGACTGCAAGCGCGATATACCACGCGATGTTTTTGTGCAGTTCGTTTATGTCCCTATGAGGGATATTAGTGTCCACTTTAATACCTCCAACCGAATTGAATTGTTGCATTTGGCACAAAAATGCCTGAAAGCGTTCAGGCCGAAACGCAACTGTGCCTGATCATAAAAATAGTACTCTGTGAAAAGCTCGGCAACTATAGATCCGAGCGCCTGCGGCAGTGGGGCAGAGCCGCATGCCTCGCGGGGTAGGTGGGCGGGCTGCAGGGATTTCTGATTTCTTTTCAGAATTGAGGATTATGGCGGACCTGTCGTATTTTTTGTTGATGTTTAACTTATTTCATGAAAAGAAGACCCAGCGGCGGATGCCGGAGGTTGGAAGCAGGAAGTTTGGGAGTCGGACATCATAAAGCTTTTTGGGGATAGGGCAGAAACAGGATGTTGGAGATCGGAAGTATTTCCGCCCCCGGCCTATGGTCCCCGTGAGAGCATTTACCTGAATCGAGGATTAGTTAAAAATGGCAAAAGAACCTCAGATCGTACACTCTTTCCCCAAGAACCCCCTGGAGGAAGTCAGATCGTCGCTAACGTTTTTCAAAGGGAAGCAGTACGTGGACATCCGCATCTATTACAAGGGGGATGATGGAGAGTTTCACCCGTCCAAAAAAGGGGTGACCATATCAGTGGAACTT
>JBKQLC010000071.1:0-7532 GCA_052147195.1 Syntrophobacteraceae bacterium
CGCTCCGCTTCACCCATCCTACACGTTTGTACCGGCTGCGCTAATACTTTGGACAGATAGAGTGGAGCGAAACCCATCACATTCATCTTGAACGCAACTTGGTATTAGTTATTAGGTTTTGGCCAGGAAGCTTTTAGCGTGGTCCGACCGACGAGGACAATGCTTCATCGGGATGACCGACATAACACAACAATAAGCCGGCACCAGTCTTGTGCACGACAACTAGGATGTCGCTGCTGACCCGCACCGACCAGAAATTGGGGTCCTTCGCCTTGTCGAGCTGGTGGAGCTTCATTCCCGGATTGGCAGGATTGAGTTGAAGGTCAAAAGCGGTGGTTTTGACCGCTTTTTGTTCGTCGCCAGTGAGCTTGGCAAGGCTGTCTATGAAAGTGTCGGCAATGCGAAATTCCATGTCAACGCAAGTGAGCAGACCGCTTTTTTTCAGCTTCGTTGCGCGCCGCTTCTCCTGCCTTCCTGAAAAAGTCAATTATCTCAGCTTCGGATTTGCCTTTAAGCATCTGTGCCTGTTAGTCACGGATACTTCGAACCATATCAACTGCTTTGATTTGAATCTTCTCTTCCATAGGTCGTCACCTCGCCGGGGCGAATAAATCGACAGGGTTTTATAACCGAGCTCAATGTTTATTCCGTTGAATTGCTGTATCTTATCAGAGAGGTGTCAACATATATTCGGATCTTTCTCATAGATCTTCTCTCGTATTCCAATGACCACCCATGCCAAGAAGCTACCTTTTGCCATGAATTTTTCTTTAGCCTGCCTGCAACGTTCTGTCGTCACATTCCTTTTCCGGATGAACTCTATTATACCCGAACACTACTGTTCGGTAAAATTTTAATCTTTAGCTGTAACTGATGGATTTTTATTGTTCTTTGACCTTTTTTGACATTTTCTCGTGGAAATCGCGGTACTATCTTGGTCCGACCCGTTTTGGATAGGCGGGATTTTCGGAACGTATGACGGGGCCACCCGTCGAGAGCCTCCCCTGCGCTTAGAACGATGATTTCGGGTCAAAAACGTGCTTCTAAGCGTTAATAATGCATACTTTTTTGACATTTTCTTATGAAAATCGCGGTACTAGCTTGGTACGACCCGTTTTGCGGCTCTCTTCCCGTTTTCGTCGATCACGGCCACAAAGTTGTTGCTTGCATGAAGATCTATCCCTGCATACAATTGCATACGGCACCTCCTCATTAAAGTTTGCAGCTTTGATTCCATTACAGGATAATGCACTCCTGGCATGGAGGGAGGTGCCTTTTATATGATTATCAGCCTTTGAAAAAGGAAAATTACGATTCGAAACGATTGGGATCGGACAAATATTTTCGTGAGCGGACTAAGGGGCTAAAGGCGGAATATTCCTTTTTCAAGGACCCCTGTTTCACGACTCGCACTTCGCGCCCGATAGCGAGCTAACCAGGTCACCCGCCAATTGATAAGACGGCAATTTCAGGGTTCATCAGATGCAATTAGAGATATATTCCCCATCCTTGCAGATATCGTACTCATCCCCCTCCGTTGTGTCATTTTTTTCGGTACGCCAATAACACTCGAGATCGTCACAAAGTGTTGTTGTGGTAATCCAACTCAGTGGAAAAGTGGAACTGAATCTCCTCAGTACCCACCCTTGGCGGGAGTAATCTTCATCATCGACTAGACAGTATTTGCCTAGGTGGTCGTGAATTTCTAAAAAAGAAAAGAAAATATCATTGCACTCATCCTGAAACTTTTCATAATCATCAGCTTGCTCGCCAACCTTCTTATCCCATGCATAAAAAGACAAATATGAAAGCAATTCAGAAGTTTGAAAAATAGCCGGAAGCACGTTCCCCAGTTTACACATCAAATCATTGATTTGCAGGCTATTTTGGTCCTCTTTCCTCACAAATTTAGCACTTATGGGCAATTTGTAGCTATAAGCTTCTCTGCAGAGTCTGAGCGTATTGAACAAATCAGTCAATGATTCGCCATAAATACCATACTTTATAAAATGATTATCTACGGCTTTAAATAATCCAGTATGCGATACTTGTTGTACCAACTTCAACGGTAGGTATGGTAATAAGTAAAGGTTTGATGCAAATCCGTTAAACATCCCATAGTACATGCTATAAAGAGCAAGATTAGGTGTATTCTTATGCGACAAGTACTCTGACTGGGTAAAAAATAATGCAGAAAGAATAAGTCGTTTTGCAGAATGATAGTGCCGAAGCCCCCACTCAGTAAAAGTCAAATAGTTCGCATTCGCAAATAAGTCACAAAAACCAGAATACAGCTTAGTTGAAAAAGCTGACACTTTTTCCAAACCATTCACACCTTCTAGGGCCTCGAACTTGCACCCATAGTCTTTAGAGATTGTTTCAAATATCCCCACTGGTCATAGACTCCTACAAAGTAAAGGTGGTTCCCTTTTTTTTAGAGGGCTGCCCCCTTGCTCATTTCTGGTTCAGACGAGGGACTTTACCTGTGCTGCTGTCAATATGTCCTTTTTCATTCTTGCTATCATTCTATGTACCTCTTCTTGATTTGAGGACTCCTGTTTGAAAAAGTGGGTTTCTTGGATTATTTGAACCACAACTGTCACCCCGGCCGCGGTGTATGAAATGGAAGGTTCTGAGAAAGCAGCACCGGCCAAAGATGCCAACCCTCCAATTCCTATCGGCATCCACCTCCTGAGGCTACGGCCGAACTTTGACTTTCTGAATTTATTAAGCTCAGATGTAAGTTCCTTAGCGATCTCGGACACTTTCTCGCGCAAAACCTGCATGTCTCCAATATGATCGAGCCGGTATAGATTGGTAAGATCAACTAAAAGCCTGTGAAATGGCTGACGAATATCTGAATACGCATCTCGAATTTCTTTATATTTGGAGATCTCTATACGACCTATGTCTTCCGGGATTTCAAGATTAATAATCGAGCTAGCAAGTAGTGTGGTCGGTTCAAGCAATGAACTTCCCATAGCATTCAGAGCATTTACCGTAAAATCTACACTACTGTCAGTCACTGTGTTTATACCATATCGTTTACCAATGTTATCAGCAACAAGCGAAAGGATAAGATTGCTTGCACGCTCATTTACAATTGAAAAGTTGTCCGCTCCCATCAATTCAGCAAATCTGCCAAAATCTGACTTGACAAGTTTGAATTCCTCAAGGAGAGAGCGGACATTATCGGCTATCTTCCTGTCGTGAAGAAAAACATGATCTGGTATCCGAATTGCTCCATTCTCGATACAAACCTCGATTTTCTTGGATTCCCCGGCCAGAGACTGGCCCTTAATGAGCTGAAAGGCTTTGCGCATTCTATCAAGGTTTAGAGTGTTTAAAGCGATATCTTCGGTTTTTGGAGAGATAGTATTAAAGGCATCAGGAAATGTATCGAGTATCTTGCGGACATTTATAGAAGGTTCGAAATTGACATCATTAGGGACGATACTTTGAATTCTGTCGAAAAACAGGAGAAAACTTCGTAGCCACTGGTAAGGCGGTTCAAAATTTGGATAATACAATGCATCGAATGTTGGCATACAGTCCCCTCCTGTCAATCTTTCTGTCCGGGTGGCCCTGATAGCAATTATCCGAGCTTATTCCGATTCTACATCCCTCTTGGTGCTAATTCAACAAAATCAACCCACCTTGCCACTGTACGTGACCAATCGCAAAAAAGGTGGTTTCAAATATAGCCCTGCGGCAGTTCACACACCTTGCCAACGTGTGAAATCCAGATATATCCGGATTGCATAACGAAAATGATTTTAAAATGTTAACTGTGGCGCTGAAAGACGGTAGCATGTCCAGTTCCCTGTTGAGGAATCTCGGCCTGCTCACGATACGTTCCGCCTACCTCAACCTTCGATGATTTTCGTGCTGCCAGATGCGCCAATTAAACGAATCAAATGCAAAGCTGCCAAGTACCATGCACCATGCACAGTCCTTTATTGATGTTGGCGATTGTAACTTTAGCATCGGATCGGTCCAGTTTCAGAGTGAAGTCGCAGGGGACTTTACCGATGGGGATATTGATCGTAGGACCATCTGCCGAGAAAAGTGCCTTGCCTACGTTGAGTACCTGGGAGAAAAGTGTCACAGGAATTTCAACAAGCTCATAAAGATGCTGCAACTGGAAGTAACGAAGTTGCACGATCACGTCGACCTCCCCGCAATATTCCCGAAACAGGCGATGTGTTTCTTCACACCGTTTGGCAGCAGTCCTGCAATCCTGAATCCACGCAGCTTCGGTGAGTTTGCTTATGTGGAGCGTTTCACTTCGTAGACTCTTGGCCTTGGATGATTTGAGACTAATTCGCCTTCCGCCGATTCTCACATCCCAAAAACGTTGCCCGACTGGCGCCAATTCTATTTGATGACCCGCGTAAGAGCATGCAGCGATAAACGCAGAATCGAAACTCTCTTGGAAGAGTGGCGAGCCCATGAAGCAGTGATGGGTAAGAAGTTTCGATCGGAACTCACTCTCAAAGCTCTCAGCATTAAATATCGATTCTGAATTCATCCGTGCCACACAATCGGTTCTCAGAGCGGTGATGAACTCCCGAAGTCGTCGTTCTTCGGCTTCAGTTACGGACATGGTGAAATCAAACATGGAAAAGCTCCCGTTGCCCTTTCCGCACGAGATCGAGGCTGCTCAAGTGGGTTCCGGGAAGAATGATTTCTTCGACCTGCGGTTGCTCCCCCGTCAGAATCCAGCAGGCAAGGTGAGCTAACTGGTAAGAGATTAGCGGGGGTACTGCATCACCTATATGGCGGTACATGTTAGAAAGCGCAGCCCCATTGAAGACGAAATAGTCGGGAAAGCCCTGCAACGCTGCTATCTCACGCACAGTGCAGAGGCGATTTTCCTCAGGGTGAGCGTAGCGCCCGTTTCCTACGTGTGAGCATTCCCGCTTTATCGTCTGCGCAGGTTTGTCCCAAGCAATACGCCCATAGACATCGGGGTAGGATCCGAACCGTTTTCCTGCTACGATTCGCTTCATCGAATCTGTCAGCAGGTCTTCGGCATCGGAGCGCTGCAAAAGATCCATCCACGAGCCTCCGTCCTTGGGAATCGCTGCAATTCGTCGCCGCACCGATTCCGATGAAAATTCAGGAACAGCACGAAACCCGTCAGCCTCAGGCGAGATCTCGCTGAAGGTCCTCCTAACAGTCAGGGCTTCGTCTTTCAAGTGCCATCCGTCCCACAAACTATCCAGGGTGTGGAGTGGAAGGTGTTGTTTAGCTGCAATGACGATTGCCCGTTCCCGAATCTGTGGAAGGCCGAATCGCGACAGCATATATGTTCTACCGAAAACGTTGTATCCATGGCTTTCCAGGTGTTCCCTGAACCACTCATAGTGATATTTGAAATTGCCCCGAATCAACTCGCGCGCATTCTCCATTACCACAATGTCGGCGGAAAGCGCGACGGCAAATTCTGCCGAGCGGCGGACCAAGCTATTCCGCTGGTCGTCTCTCAAATGATTTTCAGGAACAGCCCGGCTAAACCCCGTGCATGGAGGACAGGTCAATAGAACAGAGATGGGTAGTTCTTCGGGCAGCGCAAGTGCTGACCTCAACTGCCTTGGCGCAATTTCCGACAGATCGATTGACGCGGGCTTCACACCGATATTTCGAACATAAGTCTTATTGCACTGTAGCTTGCCCGCGCCAGTGCTTGGCTTCCCCCGTTCTGCATCCGCTGCGGCGACTATTTTGAAAGCCGTATGCTTGTGAAATCCGTAGCTCATCCCGCCAGCGCCCGAGAACAGGTCGATCACCGCAAACTTAGCTGTCTTCATTATTGGTCACCCTCCTTTCCCTCGGCCCCACTTAAATTCGATTTCTTCTTATAAGAAGCAATGCGGAATCGTACTCTTTTCTCAGCTACCGCCAACAATTCTGCGCGATCCATAATAGGTCCACCGTAACCGAACTGGTCGCCGGAAGCGGCCCCCTCTTTAAGCCAAAGAGCAACCTTACGGATCGTCTCAACCGTTCTTTTGACCAACCCACATTGCCAAACTACCATCACTCGCCAACCCATCGCAGAGAGTTGTTCTTCGGTGCGTCGGTCACGTTCCACGTTTTCGGCGAACTTCCGGGTCCAGAAATCCACGTTGCTTTTAGGCATACTCGCATCTTTACATTCTGGATGTCGATGCCAGTAGCACCCATGAACGAAAACAACCGCATGAAATTTAGGGAACGCTAGGTCCGGCTGTCCCGGCAGGTGCTTGTTCCTGAGCCGGTATCTGAACCCAAGTCTGTGCAGACCGGCACGGAGAATCCATTCAGGCTTCGTATCCCCGCTACGCACCTTGGACATTGTGATGGACCGTTGCTTTGTCGAGAGAATGTCAGTCACGTCCCTCTTCGTTCTGAGCCGGTGCTTAACAGCGATGAGTCCATGTAGCAAAAAACCGCCCGGCTCATCGTCGCCTTCAAGTCTACATTGGCATTGCATTTAATACAATATATCTCGATGCGAAACTCGCCAAATGGTAATGCAGGCCAGTGGTACAAGTGGAAATGTCCCAACAATCTAGAATGTGGCAGGCGGACTATTTTGTCTCCATTTATAAAGGAATTCGAGTGAGCGATCCTCGAACGAAGTGAGGCATGCATTTAGGACCCAATTCCTCCCATGACTTAAGGTATTTCAGTCAATCGAGGTGGGCATCGGTGCTTGCCAGAGCAAGAAAGAAGTTAGGGGCTGACGAATGTAGTCTCAACATCGCTTGCCAACTTGTGAATCGGGCCTTGTCCCAAGATATGAAATGCATCAGGAAACCGCCCGCCGGCGGAAGTCATGACCCAAAGTCAGTGAACAGTGAGCAGTGAACAGTGAGCAGTGAACAGGGAGCAGGGAGCAGGGAGCAGGGAGCGGGGAGCGGCGAGCGGGAAGCGGGAAGCGGCGAGCGGGAAGCAGTCACAATTGGTGGGCACGATAAAGCGCCGCGCCCACCCTACACTCATTGCGCATCTATTTATATCGTCGTGCATATACATCGCGAAAGGAGGGGCTTAAGTTGGCGCTTGTGGGGATGTTTGGCCGCTATCCGATTTTTTCGAGCAAAACGGAAGCTATGCGCCTTGCGGTATGCCTCTGTGAGAAAGTGAAACGCTGAGCGGCTTCCGTCATTTCTGCGATCTGAGCGGCATCACTGAGGGCCTTTTTGAGGAAATCCTCCAACTCGCTTTCGGAAGATACCTTCATAGCGCACCCCGCGTCCAGAAGCTCCCTTTCGATTTCACCGAAATTGAAAAAATGTGGTCCCCAACATGCGGGCCTGCCCTGGGCAACCGTTTCAAGGGGGTTATGCCCTCCGATTTCGGCAAAACTCCCGCCGAGAAAGGCAATATCGCAAATCGCGTATATCCTTGCAAGCTCACCCAGAGTATCAAGAATATACACGTTTTTTCCGGCTGCAGTTTCCCCTTTTGAGCGCATACCGGGGTCAAAACCAAGGCAGCGCGCCAGAGCCGCAATTGCGGTCCCGCGCTGAATTTTCCTCGGG
>JBKQLC010000072.1:0-3774 GCA_052147195.1 Syntrophobacteraceae bacterium
CCGATCTATCCGTGACCATCTCCCCAAGTTCTCCCCCCTTTTCTAAAGGGGGGCAGAGGGGATTATCCATCCGCTCCACTATCGGTATGAACTGGATGTAGGAAAATCCGAGATCATCGCGGAAGAACCGGTAGACATCGAGAGGATAGTCCGCATTTTTCGAATTGACCGTGCAAAGGATGTTGCATTCCACATCATGTTTCCGGAGAAGTCGTGCGGCTCGCACGACTTTGTCGAAGGTCCCTCTGCCTGCTCTGTCTTTGCGGTAGAAATCGTGAAATTCACGGGAGCCATCTATGCTGAGTCCAACGAGGAAATCGTTCTCTCGGAAGAACCGGCACCACTCGTCGTCAAGCAGGATGCCGTTGGTTTGGAAGGTGTTTTCGATGTGGGTCCCTGGTTTCTGGTACTTTTTCTGGAACTCGACGGAATGCCTGAAAAAATCGAGTCCCATAAGCGTGGGCTCGCCTCCCTGCCAGGCAACGGTAACCCGGGGAGTCCGATGGAATTCCAGGAGTTGGCGGATATAGGCCTCGTGGACCTGCGCCGACATCCTGAAATTGCTTCCAGGGTAGAGGCTCTCCTTCTTCAGGAAAAAACAGTAGCCGCAACGTAGATTGCAGGCCGAACCCGTAGGCTTGGCCATGATATGAAAGGCTTTGGGAGAATCACTCGTCGTCATGTATTTTCCACTTCTTCTCCAAGTCGCTCAGTGTCAAGGCATTTCATTCCTGGGCAGGTCGGATTCCGTGGCCGATCTTCTCCGGAAAAGCAGTTTGCTTAATTTCCCTTCACCCAGCACCCGTTCCAATTCATCGAAAGCGAAAAAGGGTATAAAAGCGACAAACATGATCATACATCTGGCGAGCAATTCGTCCTTGCCTGCTCTCATAAGCTCTTCAAAGCCTCCCGCAATGCCTTCCCCGTGCAGCAATCCGATTATGGTGTGTTCGACAACACCGAAGATCGCCACAAATATGCTGAAGACAATGGCCTTGTATACGGTTGGCAAGATCAACGGACGGTCTTTAAGCCGCTGGCCCAGGTGTAAAGCGCGCCCCACCAGGATGACTTTGGCTAAAACCAGCGCCTGGATTACGGCAACCCCATAATGCAAATAGCTGATTTGATACTCGGACAGTATCAATCTGCGATACCATGTAAATAAACCGAAAAAAACGGCCAGGTACATGAAGACGATGTAATACTCGGCCATTTCGTGGATAGCTTTGGACTTCCAGCCGGCTCTGTTCGTGTTCGTATCGTTCATTGTCTATATGAATCCTTTCCGGTTTAAGTCGTGTCTCATTCGTCAGAATTCGTTCGGCGTTCCGGCATTTCCAGCTCTTCGGCCAGGATCGGCACGTTGCGGACCCTCCCGCGCGCAGGCTTCTATAAGTGTCACTATGTTTTTCCATGGCGAGATAACCAACAGGCAGTTCTTAAAGGACAGCTAAAGTTGAACCGGACCATCTCGTGATCGTGGTGTCCCAGGTTTTAGCAGTGCTACAATCATTCGTGTGGCAGGGATCTTGAGCTAATCAATTACAGATAAGAGTTCACTCCTGACACGCAATGGGGTGAAATCCCCATTTGAGGCCGTTCGGAGGTGTAATGTTAAAGGGGAGAAAGTCCGGCACAGTCATACACAAAGAGACGATGCGATTCAATGACGGCCCGGACATCAAGATTTTTAGCACCCTCGTGCCTAGTTCAAGGACGTAGCGGCCCTAATGCGCACACGCTCTACTCGACCGCCCATCTCGCTTCCTCAATGAAAGAAGAGCCATCGGGTAAGCTCGATCAGGCCCTAATAATTCGGATTGTCAACCACGCAGTAGTTAACCTCAGCCCCATTGTAGCAGGGTTGATAGTAAGTACCGTCTGCGACGTAATAGTTTTGATAGTTTACCACCACCGGTTGAGCAGCCGCAGGCAGGGAGGCCGCCATTGCGCCCACTGCGAGCCCGGCTGCGGCCCCGGCGGCTGCAGCGCCCCAGGCAGATCCTGTATAGGCTCCCCAACCCTGGTTCACGTTTACGCTTTGATTGACATTGACGCTTCCACCGGAATAGCTCCCACCATGGTAGCCTTCGTAGGTGCCGCCGTATCGGCCTTCCGCGGCGTAATTGCCCTCCGGTCCCTTCACAGCTTCGCCGCCGTGCGGCCCTTCAGCAGCTCCGTACCCGTGTGGGCCTTCTGCAGCGACGCCTCCACGCGGGCCTTCTGCGACTCCCCCTCCGTGCGGACCGGTAGCATATCCACCACCGTGACTGAAGCTGCCACTGCTTACTCCACCCCCATGGTAACTTTCACCTCCGCCCCCATGAAAACTTTCACCTCCGCCCCCACGAAAACTGCCGCCGCCAAAGCCACCGGCACTATGGTAGCCTCCACCTCCGTGGAAGCCTCCACCTCCGTGGAAGCCGCCACCGCCGTGGAAGCCGCCACCGCCACCAAAGCCCCTGGCGTCAGACTGGTCGAGGAGGAATGGGGACCCCACCAAAGCTCCAGCCAAAATGGCAGTCATAAGGAACTTGAAACTTGACTGTTTCATGACTTGTCTCCTTTTTCTTCACCAGGAGCAGGCGGTTGCTTCGCTGGAAAGAACTTGATTTTCTGGACTCCCTTGGGCGGAGTAAATTTGAACAGAGCATCCGCCAGATGTGGAGCTGTTTTCCAATCACTCAGATACGCGGTCCATTGGGGAGAGCCTTCCAATTTCTTCTGAGTGAAAACGACCTTGAGCGGCAATGGCTTCTTCCCGGCATCGACCCAAACCTGGATTTGGACATCGCTTCCATCGAAAGCCAGATGATGGCAGAGGACGCCGCGCACCTTGTGTAAGCCTACATAAAGAGAGTGCCCTATTTTGCTGGAAACGTGATCCCAAAGCTGAGGGCTGGCCAGGTCGGTCAGAGCCACCCGAAGACCGAAGTCTTTGTGCGCTTTATCGAGGGCCTCCTCTATACTGGGGGGAACATCGATGACGCCGTAGACTTCTTCATTCTTGTCATACAGGGTGATAGTCTTGCCGTCGAAAAAGAACTGCTTCTTCACCAGATCCCCAACGGCGTTGACACGAAGCCTGTCGGGCCGCTTCACGTACGTTTCCATATCGATACCGTACTGGAGTTTTTTCCCATCGAGGTAGACCTGGTCATCGGTCACATCGCTGTGAAAAGAAAACTGTTGGAGTGATTTCAGGTAGTCACACATTTGCCGCAGGACTACGAACGGGTCCGGCTCCTTGGCCGTCGTGGGCTCCTGTTGCGCGACGGCGGCCGAAGCCGTGCTTGCTGCCAGAAAAAGGCCCAGAATGGCAACCCTCCAGAATTTGTTTGCTCGCATTAAAGTACTACTGGTGTAAAGTTTTAAAGCCTCTAATCAAACATAAGGCTTCACTCCGGCGCGTGTCATCAAACGGCCTGAGAATTCATGCTCTTTTCTCTCTGGAGTGTAAACACAGTGTGGCTGTACATGCTTCTATACCTCGGTTCGAGCGGCCGAATACCGGTCAATTTACGGCATGCGACGCTAAACGGCTTTCTCATGATCTGTCACGTTTTTTTTCGAAATGGAGCAGGCGTCAGCATCGCGAAGCAGGCGGACTTCGCGCTGAGGAAAGGGGAACTGAAAACCTGCCACGATCACAGCATCGTAGACGGCGGAGGCTAAGTCACTGCTGATCTGTTGCCAGTCATCGAACTGATCGGTCCATGCCCGAAGTTGGAAATTCATCGAGCTATCGCCGTAACCGATCAAGAGGCATCG
>JBKQLC010000073.1:0-23646 GCA_052147195.1 Syntrophobacteraceae bacterium
GATTTGCGGACAACTCGGCATAAGCGAAGCGCAGTTTCAAAACAATTTCGCAACGTTGCGGCACATGGAGCTTGCCAGGGGCTTCAAGGATGGTGATAAGGTTCGTTACACTCTCTTCTGACGATCACATGGCATCCAGGCGAAGATGAAACGGCGCATGAGGTAAATTCCCTCATGCCGTTCCACTACGTGCCCGAACCATTAAGAAAGCACCTTGACTACCAAAAGGCCTTGGTCCAGGCATTATTTCGATATCGATCGTTTCTGGAGGGGTAAGAATGGGGAGACGCTTGTTTCGATCAACCTGGGGCAAAATTCCGGGTTCACTCTTGCTGTTGCTGGCGATCGGAATGGGATTACAGGGTTGTGCCGGTCAAGATCATACCTTTGCGATGGAAAAAGATCCCCTGCCCACCAACCTCATCGTGAAACAGATAGAGGAGTCACCCCCCGGACCTGCCGGTGTTCGAACCGGACCTCTTACGGTGGATTCGGCCACTGAGGAAGCCCTGAGAGCCAGCCCCGAACTGGAGCAAATCCAACAGCGAATCGGTGCGGCATCAGAGCAGGTAAAACAGGCCGAGGCATCCTTCTATCCAAGACTGGTCCTTTCCGAGGATTTCAACGTCACCGACAATCCGGTTTATGCTCTCATGGATATTATCAATCAAAGACGCTTCACTCCTACTATCAATTTCAACGATCCAGGCCAGCAGCAGAATTCGGCATCGAGGATTCAGGCAGAATGGGTTCTTTTCCAGGGAGGAAGCAGGTGGTACGACAGAAAGGCAGCACTGGGGCAGCACAGTTCCATTGAAGCTGAACTGCAGGCCGGCCGCAATCGTCTGGTGGCTAAAGTGTCTGAAACTTACTATCGCTGGCTGAATGGACTTTGCTTTATCGGGGTAGCCGAGCGAACTCTCGATGCCGCCAAAACAGATGAGCGATTGGGCGAAGCGCGCGTTCATGCTGAAATGGCTTTGCCAAGCGAGATGCTTCGCCTCAAGGTGCGCACCGCTGAAGCCCGTGACCATCTTGTGGCTGCCCGTACAGGAGCTCGCAAGCTCCAGGCCGGTCTCGAGCGCCTTCTGGCAAGATCGATTACCCCCGAAGAAATTCCCGATCCGGCGCTGGTTGTCTCCTCGCCTTCTATATCTGAAAAGGACCCGGAAGACACGAATTCCCTGGTCAAAAAGGCATTGAACAACCGTCCCGAGATGGCGGCAGTTCGATCCCTGGTCCAATCCGCTGGAGAAAGGGTTAAGTCTGCCAGGGGAGGGCTATTGCCTAAAGTGGCTGCGAGCGCTTGGTCCCAATGGGATTCAGAGGATCTCAACAAAAACGCTGAGAGCTGGATGGTGGGCATCCAAGCCACTTGGCCGATCTTTGAAGGGGGAGCGACCTCTTCAAGAATCCGGGAGGCGCGCAACCACCTCAAGGAAATCGAGGCCCGAGGCAAAGAAGTAGCTCTGGATATCGCCCTTGAGGTCAACCAGGCAACCTTGGCGGTTCAGGAAGCTGCAGAAAAGATGAAGGTGGCGGAAGAAAGAAAGCAATGGGCTGAAAAGGCCCTGGAAGAAGTGAGGAATCTTTACCGCAATCAGGTTGTCGCGGTGGATTCCCTGTTACAGGCGGAGGTAGCCTGGAACCAGGCCGAGGTCTCCTACACAGCCGCCCTCTTTGAAGTAAAAATCTCTCAGGCCCTCCTCAAGCAATCGCTGGGCGACTTTGCCGAAGGAATATTGACGGAGGCTCGCGATGAATGAAACACCTGGAAAATATGTGGATCGCACTATTCTGCGTGAAGCAGGTAAAGGGCTGGGCGTTTTGGGACTGCTGATTGTCATGATGATGTGGCTTGCGGGAGCTTTTGTTCAAAAGGTCGACTCGGGACCACCGGCGTCCAAGCCGCAACCGGATAAGTTGAATACTGTGAAAGTCGAACGGAGAGTCTATCCTCTCATAATCGACCAGGTTGGGACGCTTCGAGCTCAAAATGAGGCGCAGGTTTCGAGCCGGATTATGGCTCAGGTCAAAGAAATTCTCGTCCATGAAGGGGATAACGTCGTCGGAAGCGATGGGAATGGTACCCCGACCATCATGGCACGTCTTGACGACCGGGATATACAGGCAAAGCTTCGGCAGGCTCAATCGCAGTCCATGGCCATGGATCGGGCTGTCGAAGTGGCCCGGGCGAAAGTAGCGGCAGCCAGGGCGCAGGTGGAATCCACGCGCGCCAGTAAGGAAAAGGATCTCTCCGATTATCGCCGCTACCAGGATCTGCGGCGCAATCAGGCCGCAACCGGCCAGCAACTGGAGCATGCACGTGCTCAGAAGGACATAGCCGAAGCCCAGGCTGCTGCGGCGCTCCAGGAAGTACAG
Source organism: Syntrophobacteraceae bacterium (assembly GCA_052147195.1). Classification (GTDB taxonomy): domain Bacteria; phylum Desulfobacterota; class Syntrophobacteria; order Syntrophobacterales; family Syntrophobacteraceae; genus SbD1. Next base: position 2,383 of record JBKQLC010000073.1, read on the forward strand.
GCGGCCCAGGGCGAAATCGCAAGGGCCCAGGCCCAGAAGGAGCAGGCGGAGGCTGCCATTACCGAAGCCAGGGCCATGCTGAGCTACACAGTGATTCAGGCTCCCTTCACAGGCCAGCTTGTCCGAAAGATGGTTAATGTGGGCGATATGGCCTCACCTGGTCAGCCGCTTTTTTTCCTGGAAACCCCTTCTCGCCCCGAACTGCATGCCGCCCTTTCCGAATCCCTCATCAAATACATGAAAACGGGCCAAGATCTGGAAGTTCGCATCGATGCCCTGAATCTGACTTCAGAGGGAAAAATCCGGGAAATCGTTCCACAGTCGGACCCCAGTACACGGACGGTCCTCGTGAAGGTAAGCCTGCCGGCCGGGCAGGGACTGGTAAATGGCCTCTTCGGGCGTCTCCGAATTCCTTACAGCCAGTATGATGCACTCGTGATTCCCTCTAGAGCCGTGAGTGAGGTCGGTCAGCTTCCCCTTGTGGAAGTGATCGACATGGACGGATATCCTCAACGCCGCTTCGTTACGCTCGGGGAACGACACGGAGACCTCATTGAGGTGCTATCGGGACTCGGGGAAAACGAGGAGGTCGTTATCCAGTGAGCGATCCTCGAATCGACAGCGGGAATTCGGAAACCGGACCTCAAAGCCGGCAGCCCCGCTCGCAACACAACTGGATGACCGGTATCGTCGTGGCCTTTTTGCACGGCAACCTGTCGGTCCTCCTGATTCTCATCAGCCTGATTGCAGGCGCCGTAGCCCTATGGATCACTCCGAGGGAAGAAGACCCTCAGATCGTAGTCCCCATTGCCGACGTGATGGTGAACATGCCGGGGGCTTCCGCCCGCGAAGTCGAACGGCAAGTTTCCACCCGTCTTGAAAAGCTTCTCTACCAGATCGACGGTGTGGAATACGTCTATTCCACAAGCTTCCCATCCCAGGCTATCATCACTGTACGCTTCTATGTTGGTCAAGACCGGGAGAGAAGCTGGATAAAGCTGTACAACAAAATACAGTCCAATATCGACCAGGTCCCGCCCGGAGTTACCGGATGGGTCGTTAAGCCCGTCGAGATCGATGACGTGCCCATCGTAAATCTAACGCTCTATAGCAGCCGCTACAGCGACTATCATTTGCGCCGTATGGCCGAAGAGCTCGAAACCCAGCTCCAGGCGGTGAAAAACGCAGGGCGCACTTTTATCGTTGGAGGCCGCCTACGGCAGATCACAGTCGCGCTTTCGCCCCAGCGCATGGCGAGTCGCGGAATTACGCTTCAGGATATTCAGCAGGCCATACGGGGAGCGAACGTGGCCCTCCCTTCGGGAAATCTGGTCTCCAATAACGAGGAGGTGCGGCTGGATTCAGGGCGTTTTCTGGCTTCGGTCCGTGAGGTCGAGAATCTGATCGTCGGGGTGCGGGAGATGCGGCCCGTTTATCTTAGTGAGGTCGCTACGGTAAGGGACGGTCCAGCCGAACCGGAGACCTATTCGACCATTGCTTTCGGCAGAAAAGCCTACTCCCCCATCGATCCGGCCCAAGTAGGCGGACATTCGGTTCTGCCTTCAGGGATCGAGCCATTCAAGGACTACCCTTCGGTGACTGTGGCCGTGGCCAAGCGGAAGGGCACCAATGCAGTCTGGGTCTCGGAAGAAGTAGGAAAGGAAGCCGAACGCTTCTCCCGCGAGGTGCTGCCCCAGGGAGTTCATCTGCGTGTCACGAGGGATTACGGAAAAACCGCCGATGAGAAGGTAAATGATCTGGTGGAAGCGCTCTTGATAGCTATTGCCATCGTGGTCCTGCTTTTGGCCTACTCTCTGGGGTGGCGCGAGGGAATTATCATCGCTTTCGCGGTGCCGGTCACGTTCAGCTTCACTCTGCTCATCAACTACTTTCTCGGCTACACCATCAACCGTGTGACCCTCTTTGCCCTCATTCTGTCCCTTGGTCTGGTAGTGGACGATCCCATCGTGGATGTGGAAAATATTCATCGCCATTTTTCCATGCGAAAGGAGCCGCCGTTTCAGGCAGTCGTGAGCGCCGTCAACGAGGTGCGCCCTCCAATTATCCTGGCCACCCTGGCTGTAATCATTTCTTTCATCCCCATGTTTTTCATTACGGGGATGATGGGACCCTATATGGCTCCCATGGCGCTCAATGTGCCTGTCGCCATGCTCATCAGTCTGCTCGTTGCCTTCACTATCACCCCATGGCTCTCACTCCACATGCTGGGCGGAGTCTACAATAGACCGCATGAAAAAGCCTTTTCCCTTGAAGATACAACTCTTTTCAAGATCTACGACCGCGTGATGGAATCCATCATACGCCACAGGAGCCTTCGGCTGGGAATTCTGGGGACTGTTGCCGTTCTGTTGGTTTTCGCCGTCTGGCTGGTCCTATCCCAGCGTGTACCGCTCAAAATGCTTCCCTTTGACAATAAGAACGAGCTTCAGGTGGTTGTCGATATGTCAAAAGGGACGGCTCTCGAAACCACTCAGGCTGCTGCGCATGCCCTTTCCGAATATCTGGTGCGCGTTCCCGAGGTTACCGATGTAGGTCTTTTTGCAGGAACATCGAGCCCCATCGACTTCAACGGCATGGTACGCCATTACTACCTGAGACAAGGAGCCAATGTGGGGGACCTGCGCATCAATTTTATCGCCAAGAAACGGAGGACCGAACAAAGCCATGCCCTGGGCCTGAGACTGAGGAACGATCTCAAACGCATCGCCGGCCATTTCGGCGCCAACATCAAGATCGTTGAAAGCCCGCCGGGTCCTCCGGTCATTTCAACTTTGGTCGCCGAAGTGTACGGCCGGATCGGTCAGCCTTACGAAGATCTTTGCTTAGCAGCCAAAGAAGTCAGGGGTATTATGGAGTCCACTCAAGGTGTTGTGGATGTGGACGATATCCTGGTGGCTCCCGAGCGAAAGGCCGTTTTTCGAGTAGACAGGACCAAGGCTTCGCTTCACGGAATAAGCGACCGGCAGATCGCCGAGGCTCTCCAGGGAACGGTGATGGGAACGGCCCCGAGCTCACTTCGGCTCGGTGATGAGGTCAATCCTACCCTCATCAAATTGCGGTTCGAGAAACGGGACCGGGCACTCGAAGCGAGCCTCAATCAACTCATGATCCGGGGCATGACCGGCGAGAGAGTGTTTCTCACAGAGCTTGGAGCCTTCGAAGATGAAACCATCGACCAGCCCGTTTATCACAAAAATCTGCACCCGGTCGTCTACGTTTTTGGAGAAACGGCCGGACTACCGCCTCCCAATGCGGTGCTTACCCTGGAAGACAAGGTTGGAAAGGATGAGCAGCTCAAAAGATTCGACATCGTCTGGTCCGGCGAAGGGGAATGGGATATCACACTGAGCGTCTTTCGGGACTTGGGTATTGCCTTTGGCGTTGCAGTGCTTGGGATTTACCTGCTGCTTCTATACCAGACCGGGAGTTATCTTCTTCCGGCGATCCAGCTCATTGCGCTTCCTCTTTCGGTCATCGGCATTCTCCCGGGCTTTTGGCTTCTGAACATGATCACGAGCCATCCGGTGGGTGGCTGGGGAAATCCGGTCTACTTTACGGCTACGGCCATGATCGGCATGATCGCCCTGTCAGGGATTGCCACCCGCAATTCGATCCTGCTCATCGAATTCGTCGAGGAACGAAAAAAGGAGGGTAAACCTCTCGTTCGCTCTCTCATAGAGGCCGGTGCGCTCAGAACCCGGCCTATCTTCCTCACGTCGCTTGCCGCCATGCTCGCCGCCTGGCCCATCACCCTTGATCCCATCTTTTCCGGCCTGGCCTGGGCTTTGATCTTCGGCATAGCGGTTTCGACCTTCTTCACGCTTATCGTTGTGCCATTGGTCTACTACATGGCGTATGGCGAGAAAACAAATGAGCCGCAATGAGAGGTGATTCGGGAAGGTCAAAGGCAGTAGGTTTGACGAAGCGGCGCAAGGTATTCAGACGCTGATTCGCACCTCGTTTTCCTCAAGGTAGGGTAGGTAATCATTTAACAGGCTTTTATTTAGAGATGGTGGACTCTTAATGCCTGCCAGTTGGCAACTATCGGGACATTGATTTCCATCCTCATTTTGAGGCGTTGTGATTCTAAATTCAAGAAATGGTATCCGAAGCAGCCCGACCTATTGACTGGTTATCCGAAGATAACTATTCTTGCCACTGCCGCGCTGAAATTAACTGAGGCAGAGCACGTGCAAAAAACTCCACATGAAGTCCGGAGCGGTTTCCACCCTGTTTCCATATTTTGAGACAAAAGACCCAACGATCAACACCATGACGGAGAGTAAACTTATGTCTGATCCAGAAGAAATATGGCAATGCCAAACGAGTAACTGCGGGTATTTGTACGATCCTGAGAGAGGGGACAGGAAAGGGAAAATCCCCAAAGGAGTCAAATTTGAAGACCTGCCTGAAATCTGGAGGTGCCCCATTTGTGGCGGCACAAAGATGTGTTTTCGCCCGCTTGCAGGAGAAGGTTCCACGACGGAAGTACGGTGCGAGCTGCCGACAGGAAACTAACGTGGGAGCCAACATGCTTCAGGCTTCATTTACGGGCTTTCGCCCTTTGGCGAAAATTTTGAAGGCCATGGGCGTTGGGCCTGGTGAGGCTTTCAAATAAAAATGCAGGTAAGTGGCCCGATTCATTCTCTGGGTTTCTTGTCCCACCAGGGGAACCTTTATGAAGTGATCTCTCGTTGGGCAGGGTTACCGTGCGCCGGCGTCGCCAATTGAGCCCGCGAACTCCGGTAGACTAAGCAAAAACTCTTATCCGATCGTGTCGTTTCAATGCCGTCATATTATGCCAAGCCGGTTTGCAGGAAGTGTCAGATTGTCAGACCCTTCTGCAGACCAGTTCTCCGCGCCCAATCGGAACGATCAAAGAGTCCACTCTTTCATCCGATAGGGCTCTTTCTATGAAAGACTCAAGGGCCTCCTTATGGCTAATCGCGTTATCAGCTATTAAAAGCCCCCCCTTCACCATCCGGGGGACAACGATTTCGTAGCAGTCGAGATAAATTTCCTTTTCAGCATCGAGGAAACAAAAGGAGATCTGCTCATAATTCTTCAACCACTCACGAGCGTCACCTTCTACGAAGCGCACCAGATTTTCCAGGCCGGTCAGCCTGAATGTTTCTCGGGCCAACTCGGCTTTTTCCTCTGACCATTCGAAGGTTGTGACCTGCCTCGCAGTTGTAAAGCTTGCGACGGCCAGCCAGAGGGTAGAATATCCCGCGCTTGTGCCGATTTACAGGCAGGCGCCATCCGGAGCACCAGCAGCCAGGACAGCTATGAACTTGCCTGTCTCTCTCGGAATCTGGCGTAACCTTTGCGCGCGGGGAGTTCCATCCTTTCTGTCTTTGGCATCGATCTGCTCCAGAAACTCCATCCGATCCAGCAATGCCTTGGGTATGTTATGGAACATCCCGTCTCTCCAGCAAAATCATCGGCTGCTTTCTTCCTGGTATGCATTATTGCGAATGTTGCCTACCAGTTCTCGCCCAGCAGCTCGAAGTGCGCCTGTGGATGGGCACAGGCCGGGCACATCTGAGGGGCTTCTTTGTGCGAGTGCAGATAGCCGCACTTGCGGCACCGCCAGACGCTGTCTTCATTACGCTTGAAGACCCTGCCGCTCTCCAGATTGGACAACAGGTCGCGATAACGTTTTTCGTGCTGCTTCTCGGCCACGGAGATGAAACCCCACACTGCGGCGATCTGAGAAAAACCCTCATCTTTGGCAACGGCCGCGAAGGAGGGATAAAGGTCGCTGTGTTCCTCATGCTCTCCCATCGCGGCAGCCAGCAGGTTTTCGGCTGTAGTGCCGATCTTCCCCGCTTGAAAAGATGCCATAATCTCTAAATCACCACCTTCAAGAAACTTGAAAAAACGCTTGGCATGCGCCTTCTCGTGATCGGAGGTCTCCTCGAAGATATCGGCAATCTGCACATATCCCTCTTTCCTCGCCGCACCTGCAAAGTAGGTGTAGCGGTTACGCGCCTGACTTTCACCGGCAAAAGACTTCAAAAGATTCTGTTCAGTTTTGGTTCCTTTGAGACTGCGCATAAAAACCTTCTCCTCGATGAAATAGTGATGATAGGGCCGCCTGCCTACGCAGCCCCTTAGCAGGAATAATGCATCAACCTGACCACCAGCGAACCCCGATGTGCATCTCGGGGTTGGATTCTGCCCCAAAAAAGCCTTTGGGACACGCTGAAAGCACATACAATCATCACCTGTCCTAATGAAAATGGCAACATCAAGGACGCTGTCAAAGGTCAAATCGAAACCGGCAAAGAGTCCGGATCTGACATTCATTCAACCGCCAGAGATATCCGCTATCATCAATTCCGGCGTTTTCGAGTCGAAAGACACATCAGATGGGAGATGATATGGAAAAAACATGAAAGGAGCTTTACGAAGAGCGGAAAAAACGAATTCTTGACGCGATTCCTCTCAAGGAGACGAACCGCATTCCTGTGGTTCCCCTATTTGGGACCGATGATTTCGTCATTCGGCGAAAGCCGGAATCCAGCGCAGCCGCCACGTCCCCGGACGCGGTTTGAACGGAAACGGAAACTTCAACTATGCCACTGTAAGATGCATCCACAAGTTGAAGTTTCATAAGAGGGCTTTTTCGACTTTGATTTTTAAAACAGAACACTGGATCGTGGGCGCCCGGGCAAGCGGTCAGCGATCTATCGGCTAATCGGGTCTTCAGTGTAGAAGTCTTGTTCACGCTCCCCCGCCTGAGCCTCAAGATCAGCAATCCACCCATTGACTCGATCCTCACCGTAAGTTTTCTTCCACGCCTGAAGGATCAGAGCCAGGGGGATGTCGGGGTAGCTGCCCAGGTATTCCAGGTATTCCATGTATTCCTGATTGTCCAGATTGTAGCCGTGAAAAATTGAATCTTCCAGACCATTGAATTCGAGCGGCGGAACCCTGTGCCTATCACAGAGTTCCTTGTTAAAAGCCGGTGTTGCCTTGACCCATTTCCCTTCCAGGTAGAATTCAACAAATCCATGGTAAACGAAGAGGTCGGACCCGAGGAACTCAAAGAGCTGTTTGGTGGCAAGATGGTTTCGTACTGTGGCAAAGCCAACCCTGGAAGGGATTCCACTCGCTCGTCCGAGTGCGCAAAGCAGAGATGCCTTGGGGATGCAAAAGCTCTTCCCGCGAGCCATGACGTAGCTGGCCCGGTAGTGTTCCGGACGATAGAACGGAGCATAAGGATCGTAACGAATTCCATCACGAACCGCGAGATAAAGTTGAACGGCTTTTTCCACGGCATTGTGACGGCTTCCCGCCACCTGATGTCCATAGTTGCGAATAACGGTGTTGTCGCTGTCTATCATCGATGTTGGTCTAAGAAAATCTTGCATGTCAGACTGGCCTCAAAAGATCGGCTAATTTTCTGCGCATATTCTTGCCCGTACACGTTTTAGGCACATCATCCACAAAATAGACACTTCTCGGGACCTTATACTTATCGAGCTTCATGACCACGCGCTCGATTTCCTCAGGATAGATATTGAACCCAAGATTGCCGATTAGTGGGCAGGTGATCTGAAACATTCATCATTGCTAATTCATCTGCGTACTGCTCCATTTTGCCATAGTCTAATCTTGAACGCTACTCACTGTGAACTCGAAGTCATCGGGACTCCAATTCCCGTCGGAGCATTTCATACACTGATCACCCACGCAGCTTACGCTGCCATTCGGGAAAATCTTGCCCTGTAACTCGCAACTCGTCTTCTCCATGTTTCTGGTCCTTCCAGTCATTTAGCCCAACAACGTCGTATAATCGCGACAACGATTCCCACGCCCAACGCGGTGGTTCTCATAATGCAAGGTAATCATAAAAACATCGATTCGCTCCGTAAGCCGGAACAATGTATCAAGTTGTGGGGTATGCATTCGAACCGTATTTTGGGGTTGGATTCTGCCGGACAAAACTTCTGGGATGCCCAAAGTCAATGAATCATATGACATTACATTTCTTCATTTACTCTCCGCACCCGCTGATGGTGTTGCAGCATGATCTTACCTGGAAAGCAATTTCACAACTTTCGAAACATAATCTTCCAATTCTTTCAAAGTCGCTTCATCTTCATCGCGGTTGAATTTGACGCCAAGCAAGATTTTTGCGCCATCACGTTTTACATTCAAAACTTCACCGGACAAGCTTTTCTTGCCACTGCTCCCTGTCAAATCGAACTCCAAAAGGACCTTCTTTTCCGAGGTGAACTTTTCAACCTGACCGGGTGAAATGGACGCCAGAAGGCATTTACACCCGCCGGCATTGATGTCGACTATCAACCCGGAGTAATATCTAAGGTTGAATAAAGTTACCAACATACAGGGGATACTACATTCCACCCTGCTCGAGCTTCGCAAATCACGGATTTTTTCAAGCGCCGAGGGATACCTGACAAACAGGAGCCATGCCGGTTTTTTCAGATAGGCAGTAGTTGAGGACTCAAACCGAACCACTGTCCCCGACACAACGAATGATCCAGTGATCGCATTGCAATTGGTGAGCGCGGCATCAATTTCTGTTGATCGAGGGACTTCGATAACGAGATACTCCGGTGGTTTGAAACCCACAAGATAGCCTTTAAAAACTCGGTCACAAGCAGTCAAGTGCAAAGGCCTTCCTGTTTCCATCAGCAACCCGTTAAAAAGGTTCTCGATATCCATAAGCCACCTTTAAAGATTCGCCGTTAGAAAAACGGGCAACAGGCCGGGCAATATTGTGTCCATAATCATTCAGGAACCACCTGCCCCAAATACTCGCAGAAATCGAAATCAAGTTCAATCGCTTTTTGGTATGAATCGGCCCAAGGCCGTTCCAATCTTCTTGGATGTTATGCCCATCGGAAGCTTTATATCGACAAGGCGGCAAAGCAACTCAAGTCCTTGCTCCGCCAAGGGTGGTGAGACCAAAGTCTCGGTAAGGACCTTTTCCATCGGCATCTCACGATTCAGCGCGGATTGCAATTTTGATTCTCGGCTGACCGCTTACTATGGAATGTCTTAATTTTGCCTATGATGTTGTGACATGATGGTATAATAAAAGAAGAACGAAACCGAAAAAAGCCTGCTCCTTCGAGTTTCGTCACTCCGCGAGGCGGCCGGGGTCGCCCCTCGACGTTGCGATTCTCTTCGGGCGGGCAATACAGACTTTAACTCTGAATAATTCATGATACCTTTTGAAAAAGGCGGCACATTAGATTCAGTTCGACTCCTTGATAGTAAGTCAAACTAATACAGCAATGGAGGTTGCCGATGGCTCCAGGAGGATACTTTGGAAAAACATGGTATTCGAATTGGGTCCTGGAATTGAACCTCGATATCCATTGCCACTCAGCCCCAATAGACAAATTACAACACGTAAAATCCTAACATTCTGTTCATGCCACCTCTCATATCTAAGAATTGACCACACACTCGATTACCAAAGATATTCCTTATTGTAATAATACACTCAATAGTATCATGTTCCAAGTTATCGAGGTTGAAGCGTATGATAAGCCGGTCGCCTATTTTAAGTGTGTTATTGTCAGTTCTAATGAATGCAATTCCTCCTCTAGATACATCTACCACATCAATAATATTATCTGTCATACTATGTTCAAAGAAATAAGTTCCAATTAATTTGGTTCTTTTTCGTTTATCTTTTCTTTTGTCAAAAGCAACAGAAAATGGATGTATGCACTTGCATTTAACCTTATATACTTTGCCAATATCCGGCAAGTTAGAAACGTTAATTTCCCGCGCACAGCCGCATTGGGAGCACACCAAGTTTATGGATTCTTTTCCAGCAATGTTAATTGTGATGAAATCCATTTGTATCCTCTGTTTCGAGTGTCAAACCGATTTTTGTAAAAGGATCAATCCGCCTCGGTCCTGGATTTTGAGATTTAGCTTTTCCATTCAAGTACAAAACACCAAATTGGAGATTGATTCCCGCTAATCTCAACGGGAATGTCCGGTGGCGAAATCTCAGGTTTCTCCACTCTAATTTCGCTTATATTATCGGCACTCGACCCCTGATTCTTAAATGGTATTCAGCCGGAAACACCGGACGAGACAGCGGCTGTTTCCGATTGGAATTTTTCGTCCCATAAAATCGACGAGTCGCGCGGATGCGTACGAGACAATTTCGACACTCTGCGAAGGATGAAAATTGATTGACACCGCTGTGGCGAAAAATCTGAAAAACCCTTTCCGGAAAAACTGGCCTATTCGGCATTTTACCTCAGGGCTCTACACGATTGCAGGCCTTCGGATAATTTCCTGGAGGCCGGCGATGAAAGCCTGGCTATGGCCGGTGTCAGTCTGCACCGCTCAGGCGGGTCACTGCGAGCTGCTTTTGTACAAAATCCGGCAATCTGAAAGGCTTTGTCCTCAGGCCCTGGAGAATGTGATTCTTTATTTGATCGATATCCTGGGGGCCGAACCTGAGCTGGCGCAGATAATCGGCAAGGTAGGGATGATCGAGGGCGTCCACGGGTCCGTTGTTCAGGTGGTCCCAGACTGTGTGGGCAACATAGAGGAGGGCGATATTTACTTTCTGATCCGATGGAATCTCGGCGGGAGGACAGAAGGCCGGATAGGCCTGGTATTCTATAGTCTGGCAGACCTGTTTGGGGATGTTCCACTGCTTGAGAAGCATGGCGCCCAACTTGCCGGGGTCCAGCATCTCGATAAAAAGGGACCACTTGGGATTCTGTTTTTGAAGAAGCAGGAGCACGGTTTGTCCGATATCGTGCAGAAGGCCAATCGTGCTAAGCAGCGCTGCCCTGTTCTTGTCGTAAGACTGGCATAACTCGGATGCGATGTAGGAGAGGAAAAGAGAGTGGCGGTAAATCTCCCTGAACTCGTCCGAATCCGGAATCGATTTCATGAGGCCGCGGGATATGGCGATCTGATAGACTTCGTTAAACCCCAAGTATGTAATCGCGTAGGAAACGTCCGAAATTTCTGACTGGAGGGAGTACCTGGGGGAGTTTATCGTCTTTAGGATGTCAACCACGAGCGAGGGGTCCTGTTTTGCAAGGACAGCCACCTCTTTTGCCGAAGCTCTCTGGCCCGCGAGCAGTTCGATCAACTGCGTGATATGAAGGGGGAGCCGTGGAATGTTTTTTACAATATTAACGATTATTTCCGACTGCTCGTACTTCCCCAGAGGTTGCCGATACTTCTTTAGATACCTTCTCAAAGCGGCTTCCCGAAACTGGGCGGACTCCTTCTCTTTCACAAGGACATCAACCCGTGAAAGTACAGTGTCGTGAAGTCTTTTAAGAATCGCTGTCCGGGTTTCGACCCCAAGCGTCGCGAACGCAGTGGGATCCAAGGAAAATACGGCCGACGCCTCTTCTGCAATAACGGACGATATTCTGCCCTGCCCGGCTGAAAGACTGGTCTCTGAAATAAGGTCTCCGGCTTTGAACCTGAAGTCCACAGCATCCGAATCGCGGGATTTAACTTTCAATGCGCCGTTTAGAACGCAATATATGATTTTATCGGGCGATCCCTTTTTGAACAGAAGCTCCTTTTCGGCAAGAGTCCGAATCGTTCCTATGTTGAAAAGCCTGATTCGTTCCTTGTCGTCGAGATCCGAGAAAAAACCTGGCGGGGTTCGAACTATGCTTTCGCCTTGAAGCACGACCCTACTCCTTCGTTTCAAGCGGGTAAACGGAAAATCCAACACCTTACCGGCTCACGCGGCCTGGATAGACCAGGAAGCGGCGCCTGCTGAGCGAGCTTTCTTCTCAGGATATCTATACTACACTCGGCAATGTTTATGGATTTCTTGAAGGAATTTTTTGGGTATCTGTATCCAACCGAAGCTCCACTAAACTTGTGTGGGTCAAGTTCCAAAGCTCTAACTGCGGATGGGGATTCCGTTTTTTGCTCCACCTTGCGGCCCTCTCCCGGCAGTGTTGTTTTGCTCGTAGTAACTGGACGATTTGAATTAACTATTTGCGGTTATCTGCCGAAATACTGTTTGAACATGGAGCAATCAACCAGCGGGCAGGTGGGAAATATGCCTGTTTGATGAACTTAATTTAGGAGGGAACAGGCAAATTTCAATTTGGTTGTTTCCTCATCTTACAAATTACTACATGTCGGCTCCAAAGTTTTCGTGATGTCAGGGAGCCTCACACACTTTGGATCGATGAATCTGAGGAAAGCAAATCGCAATGGTTGACCAGGTACTTGTACACCTTAAGACCGGCCATAAAATTGAAGGTCTTTTGGTTCGACCTTTCTCGCATAATGACTTAGATGTCGAGATCTATATAGAAGAGGAAGAACGGCAGCTTCACTTCTCGCTGGACGAGATTTGCGCCATTCGCTTCAAGAAGATTCCATCTTGGACATTATTCGAAAAACCGGCAATGATCGAGGATGTCCAGACGCTTACAGGTGAAACATTCAAGGTGGCTGTCTTTGCAGACAGAAAGTTTCTCAAGGGCTTTATCTCCCTGGATCAAAATGAGGCCGAATCAAACCGAACTGTTTTTTTCACTTTCTCTGGCGTCCGCAGCCGCAGCGAAGTGCGACCCATCGGAGAGATACTTCAGAATGGTGGCTTCATAACGAACGAGCGTATCGATGAGGCACTCAGGACTCAGGAAGAACTTCGCAACCGCCGTATAGGAGAGGTTATCGCAAAGACCGCTGACATCCCTCGCGAAGCAATCGAAAAAGCCATTCAGGAAGATTTGGCGAAATCGAACATCCCGCGTAATGCAAGGGTCGGTGACATTCTGGTCGAGGCAGGCCTTTTGACGCGTGAACAGATAGAAACGGCTTTCGAGACCCAGGAAAAAGGTAAAAAGCTGAAAATCGGCGAGCTTTTGATTAGTAAAGGGCTTATCACTGAAGATACACTCCTTCAAGCGCTTGCAACAAAGTTTCGGCTTCGTTTTATCAATCTGAGAGACATTATCCCTTCCGAGGAAGCGCTTGGAGCCCTTTCCGAGGGGTTAGTAAACCGATTGCAGGTATTCCCTATCGAATTCGATGGTCGAAAACTCGTCGTTGCCACGTCCACTCCCACAGATGCGGCCATTGGAGACAATCTCCGTTTCACTACGAAATACCATATCGAGCTTGTTGTCGCTTCTTCCCGGCAAATTACCTCGGCAATCGACAAGTATTACCATAAGAATCATTCTGGCGATAAGTATGCTGTCGATAGCCTCCTTGAGTCGATGGAGGAGGGGGCCCAGTCGTTCACCGTCGAGCATGAAGAAGACGATTCTCAAACAGTTGAACCCGATTCCGAAGTAATCGCGCTCGTCAACCGGCTACTTCGTGACGCTTACAAGCGAGGGGCTTCCGATATCCACTTCGAACCCGGCACCGCCAGAGATCCCGTCATTATTCGCTATCGCATCGATGGAGAATGCATGATGGTCCACAAAATCGCGGCAACCTACAAGCGAGCCATTATCCAGCGAATAAAGATCATCTCCGGCCTTGATATCACCGAGCGGCGCAGGCCGCAAAGCGGCAAGATCCTCATTCAGGTCGACCAACGCAAGCTCGAATATCGGGTTGAAGTTACGCCAATTGTGGGAGGTCAAGAAGCCGTAGTGCTGCGGCTGCTCTCCGCATCCAAGCCGCTCCCCCTGGGCGAAATGGGGTTTATGCCATACAATCTGGAACGGTTCAAAGAGGTCCTTAGCAAACCATATGGCATGATCCTCTGCGTCGGTCCAACTGGATCGGGGAAAACGACCACACTTCACTCGGCTCTCACTCATGTCAACACGCCATCGCGCAAGATCTGGACTGTCGAGGATCCGGTGGAAATAACCCAGCCCGGCCTGTGCCAAGTGCAGGTAAATACCAAGGTTGGCTACTCATTTGCAGAGGCTCTGCGTTCATTTCTTCGGGCCGATCCCGATATCATTATGATTGGCGAAATGCGTGACAGCGAAACAGCCAAAATCGCCATCGAGGCTTCGCTCACCGGGCATCTTGTCTTCAGTACACTCCACACCAACAGCGCCCCGGAAACTGCTGTCCGACTCATTGATATGGGCATGGACCCTTTTAATTTCGCGGATGCCCTCCTGGCAATCATTGCGCAACGCCTCGCAAAAAAACTCTGCGATTACTGCAAGAAACCCAAGCGGCCAACACGTGAGGAATACGACGAAATCGTCGCTGAGTTCGTTCACCATTCGGGTAAGATGTTGGACCTTATTCCTCCTTACGAGGATGCGACTATAATGGCAAGTAGCGGCTGCGAACATTGTGAGGAGAGGGGCTACAACGGGCGTATCGCTATCCATGAACTCATGCTCGGAACTCCTGCCGTCAAACGCGCAATCAGGGCGGGAAAAGGAGCCGAAGAGCTAAAGGACATTGCATTGCAAGAAGGAATGTGGACCCTCAAGATGGATGGAATTTCCAAGGTCTTCCAGGGCCTGACCGACCTGGAGCACGTCCGCAAGGTGTGTTTGTAGCGTCTTTATATTGCCGGGGAGAGGCTCCACTCAATCTTTCACCATACCCGGCAGAAATTGAGTCATTTTCTCAGGATCCACTGTTCTCTTCTTAAAAGCTGCCGGGGTTAGGGAAGTCATAGTGTGATAGCTGATGAGACTTCACAAATGTGACGGACACGGAAAGATTTATCGTGCCATTGTGAAGTCAATGTTCAGGAGCGTTTTGATGCCCTTTCTAATAGGCCATTCGCGGACGCCACCGCTTCAGCTAACGGCAAATTCACCGATCGGTGATGGTCTACCGTAGAAATAGCCTTGAGCATATTCAAAGCCGAGTTGCCGGCACGTTTCGCCTTCGTCGCAGCATTCGATTCCCTCGGCAAGGGTCTTGATTCCCAGGTCATTGGCTGCCTTCACAAAGGTGAGCACCATCTGATGCAGTCTCTTCGGGGCGAGATGAATGCGACGGATGAGGGAGATGTCGAACTTGAGAAAGTCGGGGGGCGTCTTTGCCAATTCGGCCAGGCGGATCTGCCCGACGCCAAAATCGTCGAATGCCACCGCAATGCCCAGGTCCGTCAATCTATCCCGGAACTGTTGCATCTGATCTTTGTGCGGTACCGCTTTTTCATTGATTTCGAGGACGATGCGACTTGAAGGGGCCATCTCACAGGTTCTTTCCAAAGACTCCATGAGGACATCAAGACGGTCCAGTTCGACGGGGTCTGTATTCGCGAACAAAAGAGGAGATCCGGGCAGCCTTCTTCCCAAATCCACCCCCCTTTCCCGGAAAAGGACGCTGAGGTCGGATGCGCAACCCATGTGCGCTGCAAGATCAAACAATTCAACAAGATCGGAGGGCAAATCGTCCTCACCGATTCGACCGAGGATTTCGTACCCGATCACTTCCATCTCGGGAAACATCAGGATAGGCTGGAAATGAGGGATTACATTCCGTTCGCGAAGTAATCTCCGCAACCTGGGCTCAAGCGAAGCCATGCGGGCCAGTTCTCCAGTGGAATCAAAGCTGGTTGTAGCTTCAGCACTGGAGGGCCGGATCGAGTCGGCGCTCTTAAGGCAGAAATCAGACCTGCCAAAGCTTATGATATCCCCAGGCTCAAGCAATTGTGATTCTTGAATCAACTCGCGGTTTACAAAGGTTCCGTTGGTGCTGCCAAGGTCGCGAATCCAGAGCAGCCCGCTGCTAGTGTGGATTTGGGCGTGATGCCTCGAAACCCATTGTGACTGCAGAGCCAGATTACAGTCCTCATCACGGCCAACCGTAAAAGGAAACGGCTCAACTGCAATCATCCACTTATCGGATGCATCCGAAACATGCTCCAGTAGCCATCTGGTCTTTTCTTTTCTTAGATTCATTGAGAAGTCCTGTAGTAGAACAGCGAGTCTGGAGGGGGAGGTTTGCGTCTCCCCGTCATCTGTTTTCCACGGTATCTTCTTTAGAAGTAAACTTGCAGGTTTTTGATCCGCCTTTCCATCTGTGCAAGTTCATTCATCAGAGTCTGAATAAACGCGCCGGCATCAGGTGTATGAATAGCATCATAGGCTAGGGCAACCCCCGCAAGCTTGATTTCCAAGGGTATCCCATCCACATTGAGTGGATTTGCGTGAAGCTTTTTCAGGCATCTGTTGAGGGCCAGCTTAACCTGACTTGCCGGTGTCATGGGCAGGAGAACAACTATCCTGTTTTTCCCCAGTTCGCCGACAATATCTGCATCCCTGACTATCTTTGAGATCGCTTGAAAAGTGGCGGCCATAAACCTATGAAACGAAATCTTCCCGGAGGGTACAGCCGACTTCGGCACAGCCTTAACGAGTGAAAAAGAAAGTGCAGAAAACGGCAGGCTGTAACGCTTGGCCCTCATTATCTCTTTTTCGATGAACAAGGTCAGGGTCGGAGCCTCCAAGACCCCCTTGGGCATCCTTTCCTTCATTTCCTGAGTACGCCTTGCCTGCTCCTTCGTGATTTCGGCATAGATTTGTGCAAAATTATCTTTGTCGATTTCGTTAGCTTGAACCTTTGTGCGGATTATGTCAAGTATCTCGTAAAGCTCATCTCCATCCACAACGGTTTGTTCCAAGAGTTCCAGCACGCTCAGCTCTTTTCGAACATCCTTTGCACTCCCCGAACGCGATTGAAGCCATTCCAGCTTGGCTCTTTCAAGGATTCCATCTATCTGGTCGTTGAATCTTTTCTCCAGGCGCTCCAGCAGATCGCCTTTAAAATCCATGCCCTTGAGCCGCGCGACAATACCAGACTCAACAGACGTCAAAACCTGACGAAGGTGCTGATCGCCCTCCACTTTGCTATCTTTGCCCATGTCCGTCGTAAGTTTGGAACCAAGGCGCTCGACATAATCCACCAGCAAATCGGACAAAGCCTGATCGTCCCCTGAACCTTTTCGAATTTCGGCGGCCAGGTATACAAGCTCCGCTGCCTGCACCGGATTCTTCTTGATCTCCTCTATCAGCATCTCGCCGTCAACCCCGATTTCTTCGGAACTTTCCTGCAGAATATTGGCCAGTTCCTCACTCTGCAGTTCTTTCCCGATCTCTTGAACGAGATGCAAATATTCGGTAAGGGCCATCCCCTCTCCAATCAGGACCGATCTGATTTTAGGCAGGAGTCGCTTGAGTTCCGCTGGTTCGGGGACTAGCCGGCGCACAATCTGGGCAAGACGCACAGTGGAGGTCTTTCCTGTTTTGTATTCATCTCGTAATATCCGCAGTACGACGTTGTCTGTAATTTCGTTTACCTTGTCAACGATCATGTCCTCATTTGAATACTTGATATTTAAGGACTTTTCGGCTTCAATACCCTGCAGCAGCCGCTTCTTCATCTCGAAGAGCGCTCCGGTGATTTCCGGCAGGTTGGCGTTTTCGTCTTCGATGAGGTTTTTTTCCACTTCTTCGCCGAGCATTTCAAGCTGATGCATCAAGACCAGCCCGGGACGCGCGCCTTCCACGTCACCTCCACCGATATCGGTGAGATCGATTTCGGTCATTTTCTTGGATAGCGCTGCCGGGTCTCTCAAGAGGTTCTCTATGGTAAGGAACTCCCTGAGTTCTTCGCCCAGGAGACGTTCCAGCATTATATCGATGAAGACTTTCTTGGACTTCTGCTCGTCTTCATTCGTTAACGGCGTGAGATCCTTCAGAGCTTCACGCGAAATGACCTCGTCGTCTTCGGTAACTTGTTTGAAAATAACGTGGTTTATTTTCATATGCTTCACCCCCCGGGCCGCCAGTGCTTTTTTCATTTCATTGGCATTCGGATACTCGTCCAGGGATGTGAAAACGTCCAGAAAAGTCCTGAGTTCACTTTTATCGAGGCCGCTCTCGAATGAAACTGATTGTATTCCGACCTTATTGAAATGGGCCACTATCCTGCTGACGTTGGCGCCGGCATGTAAAGGCTCCTTGTCGATAAAAAATTGATCGCGGTTCATCAAGAAAACAAGAGGGGAAATAGAGATGAGGATACGTTCGATACCCGAATGGAAATCGTCGATGGTCTGTTTCACATAGGGGTGGCTGGAATGATACATCGTTGCGCGGTTGAATAACAGGGCAAGGACGCGGCTAAATGTGACAAGTTCTCTCTGCAGGTTGCTCATCAGGTTATTCCCCGAGGCGTTCCTGGTAATCTTTAAGACTTTTCATGAATTCCCGGCATGATGCATACCGATTCTCCGGATCATAGGCCACCGCCCTGGAGATAATCGCGTCCATCTCCGGGTCGATTTGCGGATTCATCGCCGAGGGCTTCTTTTGAAACAGCTTATCCTTTAGCACGATCTTCAACTTAAGCAAATCCATTGCCGTATCGAAGCTTGGCAGCGGCAGATTTGCCACGAGCAATTCAAAAAGTGTAACCCCCGAGGTGTAAATGTCCACCCGATTATCGATAGGGCCGCCTGTTATCTGCTCCGGAGCCATATAAATCGGGGTTCCGGTAATCATTGGGGCATTCACCTCAGGACCGCGCAACACTTTGGCAATGCCAAAGTCCGTTATCAGGGGCCGATTAGTATCGGCTTCAATCAAAATATTGGCCGGCTTGATATCCCGGTGAATGATACTCTTCCGGTGTGCATAGTCCAGGGCGTCCAGAACGCTGATGAGGATTTTTATAGCCTCTGTCGTGCGGAATAGACGCCTCGAAGGCAGTACGTGCCGCTTCATCCTTTCGATTAGATGGGAAAGCGGCAGCCCTCTTACCAATTGCATTGTAAAAAACAGGAAATCCTCAGTTTCGCCAACTTCATATATCGGAATAATGTTGGGATGAGATAAGATAGCTGCAGATTCGGCCTCCTGCTGGAAAAGCTCTGCTGACGAGTGAGTAAGGAGCGATTTGGGCAGGATCTTTACCGCAATCTGACGCTTCAATGTTTTCTGATAAGCGGTGAAAATAACCGCCATCCCTCCGCGCGCGAGTTCCTTGAGGAGCACTGCCGTCCCGACTTCCTGGCCGACTAGGTGATCGAATGTCAGTTCATCAATGGACGCCATAGTAATTCCGCACTGCCCAATGAAAAGCGAATACCGTTAAGATGTAACGGCATAGCACATTAGGATCAGGTTCGCATACGGCCCCAACCGGAAAACGATTTCAAATAACGCCATAAAAACCTACCCTTCCAAATCTCGACACTCCGAGAGGCGGCCAAGGTCGTCTTCTGGCGTTGCCCAACTCTTCGGGCGGCCAGGACCATCTAATCTGAATCTAAACACTGCTGTTTCATTCTGAGATCCTTTATTTTTTCTCATATCCGCAAGCAGGTTCGTTGTCAACCCTGGGTCTCGATGTCCAGATTAATTCGTCTACTGCATTTGCGGGGAGAGCTCGCTTAAATCCTCGATTGTTTCTTTACCAAGCAAGTCATCGAATTCAATGTGAATTGAGCAATCAGCATATGGATGAATCCGGACAGCGACAATAGTGCCAAACTCGTTGATGGCTTTGGCCGAATCCAGTTGAGGATGACAATACGTGATGTGCAGTGTTCTCCCGACCAAGTGATGGGCATTTTCTTTATTAGTGATGCCCACGTAGAAGCTGATCCCTTTTTGAGAAACATCACACATTTCCACACTGAATGGCCTTCCAACCGGATTTCTTGCAGAATTCACCAGGTGCGCCGTCCCTATCCCGCATACGCGAATGCGTATTTGGCGACGGCGGTCGAGTTGCTTGCTTTTAAGCAGGTCCAATATTTTTTCTGACTTAGACACAAAATCCAGCAGTTTCGATTCAAGCATAGGGAAGTCTTTTTTCAAGTGCTCCAGAACGTCTGCGTCCAGAAAGCTCAGTTCAACTTCGGAGAGAGTTATCATGGAAGTGGTCCAAACAGTATCCGAAAAAAATGTGTCTTCTCCCGCAATCTGGCCAGGCCCCAGCAACTTTAGGAACACCTCTGTGCCGTTCATTGAATAGATTAATTTTGGACGACCGCTGTTTATTAAAAAGAGCCTGCGTTTGTGCTCTCCTTGTTCGAAAACAGTTTCGTTCGCTCCATACACCGCACTTTTCAAGGCGAAGTAGAACGCATTTGCCTCCTCAAGGCTGAAATTATTGTAGAGTTCAGACCAAATTTTACGATGGTCTTTATCAATAGCTTCACTTTTCGCTGCCTCGATGATCTCTGCCGAACGGATTATTTCGCTAAGAGCCATCGGATCTATTTCGAATATTTTGTCCCTGAGAGCTTCCGCCGATTTGAAATCTCTCTCTTTGGCACAGGCTGTTATCAGTTCGAAGAGCAGTCCTACTGCATCTCTCCCGTTGTTTTCCATCAAGCATTTCTGTATAAGCTCTTCCTGCTGCTGTCGATTTTCCATTTGTGCCTCTAAATCGCTGGAAATTTTCATGGGACAGGACCGAAACTCAGCACCTGCACTCGATCCAGGCTCTCCGGGTTCGGCGCACTGACCGAAAGAGCGCACTCTTTTCGTAATAATAATTCAAATCGTATTCTTAGAATCGGAATTTTTCCCTGATCTCTAAAGCCGGAATAATGTATCAAGTTGTGTGGTATGCATTCGAACTGCATTTTCGGGTCGGATTCTGCCCTGAAACCACTGCAACAGCCCCAAAACCCACAAAACCTTACGATGTCATAATCGAACGTGCAAGGGGTACGCGAATGAGGCCGGTTTAGGCAGTTTTAGGATGTGCCATTGGCTTCGAAGTTAATGACCACGTTTTCGTCCCATCGTGTTGGTGTGGGACTCAGGTCCAAATGAGAGTTGAATCCGCAGTACCAGTGAAAGAAACGACTTAGAATCAAGGCCCAGGGTTAATCTTCATGATTTCAATTTGTACTCTTCGCAATAGGATGTAGGGCGGCATTGAGGGGACAAAGTAACGCAGTAAACAAGGGGCAAAAAAGGAGAAAGTCAGGTGGGGGGCCTGACTTTCCGGGGTAAATAATTCGGGGGTCCAAAAAACCAAAACTAAGGAGGGGGGACCATCCTTATGATTATAAAATAACAGATTCTGCCCTTTTGAGAATCAGGCATAGTGAGTATTTTCCACTTATTAAAACAGTAATATGAAAGTGGGGTTCTACCCGCTGTTCCTTTTTCTGCCTGCCCGAACTGGGAAAGTTCCCTACTCCAAGGGTAAGCGTCCTGTGAACCCCACCTTCCCGCATCCCGCAGTCCATGGCATGATCATTACTGATATCCCGGTTCTTTGATAAAAGTATTGTTCGGGCATCGAGAGCAGGAGCGATGGGCTCCCAGAGCC
>JBKQLC010000074.1:0-15673 GCA_052147195.1 Syntrophobacteraceae bacterium
GGGCGGTCCTTTCTCGTTTTTTCCCGTTTGCCTGGTAATATTGCAGAGATTTCTTTGCAAGTTCCAGAACTTGCTCGGTTGTCAAACCCTCGGCCAAAACGTCGCCGATTCTTGGGTGGCCTCCCGAATTGCCCCCAAAAATAAAAGTCCATCCATTCTTTTTCCCCTGCACCCCGATATCCCGGACGAAGCTTTCTCCGCATGTCATAGGGCATCCAGAAACACCGATCTTGACTTTGGCGGGCAGGTCCATCCCGAAAAAAAGCTTTTCCAACTCGATGCCAAGTCCGAGCGAGTCCTGAACTCCAAGACTGCAAACGGCCGTACCGGGACAAGCCTGCACATAATGGACGCAAAATTTGGTGGGTTTCCCCGGCTCCATGGCAAGCTCAGGCCAAATCTGCTCAACATCCTCGGCCTTTATCCCGACCAGGGCAATCCTCTGGCCCGAGACTACTTTAACAACCGGTATCTTATACTTTTTGACAACGAAGGAGAGTTTGTCCAGGTTCTCCTGCGTGAGAAGCCCTACAGGCATGCGCGGAAAGATTGCGTAGGTTTCTTTGTCGCGCTGCAAAACAGTTCCCTTGGGTCCAACATCCATTTCGATTCCTTTCAAGCGCTCCGGTTTCGGTGACCGGGCAAGCTATTATTACAAATCCACTCGGCGTGCAATAGCACCGTCGGAGCACCGGACTTTCGACTCCGGGCAAAGTGTGTCGATATTCCCGAGATGGGCTGCCGGCGGCGTTCATCGGCAGTTAAGAAATAGGATGGTAACTCGGAGAGAGTTGAACCTCAAGTGACCTTTTGAGTTGCCGGGCTTCCTGCTGCGGCTTCCTGGGGCTCTACCGCAACTTGCGCACGAAAGAGATGCCTGCCTTTTGCAGCCGTCGTGGCACGCGGATACTTGAACGGGGGACACTCAGGCGGCTTCCGGCCTATTGCTTGTAGACGGCACTGACAATGATCAAGTCATCGACTTTCTCAAAATAGGCGGCCTTGGGAAGCCATGTCTTGCTTTCCGGATGATACCATTTGTATTCCACCCAACCACTGCCCTTGGCATTTGCGGTTTCAACGATCTCCCGGATAAATTTTTTCCCGTCTGAGTCCGCGATCTCTATGAAATCAGCGCCCACGAATTTTTCATTTTCCCCATGGGCCAGCATCGTCCCCTTGGGATTAAGGACGTAAATATACATCTCGTCTTGAACGAACATGCCGCGGGGGACCGTGAAAGCCGCCAGGGCGATCCTTTTACTCGAAGATTTATAAAAGTCGATTGCTTTTTTTACCCATACTTTTGCATCGATCTCGTCTCTAGGGCTCAAAGAACTCCTCCTCTTCAGACCGGAACGTCAGCTCGAATTGAGATGCTCCGGAATCGTGGTGCTTCGGTGGCCGGAAGCGGGGGATGACAAGCTAAATTCCACACACTCGAAATGCAATAGTATTAATTTTCACATAATAATGCAAGCAAGAAGCGCTCGTTCAAAGTGAGTAACGAGCCACTGGGGAAAGGGAATGGATTGACCCGGGTTCAAGGTTCTTATGGTGCCATGTACCTGTGTTGTTCGGACACGGAGCTTCAGGTTTGCCGCTTTCGATGAACTGAATGGAGTCCTGCTAAATGGAATGAACCGATTACGCCGGATGCGAAGAAGAGGAAGCAGGTTAAATGCGCTTGCGGGAAGTTGTTCTAACTCTTTCTTCGCGGCTTCGCGTGAAAAATATTGGAGGTACTCGTTTGCCGGATGAACCTTTAATATCCGGTCCTGCCTGATTCGATTCTGATCAGTTTTGCATTCTCGAATGTCAATATTCGCATGAATTTAGTGGGCCCGAAGTTGTATATCCACCTGTCGACGGTCACCAGGACCCTTCTTGGTCCGAACCATTGACCGTAGTAAAGAGTATACTGGTCGACCAACCTTTCTTCCTGCCACGAGTCGCTCATCGACGGAGGACCACACCGATCCAGAACTTCATCCCTAAAACTGCCTATCGAAATGAACCTGTTATTACACTGAAATGCGGAGGCTCCTGCAGCAAAGCAGAACAAGAAAGTCAGCACGAAAGCCGGCATCAAAAGGATATGCTTTTTCGACATATGGGCCCTCCTGCCATATACAATAATCTTAGCCTGAACGATGCCTCAACCTTGTCAGCAACGGACCTTTATGGACATTTTGGATTCGTCTGCCGTTCCAAAACCTCAATGGTCAACTTGCAGCCCCGTGGGACCTTTCCATACGCAAATCAAAAACGCAAGAGAAATGCACAGATCCGGCAAAGGGCTTTTCTCCGGCTACAGCAGATCAAACCGCTTTTTTCTTACGAAGTATCGTCCGCCTCGATTTGTTGGCTGCACCGGTCTCAGCAGGCTTTTGAGCAGCGCCTTTGGCCTTTTCCTTTTTTCTGGCGTCATTCAGTTGGGTCAGTTTCTCCGGCAATCCTCTCCTTTTAGCTGCATTTCTTTGGGCTTCGGTCACAGACTTCGCCGCCAATGGGGTCCGCATTGAGAACCCGTACTTTTTCTTGTATTGTTTCTGATCCATTCCGTGACTGACCAGATGCTTCACCGTGAGCTGTCTCATCTCGGCGCCACATTCGAGACATATAACCTTGTCAGCCTGAATGGAGTTTTGCGGCGTGAGCATTGGTTTCTGCTTGCCGGCCGCTACCGTTTCAGCAGGCGTTTGAACAGCGCCTTTGGCCTTTGCCTGCCTTCTCGCGTCCATGGCCTTCATCAGGTTATCAGGCAGTCCCCTCTTTTTTGCGGCTTTGCTTCTGGCTTTGGTCAGTGACTTTGCAGCTAAAGGGGTCCCCACCGCAAAACCATATTTCTTTCTGTACTCCTTCTGGTCCATGCCGTGGACGGCCAGGTGTTTTGACGATAGAAGTCTCATCTCTTTTCCGCATTCGAGACAGATTACTTTGTCGTTTTGGATGGAGTCCAGGGGCGTCAGCTTCGTTGCGGCTGCTTCCTTTGCGGGCGGCTGAGTAACTTCCGTTTCAATTCCTGCCGCCTCAGCCTTTTGAAGTTCATGGAGCGCGCTGAAAACCTGCCGGAGAGATAAGGCGATCTCACCTGCCGACATAGACGTTACGGATACCTGAGTCTGGACGATTTCTGATGCGATCTCGACGAGTTTTTTCGGCATTGTCGAATCCTTTAGCATTGAGGTAGATTTGGGAAACGCAAACTAAGGCACCAGATTTTAATAGGTTAGCGCGTGAATGCAATGACTTTTTAATGCTTATCTCTTTTAGGACAAGAAGTGAGTCATTATTATGGACCGGTACAAATAGACTGATTAGTATCCGCCCGGAATGACGACAGAACATTCTCAATTGAATTCGAGCTCTTATCTGCGCGCCAGCCTGTTGAAACGCAACCGCATATAGCTCGATTTTCCGCCGGATTAATGGCTGAGGTACCTCTTTCAGAAGTGCCGGGAAGCATGGCCTGAGCGGCTGACCCGTGATCGCAGCCAAAGATCGGCTTATCTCCCTGTCCCCTCGGAATGATGGTTCGGTGCCGGATTATCCTCTCATTGACCAAAGACCCTTTAAAAGCTATTCTTCAAATCTTCGGCCACATTGGAATAAACCCGGCGCTTTTTGGATGGGAGGATGAAATGAAGATCGTGTGCCTGCTCGGAAGTCCAAGGGAAAAGGGAAACACTGCTGCAATAGCAAATCGATTCTGCGACACCGCCGAAAAGCTGGGTGCAAAGGTCCGGACCTTCGCCCTGAATAAGCTCGAATACCAGGGTTGTCAGGGCTGCATGGCATGCAAAACAAAACTCGATAGATGCGTGCTGGAAGACGATTTGACCGAGGTTCTGGAAGCGGTTCTTGAAACCGATGTTCTGGTACTGGCCTCTCCAACCTACTATGGCGATTTGTCCAGCCAACTGAAGGGTTTCATAGACCGTACCTACTCCTATCTGCCAGGTGACTACCTCACCAATCCCGGGCCCACCCGCCTGCCGGCGGGGAAAAAGCTGGTTTTCATTCTGGCTCAGGGAAATCCGGACCAGGAAAGGTTTGCCGATATTTTCGGAAGGTACGATTACTTTTTCAAATGGTATGGAATTGCCGAGAGCCATCTCATTCGGGCTTGCGGGGTTCGAGAACCGGGGGCGGTCGAAGCCCTTGAAGACGTGATGAAGCTGGCTGAAACAACGGCTAAAAAGCTATTCTAACGGATTTTTACATTTACTGTCAGATAAGCCGGGCAAGCCCTATTCCCGGCTTTTGGGCAGCCACTCTTTTGCCAGGCGCTGCGCCTCGGCGGTCTGGGCCGGAGTCATTTTCCCGGCAATCTCATCTATGCCCTTTTGGGCTTCGGAGTAGCCTTGCGCTAATGCCAGACTAAACCACATATGAGCCTGCACATAGTCCTGCGGCACGCCGTTGCCGTTGGCATATGCCCAGCCCAGTGAAGTTTGTGCGAGAGGATCACCCTGGTCCGCCGCCTTTCGACACCACTTTACAGCCTCAGCATAGTCCTGCGCCACGCCGTGTCCCTCGCCGTACATGTTTCCCAGGTTGTATTGTGCATCGGCGTCCCCCTGCTCCGCCGCCTTGCGGTAATACTTGAGTGCTTCGCCGTAGTCCTGCTGCACGCCTTTGCCCGTCCGGTACGCGTCGCCCATACTGCATTGCGCTTTTGCATACCCCTGATCGGCGGCCTTGCGATACCACATCGTCGCCTCGGCCTTATCCTCCGCCACGCCTTGCCCTTTGTCGTACATAAGTCCCAAAAAATATTGTGACTCGGCATCCCCCAGTGTTGCCGAAGCCTGAAACTCTTTAAACGCTGCGGCAAAATCACCGTTGTCATAAGCCGCTTTACCGTCACCGTAACCGGCATAGGCAAGGGCGGCGAAGCCGGCCAGTACGGGCACAAAAAGCAGGAATTTGAATCTTTTCACACGCGCCTCCTCGATCTGGTGGACATCAACGGCTAATGGGCAAAGCAGGAAAACTTCGTCCTGGAAGCATATTACAGTCACATTCAGGTTTCGCAAGAAATATTTCCGGACGGTAGATTCAACATGCACGACCGGCGAGGGAGGAAGGGGCATAATCGTGGTCTTCAGGCAAACTTGCACCTGGGTTGTTTGGACACGGAGCTGCAGGCTTAGCGTTTACGATGAACGACATGAAGTCCTGGTAAATGGAATGAACCGATTACGCCGACTGCGAAGAAGAGGAAGCAGGTTAAATGAGTTACCGAGAAGTTGCGTAGTAGTAGCGGGACCCGAGGAGCCGAACCACAAAGAAAACCGTCTCCCCGCTTCCTACTGCTGTTCTTCTCCTTCTCTTTCTTCGCGGCTTCGCGTGAAAAATATTGTAGGTACCGAAACAAGCGGAAAACTTCAAACTTCAGAACATTGTGCTTTTAATAGGTTGGGATATGGATGCAATATTCTTCGAATACACATCTCTTTGAAAGATTCTTAAGCAGGGGCGCAGTAATTATTTTCGGGAAAATTGAAAAGGCCCGAAGAGGAATAATCCGCTTCGGGCTTTTGAGAAAGTGAAGGCTTTTGCTTTTACTTACTCTACAAGACTTCTGACGGGTCTATCAAAGTGCCTATCGAAGGATTAGTTTCCCATTCCCCATCGACGCATTTGGAGCAGTATATATCTATGCAATCTTCCGTTCCGTCGGGATATATTATGCCATCTTCCAGACAACCTTTTTTTCCTTTTTGCTCTTCCATTTTAACCTCCTGTGACCAATTGAAATCTCCCCAAAGATAAGAATCAGGGACAATGATTGCAAGGCGCTTTCCAGCCTGAATTCGCCTTACCGTAGTCTAGCCCTTGTGGGCGGCTCTCAGCAACCGGGGCAAATATGGGTTGTGTGCGCGAAATTCTGCAAACAAAACACTGGAAAAACCGTGAGGAGCTGCACCCCCCACACCCTCTGGCCGCCAGACGGCTCAGTATGGCGCTGCGGCGTGGGCCTCCGGCCAACCGCCGCGAGCGCCGAAATCCTGGGGGGCGGAGTATCTCTAAACTGAAAAGACGTTCCCGCACCCGGCAGAGCCGGGAGATATTGACCCATGTCCTTCATTTCGAGGCCCCCATTTCGCAGGCAATCTTATTCAATGCATGCCGTCCTTATGTCCTGCAGGCCTTGGTAGCGGGCTGTCTCGCCATCGATCACTCTTTCATGCCCGCGAAATAGCTTATCCAATGAGATCATCTCATCATATGTCCTCTTCCTGCCTCGTGATTCTAATATAATTTTTCTGGCTCTTACCAGTTCCATTGTAAAAACAAGCTTTGATTTCTTATTAAGTCCGTATGGTATTTCATAGTCGGACCTACCTGTTATCAGGTAAATGGAACGTACAATTGTACCATAATACAATTTGACCAAAGGATCATCGGGATTTTTAAGCAGATTTTCTAAAAACCGAGCAGATTTAGTATCACCAATTAGCCCTATACTTGCGATGATGGTATAAATAGTGGCCTCGTATCTTAATTCATGTTGATATTTGCCATATAAATCGATAAGTACATCAGACCCATTTATGTTACCTACTACGCCAATAGCTCTAATATAGTGATCATGTAGATACTCATTCTTGCCTGATTTTAAGTAATCCAAGAATTTATCAGTGAAGTTCTGGGATTCCGCTAATTTATACAGCCTGTCAATAGTTAGATAGTAAGGCGTTGATGGGTCATCAAACCCTTCTGCGATCATGCAGAGAATGTCAGGATCGTCCAAAACGAGTATCTTGGCCAAAGTAAATAGCATTAATACAGGTAGCAAAAGTGTTAATAGCTTTTTCAATCGTATACCCTCTCTCTTCAGTAACCGAAGGATTCAAATCACGAAGTCTATGGGCGGCTTGACGCTCTCGCTCCAGAATGCAGCATCTCGGATCATGTGCGGCAGATCGTAGGCAAGACATCCGACGAGAAGTATGGCCTGATTGGCTGCAAAGCAATGGCAACACGTCTTGTCCATTCTGAGGCTGTTCTTCCCCTCTTTTATCCGGTTTTGAATCTCTGCGCCTCTGACGAATTTACGACATAATATCAGATAGTTGGGGCGAACGCAGTATAATTCTTAGGCATCCTCACGCATAATCCAGGATCGATTTGCAGAACTTGCTGCGGCACATACCCAAATGCGGATTCGAATCTTGACTACTGTAACGGCTCAGGCGGCCTGTGCCCGCTCATCGCGTCGCCGGCGTCCGGGGTTAGTTTTCGCAGCGGAAATACGGCGAGTATCGCTATGACCCCGACGATCGCAAAGGCCGGCCAGAAATCATCGGCTTTCAAGGCCGTCTGGTGATGCCAGTTGAGCGTCAGGCTGAGCAAAAGGGCCCCCGTTCCGACGCCCAGGCTCAAAAACAATTGTTGCAGCATGCTGAACAAGGTCGTGGCGCGGCTCATCGTCTCGTCCGGGACGTCGGCAAACACAAGCGTGTTAAACCCCATGAACTGCAGCGAGCGGAAGAAGCTTCCCACCAGCAAAACCAGCATGATGACGCTATGCGGCGTCCCCGGACTAAATAAACCGCAAGCCGCCATGGAGACGGCGCAGATGACTGCATTGCCGATCAGCATACGGCGAAAACCCAGCCTGCTGATGATAAACCGGGCGAAGAGCTTCACGAGAAGGGCCCCAAGAGCAAGGGAAACGGTCAAAAAGCCCGATAACAGGGGGCTCAGGCCAAAACCAATCTGAAGCATGAGCGGCAGCAAAAAGGGCATCGCGCCGATACCGATGCGGAACAGGGAGCCGGCTTCAATAGACGCGCGAAAAGTGGAAAGCCGGAACAGGCTCAGATCGACAATGGGCGCAG
The DNA here is from genome assembly GCA_052147195.1 of Syntrophobacteraceae bacterium. Lineage (GTDB taxonomy): Bacteria > Desulfobacterota > Syntrophobacteria > Syntrophobacterales > Syntrophobacteraceae > SbD1. Next base: position 7,854 of record JBKQLC010000074.1, read on the forward strand.
ATACGCGCCGCGCATGGATGAGATAAAGGGCAAAGCAGAGAATGCCGCCGATCAGGAAGGCGGCAATCGCCCCGTTCGTCAACAGGTTGCGGCCTACGGTCTCGAAACTGATCACCAGTCCCGCCAAGGCTGCGGCCATCAGCAGGAACCCGCGAATATCGAGCGGCACGACCTTTTCCTCGCGAATGTTGTCGATGAACAGGGTGACCAGGACCATGCCCAGGAGGCCGATCGGCAGGTTGACGAAAAATATCCAGCGCCATGAAAAATAGGTGACGATAAGGCCCCCAACGGGAGGCCCCATAACCGGGCCGAGCATGGCCGGCGTCGTCAGCCACGTCATGGCGGTCACCAATTTGTGTTTGGGGACCATCTTCAGTATCACGAGCCGGCCGACAGGCATCATCATGGCGCCGCCCAGCCCCTGTACCAGGCGCGCGCACACGAGTTGCCACAGGTTTTGCGAGCAGCCGCAAAGGGCCGAGGCGAGCGTGAAAATAACGATGGCGGCCCGGAACACCGTGCGCGCGCCAAAGCGGTCGGCCACCCAACCGCTTAGCGGGATGAAGAGCGCGAGGCTGAACAGGTAGGCCGTAATGGCAAGATTGAGGTGAATCGGATCGGTGTGCAGCGACCGGGCGATAACCGGCACGGCCGTCGCGATGATCGACCCGTCAAGCAGCTCCATGAAGAGTGCGCTGGCGATGATAAGGGAAACGAGCGTGGTGCGCGGAAATAGAGGAGACATAACGGCTAGACCCGAGTCCGGACGATTTCTGATGCGGTCTCGATGAGCTTTCCGGGCATTGGAAATCCTTTGGCGTGGGAGGTCGAAGTGGAATATGAAAAGTAAGGACACCGGATTCTAATAGGTTAGTGCATGAATGCAATGACTTTCTGATACTCGTCTCTAATCGGGCGATACGCCCGCGGGCACCTTGCATTAAGGTCACCGGCTGCTTGCCCGTTCCTCCGAGCCGTTCTACTCCAAAGACCATATTTTGAAATCAACTGTGACGGGATGAGGTGCATCCTCTTTCCCGAGAATGGCCGAATGCGGAATTCAAAGCGGGGGCCTGAGAGAGGTTACCCGTCTATTTGGGGGGGCTTCCGGCAAACGCGTACCTGGACAGTTTTCACGCGAAGCCGGGAAGAATTTGAAGTCACCAAATCCGTGTTTCGCTGGGGCTCAGACGGCGGTTAGCTTCCGAAGTGCGCGGCTGCCTGGAAATGCTGGAAAAAGAAGGACTGGTTACGGCCATAACCGTAAACGATGGGAAGCGGCTATACCACCTGAATTGAAAGCGCCGAAAAAACGAAGTGCAATAGCCGTATCTTGCTCCATTCGGGATACACACGATAATATTGATTATCTTACTTTGAATATCGCTTGTCTCTTCCTATATCGAGTACCATGGTAAGCTCTGCATTTTGATTCCCGGCGTTGAACTTTGTTATTATGCACTCCACGTGATCGTGAGTTAATTCCCCCATCGCCTTTCCTATTGCCCTCTCGACCTTATCCAATGGAATCGTCTTCAATTTAGCCGCGTATGAAGCATGATAGCGTTCATCGAAATTTGTTTTTTCTTCCATGTTCATCTCCTTTCCGGATTGCAAATTTGAAAAGGCTAAAGATTTCCCGGCTCCTACCAAACTAATCACTAAAATTGATGTTACATTAACTTGCTCGCGATGCTGTGCCGGGCGGCCTGGTGGGCATTATGGACTCTTTTTGCGCTCAGAAGGCCATTATCGGCCTCGAAATCACTGCTGTAAGAAGCCTGGCATTCGCCCAGACCAGATTCCTCATCCGTTCCGGAAATCCCTCGTCCCTTTGCCTTCATTCTAGGCTCACCCTCTACGATCTCGACAAAGTTCCTGCTCCCGACGGCGATACTCTCTGTCCACTACCCTTCCCGGGCCTTTTCGCCCCAGCCAAGGGCGACCTTGGCATGCTCTCACGTTTCCGGCCGTCCAACACGAGCAAATGGGTGTGGTCTGAAGTGGCAATATAGTTGAGGATATGCAACCCGCAGCGCTTCTTTGCCTATTTAATAGACCCGGCTCGTCCAGGACCTGCGGTCTATCGCAAATTCGAGAAGGAATTCTTTCTTATGGTACCGGTGGGTTATGTGCGAGGCGTATCAGGCAAGACCAGGTTCAAAGTTGTGAACTTAAACGAATGAATGAACGTGGGACATTTAGAATTATTTGTCTCGTGTATGGCTCCAAAGTTGACGCGCTGCGAGGGCGCGGCGCGGCTTTGGTTTCGCCATGCAATGGCGCAACCGCCACGTGCGCAAAAGCGCGCTCGTGCCGCTTAATTTGGATGCATAGCGCAGAAGTTGATGCATTATTCCGGAAGAAATCTTTCGGCCACAAGCCGCGAACCTGCAGAGTTCAGAAAAGGGTCTTCCGGCAAATGAGTACCTGTGGTTCGGATTTTTGCCCCGAGGGGGCTGCATATAATAGCCCAGGGTCAGAGAAGCGCCACCCTGGGGTTGTAACGCCAACAAGAACCGGTTCTTACCCTGTAGGGGTTGCATAGCCGATCCCTTGCGTTTGAGTACCTGTGATTTAATCCTGAATACTCTTTTTATGTAACCCTTTCAGGGTATTACAACTAATTTGTGGGCCTGTTCTCCCCAGGGTGGCGCGGTGCTGACCCTGGGCTACCCTATGCAGCCCTTTCAGGGCAAGAAACTCAAAAAGCCCCCCACAGGGCGAGTTCACGGCAGACAGATGATGTCCTTTCTCGTCTGCAGGTACTCGGTTGCCGGATGAACCAAAATTATCGGCTCGAGAATAAGAATGTGAAACTCTCGTGTTACAGCACCGTAGCTAGAGCGAAAAAACGTCCGTCGCATCAATACATTACCATTTGTTCGCAATTCATTGTCGCGGTGGTGCTTGTAACCGTGTGGAAACCATCGTGTGCATAATATGAATTTAGACCAAAGGATTAAATGTGTTTGGGAAAACAACAAGCAAAATGAAAGGAGAATTTATGCCCCCCAATTCCAACATTACAGCAGTGAAACGTGGTGCTATTCCAAGCCCAAGGTATGAACTTGCGGCTGCCACGCCCCATGTTCCGATTCCACGGCCTCCGGCTGCCTATATCTGGCCATACGGCAAAATTGCCATGTGGGGCAATGATGTCAATGGCGATTGCTGCACGGCAGAAGAGGCGTTCGCCAAGGCCTGCAATCCGGAAGTTTTTATCAATGATTCGGTAGTGATTGCTTGGGCCACGGCCAACGGCATTTTGAATGGTGCCTCATTGATTGGTGTCTTACAATTAATGCAAAAAGCCGGGTTTGAACAGGATGGTTATAAGTGGGATGATGGCAACTATAGTTCAGTTAATTGGACGAATCCGGCCATCTTGTGTAGTGCCATATATCATGGCCCGGTCAAAATTGGGGTTGCGGCAGGCCAGCTTGAAACAACCTGTGGCAATCATGGTTTTGGCAACAGTGGTTGGGTTGCAACAGGATATAAACAGGACAACAGCGAGGATCATTGTGTCTGCCTCTGTGGATATGGAACAATGAACTGGCTGGCGCAACAACTGAAAACCACGATCCCTGCCGGCGTGGATGGAACGAAGCCGGGGTATGCCCTGTTCACATGGAGCAGTGTCGGAATTATTGATCAGCCATCAATGCTTGCAATCACCCATGAGGCCTGGCTCAGAAGTCCCACGAGTGTGATTATAGCTGGCTGATTCTGTATGGCGATAGCTTCCTTTATCATAATACTGAGGAACACCATGTGGTGTTCCTCACCTTTTCTATTTGTGTTAATCGGCTTCGAATAATGACCCATTAAGCTGCTGGAGCAGGTTTTGCGGTTACTGAGATGGCTTCCCGCCTATTACACCCGGAGGTTGGGAATCCTTCTGCTCAAAGTACGATGTGCATCTCTAAAGATGTGCGCGGGTACCGGCTACTCAAAATATAGGAGAAGTTTGGAGTTTCTCTTTTCCAGCCGAACGTTCCGGTTCAGCGGCGGCGATACGCCGTCCGCTGGAACCGGTTGTTAGCTGGCCGTTTTTTCGTCGCCCTGTCGGAAGCCCTCGGAGACGTTTGTGCTGCGATCAGGCGAGGTCGAAACGGTCAAGGTTCATGACTTTATTCCACACCGCTACAAAGTCGTGCAGGAACTTCTCCCGGGAATCCTGACATCCGTAGACTTCCGCCAAGGCCCGGAGTTGGGAGTTCGAACCGAAGATCAGGTCGACACGGGTGGCGGTCCACTTGAGTTCGCCCGTTGCGCGATCATAACCTTCGAATACGTCATCGTCTTCCGCGGTTGGCTTCCAGGCCGTACTCATGTCGAGCAGATTAACGAAGAAGTCATTGGTGAGCGCCTCCGGCCGCTTGGTGAAGACGCCGTGCCGGGACCCGCCGAAGTTGGCCTTCAGGACGCGCATGCCGCCCACGAGCACCGTCATTTCGGGTGCGGTCAGGGTCAGCAATTGCGCCTTGTCAACCAGCAACTCCTCGGCCGATACGGCATAGCGGGTATTCTGGTAGTTGCGGAAGCCGTCTGCGACAGGCTCGAGCACGGCAAAGGAGGCTGCGTCGGTTTGCTCCTGCGAGGCGTCCATGCGTCCCGGCGCAAAGGGAACCGTCACGTCGTGACCGGCATTCTTCGCAGCCTGCTCGACGCCCGCGCAACCGGCCAGAACGATCAGGTCGGCCAGCGATACGTTCTTGCCGCCGGACTGTGCGCTGTTGAACGCGCTCCGGATCCCCTCCAACGTCTTGAGCACCTTCGCCAACTGGGCAGGCTGGTTGACTTCCCAATCCTTCTGCGGCGCCAGACGAATGCGGGCACCGTTGGCGCCGCCGCGCTTGTCGGAGCCACGGAAGGTGGACGCCGACGCCCAGGCGGTCGAAACCAGCTCCGGCACAGACAGGCCGGAAGCCAGGATCTTGCCCTTGAGGGAGGCGATGTCCTGTGCATCGATGAGTTTATGATTGACGGCAGGGATGGGGTCTTGCCAGATAAGCTCTTCTGCCGGGACCTCCGGGCCGAGATAGCGTGCGCGCGGGCCCATGTCGCGGTGCGTCAGCTTGAACCACGCCCGGGCGAACGCGTCCGCCAACTGATCCGGATTTTCCATGAAGCGCCGTGAAATCTTTTCGTAGACAGGGTCGAACCGCAGAGAGAGGTCCGTGGTAAGCATGGATGGCGCGTGACGCTATGACGGGTCGTGCGCATCCGGCACGGTACCGGCGCCTGCGTCACCCTTCGGCTTCCACTGGTGCGCACCGGCCGGGCTCTTAGTCAGTTCCCATTCGAAGCCGAACAAGATCCGGAAGAAGTTGTTGCTCCACTTCGTGGGCGTGTTGGTCCAGGTGACTTCCAGGCCGCTGGAAATCGTGTCGCCGCCTTTGCCCGTGCCAAAGCTGCTCTTCCAGCCCAGGCCCTGTTCCTCGATGCCGGCCGCTTCGGGCTCAGGCCCGACATGTTTCGCATCACCGGCGCCGTGGGTCTTGCCGAACGCGTGGCCGCCCGCGATGAGGGCCACCGTCTCCTCGTCGTTCATCGCCATGCGGGCGAAGACCTCGCGGATGTCCCGCGCCGCGGCGACCGGGTCCGGGTTGCCGTTCGGGCCTTCCGGGTTGACGTAAATCAGGCCCATCTGCACGGCAGCGAGCGGATTTTCGAGGTCCCGGTCGCCGGCGTAGCGCTTGTCACCCAGCCACTCTTCCTCGGAGCCCCAGTAGACGTCCTTTTCCGGTTCCCAGATGTCCTCACGCCCGCCGGCGAAACCGAAGGTCTTGAAACCCATCGATTCCAAGGCGACGTTGCCGGTGAGGATCAACAGGTCGGCCCAGGAAATTTTCCGGCCGTACTTATGCTTGATGGGCCAGAGCAGCCGGCGCGCCTTGTCGAGGTTCACATTGTCGGGCCAACTGTTGAGGGGTGCGAAACGCTGGCTGCCGTTGCCTGCGCCGCCGCGGCCGTCGCCGGTGCGGTAGGTGCCGGCGCTGTGCCACGCCATACGGATGAAGAAAGGTCCGTAGTGGCCGAAGTCCGCCGGCCACCAGTCCTGCGACTTCGTCATCAGTTCACGGAGATCCTTCTTCACGGCCTCCAGGTCGAGACTCTTGAACTCTTTAGCGTAGTTGAAACCCTCGCCCATCGGATTGGACTTGGAGGAACGCTGGTGCAGGATATCGAGCTTCAACTGGTTCGGCCACCAGTCTCGGTTCGTCGTCCCGCCGCCGGCAGTGTGTTTGTGAGCTCTGCTTTCTTCACTCATGATATTTGCTCCTTTCGTTGTGTGAATTGTTGAAGAGCGTTACTAGGAATAATTCTGTTTCTCTGCCCCTCTGGCTAGCGTTCGGCTTCAGTGGCCGGCGAGCTGTTTGTTGGACAAGAGCTCGTCCCTGAAGTTGCGGCTGTTCGCTGTCCGCTCCTCAATGCCGGTAACGTGTCCAGTCATATCTCACCCACTTTTCAACAAAAGATTCGGGCCAGGGCCGGACGAAGGGCGGAAATGCAAATGCACTGAAGTTATTGAAAAAGGTAGTTGAAGACGGAAATCACTTTCAGTTTTGATCATCAAAGACTCAAAGACACCAACCCAACCTCAAGACGCAGAATGCATGCCCATTGACGAACCGGCAATACTAACCGCGAAGAACTCTCTAAGGTCTGTGCTGATCTACCCTCCCCGAGGTTCTCGTCGTGGACTCAAGCCGCCACTGGAGAGCTTCTTGTCCTCCCCCTTCCGATCGGCCTTAGCTTTGCACTCCGAGCAAAGTCCGTGGTATTCCATCCGATAGGTCATGACTTCGAAACCCATCTTCTCACGGACCTCCTCCGGAGACATGTTCGTCCCAGCCTCGAAATCCTGTATTCTCCCGCAGGATGTGCAGATAAGATTAATATGAAAAGAGAGGTTGGCTTCGTATCGATTATCCTCCCTGAACGTCAACATCTTGATCAGGCCGTTCATCGTGAGAACTTGCAATGTGTTGTAAACCGTCGCCAAACTCAATCTGGGTTGGACCTTCTTCACCTCTTCAAAAATCTTATAAGCACCAGGGTGTTCAAGAGTGGAGACCAAGTAGTCCACAATGGCTTTCCTTTGGCCGGTAATACGATACCCTGCCGTCCGAAGCGCCTGCTCCATTTCTTGTCTTTTTCGCGCGGGCTCCAAGAAACCTCCTTTGTGGCAATAGGTTCATTTAGAATCATTCTAATTAGTCTTGTCAAGGGAGGGAGTGGAGGAAACTGGGCAACACTCCTCTGCAAGCAGCCTCGGTTGAGGATTTAGAGGGGAAGGCAAACTCAATTTTACATCAGCGGATGCCGGGCATATCACTTCTGCGGGGATGGATGTTGAGCAGAGGGATGAAGAAATTTCCCGGTTCTTCACGTTCCTCTTTTGTTTAGCTCGCCAGGAGTGCACATTTCGGGAGCAAGTCGCCTGGAAAACATGTGCATTGCATATCATGACTTTGGGTCGACCGAAAACACGGGTCTTCCGGCCAATGCGTACCTGGACAGTTTGCACGCGAAGCCGCGTTTTTTGACGTCGAAGAACGCGAAGAAGCGGTAGCGCCGTCTTCCACGGCGGCGTAAAAGAACAGGTTTTGTGGGGCTTCAGGCAAACATGTACTGCGTTGTTTGGACACGGAGCTCCAGGCTAAGAGCTTACAATGGGCGGCGTGAAGTCCTGGGAAATGGAATGAACCGATTACGCTAAGATGAAAAGAAGATGACGCAGTTAAATGCGTTACCAAGAAGTTGCGTAGGCAGTAGCGAGAACCGAGGGGCCGAAGCACAAAGAA
>JBKQLC010000075.1:0-24892 GCA_052147195.1 Syntrophobacteraceae bacterium
ATCTTCACCATTTCAAATCGGTTATGCCACAAGCACGAACGGAATAACCTGGACCATTCAGAGCCCGTTAACGGCTCTCGCGCCCAATGATGCGAGTTGTCCCCACTTGTGGGTGAATCCCAATGATTCGACCACTCCGTATTATCTTTACTATTCAGTAGCTAATTTCCCGAAAAGCTGGATAAGTGTCAGGCACGCATCGACAGTTGCCGGACTGGCAAGTGCTTCCGATACGATTTTATGGAAGAATTACCAGGCTTCCGAACCTGACCTTGCCTATATACCTCAAATATACGCGCCTAATATGACCTATGACAGCGGCAGCAGTCAGTACGTTTTGCGGTTTGAGTCACAACCGGCCCTGTCTGGTGCGGATGATTCTAATATTGATACAATTTGGGACGTAACAACTCTGACCAGCAGCAGCGCCACGTCCGGGTTCAGTAAGGCCGGGGGCAATCCTTACCACTCCGGCGGTTATGCCTGCCCTTCAAATTTTCTCGCCGGTTCGACCCTGTATAGTTATTACTGTCATTACACAGGCTCTGCCTGGCAGATCACCTATACAACGGCAACACCTTCTTCCGGCCTTGCACCATACAGCAAGCCTCAAAGCTCCCTGTGGGCGGCGGTTAACGATGCATCCGATAATCAGCCGCCGGCATGGAATATTGTGCCATGCACTGCCTGGAACGGAGCATCCGGCCATTGCCTGTACGGTTTTGGCAGGTATAGCGGTTATAACATTGTAAACATGCTGGAATCCAACTATACAGGCAGCAAATATATAGTAGGTGCCCGCGTCCAACTGCTAGAATATGAAGATGCTCAATTGGCCGCACGCATTTCCGGAGTTGACGATGCCTACACGGCCGTGCTTTTCGATGGACCCGGCTTGGGGGGAATGAACCTGTCTTCGGGCCTATACCCTGCTGGCGATCTTATAGGGTCGGGAGCATCGGCTGGGACAATAGCCTATAACACCTGGTACAAATTGGAATTGAGTGTCAACGGCACGACGATATCCACCGGTTTTAACAACGGTGCTTCTACTGCGAGCAGCACTGACAGCACATATTCGTCCGGCTATGCCGGTATCGCATTAGACCTGCAGACCAGCACGCTATTCGACAACTTCTACGTTCGGCAATATGCGCCAACGCCTCCTGCTAATTCAGTAGGACCGGAAACGCCGAATTGATGGAGAAAAGTGTACAATGGAAAAGATAGTTGCACTTGTGGTTATTTTATCGGCGCTGCATATAGCGACTGTTGCCGCGCCTTATACCACCCAGGTCGAGTTCTGCCGTTGATTTAGCCTCGAATTATGCGCGAGTATGACTGATAGATAATTATACTGCCTCATTTTTACCATTTGATATTATGGCATAACTCAAGCCTGATTCTTGGTTCTTAGCTCGACGGTACTGTCCTTGGAGAAATATAATGCAGAGCCCTAAAGTGTCATTCGTTGTTCCCTGCTATAATTTGGCTCATTTTCTGCCTGATTGCATAAATTCGATTTTGTCCCAAACATATCAAGATTTTGAAATTCTTATAATGGACGATTGTTCACCTGATAACACACCGGAAGTTGCACGGACTCTTACAGATACAAGAATTAAATACATCCGCAATGTTTCAAATATAGTTCATACTAATAACTTTAATAAAGGGATTTCAGCTTCAAGCGGAAAATATGTATGGCTGATATCGGCAGATGATTTATTAAAGACAAATTACGTTTTGAATAGATATGTCACCCTGATGGAATCCAACCCTCAAATCGGTTATGTATTTTGCCCTGCAATAGCACTCCGTAAGAATACCGATTGTGGTATTGAGAAATGGTCATATCATGGTCCTGAGGATCGTGTTTTTGAAGGCAAAAAGTTTCTCCAAAGATTATTAGTGGAATGCTGCGTACCTGCTGCTGCAGGAATGGCCCGGAGAGAGTGTTATGAGAACATAGGCCTATTCCCCACCGATTTATTATATGGTGAAGATTGGTATATGTGGTCCACCTTCGCATTTCATTACGATGTGGGATATTTGTCAGAACCGATGGTTTATTATAGACAACATGGTGATAGCATTACAAATATTCTATCTCGTAGAGACTTTGGAATCCTTGTATCTAGCGATATCTCCGTTTTATGGCGTATAAGGGAAAAAGCAATTAGAAGCAACTTGTTTCATATCGCTGACGAGTGTATTGATGCCATTGTCGATAATGCAATCATTAAGTATATTGCTATACATAAAACAATTAACAGAAATGAAGTTGAAGAATATATTTCTGAAGCAAAAGAATACGTCGTTCGCATAGTATCCGATGCGAACGTTGCGCGAAAGATATGCGCACAATTGGACGCAAAGATCGGAGATTATTATTATAACATTGGTGATATTAATCGTGCCGCCATATGTTATAGGTCGGCATTCGTAGCGAACCCGCATTTATATAATGCATTTTCCAAATATGTACTGGTTAAAGCCGGTAAACCGGGAGCACTAATAAGAGCATCCGTCGCCAAAGTTATGCGTATCGCCTTTGGGGAACATAAGGCAGAGACTCTCCTCAGTTAGTGGAGCGCCAATTAAGTCCTGAAAGGAAAAAACCCACCCACCCACCATTCCGGCGGAGTTGAGAAAGAGACCTCAACATAACATGTTTAACAATGCGGGATAATACGCAGAGGCCGGTCACTGTAACTTCGGGCACTGATGTACTTATACCAAGTTGCGTTCAAGTTGATGTAGCATAGGGCCTTGTGCCCGTCCGCACTTCCAAACGCCCACAAGGGGCTATGCTACTTTCGTATGCTCGCTTCTCGCACGTTCTTGAACGCAACTTGGTATTAACTGGTCTGACATGGATTGCTTTCGAACCGAGGTTGATAAAATCCTGGAGCGCGGGTGCAAAACCAGCCGGATTCCACCGTTATGGGACGGCGGGCCGGTCAGATGATTGCTGAAACAGTCGCGGCAAGACATACAAAGGCGCGTTTATGTTTGGATTGTCCTGGAGATTCTTGAGAGAAAGCGCTGCAATCGCGCAGGGATTAAGAATAAAAATTTATGAAGACTGGCGGCCTGAACTGGATGAGGTCCTTGAAGATTTGCCGGAGCAAGACATTCTTCCCCACGAACTGTTCCGTTTGTTAATGAAATTGCCGGACCGGAAACAAATCATCCGGGTGACGGAACGAGGAGAACCTGTAGCGCTCGCTGGAGTCAAAAGCAGGGGGGGACGCTGGGAGCCGGTTACCCATGAGATCATTCCCGGGGTATTTTTTCCTGTAAAAGAGGGATACCTCGGCCGCGTATTGCCGGCCCTCGGCCTTCACCTGCATGTGGATTGGTGGAAATGGCCCGAGCCGCCGCCAACTGCCAGGTGGATGCGGCAAGTCGAATCATTCACCGATTACGGTATGAGGTGTTCTGATGATTTTGAAGCTCATTGGCGCAAGTCGGCTAAGTTCTTTAAAACAGTACGAACAGCGAGAGACCGATGCCGTGGATTCGAGTTGAAAGTTAACTCGGCGAGTTCCACTGAATGGATCATAAAGAATTGGGGCCAAAAATGGCACGTTGCTCAGGGAGATGGGCAGAGGTCGTTTGTCACTGAACAGCTTATTGCGGCAGAATATCTGCAAAAAAGGGGATTGAACTATTCACTGTTGCTGTTTGACGGAGACGAACCCGTTGCCGGCAGCAATATGATAATTCACCGCAACGAGGCTCTTGGCCATATCAATTATCGCAACCCGAAATACGACTGGCACGGAGCAATGACTCGTCTTAACGAGATGTCCTTTTGGTGGGCCAGGGATATGGGATTCGATGCAATGAGCGTCGGAGGAATACAGGATTACAAGAGGAGATGGGCGCCGGAGTGTGGACAATATATGAAGTTTGCTGTCTGCCCCGACATTGTCCTGCTGAGTGATCGCGTTTCCAGGTTGACCGGGACTGCTCGCAGGGATTGGTAGTTTGTGAATGTTTCCCGGTGCACCATCTCTTGCTGCACGATGAACCCGTGGAAAGAATGTATCGGGCGTGACTTCCAGATTCAGCGATTCAAAGTTCGAAGCAGGTGCGAATGTGGAAAATGGCGGGCTTTTAGGACGGAAATTAAAAGATGCCCGTTGGGCATATCCTCTTAGACGTATTCATGATATGTTTCTCGAAAGGTTCACTGCCAGGCGTGATACCTGGTCCATTGCAATATATACCGGGGAATCACCCTTGCAGTTGTCTCCGGCCGGTTCACTTAAGAACCCGGTATTGACCGCTCGGCATGTTCGCGATGTGAAGGCGGGTTTTGTCGCAGATCCCTTCATGGTGCGAGAGGGTGACCGATGGTACATGTTTTTTGAGGTATATAACAGGGAGAGTGGTAAGGGCGAGATCGGCCTCGCAATCAGCATGGACGGTTTCAGGTGGGAATACGATCGGATTGTTCTCGAAGAGCCCTTCCACATGTCTTATCCCTATGTTTTCAAGTGGCGTGACCAATATTTTATGATCCCTGAATCGTCACAGGATAGATCGGTCAGATTATATAAGGCGACCCGCTTTCCTTCCGAGTGGTCGTTGGTCAAAGTCATACTGCAAGGCGAGTTCCACGATTCGTCCATCCTTTATAATGACGATGCCTTTTGGTTATTCACCTGTACGGATCGCTCTTTCAGTGTGCTGAGTCTATATACATCCACAGAACTGACCGGACCATGGGTCGAGCATCCCAAAAGCCCGATAGTAACTGGAAACTCGCGTATCGCAAGGCCGGGCGGCAGGGTATTGATGGTTGACAACCATCCTGTGAGATTTGCGCAGGATTGCTATCCGATTTATGGATCATCCGTCAGGGCTTTTAAAATAACCACGCTAACTAATAATGATTATTCAGAAACCGAGTATGAGAATAATCCCGTTATCGGCGCCTCCGGCGCCGGCTGGAACGCACATATGATGCATAACATAGATGCAGTCAGGCTGGATGCTAAAACATGGGTTGCGTGTGTCGATGGAGGCAGGTGGGACCGTGTATTGGAGCTTCAAAGGCGCTGAACCGCATAGGCCATGTGGAAGGATCACCGCCAATGCGAGGGATGATCGCCTGGGTTTTGAAGGAGCATTGATTGGGTTGTACCGTCGTTCGCATTTCCAGTCGGTTGCCGGCAATCCATGATCAGGTTTACATATAAGAATAATTTGCGAGGCTATTACGCGCCATGCATAACCAAAGTCGGCAACAGTACTATGAAAGCAGGGACGGAGTTTTTCCCTTCTTTCGTGAAATGGTTCAAGAAATCGTCCAGTATCGCGAACTCCTTTTCCAAATGACGCTTCGCGATGTCCGTATCAGGTATAAACAGGCCATCATGGGGTTTGGCTGGGCGCTTTTTATGCCGATGCTTATTGTAGTGTCCGGGTTGCTGATCAGGATGGTTATGGCGGAGATGTCCGGCGGCAAGCTAGCGGCGGCCGGCGCCGGGAGTATGATGGTCAAGGCTTTGCCCTGGTCCTTCTTCGTAGGTGCAATTGGTTTCGCCACGAACAGCCTCACGTCGAATAGCAGCCTTGTGTCCAAAATCTATTTTCCCAGAGAGATCTTTCCACTTTCCGCCACCTTGGCGCAGATGTTCGATACTACCATCGGCTCTATCCTGCTCGCGGTGATTCTTTTTGGGTTCATGAAGGTCGGCATCTCGATAGAAATTTTATGGGTAGTTCCACTGGTGCTGTGCCTGCTGACACTTACCATCGGGGCAGGGCTTTTGCTCAGTTGCGCCAACCTGTTTTTCCGTGACGTTAAATATATCGTCCAGGTACTAATCACTTTCGGAATTTTTTTTACTCCTGTCTTTTACGACGCAGTCAACCTGGGCCCTGTCGGGTGCCGAATTCTCATGCTGAATCCCCTGGCCCCTATCCTTGAGGGCCTGCGCCTGTCAATCGTAGATCATCATAACCTGGCCAGTTCCCTGGTTGTAGCTGCGGCTTCAGGCCAGAACGTGGCAGTCTGGCACCCGTTCTATCTTCTCTACTCCTCAATTTTTGCGATTGTTCTTTTCTTCGGGTCCTGGGTGATTTTCCACAAGCTGGAAAGTACTTTCGCAGAATATATTTGATTTGAGTAAGGCCGGAAGCGGAACCGGAAGAGGGGTTTTCGACGGCTTTGTTCACTCTTTCAGGAGAAACGAAGTTCAATGGCAGAACATGCAATAGAAGTTTCAGGTATCTGGAAAAAATTTCGTCGCGGTCAACTTCATGACTCCCTGAGGGACTTCATTCCAGCCATTGTAAGGCGTCTTCATAGGAAAGACTCAGAGAATGCCGACCTGAGCGGGAACTCTTTCTGGGCGCTCAGGGATGTAAGTTTCCACCTGGGACCCGGGGAGGCATTAGGCATTATCGGGCCTAACGGGGCCGGCAAGAGTACAATGCTAAAAGTACTTGCCCGCATTCTCAAGCCCAACATGGGCCGCATCAAGGTAAACGGACGCCTCAACGCGCTGCTTGAAGTAGCCGCAGGCTTCCATGCCGATCTCACAGGCCGTGAGAACGTTTATCTCAACGGATCGATATTGGGCATGAAGAAGCGGGAAGTGGACCGCAAGCTCGATCAGATCATTGAATTCTCAGGCGTCGAACCCTTTATCGACACGCCGGTGAAACGCTATTCATCGGGCATGCAGGCTCGGCTTGGGTTTGCTGTTGCCGCTAACCTCGACCCGGATGTCCTGCTCGTTGACGAAGTCTTAAGTGTCGGCGACATGCAGTTTCAGAATCGCTGCGTCGAAACCATGAACGAAAAGCTGAAGAACGGCGCCGCCATAATTTTTGTAAGCCATAATCTGCCGGCAGTAGCCAGGCTTTGCCCCAAGACCCTGCTCCTGCATCACGGTGAGACTGCGTTTCTTGGAAGCAGCCAGGAGGGTATCGAGCGATACATGGACTTGGCGTACAACTCAAAAATTGAACATGCTGATGCGCCGACCGTATTCACGCACGTTTCCTGGACGTCGTCGGGGAGTGACTTTATAAGGCCGGGTGATTCGTTCGAGATAAAAGTCGGACTGCGCTTTCTGCGACAGGTTTCCCATCCGGCATTTGAACTAATGCTGGAACGGATTAAGGATGATTTGTGTGTATTCGCTGCTAATGCGCAACAGCTTGGCGTTTCACCGCGAATTCACGAAGAAGGTGAAGAAATACTGCTGACATTCAAGGGTAAGATCAATCTATTGAGAGGCCTCTATTCTTTTGGATTTAGAGTATCTCTTCCATCAAAGGATAATGAGACCGTGATTTGGCATTCAATACATCAGTTTTATGTCCACGAAACTGCATCCCTCGATGGCATAGTCGATATTGAGTGTACTGCATCGGAGTCTCAGCCCGAAGAGGGTATCATCCAGAATTATGCGTGAGCATGACTGGGAATTATACTGCATTCACAATCCGACGGGATAATATCTCAAGCCGCCCTCTTCTTCCGGTAATCCGGACGCTTTTGCGGCAACCCGGATGGAAGCGGTTCAATTTCTCGGAAAATTGATCAAGACCATTATGCACTGAGTTTATTATCTCACGTATGGAGTGAAGTCCGGCAGCATCATAACGATTACATTCAGTTTTAGTACTTTGTGGGGAATTGCTAATGCTGCTGACAATCGCATTTTGCACCTGGAATCGGTCCTTGCTGCTTCGTCAGACTCTGGAGGAAATGGCACGCCTTTTCATCCCGGACGGGATATCGTTTGAACTGTTGGTCGTCAATAACAACTCCACCGATACGACCGATGAAGTCATCGAGTCATTCTCCACAACTCTGCCGATTAGGTATCTTTTCGAACCTAAGACGGGAAAGTCTCATGCCTGCAACCGTGCAGTGCGGAATGCCCGTGGAGAATACATACTTTGGACCGATGACGATGTTCTTGTGGATCGGAACTGGCTCGCCTCATATGCCGACGCTTTTGCCCAATACCCCGATGCGGCTTTCTTTGGCGGGCCTGTCACGCCCAAGTTTGAGGGAATACCGCCTGAGTGGCTCAATCAGACATTGCCGGAAATTATATCTGCATTTGGCATGATAGATTTTGGAAGGCGATCGTTTAGTATCACTTCCAAAACATCACTTCCATTTGGAGCTAATTTTGCTGTCCGGACTTTAGAGCAGCTGCGGCACCCTTTTGACCCGTCGTTAGGACCCCACGGCAATAAGAGAGTAGCGGGAGGGGAAACAGATATGCTTGAAAGAATGGTTGAGGCCGGTCTGAGCGGCCGCTGGGTACCCGATGCCCGTGTCAAGCACTACATCCCCAAGGCACTTCAAACTACACGCTTTATACGAAAGTATTATTATGCCTTTGCAGAGGGAGATGGCAGGAGGAACCGGAGGTTACATGATGTAGCTGTGCCCATGTTATTTGGAGCGCCTCGTTATCTATGGAGGCAAGCCGTAAGTGCTGAAATTAGATACCGTATTCGTCGTTATCTATCTGATCCGAATGTCTGGATCAAAGACCTAAAATCGTCGGTTTTAACGTTCGGTATGATAAGCAGCTATAAAGCTCGTCAAAATGCTGGCGTACAGATATTTAATTTTCAATGATGTAACTAAACTTCAGTTGTATTCTCGGGATGTAATAATCACTTCCTGGTACCAGATAGTCTGACCAATAACCATTACAGGTGATCGAATTGCGGATTCTCCTATGCAGTATATCTAATGCCTACGGCGGCTTGGAACTCAGGATGATCTCAGAGGCCGTTCTGCTTCGCTCTTTAGGCCATGAGGTCTTTGTCTCGGCCCCTGATTTCCCCGGATTCGATCTTTGGTCCAGCCAAATGCGCGCGATAGGGGCGCGGGTTATTTCATTCAATCCTCCAAATTTTGTCGAAGAGTGGCGATGGCGCCACCTGCGTCAATTCCTGTCATTTGGCGACAGTCTTCATCTAAGACAATTGAGGATTGACCTTGCCACCGTTTTTTCGTGCGATATGACATTTTGCGGGTCCAAAGCGTCTGTACTGCACGACAGTGGAATCCCCTGGGTAATCAGTATCCATGTGCCCTGTTGGCAATACTTTTACAATTCTTGGACCGAGAGGCAACTGCGCAATGCATTTTCGAGCATGTTGGGAGGCTATACAGTTTCTAATACCGTTCGGGAAAGTTTCCTGAGATATGCCGGTCATCTTATATATAATCCGAAAAATATCGAAGTCATTAAAAATGGGGTGGACGTCTCCCACTTTTTTCCGGACCCGGCTAATCGGGTTGCGCTTCGTCAATCGCAAGGTATCGGGCCGGAAAATTTCTGTGTAGTCTTTTTCGGACGGCTGGATTCTAACAAAGACCCCCTGCTCGCGCTTAAAATCTTTGGACATCTGACAAGGCTTTGTCCCCGCGGCCGCTTAATAGTTTTAGGTGATGGAAACCTACGTAGGGACGTCTTAAACGCAGTCAAGGAAAATGGCCTTGAAGGCAAAGTTACCATGGCAGGTCATGTTAATGACGTCAGGACCTATCTTTTGTCTGCGGACGCCTATATCGCATGCAGCACAAAAGAAGGGTATTCACTTAGCACTGCGGAGGCCCTCGCTTCCGGCCTGCCTTCCGTATTGCCGGACCATGGAGCATACAACGAGTGCTTCAGCGGATCGGGGGCCTTTTTTTATTCTCTCGACGATCCGGAAGGCGCCGCTCTATCGCTCGCACGAATTGCCGATTCCTCATCAGAGGTGCGCGCCAATCTGCAGAATGCCGCCAGGGTCTTCGCCGAACGAGAACTCTCACTTGACACAATGAATTCCAGGCTACACTCTTTTTATGAGAAATGTTTCAGGATGATTTAATGGAGTTACCGGGCAATTGAACTCACTCAGAACGTTCTTATGCTATTCAGCAAACGACAGCGCGGCATCACATCAGGCAAAGTGGACAGCGTGCCAAGATTCTGTGTTGGTATGTGCAGTACGAAAGCACATGTAAAGGATCGTTGATGTTTGGAGTTTCCACGGCACAAAGCATTGTCAAGCTATTTTCGGGAAAAGCACTAGCAGTACTGCTACAAAGGGCAAGTTCTGCCGCTGAGCAGGCAATACGCATCGTGGGTATGGAATTTGTTCTTGCACCTGCTGCGTATATAATGCCAAGAAGGTTGGCCTTGCAAGCCGCTAACGTAATTGCGCTATTATTGCTGATTTTACCGGTACCTGGATTTCATATATATTGGGAAATGCGAAGTGCATTTGGAAAGGGTAGAATTAAGTCGCTCTATCTTACGTGGGAATGGTTAGCAAGACCACTTAGAGATTTTGTCGTTAACAAACGCTTGTTATACAAGCGTGAAAATCCTTTCAACTGGAAAATTATTGAGAGAAATGTTGATAGTATAAATAGTCTGAGAGAGTCTGGCGAATCATACATCATAACCGTTGCACATTTCTCAAGCGTATCCAACTTCTGTATGTTCTCTCCTGCCATCACTTATGGGCAGGTTGTCCATGTAGTTTTTCCTCCTCCGGAAAGAATACGGTCACTGAAAGATCTGCGAATTCGTATTGGAGGTGGGACACTGATGAAAGCCTTTACTTGTTGTTGGGGAAGAGCTAGCGAGCCAATCTTTAGCAAAGACCTGCGTACTGCCAGGAAACTATATAGCCGGCTCCATCAACGAGGCAATGTCGTTTTCATCCCTATTGACGCGCCATGGCCCAAAACTATGAACGGAGCTTACGAGAGGCCTTTTGCGGGACAGAAAAAATGTGTGTTTTCCACGGGCGCCGCATTATTGGCGCGGATGGCTCAATGCCCGATTATTAACTGCGTCCCGCTGCTGCAAAGGGATGGAACTGTAGTACTTGAGTGGGGGGAACCGATTCGAATCGCTGGCAACGACGCGACCAACGACGTCAACGTGATGAATGAGCTGTTCGACACACTGGAAGTTGCGGTCGGTGAGAGACCAACGCAATTCATATTCGAGATCGGGGGCGATCGACGCTGGAACCCGCAAAGCAGGCGATGGGAGGACTTTACTGAGTGATCGTCCTTGAAACCAGGGCCAGGGCGATTGCTCATAATGAAGCAGATGCCGGGAAGACTTGACTGACCGGTTGATCACTTGACACGGGCAGTCCATCTGGTTAAGTCCCATATCCGGGGATGATCAGAACCCGGTATTAAAGTATCTGAGGAGGTTAATATGACGGATGAACGGGACGAAAAATTAGCTGTATCGGCTTCGCAAACGGTGGAGCGGGTGGGTCCCAGCGAGTTTGACACTGTGGCGCGAATCCTCGCTTCGGCGTATACCAATGATCCGATACATATCTGGTCTTTGCCGAATGCCGCCACGCGGCTGGCCGATGCCACAGTCTTTTTCAAGTTCTATTTGAAAAGGATGCGGCCACTCAATTGGGACGTGTGGGTGACCTCCGACCGTTCAGCCGCCTTGATCACATCTATAGTCCGGAAAGGTGACAGGGTATACCTCAATGACGTGCGCCACCTGCCCTCACTAGTTCGAAAAATATCGCCCGTGAACGACTATTTCGAATGGCTTGAGACCTTCCGGCCCAATGTCGACCACTGGTACGGTGAATTCCTCGGTGCCCGGCCTGACGCTCCTAAGGGATCAGGAATGTTTCTTTTGACAAATGTATTGAAGATGAGTGACCGGGACGGCCTTCCATATTGGACCTGGTCGTCCAACCCGCTAAACTTGCCGTTCTTTCGCTTTCTTGGCTTCGAGATAGTTGAGGAAGTCCGCCGGGATGATGTCACGCCGCCGGTACACATCATATTGCATCCGCCGATGCCGCTCAAGGACGAGGGGGGAATCGATGAAGGGCGTTAAAGCACATCATTAGAGCTCGGCAACCGTTAATTATCGCGTCGTTTTCGCCTGAGCGCCATCCAATGCGCTGGGGCGGGCGAACGAGACCATCAACTGTGTAAGGAGGTGTGCCTGAAATTGCAAAAACCTGTCTCGTGGGCCTGTCTTTTGCGAATCCGATTGGTAAATTGCATGGTTTTGCGGACTTTGAGGCTGTTTAAGAAGTTCTTTCAGTTAGAACCCGACCCGAAAATGCGGTTCGGATGCATTGCATACAACTTCACGTATTACGCCGGTTAACGGCGGGTCACTCTGCCGGAATGAATGATTAGCGGGGAATAACAGAAATGCGGATATTGAGTGAAGGACAAATAAGCGGAAATCTCTCGGTCCTGAACCAGGCATGGGATGAAGCTGAAACGTTTGCTCTGGTGCCCGACAGAGGCGGCGTGACCAGAGAGTGGATAGCGGAACGTATTTCCACAATACCTTCTAAGTATCAGTTGAATCATTTCGTTCTGCAGTCGTCAGGCAGCACGGGCGTGCCAAAGCTGATAGTCGGAAACCGTGGAAGGGCTGAGATGCTCGCGGGACTGCTCCATAGAATTCAGAACAGCGAACCGGTCCGGCAAGCGATACTGGTCCTTCCGCTCACCTACTGTTATGCATTTGTCAATCAGTGGCTCTGGTCTCGCGTTTTCAACCGTGACCTTATCCAGACTCGAGGTTTTCGTTCGCCCGACGAGCTCAGAACAATTTTGGACGAAGCGCGCGACTCAATGATATGCCTGGTTGGCGCTCAGTTGCCTTTATTCAGGAAGCACTTACCTGATCGATCTTTCAAGGGGATCAGCAGGGTTCATTTTGCGGGGGGGCGGTTCCCGCAGGATGATTTGGATTTTGTGCGCAACCTGTTTCCCAATGCATCGATTTTTAACAACTACGGATGTGCTGAGGCCATGCCGCGGCTGACAATCCGCCGGGCTGAAGATTCTGATAACGGAGCTAACATCGGCAAACCGATCGATGGAGTTGCGCTGAAAACATCGGATGAAGGAATGCTTTTATTCAAAAGTCCTTACAGGATGGTGGCGCAAATTGATTCCGAGGGGTTCAAAGAGGTCACAGATGACGCCTGGATTCCTACTGGAGACATGGGCACTGAGGGGGAGAATGGCTATTGGTATCTGCAGGGCAGAGCCAACGAAGTCTATAAGCGTTTTGGCGAAAAGATTTCACTGGCACAGCTCGCTTCGTCTTTAAAAGAGGTCTGGCACGGAGAAGCTGCTTTCTACCGCCAGAAGGACCGTTCCGGTGAGGATGGCCACGTGCTGGTGCTTTCTCCCGGACCTTCTGAAGAGGAAGTTCGGACCGTGCTAAGGATGCTTCGCCAGAGCTACGCACGCGCTTACTGGCCGTTGCGGATCGAGAGTGTCCACTCGTTGCCGCTGCTGGCCAATCAAAAAGTGGACATGTTGGCCCTGGCTTCTATGGATAATAAGAATACACACTGGGATCAGAGGGTTTAAATGTCTAATCGGGAAAAGCTAAAAAACTTGTTGGTAGACGTCTTCTTGTTGGAACCTTCCGCTTTTCGCTTTAATCTCACGCGCGATGAGGTGGAGACCTGGGACTCGCTAGGAATTGTGGCCATGGCCGTGGGAATTCACGAGACTTTCGGGTATCACTTTACCCCCGAGGAAGCCATCGCCATAAAGGAAGTCCAGGATATAATCGATACTCTTTCCACAAAAGGCATTCCGTTCGATGAGACATCCTGAGCTTTGGAGTCTGGAACGGCTGATCGCCGAGGCGCCCCGGCCGGCCGGCGTCGCCGCCACGCGTTCGGTGCTCCGAATATGCTCGAAATGGCTGCCTTTACCGGCGGTTTCTTCCCTGGACGAACTGCCGCCTGAACTGGGAACTCTGATTGTCATTGGCGGCGGCACGCTAATCGATGCTGCCAAAATTTGGCGAGCTGATCATTGTCCGGAAGCAATGCTGGCAGCGATCCCATCTATCTGGGGAAGCGGGGCTGAAGCTACCAACATTGCTGTTGTCAACTTTGAGCAGATAAAAAAGATACGTGTCGACGACCTGCTTGCGCCGGATGTTCGCGTGATTATTCCTGAATTGGCGCAGACCTTATCTCGCGAACTTGTGGTAAGCGCTTGCGGTGACTGTTGGGCCCATGCTGTTGAAGGCTTCATGTCTCCGCTGGCCCAAACTCCTTTGAGACGGCAACTGGCCGGCACAATACGGGGAATGCTG
Source organism: Syntrophobacteraceae bacterium (assembly GCA_052147195.1). Classification (GTDB taxonomy): domain Bacteria; phylum Desulfobacterota; class Syntrophobacteria; order Syntrophobacterales; family Syntrophobacteraceae; genus SbD1. The sequence continues at coordinate 14,133 of JBKQLC010000075.1, forward strand.
AACGCCGGGATAGAGAACAGACCCGAATGGTTCGAATTGAGCGCGGCGAGCGCCGCCGGCCAGGCCGAATCGAGCGTCGGGCTGATCCACGCAATGGCCCACGTGCTGGAGGGACCGCTTCGATACAGGCATAACAGCGGATTGTTCAACCACGCCAAACTATGCTCTGCGCTTGCCTGGCCTGTGGTTGTATTTAACGATAGAAACTCGGGTAAATGGGCCGGCTTGTGCACTGAATACGATTTGGACAAGTCAGCGATAGAGGGGGAGCTCAGATACCTGTATGACGATACTCTTTACGATGCCCTGCTACCCCTTATGGAACAAATGTGGCTATCTATTATGCGCGATCCCTGCTCGCGAACGAACGGAGTCCTGGTGCGCGCAAGCCATATCTCATTTTTCACGGAAAAGCGTTTCCAATGAGCAACCTTCTTGACCTTCCCCCCTATGGACAGCGAAACGAGAAGCAATTTCTGGCTGAAATAAATGGCCTCACCCGGCATCACTATGCGGGCTGTCCGGAGTACCGGAACATTTTTCCCAAATTGCGGGATGCCGAAGACGTACGGGATATTCCCTTCATTCACGCAGGCGTTTTTAAAGACTTGGCCCTGAAGACTTACTCCAATGAAATTGTACACCAGCGCACTCTTACGTCCTCGGCAACCAGCAGCGGCATATCGAGCAGGATCGCGCTGGACTCGTTAAGCTCGCTGTTGCAGAGCCGGAGCGTGGTTTCGATCCTCTCCAATTTCATTGGGGCATCCAAACGCCCTCTTCTCGTTTTGGACAGCGCGCTTGCGCTTAGACAGCGTGGACAGGTTTCGGCTGCATCGGCTGCCGCTCTCAGCCTACAGCCGCTGGCATCAAGAGTTGCCTTCCTTCTCAAAGAATCTCACAATATCGCAAGTATGAATTGGGAGCTGTTGGCCGAGGTTATTTCGGATGAGGATGAGATTATCATATACGGCTTCACCTCGATTCTGTGGCTTGCATGGAGTGAGGCTGATTTCCCACCTGCGATTGTCCATGCTCTCAGGAACAGGAGAATCCGATTCGTTCACAGCGGGGGCTGGAAAAAACTTGAACGAATAAAGGTTGATGAAGAAAAGTTCAAAACCGCTCTGCTCAAAACGGCAGGACCGGGATCTACAGTCACGGACTATTATGGACTCGTCGAACAGGTCGGAATAGTATATCCGCTTTGCGAATACGGATTCAGGCACGTCCCGGTGTGGGCGGATGTGCTGGTAAGAGATCCTTACACCCTTGAAGCACTCGAATCAAAAACAGGTCTGTTGCAATTGCTGAACGTTCTCGCGCATGGAGCGCCGTACCATAGCGTTTTGACGGAAGACATGGGGATAACGATACCTGGAGCGTGTCCATGCGGACGGGAGGGCAAAAAGTTCCGACTGGAGGGAAGGCTCCCGAAAGCCGAGATCCGAGGCTGTGCCAATGTCTGAAATACTCCATTTTTTCAAGGATTGTTCCGGCAAGCTGACGGCTGTCTCGCTGCCGTTCGAACTCGATAAGATTATCGCTCAATGGTCCGGCCTTATAAATCATATGGCTCGCAATCATAATGGAGCTTTCTCACGGGACGAATGGGCTTATATGATCTATTTTTTGGACAGGCATCTCTTGGAGGAGGTTTATATCAAGACCTTCGGACTGCCTGCGGATGGTGATTCCGGTGTGATTCACATGCTCATGCGTCCCAGAGGCCAGGTTGCCGTTTGGCTGCCTAATAATGTAAGTCTGCTCGGTCCTCTCGTTTTGATCCTCCTGAGCCTCAGTGGAAATCCCGTGATCATCAAGAGCGGCTCGTATTCGCAAAACTTGACCCAGGCTTTCCTGGATTACTCTTCCACACAATTGAACCATGGAGCATTACGGGATTATCTGACTTCAAAAGTAAAAGTGGAAACTTTTTCCCGTGATGACCCACGGCAGAAGGATATGGCTGCAGAAGCCAAGGTCAGACTGTTTTTTGGATCAGATATGTCTGCAAAGGTCATAGATTCTCTGCCGCACCCCATAGGCAGCCTTTCTTTTGCCTTCGTTGACAGGAAATCAGAGATTTGGATGGAAAAAGGGGCAGTCACAGCAGACACTCTGGCAATGCTGATCAAGGTCCTGGCTATCTACGGCCGATTTGGCTGTACCTCTCCGCAAAAGGTGGTCGTAATCGACGGGTCCCCACAGGACGCAGTCGATCTAAGCAGGCGGCTGGCCGAAATGTGGCCTTCCGTTATCAGGCGGGACGTAGAACCTCACACAGCCTCAGAGAATGTGAAAGCCCTGCAATCGGCTGCTGCACTGGGATGGCAGCCGGCAATCGCCGAGCGCAATGGAGCAGTTTTTGCCTCGGGCGGGTTCGATCTGCCGCCCTTCGCCGGAGCAATGGCGTTGCCTGTGATTTCAGCGACGATTGAAGAAGCTGTCGCCCATCTGCCGAGTAACATTCAGACGTTAGGATATGCCCTTTCCAGTCCCAATGACCGAAGATGGCTTCTAGAACTGGCAAACTCGGGGATCAAACGCTTTGTGCCTCTCGCACAAATGCACCATTTCGGCTCATACTGGGATGGCTATTCATATTGGTCGTCCTTGTTCGAGACCGTTGAGATTCGGATCTGAGCAGAGCCTGTGGTAACTGATCGGCCATGAGGCTCAACCATGAGAGGATGGGGACAGGTTTTGATGTTCCCGAAGCTGTGCGGGATGGATTTTACAATATGGCCTCGTTGTAGCGAGGTCAGGAGCCAAGTACTTGAAGCATTGTATTATACAAAGAAATGCATGTGGGACAGGTGATTAATGTCGATAAGGGCATTTTGAAAAGCGATAAACTATGTAACTCTTCAAATTATTTTAAAGAAAGGCGGAATTCAGATGATTGCAGAAAGCCTCGAAAAATTTTTACTTACTGAAGTTGCTGTGGGTTTTGAAGGTAAGTCACTGGGACCTGATGAAGATCTTCTCGAACGGGGACTTATTGATTCATTAGGGATGATGAAGTTGATAGTTTTTATAGAGGAGACATCTGGAATAACGGTAAATGATGAAGAAATAATCCCTGATAACTTCCAAACTTTAAATTCTATGGTCAAATTTATTGAACAGAAAATGCAGAATAAATAATATTATGTTTGTGGTCTGATATCGTTAATTAATTGTGGTGGTAATACATAGAGGTATGACTCAGGATCTGTCAGAAAAGTACCATACTATGTCCATTACATACAGATGGGTAACCCCGAAATAGGCAGACCAACGACATGATAAAATACACTATTGTCATCGCGACAAAAGACCATCTTGAAGATTGTCTTAAACCTTGCGTTGATGCAATTTATCGTTGCACGGATCTTAATTCGTGTGAGATAATTATTGTTGCAAATGGCTGCTCGGATAACTCAACACTCGAGTATGCACGTTCCTTGAATGGATCTGTCAAGGTCCTTGAGTACAAAGAGGCCCTCGGTTTTGCCAGAGCACATAATATTGGTATCAAAGCGGCAATCGGTGAGTATATCGTGCTGCTCAATAACGATGCTTTTCTTCTCGAACAGCCGAAAAATCAATGGTTAAAAATGCTTGAGGCCCCCTTTAAAAACGATCCTAAAGTAGGGGTAACAGGACCATTAAAAGATTCCAGTGAGCCAGCGGGACATGATTTTCTGATCTTTTTCTGCGCGATGCTGCGAAGACAGGCCGTGGCTGAAGTAGGGTTGCTGAATGAAGACTATGAAGAGGGGGGCGGCGCAGACACCGAATGGTGCATCGAGGCCGAACGTAAAGGATGGGAAGTCGTGCAAGTCCCTGATACGGCGCCGTTAAATCATGAGGAAGGTTTGGCTCACGGTGCATTCCCAATTCATCATAAAGGTGAGGCAGCCGTTTCGGATGACCCCGGGTGCAATGAGATCTACGATCGGAACAGTCTGAAGCTTGCAAAAAAGTACAACTCGAAGTGGTACAACTGGAAGCTTTCAAATAACTGGGAGCGCGCTGTTTTTGGCAAGGATGATCCTATTCCGGATAATTTTGCCAGGCGCGAAATCGCCCGCTATAAATTCGCGGCTCAAAATCTTGTCGGCAAAAGCATTCTCGAAATAGGTTGCTCAAGCGGTTACGGCACACGGTTTTTCCAGGAAGATATCAATTATACCGGGGTTGACTATGACGAGCAAATTATCAAGTTTGCCCGGGAGAATTTTGGTACGGAAAAGAGGCAGTTCGTTTACGCCAGTATCTATGACTTTTTGCGTGACCATGCCACTGAACATTGGGATACGATCATTGCTTTCGAGTTTGTTGAACACCTGGACGACGGGAAAGAAATTGCTCAGAAGTTGAAAGAGCATTGCGACAATCTGCTTATAAGTTGCCCTTATCATGAGCCGCCGGGGCTCTGGGGTCCGCACCACAAGCTTCATTGGCTTGTTGAAGGAGATTTTCCTGGTTTCGAGTATCATTTTGTTCGTGACGACGGAACAGTCGGAGATACACCGGACCATAATTACGGTATGAATCATCTCTTGATAAGATGGGAACGGGGAAAAGAGTATCCAAAAAGTTATCGGACTCCTCCCTTCAGACCATCCAAAGGCAGGTATGACTCCCTTGTTAAGGCTGTGCAATCGCAAAACCTTCGACCTGCCCAGCCAAGTGAAGAACGGTCTTTCTGGATGCCCTATGACCTGACGAGAAAGCCTCGTCCGGGATATCAGGGTACAGGGTAAAAAGAATTGGATGGACCTCTTTTTTTGTGACAGGATCTCCAGGCGATAAGCGTCTCTATACTCCGTTCTAAATTATCGGTCGCTAAGCCGCTTCATGGGCTCCTTTCGCTTCCCCCTGCGGCATCGCCGGACGCCATATAAGGTGTACCGGCGGCGTGTCGGCATCCCGGCGGACTTGGTCACCTATCTCGAAGCCGAACCGGCGAAATAATGGCAAGGTTAGCGGGTCGGCCGGCGACATCCATACTGGAAGGCCCTCGCGGTCAAATATCTTCAGTACATTTGCCAAAAGAAAAGATCCTGTCCCTCGAGGAGCCTCAGGCAGGGCGCCGAAGAGGTGAATGCACCGCTGGTCAACATTGGGTCTAAAGGTCTCAACCCATTCGAGATAATCGTTCAAGGGCGACGTTTTTCGAACTACTGCGAGCACCTGGCGCACATTTTTGGGATATAACCCTTCACCTTTTCGAGCTATTGATGAGATCAAGGCGGCTGAACCGTCAGAGGTTACGAACACGTCTCGATTATGTGGCCGCATCATTCTCAAAAAGAATTTGAAGAAAACTGTGGCATCAGCAATCCGCGTGGCGGCGTTCGGCATGTTCCAGATATGCAACGGATAATTATTGTACGCCAGGGCGAGGATTCCTGCTACAGTGTCAAACTCACTGGGACCCAGGCGCTCGACCGTCCTTTCAGCGGAGGACCGCTCGACCGGATTGCCGGTCGATATAGCTAATTGTTCATCACGTTTATCTCGCGTAATTAACCTCCTCAGACAGATTGGCCATTGCAAACCTGGTTGTCTAAAAATGCATACTGGCCTGTTAAGAAAACTAAGATTGAGTATGAGGGTAGCGAAATTGGGTCGATACTGTAGATTCCGCGACGGGGTGACCGTATTTCGAGGTACGCACTGGCAGTATGAACTACATAAATACCGAGTAAACGGAGGGGGCGCCGGATAAAGAGATTGCAGGGACCTTCTTGACAGTGCCTCCCTGCCATGGGTGCGCACTCGGAGCAGCAGCGGCCCTTGACAGATTTGCCAGCCCCGATACGCAACAACTAAACGAGGGATTATAAGATGGATTTTGCATTCACTTCAGAACAGTTAGAGTTTAAGGATGGTGCTATCCGTTTCGCTCAGAAGGCACTTAATGATGATGTGATCGAAAGGGACAAAAATGCCGCTTTCTCTCGTGAACTTTGGAAAAAGTGTGCCGATTTCGGCGTCCAAAGTTGTGCCTTTCCAGAACAATATGGAGGAAATAACGCTGACATCCTGAGCACAATGCTCCTTATGGAGGGATTGGGATATGCCTGCAAAGACAGCGGTCTGATTTTCGCGATCAATGGTCAGATGTGGACTGTGCAGATGCCAATTCTGAGGTTCGGAACTGAAGCACAAAAAAGCAAGTATTTGCCGAAGCTTTGCAGTGGCGAGTGGATCGGTGCTCATGGCATGACGGAGCCTGACTCTGGTTCGGACGCATTCAGCCTCAGGACTACAGCAAAGCTGGAAGGTGACCATTACATATTAAACGGTACCAAAACATTTTCTACCTGCGCGTCTGTGGCCGACATGTTTATAGTATTTGCTACCGTTGATAAGCGTAAAGGTTTTATGGGTGTCACTGCGTTTATTGTTGAAAAAAATTTCCAAGGGTTCAGTGTCACCCAGGATATCAGCAAGATGGGTTTGAGAACAGCTCCGTTTGCTGAGTTGATTCTTGAAGATTGCATAGTACCTGCCGAAAACAGGCTCGGAAAAGAAGGCAATGGTGCAGCAATTTTTGAAGATGCCACGGAATGGGAGAGAAGTTGCATTCTAGCCAGCCTCGTAGGCGCAATGGAACGGCAGCTCGAGAGATGCATAAAATTTGCCAGGGAACGGCAACAATTTGGTAAACCAATCGGAAAGTATCAATCTATTGCCAATAAGATCGTAGATATGAAAGTTCGAATGGAGACGGCCAGGCTCATTCTATATAAACTTGCCTGGAAGAAGAAGGGGAATAATAAAGCAACAATGGACGCTGCCATCGTAAAATTGTACATAAGCGAGTGTTGGGTTAAGTCTTGTCTTGACGCTATTCAGATTCACGGGGGTTACGGTTACACAACTGAATTTGAGTTGGAACGGGACTTGCGAGATTCGGTTGGAAGCACGATCTATTCAGGCACCTCAGAAATCCAGAAGAATATTATAGCTCGTTACTTGGGTCTATAGAGGAGTTCGTAGAGGCAATGGCTTTCTTATTGCACCAATTATTGTCCGAAAGTGCCGCTAAATATCCTGGCAGGGAAGCAATAATTTTTGGCGGTCAAAAAATCACCCATGCCGAATTGGAAAGAGAAGCAAATAAACTGGCCAATAAGCTTATTGCCATCGGTATAGAAAAAGAAATCCCTGTAGGCATTCACATGAATAGAGGGATAAAATCCATTATTGCAGCGTTTGGCATATTGAAGGCAGGAGGGACCTATGTTCCCATTGATCCAATGTCTCCACCGAGACGCTTGGAATATATAATAGGTAAATGTGGAATAAAATCATTAATTACTATCCAGGGTAAACTGAAGAATATTGATGAAGTTTTTTCAGGTGACCCTCCACTAAACAATATCCTTGTAATGGATGGGCTTCCCAAAACTTCAGGATTAGCAGGGACGACCAGGTTGATCGACTGTCAAAATCTTTCTGATGAACTTGGAGAAAAGGCTCCCGATGTTGCCGTCATAGATTCCGATCCTGCATACATTTTGTTTACTTCCGGCTCGACTGGCGATCCGAAGGGCGTTATGATATCCCACTTAAACTCTTTGACATTCATAAACTCAGTTCATGATTTTCTCGGCATAACGAAGGAGGATAGATTTTCTAACATTTGTCCATTACATTTTGACATGTCGGTTTTTGATATTTTTGTTGCTGTAAAGGCGGGAGCTTCTGTAGTCATTATACCTGAAATGACCGCCACATTTCCTATCAAACTGGCAGAACTCATTGCTGGCAGCAAAATCTCGGTGTGGAATTCGGTGCCGTCAGCCCTCTCTCTTTTGGCAAGCCTTTCAAACCTTGATAATTTTGATTTTTCAAGTATGCGGCTGGTTCTGTTCGCGGGAGAAGTATTTCCGATAAAGTATCTGCGCCTGCTCCAGGGATATATGCCGGAGGCTAAATTCTGTAATATGTATGGTCAAACGGAAGCGAATACTTCAACTTATTATTGGGTAGGGGATCTTCCCCCTGACGCCGCGGCGGCGCTTCCCATCGGCAGGCCGCTCCCTAATTTCGAAGTATTTGCTTTGGACGAAGGCGGCGACCGGGTTTCCCGGCCTGGACAAGAAGGCGAACTATATGTCAGGTCTTCGTCAGTTGCTTTGGGCTATTATGGCGATGCCGAAAGAACAGGAAAATCTTTTGTGAAGAACCCCCTAAAGCATGATTTTGAAGAAATCGTCTACAGGACCGGCGATTTGGTCAGCGTTGATTCAGTAGGAAACTACGTATTCCTTGGCCGAAAAGACCATATGATAAAAAGCCGGGGATATAGGATAGAGATTGGAGAAATTGAGACTGCCCTATCCAGCCATCCTGAGATCAAGAATGCCGCCGTCGTCCCGATCCCGGATGAACTCATAGGAAACAGGATCATTGCGTTCGTAGTTCTGGTGACACCAGGCAAAATTGGAAAAGAGGAAATCTTGAAATACTGTTCAAAACGGCTACCGAAATACATGATCCCTGAGAATATCGAATTCCGCAACTCCCTGCCCACAACGTCATCCGGGAAGATAGATAGAAAAGCCTTAGCTTAGCTTAAATAAAATAAAGATACGATTTATTTAAACAGGTATTAATGAGGTTCGTATTGGATTTTAAAATCGACTTCCTTCTGTTAATACCGTGGACATTCGAATGGAGGACTTAGTCAATGGAAAAGATCATCAGGAACAATTGGCGTCGAGAATCCGGTGGGGCCTTCGACATTGCCCAAATCTTGAGGCACGAGATCCACCCGGAGGGACTGGATGTCGATCGGTTCAGGTTTCACGAAGCCGGCCGGCTGCTACTGGGAGCGGGTATCGGTCGCATTATCAGTATCCTGCGCGGAAACGCAAAGCTACACATTGCGGGTGGCGCTGGAAAACCTCTCCAACTGGGGGTGGGCGTCCATCTCTATATCCCGGCGGACGTTGAGAGTGTTCTTGAAGCGGAACCTGCTGCCGAAATCCTGCGTGTAGCCGGCCCATCGGCCTCGCAAGCTAATGGTAAACGGCTGCTGCTTCGCGACGAACAGTTTATCGCAGCTTGTGCCTCGGGACGTCAGTCGCTTCGATGGACCTTTACACCGCAGTATTTGAGCCGCCGAATCTTCCTGCACCATGATTCTACTCTTCTGTCTAAATCAGGGCATCCCGTTTCCTGGTTTCACACCACTATGTTCGACGTGACCGGGCTTCCCGAAAACGAGGACGGGGAACCGGTGTTCAAGATGTCATACAACTCGCGAACCGAGTGCAACGTTTGTTACGAGGTGAAAGGGACCGGACGCGTACGCATGGCGCTGCACCCGTACCAGCGGTCGAAGCAAAAGTGGGGCCCATGGTCAACGCTCGATGGTGATTCCACCTATCACCTTAACGAGGCCGCCGGGAGCAGCGAAGAAGAGTGCCACATCGATGCGAAGACAAATACTCCGCAATATTTTCGCAATAAGCACGAGGTTTACATTATCGACGGGTTCGTGTCGCTCTTCTGTGTTTTCGATCCTGCCCCCACGGGCGTCGAGCGTCATCAGCCAGGTGAATATAGCGATTATGAGCCCCTGTCGAAGGTGCTCGGGACCGGGGAATACGAGGTCCATCAGAGAGAGATCGCGAGATACGATGAGATGGTGGATCGACTTTCCCTCGCAAAAGCGATGGGCGAGCTGAGCACGTACCACGGAACTCAGTTGTGGCAAGTGTATCTGCAAGGCCGTGAGGCACAAGCCGCCATTGAAACGGACCTCATGAAGAGTCTGGCTGCTGAAGGCAAGGGACGCGAACAGGTTCTTGCGTGCTGGAGGCAACCCGTCACTGATTAATGGGAGCACTGACAATAGATGAAGATAGGATTCATTTCCATTGCGTTTCCCGTAGACTTGCAGAAGTACGTTTTCGGCCTGTATAAACGGATGGGTACGTTCATCCATGCCATGAAGGAAATGGGTGAACTTGATATGTTGTACTTCGTCCATCAGGACATAACATTAAATGAAAACTTTGTTGCGGAAACGGAGAAACGGTTCGCAAAACATTGGGATGCGCGCCTGCGATTGGATCTCTGTAACCGTGCGCCTGGAAGGCAGGCACAAGGTAACTGGAAGTACTACGTAGATCCTGCTCTGAGCATAACAAATCATCCGCCCTATCTGCAGACTGCCCAAAGAGAACAGATAAGTGCGGTCCGTCGAATGCTGTCAAGAAAACCTGATATTCTGTTCGTCCACAGACTCGCCAGTTTTATACCCCTTCTGCTCTCTAAGGAGTACCATCCAAGAATCTATTTCGACTTGGACGACATTGAACACGTCGCCCTTTCGCGTTCAATTAAACAACCTCCATTGTGGCCGGGGAAGCGGCTATTCTATCTGAGGCTGCCAATTCTGAAACTATGGGAGCGACGCGCTATTCGGCTCTCCCACACAACTTTTGTCTGTTCGGAACACGATCGGCATTCTCTTTCAAAGGACTGGGGCTCCAGGAATATTGAGGTTATTCCGAATGCCATCGATATTCCCGATGTTCAAGAACTACCGGATAAGCCGAGGCTGTTGTTCCTGGGCCTTATGTCTTATTTACCCAACACGGTGGCTGCCGATTATTTGATCAAAAAAATATGGCCCCTGATATTGTCTGCTTTCCCGGATGCCAGGCTGCTTATTGCCGGGCCTGGATCTGAAAACATTGCCAGTTTTGCGGACTGCCCTTCCGGCGTGGAATTTCTTGGTTTCG
>JBKQLC010000076.1:0-3303 GCA_052147195.1 Syntrophobacteraceae bacterium
CCTGAAGGGGTTAAATAAGGGCATCGTGCGCGAAGGCCGGCGCCGGAGGCTGACCCTGGGCTGGGTTATTTAGCCCCGTTGATTAGGCAAAAATCCGAACCACAGGTACTCATTTGCCGGAAGCCCCGAATTTTTCTGTGAGTGCTTTTCCCCTTTATTTGAGGATTGAGACCAGATACTCGTGGGCCTGATCGTTCTCTCTGACCTCCAGTAAACTGAAAAAGTATTTCTGCCCTTTATACGTGAAGACCTCCAGCCTATCCATCTGAAGGCACAGATTCTTTTTACCCCTTCCGATATTGAGACGGAGGGTGGCAGCCGAACCGCCCGGGCATCGGTTTTTATCAGCGGCTTCATCAACTACAATGGCGACATCGTTATTGAATGCCGTGAAAACTTCACCCGCCTTGATCCATGTGGGCTCTAAAGCCATTTGTTGAGCAAAAAGCTTTTCCGCGCGGGCAAGACTTTGCTCAGAATCGTGCAACCGGTTTTCCAGGGATGCTATCGTTGAATCCTTGTTTGCCCTTGCGGTAATAAATTCCAGATTTTTATTCTGGCAGGCCTTCAAATCTGCTGTCAAAGATGATATTCGGGAATCCGGTATGGCTTGCGGTTCCTTGCTTCTTCTTTCCAGTTCTTTATACATAGTGTCGAGGCGGTTGCATTCCTCCTTAAGTTCATTGTTGCTGTTTCGCAATTCTCGCACTTCCTTGTGGTGCGTTCGATTAGTGACAAGATAACTCAGCCACGCGATGTCCCCAAATAATAATATGATACACATTGCTGTAATAATTGGACTATTTACAAAAAAGCTCCAGAAAGAAAATTTTCTCTTTTCTCTCATGCTGCCATGTCTTTCCATAATCCAAGCATAAATATACCTTCGTACCCACCGATTGCATATACTCGGATATTACCCCCGGTCCCGGCTCAACTGTTACACTCCGATCTCCGGGACGGAAATTCGCAACTTTTATGCCAACTATCGAAATAGCCTCTGGCCTTGATCTATGCAGTAAGGATCGGACTCGATTGCAGGCTTTCACCGACAATTAGCGTTTGTGATTTACTACACTTCGGACTTTCAGCACCTGAGGGAAAAAGAGCGAACAATCGAAGACGCGATCCGGGCCTTGTCTACCGTCGTCCTTCTGCGGTCATCTCTTGAGATCTTTTAAAACCCACATAATTGCAGCCGTGGCGATAGCGACAACAGCCCATTGAATAAAGAGGCGGGTAACATCTATGGCGTTACCTATTTCATACGGTGTGGCGAATATAAACCCATAATATCCCGGGCTATCGGGATAATCACCGGTTCTATGGAAATACCAGGGAGGTATTAATCCCATAAGTACTATAATTCCAGTCCCCACCAAAAATACTATTCTCTGTTTTTTATTCATGCCTTCCATCCTTGCTCCACACTCTTACGGCTTTCTTGAATTTCGGCAAAACCTTCAATGTTGCGCCTCCCAGCCCCAGACTGGAGAAAGACCAGGCGACCCGTAGGTTGACTCCACCACTTCCTGCAGGGAGACCTTGATAGGTAGATCGGATAATCGCCGCCTCAGCTCTCCTCCACATCATCCACATCGGGCAGGTGGCTACCCCCGCGTGTTGCCTTAATGATCCAGTTTGCGAAAAGACCGGCCGCAATGCTGGTAAGTAAGAGCCAGAACATGGGACACCCCCTCCCTCCCGGGCAACACCGGATATCCGCAGATAGCTAAGCGCCACAGCTAAGCACGACACCGCGTGGACGACTTCCGTCCTGAAGAGCCGGTGTAATGAAAAACCTTGTTCTAACTTAGCGCTTCCGGCCATTTTTGGGGCCGGATCACAAGGCGATGTATAAAGCTACGCCTTCATCGCATGATGTCGAAATCACAGCAGTTGTCAACGGGGATTTCAGAGGACAGGAATTGGGTAAATAGTCTATACAAATGCCCATTTATTGGCGGATGTTTCAGTGTGTTGACAGCAATCAAATAGCTATTAAACAATACTTAACCGCAGAGCGAAAAGCCGTTGAGATTACAACACTGGCGAGTAGGACGAGGACGATGTTTTGATGCGCCCGTCCCGAGATCGTCGATTGTGGGGCATCCTGAGGCTTCCTGTGTACAACAGGGAGCCATGTAGGGTGTGCATGGCATTTTCATGCCCACCCACCGCATCCTGGTGACCAGAGTATTCGGGGCTGTTGCTCAAAGCATGCACACCTGAAAACGCCCTGGCGGTGAGAAAAATCCTCATTTCGTCAGTCTTTTCCTTTGTTTTCCTCCCACTCCTCAGCTAAGCGCTGCGCCTCGCCGATCTGGGCAGGTGTCATTTTCCTGGCGGCCTTATCTCCGCCCTTTTGAGCTGACAAATTGCCTTGCGCTGCTGATAAGTTAAACCACATGTGCGCCAAAATGAAGTCTTGTGGGACGCCCTGGCCCTTATAGTACATCGTTCCCAAAATAGATTGCGCAAAAGGATTTCCCTGGTCTGCCGCCTTGCGGTACCACTTCACGGCCTCGATATAATCCTGCGGGACGCTTTTGCCCGTATGGTACATCGTTCCCAGTACAAATTGAGCGTCAGCATGTCCCTGGTCTGCCGCCTTACGAAACCACCTGACAGACTCGGCATAATCCTGAGGTACACCTGCGCCTTTCCTGTATATCCGTCCCAGCTCGAATTGAGCGTCAGCGTGTCCCTGGTCTGCCGCCTTACGATACCATTTTATCGCCGCGGTATAATTCTGTGGGACGCTTTGACCCATACGGTACATGTTTCCAAGCCAGAAGTTTGCCTTAGGCGGGAATTTCAATGTTGCCATTTACGCCTCTTCAATGTTGTGGGCGCCAATGGCAAGGGGACAAAGCAGATGAACGTGGCGCCGCAAACATATTACGGTCACAATCCGGTTTTGCATGAATATTTTTGAATAGTGGGTTCAGGTGCAAGCTGCTTGAGACGGGTCCTCAGGTATGGGTTGAGCGGAGCATCTGTGTGCTGAAATTGCAAAAGCCGGTGCCTTTGGCGTTTCACTTGCAAGCTCGATTGGGAAATCGTATGATTTTGCGGTCTATCGGGTTGTTCAAGAATTTTTTCCGGGCGGAATCCGCCTCAAAATGAGGTTCGGCGCCGCAGCATCTCATGCCCCTCCGGGACACCCCGAAACCATGAAAAGACTCGTAGCCATAATGGATGACGGATAAAAAAATGATCTGCCCCTTGCAAACGTGGGTTAATCTGGGACTGGAATTAAACCTAGAACAGAGCCACAACCAAGGAGGCAGATCATGGGAA
>JBKQLC010000077.1:0-53505 GCA_052147195.1 Syntrophobacteraceae bacterium
GTTTTAAAAAAACAAAAAAACAACAAGGGACAGAAAGAATATGCTTGTATCCGTCATCCATATCAGGATGGGTGAAGCGGAGCGAAACCCATCGCCATGGGCACATCTTGAAGGCAAATTGGTATAAGATTAAGCAAGCACGATGAATTACTGATGGAAATATCCTGTAAAAATGCGGCATAATACTGCCGGTGGCCGCTACTGAGTGCAGCTTCGTGGTCTCCAGACTCTTCGCAGTTCAATCTAAATCAGAGGCGTTAGCGTATGAATGTTTATCAGGAGTTTTTGAATCGCCGGGACTGCATCCTACTGCTGGTGGATATTCAGAAGGCGATGCTGGACCTTTGCGTCGACCCGGATCGCACTGTCTTCAATACCGCCGCTCTCATCGAGGCCGCCGAGCTTTTTGAGATTCCGGTCCTGTGCTCGGTCCAAAATTCCGTGAGATTAGGCGCTTTCCTGCCGGAACTCACCAATAAGATTTTACAGCCCAAAATATGGGATAAATTGGAATTCAACTGTTTTGAAAGCGAAAATATCGCCCGGGCAATTGGTGAAACAGGCCGCAAGACCTTGCTCATGGCGGGCCTGGAAGGGCATGTGTGCATCTTCCACACCGGCGTCGGCGCGTTGCGTCTCGGATATCGCGTTCACGTCGCTCATGACGCAGTGACATCGAGGAGCGCCTCTGACAAGCAAGTCGGCATGCAACGACTTGACAGGGCCGGCGCTGTGATCAGTTCCACGGAGATGATCATTTTCGAATTGCTGAACCGGGCCGGCACCAGGGAATTCCGGGAGATGCTGCCGTTGCTCAAAAAATTTAAGCCAGGTTGAAATCCGCTGCATTACTCGGCGGGGTTTTCCCGCCTGCAAAACTCCCATTTGCTGCCGGCTGGAGTGTCGATAACTCGAATGCCGCACTTTAGCAGCTCGTGCCTGATTCTGTCCGAGTCGGACCAGTTTTTTTGTCTTCGCGCAATTTCGCGGTCCTGAATGAGTTTTTCCTCAACTGGACTGAGCAGACGCGAACTCAAGTCGAAAAATCCCAGAATGGAGTTGGCTCTGTGGAATGTTTCCAGGATCTGCTGTTTTTGTGAGCGCCCTACCCCGGCTTTATCGATTGTCGGATTTGCCTGACGAATGAAGCGGAAGATGGAGGCAAGAGCACGCGGAACGTTCAGGTCGTCCTCGAGCGAATCGAGAAATTCCTGCTCCAGCCTGCAGATCATCTTCGAGAGTTGCTCGTTATCATCAACCGATTCGCCGGAGGCCCGCACCTTGACTATCAGTTCGTCAATGCGCCTCAGTCCGTGGACTGCGTTGGAGATATTGTCCGAAGTAGCCTGGATCGGCTTTCGATAGTGAGTGCTAAGCAGCCAGTATCTTACCTCGCGCGCCGAGTATCCCATTTCGAAAAGATCGCGCACGGGCTTGCTCTCGTCCACCCGGTCGGTCCCTTTCCCCTTCCTTGCCGACCAGACACGTTCTGCTATCATCCAGATATTAGCGAAGGGCTTGCCGGTAAGAGCTTCACCGATTTCCCTCACGTTTTCCAGGTGTGGAAAAAGGAAATCCATGCTGCTGACCACGATGTCTATCTGTGGTCCGAGATCGTGAATGGCTGCGGAAGCCGCTGATATGTGCCACGTCGGAATGACGTTTCCCCAATCGGTTTTAACGTACGCACCCGTTTTCAGCTCCGACAGGGTGGCTCGCTTGAGCAGCGCGAAATCCCTCGGGTTGAGCTTCTCGTAGGTGCTGAGATCAACGCTCTTGCCGGTGCGAACCTTTTTGGGATCGATGCCGGAGAGCTTCCCGTAGCTCTCGCTCTTGGAGAGGTCGAAATACACCGACCGGAGTTTATCGTAGGCAAGCTCTTTCGAGATCAGGTTGCGGGTAAAATCTATTATGGTATCCAGATGTTCGGTCGTACGCGGGTACCGGTAGGCCCTGGTTATTCCGAGCGAATCCAGATCGCTGAGAAAGGATTCGAATCGCTGCTGAGTGTAGGGCCCGAGGCACATTCCGGCGGAAATCGAGCTGTTTATGGTGCGGCTGTCGAAATCCGGAATGAGAACGACCTCATCGACCGAAAAGTTTTTTGCCTGAAAAAACCTCGACAGGAGGTCGGAAAGCAAAAATCTCCGTGCATCTCCGATCGAAAGAGACTGATCCAGGGGAGGCCCGGTAACGCAAATGCGCGCCTTTCCTTCCTTGACCGGCTTGAATTCCACCTTCTGCCGCTCAAGTAGATTGTAGAACCTGAAGTCAGACTCCAGCATTGTCGTAAACAGGTTTGTGCTGAGATAGCGATCTCCCCCGTCCGGCAGGATGGCAACAAGCACGCCCTCCTTCATGCCCTCGGCTATATGCATGCCGCCGGCCATCGCCGCCCCCGAACTCATACCGACAAATATCCCCTCTTCTCTGGCCAGTCTTCGGGCTGCCTCGAAAGCGTCCTCGTCCTTCACATTGATAATCTCGTCCAGAGCATGCCGGTCGAAAATCCCGGGCACATAGGATTCCTTCATGTTCTTGAGCCCCTGGACCTTGTGTCCCGGAAGAGGCTCGACGGCAACCACCCTGATGGCCGGATTTCTTTCCTTCATGGCCTTGAGAATTCCCATGGCCGTCCCGGTCGTGCCGAGTGTTGCGACAACGACGTTTACCTTGCCTTCCGTTTGTTCATAGATCTCCGGTCCCGTTCCGTAATAATGAGCAGCGGTGTTGGCGGGGTTATTGAACTGGTCCGGCAAAAAATAACGGTCGGGGTTTTCCCTGACTAGATTGTAAGCCTCTTCGATCGATCCGTCCGTGCCCAACGCACCGGGGGTGAGCAAGAGTTCCGCACCCAGTGCCTTGAGAATTTTCTGCCTTTCCGTGCTTGCGGTCTCAGGCATGGTAAAGAGGACGCGATACCCTTTTACAGCGGCAACCATTGCCAGCCCTATTCCTGTATTGCCGCTGGTTGCCTCGATAATAATCTTTCCGGCATGAAGCAATCCATCGCGCTCCGCCGCTTCGATCATCGAAAGGGCAGCCCTGTCCTTCACGGAACCCGCCGGATTTTTAGCCTCTAATTTTACGTAAAACGTGACATCCGGGTTAGGGTTCATTCGGTTTATGCGAATGAGCGGGGTATTGCCGATACATTCCAAAATACTGGGGAAGACGTTTTTACAGTTCACTTTTTACATCCTGCGCGCTGTTGTCGGAATTAGCATAATTTGGCGACTTTAGAGCGAGAAAGTTCTATTATATAGCCTCAAATTACGATCAAAGCTAGTTTCTGTTTCGCCGGATTTATATATCGCCGGAACAAAATTGCGTTAAGCCGCCCTGATCGGACCCAGGTTTAATAACAATGACCAATCATGACCTTCAGAACAGGGTGCTCGGCCTTCTCGAAGACGGCTATACGGTTTTGGCCGAGTCGGAGAGGTTCGTCCACCAGATACAGCGGCAATTTCGATTACGCCGGATCGAAGAGGGAAAATCCGGGTGGGACACTGCGAAAATCTTCACACTGAACCGCTGGATGGAAAACTTTTGGACGGAGCTGTGGCCGGTGGATTTACCGGCCTCATCCCTTTTTGTAAGGTGGAAATATCTGAAAGAGTGTCTGGATGATATCCCGCCGCCCGAACCGCTGGCCGCTGACGTCGAACTGATTCGTTTGCTGGATGAGAGCATCGAGCAGTGCTTGAGATATGCAATCGACCCGGCAGGAGGCGAAGACGTAAACCGGCTGATCGGGTGGAGGCGCCAGGTCTCGCGCTCTTTTGACGACAGGCTTGCCCGGAACGGACTTTTCCATCCTGCGCGGCTGCCCCTGAAAATTTCGGCAAGGCTGAGGGAGGGGGCGAAGTGCGAGAAAATGGCTTTCGTTGGCTTTGAATTTGCTGGCTACTGGGAAAAATACCTTATAGAGGAGCTGCAAAAAAAAGCTGGCGCTTTATTTTTCGCCCTGCCGGCCGGTGATGCTCAACCGGAGAAACTGGTTTACTCCGATCCGGAGCAGGAAATCACCGGGCTTATGGAAAACCTGGTGATGGAGGTCGGAAAATGTGCGCCTCACGAAATAGCGGTCGTGCTCTGCGATTCCAAATTGTATAGCCCGGCTATTTCGAACAGGCTCCAGGATGTACTCGGAGAGCCTCTCCGGGGAGATCTGGCAGCCTACAATCTTTGTCCGGACCAGGACCTGTCCAGCCAGGCGCTCTACAATGCAGCATTCCTCCCGGTCCGATGCGCCCTGGGCGGCGAGAGACGCAACGACCTCTTCGCTTTTCTGCGTTCTCCGTACTACCGTGCGTTCTCACGATGGAGCCGGCGCCTGAGCCTGTGGGACAGGATCTGGCGTGAAAACGGTATCGAAAGCGGAATGGACGTTCTGCTAGAAGCCGTTTGCGATTCGACGGAAGAAATCTTTCCCGGTGCGTGCAGCGCAATCGCGGCATCCATAGCTCCGTTTCTGAACAGGGGCCTGACATCGGTTTTAAACTGGACTGGGACCTTGCGCCGCATCTGGACGGAGCTGGAGTTTCCGGTGCTCGCTAACGAACTGGACCAGATCGCGTGGGACAATCTCGTTCAATTGATCTCCGAGTTCGAAAACGCCTTCGGAGAAACCCGGGTGAGCGCCCATGATTTCTCCGATCTGCTGACCGCATCGGCAAGGCGCACACCAATTCAAAAAAGCGGGGTCGAGGACGCAGGAATACAGATTCTAAGCGCGCTCGATGCCAGAGGGCTCAGTTTCCGCAAGATATTTATTCCCGGATTGATTTCCGGATCGTTTCCGCAGTCCGTGAGATCCCTTCCCCTGCTTAGCTCTTCGGAACGAAAAAAGGTGCTTGGCGGAACAGTTGAGAGCCAGTTTTCATTTGCCCGGCACATATATGCGAATTTCCGCGCCGCAGCTCCACAAATTGTTCTGAGTCGTCCCGCGATTTCGAAAGAAGGTCAACTTTGCCTCGCGTCGGCGTTCTGGACAGATGAGGGCGAAAAAAAAATCGACCCGGTAATACCATGGAAACACAGGCTTCCGGCGATGCAGCGGGCACGGTGGGTACGGCAGAGCGCTCTGGGAATCAAGGGTTCCGGTTCGATCGATGGTGCAAAAGCTTTTTGCCTTCACGGCCGATCTGATTTTCAAATTCAACCGCTCGCGTTTGCCGGCTCGATTTCAGTCAGCGAACTCCAATCGGCGCTTCTCTGTCCGACCCGGTATTATTTCCGCCATATTCTTGGTCTGGAAGCGCTTGCCGAATTCGAGCCGGGACTTCAACCACTGGAGCGCGGAAAGAAAATCCATTCGATCCTGGCATGTTTCGTTTTACGTACAATTGAAAGACTCAAAGAAAGCGAGCCGAACTTCGAGGATCTGGCCGGGCTTTTGAGAGAAACGATAACCGAGGCTCTGTGGCCTTTTCAGTCTGAAGCGGTATGGCAAGTCGAACTGGATCGCCTGACGGGAAAGCCCGGCGCCCCCGGTCTCTTGCTGAAGTGGCTCGAGAGCGAATGGGAGAGGATGCTGGACGGCTGGTCCTGGATGGCCGTTGAACTGCCATTTGACGGCCTGGAAATAGAAGGCTGCGTGGCCCGCCTTAAGGGGCGGCTCGACAGGATCGACTCGCATCCCCAATTGGGCATGATCTGCTGGGATTACAAGACCGGCAGGATTCCCGGCAGAACCGAGGTAATGGACGAAAATGATCAGCCTCAGCTTAAAGCGTATCTTCTCGCCCTGTCAAAAGGAAATGTAGCTGTCGCGCAGAAGGCCGATGACGGCTGCGGGGCCGGCTACATCGAGCTTAGATCGCCCGCGGACATGAAACACCGGATCATGTTCGACCCTGCCGAGCAACACGGCGATTTCCTTAGAGATTGGGAAAAAGGAGTCAGCGCCTCGCTGAACTCCATCTTTGCCGGAAATATCTCACCCCGCTGGATCAAAGAAGACCGGCCCTGCGCAGAAAGGTGCGAATATAAAGACATTTGCGGGTCTCCCTGAAAGCGCAAATCCGGACTTTGAGATCCTCTTGCCGGTCCTTACATCAATTATGTAAACAGATATGTAGACCGAGACTGAGGAGGCCAAAATGATTAAAACGATAATGACTCTCCTTTTTGCCCTGCCCGCCGTGCTGTTAATAGGCTCCACGCAAGCGGCCGCCTTGCAGCTTTCTTCTCCCGCCTTCAAGGACGGAAGCGCCATTGCCGGCAAATATGCACGTTCTGCCGCAGGAGGGCACAATGTTTCCATTCCGTTGACATGGACCGGCGCGCCCGAAGGGACCAAATCATTTGCACTCTGCATCGTGGACCACCACCCGGTTGCGAAAAAATGGGTTCACTGGATGGTTATAAATATACCGCCGGAAGTGACCTCCCTTCCTGAAGGCGCATCGGGTAAAAATATGCCGCCTGGCGCGCTCGAAATGAAAAATTCGTTCGGCGACATAGGCTACGGGGGGCCGCAGCCCCCGAGGGGCACAGGCTCACACCAGTACGTTGTAACTGTGTTCGCACTCAAAGACCCCACACTGGACATTAAACCCGGCGCAACTCTGTCCGATTTCCAGAATGCTATAAAGGGAAAGGTGCTTGAGGAGGCTTCGATCACGGGTCTTTTTGAGCAGTAGAAGCGGACGGATTTGCAGATGAAGAGTTTTGCCTATTGCAAGTCCGGAAATCCTTAGGTTGGGCAAAGAATAAACAGCGACGGTACCATCTCGCGGGCGTAGAGATTGATTTACACCGCAAGGCAGGAAAATTTGCGAAATCCTTTACCGACCGGAATCAGCTAAAGCAGCTTCTCTATCGAGCTCAGCAGCTTGTCCCAGCTCAATGGTTTTGCGAGCATCAAATCCACGCCCCGGCTGTCGAGATCTATGTCTTCATATTGCGCGCCCCACCCGGTTATCATTACTACCGGTGTTTTGGGATTTTTTGCCTTTGCACGCTTGGCTACTTCCCAGCCGCTTACCACAGGCATTCCCAGGTCGGTCAGAACCAGATCGAAATGGCTCGAATCTATCAGCTCCAAGGCCTTTTCACCGTCGCTCATCGCCACAACGCGGTGCCCTTTGAGCCGCAGCATATCCCGGAGCAGGTTCAAGATTTCCGGTTCGTCTTCGACCAACAGAAGGCGATAGGAACTTGAACATTCGCCGCTTTTGGAAACTGCATGAGTCTTTGATGCTTCCGCCCTGGTGAGCTTAATACTAAAAGTGGTGCCTTTGCCCGACTTGCTTTTCACCTGTATGTCGCCACCATACCGGCCGATGAGGCTCCATGAGACGCTCAATCCCAACCCGGAGTTTCCGATCCCCTTTGTAGTAAAAAACGGATCGAAAATCCTCTCAGCGACCTCCTTGCTCATGCCGATGCCTGTGTCGCTGACGTCGAGAAAAACCTGCTCACCCTGGCAGTATGACCGGAAGGTGACCACCCCTCCCTGGGGCATTGCGTCTATGGCATTAAGAAGAAGATTCGTAAGGACCTCTCTCAGGTCGGATGCATTGATCGCGGCAAGGCAGTTCGGCGCAAGATCCAACTTGATCTCTATCGTGCGGCCGGACCTTTCCATAAGGTTTTTCCAACGAGGCCGGGTAAGTTCGACAACGTCTTTGACCGCTTCTTCGACGTCGATAGTTGATGCAGCCGCTTTGGGGTCCCGTTCCCGCTCAGTGAACCTCTGGAGCCGCCTGACGGTATTTGAGCCGTCATAGACTGCTTTTTCTATATTCTGGAGCCTACGCCGGATTTCCTCGTCTTCGATTTGCGGCAAAATCAGCTGAATGTGTCCGAGAATGGCCATCAGAAGATTGTTGAAATCGTGCGAAACGCCTCCAGCCATAGTACCGAGCGCCGCAAGCTTCTCGGATTGGATAATTTTGTCGGAAAAGGCTTTTTTTCTGGTAATGTCTTCTATCACAAGAAGGTAGCCTGCCGACCGGCCCTCTTCCTGGAGCCGGACGAGATTGATATCGGCCAGATAAGTCTCACCAGATGAGTTCATAAGATTTACATCTGTTTTTTCCACCTGCCCCGCATCCGATTCCGAGGCCCTGGCAAGGAGCTTTCCAAAACTGGCCGAGTCCTGGAAAAGGACGGCAGGCGAGCGACCCGTAATATCCGGGAGCTTTTCGCCCTGCATTTTCTCGATGCTCCGGTTGATTCGTACTATCCTGCCTTCCGTATCCAGGATGCAAATCCCCTGGGGCATGAAATCGATGATAAGGTCGGGGATGTGGCCGGCCCTGGAATTTGAATTTACCGGCGCCGCAGTCTGGAGTCGGACCGGGTGTGTGGCCTCACCGGCCTCCCTGGCACATTGCAGGCCGACCGTGAGATGCCCGATAATCTTGCCGATTATCTCCCAGTTTCGCCTGACCTGGTCACTGAATTTCTGCGGACGATATGCGCTGAGGTTAAGCACGCCCAAGTTGAGAATGGGAACACAGGCGAGCGAAACAGGTGTTACAACTGCATCTGGCATCTCAGGGACTGGATTTTCGGCCGTATTCTCAATGAAAACGGACTCCCCGGAAGAAAAAACCAGCCCTGCAATGCTTTGACCAGATCCAAAGCGCAGATTTTGCCTGTAGCGGCGGGAAGCCACCTCGAGTTGATCGTCCAGACCGTATGCGGCGACCAGCGAAAGCTTGCTGGTAAGCTGATTCCAGAAAAGAATCGAACAGTTCTCGAAGCAGGTTTCCTCTATTATGATCCGGACGAAATGCTGGCATGCCGTGGCTTTTTCCTGGTCCTGGGACACTGCCTCCGCAAAGCGCTGAATCATGGCCAGAGAATGGCCGGTTTCATCGCTCTGCCCCTTTGCGCCAAGGAGGCCCATTTTCAAAAACTCATTAGCCAACTGGTCCATCCTCTTACCTCTTTATCTGAGCAGATTCCATAGCTGGTCAACTTCAGGCCAGATATTCTGCACGCTCTCCTGAATTTCCTGCCACT
The DNA here is from genome assembly GCA_052147195.1 of Syntrophobacteraceae bacterium. Taxonomy (GTDB): domain Bacteria; phylum Desulfobacterota; class Syntrophobacteria; order Syntrophobacterales; family Syntrophobacteraceae; genus SbD1. Next base: position 8,983 of record JBKQLC010000077.1, read on the forward strand.
CATCCTCACAAATATAGAGTTCCCGGCAATGGGAGAGAGTAAACTCATCATTTACCAGGTCAGGGTACTCATGTGAGTGACTGAGGACATTGACCAGGTGCATCAACCTGACCTCCGTCTTGAAAGACTTACTCATTTCCGGAGAATGATGGAACTCCATCACTGCCTTGAACGATTCAGGGAAAGCCCACCTTAACGCCAGGTACTTGCCAAGCTGGGTGTGTGACAGGCCATACTGCATTTCAACGCACCACGGGGGAATATTCCTTCTTGCTGCGGTTTCAAAAATAGCGACGAACTGCTCGTTGAAGTACATCGCCATCACGATCCAGCCAAGGTCGTGAATGAGGCCAAGCACAGCCGCTTCGTCCTCATCCATCCAGGGACGCTTCTTGGTTATCTCGGCAGCGATTTTAGAACTGGCAAATGATTGTTTCCAGAGCATTTCCCGGTGAGCCGGACTGACTAGACGCCCATTCGAAAGCAGATTCATCAGCAGGGTGAAAATGCAGATGGATTTTACCTGGTTACCCCCTATAATCGCTATTGCTTTTGAAAGTGTTTTTACTCTTCGCCGGTATCCATAATAGGAGGTATTTCCAACCATCACCACCTTGGCCGCCAGCGACGGATCGTAGCCGATGATGCTTTCGAGCTCCCCTGGTGTATCAATTTCCGAGTGAATTATTTCGATCAGCCTTTTAATGGCCATAGGCAAAGCGGGAAGCTCTTCGATTTGTGCAATCTGGTATCGGATTTCGTTCTCATCTAACGGATTGCTGGCCATTCCCCCATCCTTTGCCCAGATCGAATTCCCCAGCCCGTCGTACTATCTGAACCAGGCTTATACCATGAACAAGCATTGCCTGTAATTAAGAATAAAAAAAACTGTTACAGGTGCGGTTTTTTCTCCTACACCGCAATGGACGGACATATCCGCACTCTCAAAATTTAGACGGTGCAGCAGAACCGCAGTCTTCCACTAAAGTACATAACGGCACGCAGCGCCAAAGAATTAAAGCTTTTCGTGATTAGTTCCCTGTAATCATGAATTCCGGTCATCGTTAACCGGGGTTTCATCTCAGTCAGTGTCCATCCGGAAACTCCCCGGAGCTTCGGACCAAGGCTGAATGCGCGACCCATTTTAAAGGAGGCGGGAAAAATTTTATACCCTAATCAAGCCACTTAATTTAAAAAATGATGGACACCGATTATCTGAAAAACTTGAAGACACAGTCCCAAAGGGTTTACCGGAAATATATATGCTCTGCCTTGACGATACGCTCCGACCTGCCTGCCTCAATATAGAACAGGGATAATTTGAATTGAGCCATTTAGGTTGAGGAGATCAACATGGAAGAAGGACACGAACACACTTACGAACACGAGCACGTCGATATTCACTCTCACGAACACTCGCATGGCGTTACTAAACACTCTCACGAACACCGGCATGAACACGAACTTGCTCACAACCACAAGCATGAGCATGCAACGGGACAGGCAGGTCATTCTCATGAGGGCGAACACGGAGACCACGATCATGAGCATAATGGTCATGAGACGCATCAGGGCGAACATTCACATAAACACTAGCAACGTGGTGTTTAGGGGTGCGCTCATGGCTGCATAAAACCGGTGGGATAAAAGTACCCTGCCGGGCGCGCCCCGGGATTCTCCACCGGGCGAATCGCGGATAATTATAAACACGTTCCTCGCTGTATCTTTTTGTCTTTTTCGACTCCTGGGTATATACTTTAAAAGTTTAGGCTCCGCCCTGTGCCGCGCAACTTTGGCAAAACCGATGAACGCCGGAGGTATCATGGAAGAAAGATTTATCCTGGAAAAAGACCATGTCGTTTCTGACAGGCAAACCGGTCTTATGTGGCAGCGAAGCGCATCTACCGACAGGATCGTCTGGAAAGGCGGCTTTGACTGTATTGATAAGCTCAACACTGAGAATTTTGCGGGATACAACGACTGGCGTTATCCCACCAAAGATGAACTAGCCACCCTCATTCTAACCGAAGAGAACCGAATCAGCGGCCTCTACATTGATCCCGTATTCGAAAACCAGCGCAATTGCTGGTCCTCGACACAGAGCGAAGGTCATCAGGCATGTTACGCCGATTTTTATTATGGCGACATGTATCTGGTAGAGGAAAACTATGCCAACTTTTTCGTGCGCGCGGTTCGCACCCGGAACGGCGATTGATTTTCGACGCCTTTAATACGGACCACACTCGAGAAGATACGCCCTATATCCCTCGTTTCCGTTCATGTGAAAAGCTCGGCGTCCTCCTCTACCAGCCCGAAATACCGCAAAACACCGGGAACATTGCGCGGACTTGTGCAGCTACCCACACACCTCTTTACCTGGTCGGACCGCTTGGTTTTCGACTTACTGACAAGCTGCTCAAGCGGGCCGGCCTTGATTACTGGCCACACGTCCGCATGAAACTCTATCCCGATTTCGATGCCGCGCATACCGATATGCGGCACTCACGTCTGGTGTACTTCTCGGCCCGCGCTCCCAGATTGTATTATGATTTCTCTTTTTGTGCCGGAGACTGCCTGGTGTTCGGGCCGGAGACAAGAGGACTGCCCGAAGAATTGCTTGCTTCCTACCCTGGAGATGTGGTAAAAGTTCCAATTGACAGGGTCAGGGTTCGAAGTCTGAACCTTGCGACTACTGTAGGAATCGCTCTTTTTGAAGCTTTGCGCCAATTAAGTCACTAAAGAATTTCACGCAGCCGGCTCTTGTGCCGGCGCCGGAAGACCCGGCGCCAGATTTCGATTTCTAGACCTGTTTCTCCATCTCATTCTCGACTGGAACTTCTATGACGCGAACCGACGAGATCAAGTCCTGGATGTATGAGCTGTGCCCTGAGATTCAGATATTGGGAATCCATCCCGTTGTGCTGCAAAAAGGTGATCGCTTCTGAATCCTGCTTTTCGAAAGCAGGGACTGCTTAAAGCAAGATCCACCCCTTAGTTCTTGTATCTTTGTTCAGAGAGAACAAAGCGATTCCTGCCACTTCAATCCCACATGGGAGCCGGAACTGCGCCGTGCCCTGTCGGTAGCCAAACGCAAGATGCGAGGCCACGTTCCAGGAGTTATCCCGGGGAGATTTACGACCCGAATTTCGGGAGATGGCTCACATGGAAAGTGTCGATTGGAAGGGCGCCAAATGGACGGCATACCACATTAGCCTCTCCATTCCGGAATTGCTCACAGTCCTGAAGGGCTATGGCCCCATGGAGGTTCTCAGGTTTGAGGTCCCGGGCCGATTCAAAGGAGAGATGAGCCTCTGCCTTACCGACGATGGGAGTAAGGAGATTACGCTCTATCATCTGGAGGTCTTCAGTGAGCACCGGCAGGGTATGGGCAGAGAAGCTCTCCGGTGGCTCAGAGAAGTATTCAAGGGTGAGATCTTCCTTGAATTTCCTAATTTGCCCGACCCAGAGATCGGATTTCACCCTACAATGCCGTTCTGGTTTCAGATGTACCGCGAAGGACTGATTGACGCCCTTGATTGTGAAAACTTTTACTTGGGTCCCCAGGCAACAAGCGAGGAGATTGACCAGGTCCAGGAGCATATCGAATCAGTACTTGGCATCAGGCTGGAAGTTCTTTAGGGTTTAGCGTCTCTCGGATTAGAGTACCTCGGGTTCCCAATATCTCGCAAGCGCTTCCCCTTCGGCCCCTGATGGTTTCATCGGCCTTTTTCTTTTTTATAATCGGCTCTAAAACAATGTTCTCCAAACACCGCCAGATGCGAGTGGTGTTCCAACCGGATTCCGCTAGATATCTTACACGTCTTTTCCAGGAGCTTTAGTTTTACGGTCTTTCGGCTGATCGAGATCCTTTTTCCACTCGCCATCGTTGCATAACAGGTTCTTGCCCGTTAACTCAAGCGCAGAACCATGCCTGTAACATTTGTTCATGTAGAAGCAATCTTTTTTCATCCCACATTCCTCTCTTTGAAATAAATGTTCGTAATTATTACTTTTTTGATAAGCATTCCGGCCCCAAAACGAAAGCTGAAAGGAAGAAAGCTGCCAGGCCGGTATAGAAAGCCGGATGTACCCGCTGAAGTCTTTGGGAGGCACCGTCAACCGCGCTCTTTTCTATCCGGGAATCGACACTGGACAAGCAATTATTGAATGCCTAGAATCCGGCCGTGTAGAGCGCTAACTTCAAGGAGACAATAGAGACATATGCAAACGAATCCCTTTTCCGAAAGACTCGAGAGTTTCCGTAGTCTCATGCAGCAGCAGGACCTTGACGCTTTTCTCGTTGCGGTACCGGAGAACCGCTATTACCTCAGCGGGTTCGAAGCCGAGGACCTTTTGTTGACTGAAAGCTCCGGGTGCCTCCTCATTACCGGGATGGAGAAATACCTGCTGACCGACTCACGATATGAAGAGGCCGCAAGGCAAGAGGCCAGGGATTTCAAGCTTGCGATTTATTCCACAGGACTCAAGCAGCTTTTGCCCGATCTGCTTTTGGAGCTCAAGACCGAAAGGCTGGGAGTGGAGGCACATTTCCTTACCCTCAAGAAGTTTAAAGAGGTAGAGGAAGCCCTTTCAAAAGCCAGGCCCACAGCGAAGATTGTCGCAACTGAAGACCTTGTTGAGCGGCTCAGAATAATAAAAGACGATACCGAGATCGAGAAAATCCTTAAATCCATAAGGCTCACCGAAAAAGCGCTCCATGCGGTTTGGAACGCCCTCGCCCCTGGCAAGACAGAAAGAGAAATGGCCTGGCTCATTGAGAAAACAATCCGAGAAAATGGTGGCCAGGCGGTTTCGTTTCCACCCATTGTCGCTGCCGGCCGCAATGCCGCCCTCCCGCATGCGGTCCCGACTGACAGGCGAATTGAGAACGGCGAGACCGTAATCCTCGACCTCGGCTCCAAACTGGACGGCTATTGCTCAGATATGACCCGGACATGGATTTCCGGAGCCCCAGGCCCCAAACTCAAAGAAATATACAAAATAGTCCGCGAAGCTCAGCTTGCCGCGCAGGATAAAATTCGCGCAGGGATTGATTCGGCTGTGGTCGATTCGGCGGCTCGAGACCTTATCGGGGATGCCGGATACGGCGACAAATTCGGCCATGGGCTGGGACATGGAGTTGGACTTGCGGTCCACGAAAAGCCTGGTCTCAGAAAAGTGGACCCCACACAACTCGAAGAGAACATGGTCGTTACGGTAGAACCAGGAATCTACCTGCCCGGATTCGGAGGAGTGCGGCTCGAAAACATGGTTCGGGTGACAAGAACCGGGTGCGAGCTTCTAACCAGAGAAGAACTGTTCTACCAATGGTAAGCTGATACAGGACCCCGGGGATTTAAACCGTTTTGAAGGAACCGTTCTTGAGGGAAAGGATAATACGATTTGTCCTCTCCTCTACTTCAGGAATCATCTCGGCGAGTGCCTTAAGCGAGGTCAATATCTTTTTGGTCTGCTGTTTATGGGGCATCTTGAGCTCAGGATGGTCCAGAAATTTAAGAATCTGCTCGAGTGTAGCCAGTTTGTCTACAGTGAAATCGACATAAGCAAGCTTCGGCCAGATGGACCTGAGATCTTCGGGCAGATGCCCGACCATGCAAGGCAGATCCTCGTTAGTCCCCAGCCACATCGCTTCTTTAAGGCGGCCGAGAAGCGATAGTATCTCTTCGCGGCTTGCCTCCCACGCATCGCTTTCCACCATCAGTTGCTGCCATTTGGGCCGGATCTTGTTGTCCACCCATTTTTCTCCAAGGCCCGGCATGAGCGGCAAGCAGGCAAGTTCGCTCTGTTCGGCGATAAGCTTTTCGCAAAGCAGGGCGAGCTTGGTTGATCCCTCTCCCCGCGGCAGGTTCGACTCAATGTGCTGACAAAGCTTCTCCAGTATGGCGCCCTTGGTCTCGATGTCCGGGCACGCCAGAGCGATCTGCGACTCCCACTGCTCCCTCAGAAAACTGATCTCGGCATTTATAGCCGAGAAGATGAACCCAAGCTTGATAAGCGTATTTCTCAGCTCGTGGGCCAGGACATTGCAACTCTGAAGGCGCTGGCGCGCAAGCTCTTTCTGCGCTTCGGAAAGAGTTTCACGGATGTGGAGTGAAAGCAGTTGGGTACCAAGCGTGCGAGAGAGCTTTTTGATGACCTTTGTGGACCGGTCTCCTCTTTTTATCATGCCTTTCTTGAAGTGAATCTTTATTACGGCAACAACTATATCTTCACAGTCTTTCCAAATCGGGTTTTCACGCCAGTCTACAGGATATTCAGGATCACCGGCCTCGTCCCCGTAGAGATAGGATTTCCTTATCAGAACGGGTTCCATGTGATGATAGTCTTCAACTTCGTTGCTAAGCTGTTTTCGCACGCTGCGCCAATCCTCGTTAGGATCGTCTGCGGTCCAGCTTTTGCCCTTCTCGACGCACCAGGCCATTGCCTCCAGCGCGCGACCCGGCTTGTCTTTATAGTCTTCCCAGCGCTTCCCCGGATAATTGTAGTCAGAATATTCCTTGAGGCCCCACAAGATTTCCCCCTCAGCGTCATCACGGGCGCCGGACGTAACTCGAACCGTGCGCAGCTCGGGCATGAGGCCGATTCTGTAGATTGTTCCCTTTGTCGCCTCGGACAGGCAAAGGAGGATGGTTTCAATCATATCCTTGCATGTTCGCTCAAGGACATCATCGTTTATGATCATTTAGCAGCCCCTGTGTAGACCTCCCAGTTTATTAAAGGCTTGTATCCCGAAACAGGCATAGGGTCAACAGCCATTTTCTGAGCCCCCAAAAGCCCTTATGGCTCTTATATGACGCTTGGGGGAATTATCTTGAGAAAGGTCCGCTGATTTGCCATCGGCGCGGAAAAAGCGTAGAATCCGGTGATTCACAACTCCTTGGAGAAAGGGAAAAGTATGCGGTTTTGCAGAGAGGCTTTATCTTTGGCGCTGGCGCTCGTCTTCGTATTTCATTCGTTTTGCCTGGCAGTGCCGGGGCCCCAAAAGGGAAAAAATGAGGCCAGCATACTCTGGGCTTTCGGAGCAATCCGCGCCTCGTCTAACCCTCCAAAGCTCGAACCGGTGAGCCTTCAAATGGTTCTGAAATCCGGGGATAAGCTCAAGATGATGATCCAGATAAGGAAAAAATGCTTCGTCTACCTGATCCACAAGGACTCCCAGGGAAATCTTGCCATGCTTTTCCCGTACAGTCTCAAGCAATTCGATACAGACTACCAGACTGACCGCAACTACTACTCGCCCAAAGGAGAAGCCTGGTTCCAACTTGACAGCAGGACCGGCATTGAGACCTTCTATCTTATCGCCTCAGACCAGCGTCTGCTCGATATCGAATATACATACCAGAAGTATGCCTCCTCCGAAGAGTCCAAGAAGCAGGACCTCGCCGGACAGATACTCTCACAACTCGAAGAGATCACGGAAAGTCACCTGGCATCATCCGGTGGAGACGAAATACTGGCGAGCAACCAGCCCGCATTCAGGGGATTCGAAAGAGCGAGCGGCGCAGACCCTACAGATGTAGCGCAACTGGCCACAGAGATTTCATTCGACAATATTTATTCCAAAACATTCGTGATCGACCACAAGTAGGCGCGCTCACGGGTCGCAGATCTCAAAAATTTAAGCAAAAGGGGAATTGCAGGCTTATGTCGAAAGCTGAGCCTTGGAGTTTTGGTTTGGCAAACATAAATCACAGTTTCATCGAGACTATCAGTGATCCCGGGCTTTCGTGATCAAAACGCGACGTAAAACCAAGTGCTTCCGCAAGCCTCAGCATGGGTCTATTCTCGCTCAGCACATTCCCGAAGATCTCCTTCATACCTCGGCTGCGTGCATAGGCTATGATGCGCTGCATGAGCATCCGCCCGAACCCTTTGCCACTTATGTCACGACGCACCAGGATGGAAAACTCACCTCGTTCATTATCAGGGTCGGAGAGGAGCTGCACATGTGCGTAAAGTTCCTGTTCACTTGCATCTTCAGGTGCGGCAATCACCAGTGCCATTTCCCGATTATAGTCAATCTGTGTCAGCCTGGCCGCCTGGCTGTGTGAGAGCGTCCGCATGGAATGCAGAAAACGCATGCGAATTTCATCAGCCGAAAGACCTGAAAACAGTGTTTGCAAAACCGGCTCATCCTCCGGTCGTATTGGCCGTATTTGGAAAGTTCTGCCGTCAGGCAATATCACCGATGTCTCCAACTCTTTCGGGTATGGGCGAATGGCCAGACGCTCACTGGCCGGCGCTCTGCTTTTGACTGCTCTGATTCGTGTATCAATTGCCAAAACACCATCCAGGTCCAGCAACAAACGAATTCTCAACTCTGCAATCTCATCAATGTCGATTATGATCTGCGATACCTTCACCAGCGTGAGCGCAAGCCTTTCTACGTCCACGCCTCTCATGCTTCCCCGGCTATAGAACCTGCTTGCGATCCGGGCTCGGGCAATAAGTTCTTTTGCCAAATGCAGACTAAGCGGCGGCAGGGCAAATTCCCTCGTATGGGAGAATTCCGCATCCGGAATACCGAAACCGAACCGGATCACCGGACCGAACTGGAGATCATCAAAGGCTTCAATCGTCAGTTCGTAAACTCCTGATCGGTGTAACACCGGGTGTTCTGGAACCGTTAAGGATGGCGCATTGTCGCCATTGGGGCACGGGGACGCCACTACCTCAAATGGAGCCGCCGGGATGGTATAGGCATCAAGGACAGTATAGGCCTCGCTTGCCGTAAGCCATCCGCGCCCTTCCGTCAGCGCCTGATCGATTGCATGCCTTGCTTTTGGCATGTCGGGAGTAAAAGATTCCGGGATGCTTGGCGGAGTCTCCATCAACATTTCCTGGTTTTGCTGATATTTGATCACCTGCATAAAAGCACGTACTGCATCAGTCGGGGTTTCGTATGTAGGAATGAGATTTTCTGCAAACAAACGGCGCGGCTCCACTGCGCCGGCCCCGCCCAACCAGCTCGTCAGCACTACAGGCTTTGAGTTTCCATGACTCTTGATTGTATCTATGACTGCCAGAGCCACTTCTTTGCCGCACGCAACGGCATAGGGGGAGTTTAGAACAAGAATCCCATCAGCGGCTTTATCCTTGAGAAGGATTTGCAGTGCATTTGCGTAGCGGCTGGCAGGGGCATCACTCCGGATGTCCACGGGATTGCGGTGAGACCAGATTTTTGGAAGAACGGCGTTCAGGCCGGATATCGTTTCGGAGGACAGTTTGGCAAGATGTCCGCCTTCATCTATCAGTGCATCGGCGGCAAGTACGCCAACTCCACCACCGTTGGTCAGAATGGCAAGCTTATCTCCTCTCGAAGACCTTGGCATCCTGGCAAGAGCCTCAACAGCACTAAAGAGCGCTGGAATATCATGCACGCGAAGCATCCCGGCCCGACGGAAAGCGGCGTCATATACGGCATCGATTCCCGTCACCATCCCGGTATGCGTTGCAGCAGCCTCCGCAGCTTCCTTATGTCTGCCACCTTTAAATACGATCACCGGTTTCATCCGCGCCGCAGCCCGTGCTGCCGACATAAACTTGCGGGCGTTGGTAACCACCTCGAGGTAGAGAAGGATAGTTTGGGTGGCCAGATCGGTTGATAAATAATCCAGCATATCGCCGAAATCCACGTCAGCCATGCCGCCAAGTGAAATCACATGCGAGAATCCGATATTCTGCGACGTTGCCCAATCTAAGACTGCAGTTTGCAGCGCCCCGGACTGTGAGATAAAAGCGATGTCGCCCGCGATGGGTGAAACGTGCGCCATACTGGCATTCAGGCGGGAGCCCGGCACCATGATACCCAGACAGTTAGGACCGACGACCCTGAGGGAATAAAGCTGCGCAGCATTCAGCATAGCATGACGGAGTTCCAGGCCGCCTTGTAAGCCGCCTTCTCCCAAACCCGCAGTAATGACTACAGCAGCCTTCGTCCCGCAAGCTCCGGCTTCAGCTATGACTTCGGGCACCGAATCCGGTGGGATTGCAATCACAGCCAGATCCGGAGACTTTGGAAGAGAGGCGACATTTGGATAGGCTGGCAATCCGCCCATGGTCTGGTGCTTTGGATTGACGAGGAAAACATCGCCCTGAAACCCTGCCTCAAGAATGTTTTTCAAGATTACGGCGCCAACTGAATGCGGCCTGGTACTAGCTCCGATCAGCGCGACCGAGGAGGGTTTCAGAAAAAATTCCAGATTTCTAATGCTCACAGCTCCCCTTTCAATGTTTCAAAAGTGATCTATTCCCGGCTTTTTCTCCTCGCCGCGACGCTTTTGTCGAGAGAGGAATCCAGTAGGAAAGAGAAAGGCTATTTCTTTGTGAGCGATGATAAAATTAGTTGGAAGTCGTGATGGGCGCGCTAGAGGAATTTGATTCTCGATTTCCGATTCATTATTCTCTGTAATGGTGACAACTTCAGACACCAAATCGACGGAGCATCGAAGTATCCTGCCATAATCTCCCTTGCGATCAAAGACTTTTTTCACCCGATGGTCCAAATGTGCAAGCCATCGATCAACCGGTTGCCTTTTGTGATCTGAAGTATCTTAAATGATACGGACAAATCAGTCCGCCATTGGTTCTCCGCTCATTATCCGTTGCGTTCTTCTCAGGAAGTCCGGGCAAAAGCCGAAGCACTGCCCCGCTCCTCACTTGTTCCATCATGATTCAATAAAGCTGCATAGCTGAGCAGCTCAGAATGGATACGGGCAATGGAACCCAGCTTCTCGTCAAGCTCTCCCAGGCTTTTTTCGACGTTGTTTTTCCCTTCCAGGTGAAGCGCCAGAGCCTTTTGAAATGAGATACGGATTCCCGCGAGTGTGAGGACTATCTTTTCATTCAATGAATTCTGGAAATCCTTCATGGTCTTCGTTATGCGGTTGACCAGATCGTAGCGAACTCTCCCGCAGTGCCTGTCCAGAAGCTCCACAACCGACTCTTTCATATTTCTTAAGATCATCTTTCTGGCAATAAACGAAGGTAATGCAGAGGTGACAGCGAGCTGAATCAGTTCGAGCCCAACCGGATCGTCCTTGAGCATGAAATAAAAATCGCTCTTCTTGCTCAGGCCTTCCACCCAGGTAAAAGGCTTCAATTTCAGCTCGAAGATGTCACTGGTTAAAGTCAAAATCCTCTCAATTATATTGTTTATCTTGTGGGCGAATTCTCCGTGTGCGTCCTCAAGCCTGGAGGAAATTGTTCCCGCGAGCTGCTGCCGCCAGGGGGTGAATATTTCTCGAATTCTATTTGAAACGAATTGTTCAAGCTGCTCTCTCAATCCACCGCCCCCACGACTCACCAGCCTCAGGTACTCCTCTTCAAGCTCTCTTTCGAGTGCAGGGAATTTTTCCCTCTTAAATGCAGCTATGTCCTCGTCCAACCGGGAAAGGAGCTTCCCCAGGTGGCCTTTGAGAAGAAATTGATTGTCCTCGCGGTCTTTTTCGACAACTTTCATTTCCTGCTCGAACCGCCCGATCTTTGTTGTCAACTCATTAAGCGGGAGTTTGATAGCTTCCTGTTCGAGCTGGAAGGAGATGGTCTCATCGCAGATCAATTTCAGCAAATTATTGACTACCGATAGTAAGAAGACCCTGCCTTTTTCACGTGCAAGAAAATCCAGAAGTTTCTTTTCAAACTCGGGAAGGAGGCTGCGCTCCAAAAGGACATCGTCTCCGGCCCTTTTTCCATCAAGCGCCAGTCGAGCAGATAACGGGTAAATTCTTACCTTCCCAGCCCCTACCTCTTCTTCTATGACACTGGTAGTAAATTCCAGTGATTCTTTTTGATCACTTTCGCTGACCTGGTCGATTTTGTTGAGAACAAAGAAGATTTTACCCACAAACTCACGGACATCCTTTAAAAATTGGTGCTCGCTCCTTGAAAGAGGCGGGTCAACGGAGACGATGAAAATCCCTGCATCCGCGTATGGAAGATAAGCGTAAGCCGCCTCAGTATTATGGCTATAGACTGATCCCGCGCCAGGGGTGTCGATTATTTGAACGCCGCCTTTAAGATATTGTGAAGGATAAAAGACCGTGACTTCTTTCACTTCCTTTTTGTTTTGAGGATTTTCGCGCTCAGTAATAAAGGCCGGGAGACCGACGAGATCGATTTCTTCCAATCGGCCGTCCAGATACTTAACTTCGACCTTCAACTTCGGACCGTACCGTAGGATTGTGACAACCGAGGTAAGCGGCACGATGGCGGTCGGTAAGATATTCTCGCCCAAAAGAGCGTTGATGAAAGTCGACTTACCCCTTTTAAACTGACCGAGAACAACAAGATTAAAGGCTTCCTCTTCCAACTTGGTCCTGGTTTCTCCCAGGGATTTCGAAGTGATATCACGCACGGTCGCATCAAGTTGTGCGACAATACCGCACAGACCTTCTCTGAGTTGCGCGTAATCGAACCTGAAGCAACCTCCCCGGGACTGAACCACGCCATTACCTGCGGTAACGTCCGTCCAATCTCAAAAAAAAAACTTCTGCCTTCAATATAAAAGCAGAAGTCATCATCCCCGAAAGGGCAGTTATGGTGGAACTTCATCACCAATTCGTTTTTTTAAATATAAGTTGCAACAGAGGTTGGCGTCAACCATCGTGCATGACCCCTGTGGATCACTGTGATGCACTCCTGGACCAACCCCCGAGGGTCCCACTGGATACGGAACAAGTGGACACGCTACCCGTTTACAATAGCTTCCCGCCCAGTTCGGCTACTTTCGAGCGTTCTCCTTTCATCAGAACCACGTGACCGGATATATCTTCGTTCTTGATCCTTTCAACCAGGTAGGTCAATCCATTGCTGCTGGCGTCGAGATAGGGATGGTCGATCTGCTCGGGATCCCCCGTAAGGACTATTTTTGTATCCTCTCCAACTCGGGTGATGAGCGTCTTGATCATGTGGGGAGAAAGATTCTGGGCCTCATCGCAAATAATAAACTGCCGCGGGATGCTGCGCCCACGGATATAGGTGAGCGCCTCCAGATCGACCATTCCTTTCCGTATAAGGTCCTGAAGCACCTCGAAAGGCTCCGAGCAGTTTCTGAAAAGGAACTCAAGATTGTCATAGATCGGCTGCATCCAGGGCCGAAGTTTCTCTTCCTTTGTTCCCGGTAAGAACCCAATATCATCACCCATGGGAATGACCGGTCGTGTTATCAGAAGCCTGCTGTATGCGTTTTCCTCAAGAACTTTTTCAAGCCCAACCGCCAGGGCCAGCAGGGTTTTCCCCGTTCCGGCACGGCCAACCAGGGTAACGACTTTTATCTGATCGTTCAAAAGAAGTTCAAACGCGAATTTCTGTTCCTTGTTCAGCGCCCTTATCCCCCAGCAATTCGCCTCACCGTAGACCAGAGGCAGGAACGAATCCTGGTAATGGCGAGCAAGCGCAGACTGTGAGGGATTCTCGCTGGATTTTAAGAGCATGAACTGGTTGGGAAGAGCGGGATGTGAGTTGTGGTTGAGCCTGCCTTCCTTATAGAACCTGTCGAGTTCCTGGGCTGACAGATATACCTCACCGACGCCGGTGTAGAGTTGCTCGTAGTCGACCTTGTCGTTGTAGAAATCCTCGGCTCGTAAGCCAAGCACATCGGCTTTAATCCGCAGATTCAGGTCTTTTGTTACAAGCGTGACCGGTTCGCTTCCTGAAACGCTCAGATTGTATGCAACCGCGAGAATCCTGTTGTCATATTTTTCCGGATCCAGTCCCTTCGGGAAATCCACCAGGCCCGCGTGATTGAGCTCGATGGTCAACCGGCCCCCTGTGGCAGGTCAACACCCTCAGACAGCCTGCTCGATTCCCTGAGCGCGTCCAGCTCCCTTGAAACAACTCTGGCGTTTCTCCCTATTTCATCCTGTCTTTTTTTCTGATTGTCTATTTCTTCGATTACCGCAAAAGGTATGACGACGTTGTTGTCTTCGAATGCGAAAAGTGCGTTCGGGTTGTGCAGCAAAACATTCGTATCGATCACATAGGTCTTACGCATCAGAACTCTCCAGGACCTTTTTTAGAACCTCCCACAGCTCACTCTAAAACCTGGCCCGGGGGCGCAATCGGGCCTTGGCCGGCCGTTCAAATTATGGAGCGAGCGGAAGGTAAATAATCTTTCCAGTATGTAAACTTTTTTGGGGTAAAAATGGAAGGAGAATTAAACGAACTTGAGCCGCGAAAATCTCTGTCGCTAAATCGTAACATTAAATATTGCTCAAAGTGGTTGATCGCTGACCGGCCCAGCGGGAATCATCCCTGAGATTGCCCCCTTGTTTCATTCCATGGCATTCCGGGGCTCCGGCCGGCACACCCGACGCCGGAAATTCACTCACCGATACAAAATCGAAGCATGCTTTTCCACGCTTTGGAGCGAACACCGTGAGCGAACCCCCTGTGCGTTTCCCAGGCCGTTTGCGTGGAATACGATTCTTATTACTTTTTTTGCTGCATATCCCTGACCTCTTGAACCAGGTCCTTGCCGTCGGGTCCAAGGATGCATCTGTAGGGCATGTCACAGGTATCGCTCCAGAATCCATTCCTACGGTCCTTTGCAAAACTCTTGAGGAACCCGTCGGCCGAGCCGTATGCCTCTGTTAAGACTTCCCTGAGGGCCTGTTTCTCATCCCCGAGCTGTTCGAATTTTTCGAATAGCTTCACCATGAGCTGATGGTTTGGATGCTCATGATTGCCCTGTACAAAATAGATCCAGAAGGGCATCGCCATATCTTCTGCGTCATAAAGACCCAGTTTGCAATCTCTGAAGATCGTGTCTAACTTGCAGGTTCGGCTCACCCTTCCCCACACGAAGACCTCGGACCAAGCGGCTGTGCCCTCCGTGAACCACATGTACGGTTCCCGCGGATGCCACTTGGTTTTATACCCGTAAGCGTACTGCATCCTATGGAATAGTTCGTGGGCTGAGGTCGGCTGCCGGATACCGCTGTTTTGCACCCATGCAAACGCATTGAACTGAATCGGCCCGCTCGGAGGATCGGCAACCCCGTAACAGTCGATGTCCCGAAAAACTACGTCGATCTTGTCCCGACCCGGAGCCGTATAGGGTTTTCTTCCAAACAGCGTCGTATATTTCTCCCAGGCCGTCTCGAGATATCCCGCTGTATCCTTGATAATTTGCGGATCGCTGATGTTGTCGCTTGCATGCCTGCTCTTGTTTGTCCATTTGAGGACAAAGTGGTCGGTTTCAAGGCTGTTCTCAAAGAAAGGCATGGGATCGTCAATGGTGTGATTCTGAGCGAAAACCACGTGTGCGGGGGCAAAACCGGTACACACGGCCATACTCATCGCTGCGACAAGGAAAAATGTTGAGAAAAACTTCGGAAGCTTCATAGCTTTTGGCTCCTTGGGGATTTTACTTACTAAAAGCAGACTAATTTTAAACAGGGACCCAAAGAATGGCAATTAATATCTTACTCAAATACATTAACTTAGGACATTGATAATATTAATTACTTGCAGATAAGTAACATTTTGGGATATAGCTTCTCAATTTATTAATAGGTAGAGTGGCCCACTTGTTTCAGGGGGCCGATGTGGAAGCGCGAAGGGTTATTTCAGGGTTGGATGTCGAGGATTTCGATGTTCCGGATGCCCTTCGGGGCCTGCACCTTTACTTCATCTCCCTCTTCGCGGCCAATGAGGGCTTTGCCTATAGGAGATGTAATGGATATTGTTCCCTCCTGAACGTCGGCCTCATACGGTCCAACTAGTCTATACGAACTGACCTCGCCCGTTTCGAGGTCTTCCACGATCACTTTGCATCCAAAGATGACCTTTCCATCCACATCTTGAGGTAAATCGACTATTTCTGAGTCACGGATCTTTCCGTTCAGTTCCTGAATCTTGCCTTCAATTATGGCCTGTTTTTCTTTCGCAGCCTCGAACTCGGCGTTTTCCGAAATGTCCCCGTGGCCGCGAGCTTCCTCAATCGCCTTAATTACTGAGGGACGATCTATTTTTTGAAGGCGCTGCAATTCACTTTTAAGTTTCTCGTATCCCGTCTTGGTGATTGGGACTCTCGGCATTACTACTCCTTTCAAAATAAATATGCGGCCCCATTTATGTTAAGACCAGCCGATGACATGATGTCAACTGGCTGGTATGGAACCGCACGGATTGTCCGGCTCTTGGCTAACTCTCGCGTACCTTATAAAACAAAAATCGAAAAAACTTCATCAAAAAGTGCTATGAGAATTCGAGGCTGGCAAGGCATACTTAACCAGCTCTCATTTTTTCACGACCGCCTATTTTGAATTACCCTCAAGCGCCAGCCTCGTGATAAAGAAGAGGGTTGAAAATTTGAAAGCTGCCGCATGGCGCCAGCTTTACCTGAACGGCTTACTAAACGCGGCGATTGAAGTGGTCCTCCAGGACCTTGTGAGGAACCCCTATGGGCTTTAACAGGAAAGACCTTCTGGGAATTCGCGACCTGGAGGTCGCCGAAATTGAATACATTCTCAATTTATCCCAATCTTTCAAGGAAATCAATGAGCGGGCCATCAAAAAGGTACCTACCCTGAGAGGCAAAACGATCATTCACCTTTTCTACGAACCGAGCACCCGTACGCGGACTTCTTTTGATATAGCTGCAAAACGACTAAGCGCGGATACCTACTCTATATCGGCTTCAACCAGTTCGATAGTCAAGGGTGAGACCGTATTGGATACCATCAAAAATCTGGAGGCCATGAGGCCTGATGTGTTCGTAATACGGCATTCCGCCTCCGGCGCACCGCAGATGCTAGCCAGGCGCACAACGGCGTCGGTCATCAACGCCGGGGACGGGATGCACGAACATCCTTCCCAGGCCCTGCTCGACATGCTGACTATCCTTGAAAACAAGGGCAGGTTGGACAGCCTGAACATCGTTATAGTCGGGGACATATTCCATAGCAGGGTAGCGCGTTCCAATATCTGGGGCCTGACAAAAATGGGGTCCAGAGTAGTGGTATGCGGCCCCGCCACACTCATTCCCCCCAACATCGAGTCTATGGGAGTTCAAGTGTCAAACCGGTTGGAGCAATGCATACCTGATGCTGACGTAATAATGGTTCTGCGCCTTCAAAAGGAAAGACAGCAGCAGATGTTGTTGCCTTCACTGCGCGAGTATGCAACATGGTACGGCATAAACGCTGCCCGACTCAAGACGGCAAAAAAAGACGTTTTGATCATGCACCCGGGTCCGATGAACCGAGGGGTCGAGATCAGCCCTGAAGTCGCCGACGGCCCCTATTCGGTTATCCTGAAACAGGTGACAAACGGTGTTGCCGTCAGGATGGCGCTGCTTTATCTGCTCGCGCAGCGATAGTTTATCTGCTCCCTATATCCGGCTTTTTGCCTCTTCCCGGAGTGATAATGAAAGTGAACAGGAAATCAGTCAATCTTGTCTTGCGTAACGGCAGGGTGATCGATCCCGCCAGTGGATTGGACGCTGTTGTGGACGTCCTAATCGAGAACGGAATCGTAGTCGAAATTAACGCAAACATCGAAATTGGCTCTGACAGGCTCAGGCAATTGGAACAAATTGATGCGAGCGGCAAATGGGTTGTCCCGGGCCTTATCGATATGCACGTCCATCTGCGGGAACCAGGAGAAGAATACAAAGAGACCATCGCCTCGGGAACACTGGCTGCAGCAGCAGGGGGATTCACTTCGGTTGCCTGTATGCCTAACACGCACCCGGTAAACGACTGCGCCGCAGTAACCCAGTACATCCTGGAAAAGGCCAGGGATGAGGGGTCTTGCCGAGTGTTCCCCGTGGGGGCCATAAGCATGGGGATTGAGGGCAAAAATCTGTCCGAATACGGCGAACTGCGCTCCGCCGGCGTTGTAGCCGTATCCGACGATGGCCGGCCTGTCATGAACAGCATGCTTATGAGGCGTGCGCTGGAGTATGCTAAAACATTCGACCTGTTGGTCGTAAGTCACTGCGAAGACCTGGACATTGGCGGCGCGGGTCTGATGAATGAGGGGCCCGTATCGACAAGGCTTGGCCTGAGGGGCATTCCGAGGGCGGCTGAAGAGATTATGGTGGCCCGCGATATTCTTCTCGCCGAACTTACCAGGAGCAGGCTTCATTTAGCTCATATCAGCACTGCAGGGTCTGTATCGCTTATACGCGAGGCCAAAAAACGGGGGATTGCCGTCAGCGCGGAGACCGCGCCACATTATCTTACTCTCACCGATGAACTGATCTCGACCTTCGACCCGGTCTACAAGGTCAATCCACCGCTCAGGAGCTCCGAGGACGTCGAAGCGATCAAAGCCGGACTTGCCGATGGAACCATAGATGTAATCGCTTCGGATCATGCGCCGCACAGTACAGTTGAAAAAGACCTGGAATTCGAATATGCAGCAAATGGCATGATAGGATTGGAATCGACCTTGCCTCTCATTTTGCGGATCATGCGCGAAGGCGT
This sequence comes from Syntrophobacteraceae bacterium, assembly GCA_052147195.1. Taxonomy (GTDB): domain Bacteria; phylum Desulfobacterota; class Syntrophobacteria; order Syntrophobacterales; family Syntrophobacteraceae; genus SbD1. The sequence continues at coordinate 27,438 of JBKQLC010000077.1, forward strand.
CCTTACCCCCCTGGAAGCAGTCGCAAAGCTATCGTGCAACCCCGCCCGGATCCTTGCAATCCCCTTCGGCGCCTTGCGTAAGGGCAAGGCTGCCGATTTGACTCTTATCGATCCGGAGGTAAAGTACACCATCGATGTGAACCGATTCAAATCGAAGAGCAGGAACTGCCCCTTTGATGGCATGGAAGCTCAGGGCAAAGCCGTTATGACGCTTGTCGGAGGCAGGGTGGTTTTTTCCGGTTCATGATCTAATTTTCATAATTAGGATGTCCAAGGATATGAGCGCCTCAAGAATTCTTGTTGTCGATGATGAAAGGAGCATGCGGGAACTTCTCGAAATCCTGCTGCTAAAGCACGGCTACGACGTCCAGTGCGCGCAAAGCGGCGTTGAAGCGCTGAACATAATCCAGGATCAACTATTCGACCTTGTCATAACAGACATCCGAATGCATCCTGTAAACGGGCTTGAGGTCCTGAAGAAATGCAAGACTATCTCCCCTCGGACCATTGTAATAATGATTTCCGCCTACGCCAGCAATGAAACTGCCGTCGAAGCCATGAACGAAGGCGCCTACGATTACTTCCCCAAGCCGTTCAACAATGAGGAAATCCTCTCGGTGATTTCCAATGCCCTCGGTAACAGGGGCGATGATCAAAATCTGATTAAGTCCCAGGAAGGCCCTCTATATTTCGGCTGCCTTATCGGAGAAAGCGCTCCGATGCGCAAGGTTTATGAGACTATACAGCGGGTAGCAAAGACCGGCAGCAACGTTGTGGTCACAGGTGAAAGCGGCACGGGCAAAGAGCTTGTGGCAAAAGCGATCCACCGCCAGAGCTCAAGGCGCGACCAGCCTCTAATAATTGTCAACTGCGGGGGCGTCCCGGAAAACCTGGTCGAAAGCGAGCTTTTCGGCTACAAGAAAGGAGCTTTCACCGGCGCCGCGGCAAACAAAATAGGGCTTGTCGAGGCCGCCATGGGCGGGACTCTGTTCCTCGATGAAATCGGAGAACTCTCTCCCCTTCTTCAGGTGAAGCTTCTCAGGCTAGTCCAGGAAAAAACCGTAAGAATGATCGGTGGAACCGAGGACATTGCGGTTGACGTCCGTATCATTTCGGCTACCAACCGCGACCTCGAGCGCATGGTAATGGACAAGACTTTTCGCGAGGACCTCTATTATCGGCTCAACGTGCTCCCCATCCGCATCCCGCCTCTAAGAGAACGCCGGGAGGACATTGCTCTGCTCGCCCAGTACTTTTTATCTAAATTCACAAAGGATTTCGGCAAGGACATCCACAAAGTATCTTCCTATGCCATGGATATCCTCTGCAATTATGAATTCCCGGGGAATGTGCGGGAATTGGAACACATAATCGAACGAGGCGTGGCTATGGAATCTTCCAGGATCATCCTGCCCGACTCTCTAACGCTTTCGTTGCACCGGCGAAAAGAGCAGGAACAGACCGGCGCGCCCGTTGTTTCGGAAATTCCAATCGATGGGTTTGACCTGGACCAGCATATGGCCGAAATCGAGAAACGACTGCTTCAACAATCTCTGCTGCAGTCAGGCGGAGTAAAACTCAAAGCCGCTCAACTGCTCGGGATCACCTTTCGTTCCTTCCGGTACAGGCTGCTGAAATATGGACTTGCCACCGAAGACGAATTGAAGGCACAGGGGGAGTAGATTTAATTCACGCGAGAAGCGTTAAAATTATTGTATAAGACAGGGCAGAGGCGAGGCTGAAAACCGAAACGGTTGCTGCGGCCAGTTCCGGATCACCCCCAAGCTCGGTTGCCATTACATAGGATATGGTAGCCGGAGGAGAGGCCAGCAGGATGACGCAGGGCAGAACAAGCGGGCCCGGTACCTTGCACACGACCAACAGAAAATAGCCGACAAGCGGCAATGCCAAAAGTTTAAGGGTCCCTATGGCTACGATCTCCTTTACCATGGACCTCATGGCGCCAAACGAGAGACTCGAGCCGATCAGGAGCAAAGCGGTGGGGAGCGCCATCCCCGAGAGGATATCGAGCCCTTTTTGCAAGGGAGCGGGAATTTTCAGGCCGAGCGCCGCATAGACAATTGCGACTCCAACGGTCACTATGATTGGATTTTGCACGATATTTTTCAAAACGGGCCACCATCTTCGCCCGTTTACCTCCGCCTCGGGGCCGTAGCTGGTAAGCGCCCATACGGCAAGCAGGTTCTGGCCGACTATCATGAAACTGCTCAGAATCGCCATTCGGGCGAAGCTCGATTCGCCAATTGCATAATAAGCGATGGCATAGGCCATGTATCCGATATTCCCGTGAATACTGCCTTGGAGAAAAGTCCCGCGCCGACTCTGTCTGACCGAAAGAGCGTGGACCACCCCGATACTTGCAAGGAGCACAATACACATAGAACAAAGAGAGCAGATTACAGCCGCCAGGTTGAAATTCTCTCTGAAAGGCGCCCGGGAGATCTCACTCAGAAGCATTGCCGGAATTCCGATATTGAATACTATCAGGTTGGCCTTCCTGGCAAATTGAGCGTCTATGACATCTTTGCACTTGAGTATGAAACCAAGCAAGATGATGCTGAAAATGGGCAGAATCGTGTTGAAAAGAATATTTAGCAAATGATGTAAACCGGTCCCGTTTGAGTTAAAGTAGGAAAAATCTTTCGGGGCTATTCCCCGAAAAATTCGACGTATTATAATCAGAAACTCCCATTCACAAAGAATGGTTTGCTCCCGAGGGACAGAGTATGGAAAAAACCTTGACCTTTCAATGGAGTTCCAATAAACGGGACTGCAATAGGAAACCGCCAAAGAAAGAGGGACTGAATAATGCCGAAAAAAGATATGGATAGCGACCAAATGATGGATGACTTCGAAGAGGAGTCAGGACTCGAGTTCGAGCAAACCGATGAACTCGATTTCGCAGGCGACGAAGATCTTTTGCTCGAAGAGGGCGATGACGACGAAGACATGCTTCCATCGGTCCTTTATAAAGGGATCACGAAGCCAAAAACAGACGAGGACTGGCGGCAGTTGTTACTCGATGCCAGCAGGGACGGTGTCCCGGCTTACAAGATCTCGGACAGCTACAGGGAAGGCGCCCTGTTGCTGCACCAGGACTTCGGCCTTGGCGTAGTAACCAAAGTCATCTCCCCCCGGAAGATGGAAGTCATATTCGAAAACAGCAAGAAACTAATGGCCATGAACATAGTCCCTCGTAGCCAGGCGGCCTGACCGATCAACGCTGAGCCTCCATTGCGGGAACCAGCCACTCCTGCACTTGCTCCAGTAGAAACGGGTAAACCAAAGGCACGCCTCCTACAACATTGCCATTGAACAGGTGATTGTCCTCGCCCTTGAAATCGCTGACCATGCCGCCGGCCTCCGTGATAAGGAGCGCGCCGGCGGCTATGTCCCAGGCTTTCAGGCCTATTTCCCAGAATCCATCCACTCGTCCCGCAGCCAGGTATGCCAGATCCAGCGCTGCGGAACCCGCCCGCCTGATATCGCTTACTCTCAGACAGATTGATTTGAAAGCCTTCAGGTAATCATCCATGTAATTTCTTGTCCTGAATGGAAACCCGGTCGCAATCAGCGCCTTGTCAAGCTCCACGCTTTTGCGCATCGCGAGCCTTGATCCGTTCAGCCAGGCCCCTGCTCCCTTTCTTGCTGAAAAAAGCTCGTTTCTAACCGGGTCCAGCACAAATCCCAAAACAGGTTTTTTTTCAAGGCACACCGCAATAGAAACGGCAACAAACGGAAAGCCGTGGATGAAATTGGTGGTCCCGTCCACCGGGTCTATTACCCAGGTGTACCCAGGCTGCAATCCCTCATTTGCCGACTCTTCGGCCATGATGTGGTGGTCGGGAAAATTGTGCCGGACCGCTTCGACGATCAGCCGCTCGCACCTATTGTCAATTTCTGTCACATAATCCGAGGGACCCTTGCTGTGGACCCATGAACCGGCTACATGTCCGATGTGCTGCCGAATCAGCTCTCCGGCCTCAGTGATGATCTTTCGCGCAACTGTTTCAATTTTGTCTTGCATATCGTTCCTCTTAAAGTTCGGGATGTCTTTACCGGCTTGCTTGTGAAGCCGAAATTGGGTACAACATGCTCGATACCTGGACATTCACCCTGTGGCATCGCACCCTACCCGAACTCGAATGGAGTGCTCCCCAACCTTGATTATAGACGTCCATACTCATATTTTCCCGCCCGATATCATTCGGGAGCGGGACCTGTTTTTCAGCGGCGAACCTGAATTCCGGATCCTGTACGGCCCCCCTGATTCGAAAATGGCCTCCGCTGAAAAGCTTATCGAGTCAATGGATGAAAATGGGGTAAACCTCTCGGTGGTATTCGGCTTTCCCTGGCGAAACGCTGAGTTGCTTGCGCGTCACAATGATTATGTGCTCGATGCCGCCGCAAGATTTCCCGACCGCCTCCTGCCGCTGGCCTGCCTTGACCTTTTCTCGCAAAAATGCGTCGAGGAAGCCAAAAAGCTGAGCCTCTACGGCGTTCGCGGTTTCGGAGAGCTCGCAGTATACACCGCCGGGGGAAATATGGGCCGTGTTCTCGATAATTTCAAGGAAATTGGCGCTCTTTGCCGTGAAAAAAACCTCGTGCTCCTCGCCCACGCAAACGAGCCCGTCGGGCATGAGTATCCGGGGAAAGCTCCATTCGGCCTGGATCTTTATTACGATATGGCAAGGGCCGCCGCAGGAGCAACTCTCATCCTTGCGCACTGGGGGGGCGGCCTGCTTTTCTTTGAACTCCTGAAGAAACAAGTTCCCTCGCTTTTTGCCAATATCTACTACGATACAGCGGCTTCTCCCTTCCTGTACAAAAGTGATATTTACAAAATCGCAACTCAGGTTGCCGGACCCGGTAAGATTCTTTTTGGCAGTGATTACCCGTTGCTTTCTCCGAGACGCTATTTTTGTGAACTGAGCGAATCCGGTCTCTCCAGCCTGGAGATGGATGCCATCTCGGGAGAAAATGCCGCCCGTATTTTCCGCATTCAAAAAGGAAGAGTTCAAGACTGAAACCACTTTATAGGCTGCCGTGAAAACCCTTCGATTCAATCTGATCCCAATCGCCCCATTCAGGCTCGATCTGACGGCCTGGGTACTGCGGCGCACTGCCTCAAACAGGATCGATTACTGGAATGGAAAAACATATCGGCGGGCAATGACGCTGGACTCACAGACCGTTCTGGTGAGTGTTGAACAAATGACGCCGCCAGCCCAACCCGAGTTGGAGGTAACCCTTGTCTGCGAAAACCCATCCCATAAAACCTTGTTGGAAGCCAAGTCCGCGCTCGTCCGCATACTGGGTTTGAACATCGGTCTGGGCGGCTTTTACTCTATGGCTGAGGCCGACGCGGACCTGGGGCCCCTTGTGGAACGATTCAGAGGAGTAAAGCCGACGCGGTTTCCTACGCTCTTCGAGTCCATTGCAAACGCAATAGTCTTTCAGCAACTTTCACTTAATTCCGCCGTGAGCATTCTCAATCGCCTGGCCGAAACCCACGGCGTCCCGTTCAATTGCGGTGAAAACGCCTACCCTGTTTTCCCTGATGCGCGTTCACTTGCCCGGCTTCAAGCCGAACAGGCAAAAGCCGGCGGCGTTTCGGCAAACAAGGCCAGGGCGCTTGTTGAAGGCGCACGGATCATAATTGAGCGGAATCTGTCCATTGACGATTTTGAGAAAATGGATAATCAGTTGGCCTTTGCCGAGCTTGTGAAGTTTCGGGGCATCGGCGGGTGGAGTGCCGATTATGTTCTTCTGAGAGGCCTTGGCAGGTTGGACGTGTTCCCGAGGGGAGATATCGGAGCTCGAGCAGGTCTCAATCGCTGGCTGACGCCCGGTGATAAGCTCTCAGATTCCGAGCTGGAAGATAAAATGTCAAGATGGCGGGGCTATGCGGGCCTTGTCTATTTTCACCTTCTGCTTCGAGGGCTCGAAGAAAAGGGCTTGATTGCATGAGCTGGCCGATTACATGCTTACGGAAAAATTCCAGGCCGCAATCGAGGGGCTCATAATAACATTTGCTCTGGTGCGCCGCACAGCTCTCATGTGCGCCGAAGCCCTGCCTTGGCGGTGTCATAGAAATCTTATTTCAGATGCTTTGACACTACGCGGATTTCGTGTCATGCACATCATCGGGAAAACGACCGTTAACGAGCACGCGCTGACCGCGTGGGGCGTGGTGTCCGGCACATCGCTGACCTACCCTCCTCAGGCCGAGCACACCTGACTCCTGGAGCCAAACACAATGAGAATCTTTATCTGGCGCCACAGCAAGTTTCTTTCGAGCTGGTCGATGTTCGACGAACCGCACATCTATCGGGACAATTATCTACAGGCCGAAATAGCCGTTCTAGCCCAATCCAGGGAAGAGGCCCTTGCTTTAATCGAAAAAGAGGGCAAATGGAATATCCATGAACTCCAGCGTATCGAGCCGAAAATCCTGGAATTGGAGAGTCCGGCGATCATAAGCCAGTCCGTAGATTTCGGCTGAAAGCCTCGATGTCCCATTATTCCCGGGCGGCTGACCTCCGGGCCGCCAAAAAGCCGGGTCTTCCGGTAAACGCGTACCTGGACAGTTTGCACGCGAAGTCGCGAAGTCGCGAAGCCGCAAAGCAGAGGAGGCAGGTTAAATGAGTCACCGGGAAGTTGCGTAGACAGGTAGCGGGAGGTCGCTTCGCTCGAAATCTGAAGGTTGAGGTTAGAAGGGTGATATTTTCACCCTTCGCTCTTCGCACTTCAAACCTCGTTTACCGTCTCTGCGCTCGCTACGTCTCCTCCTTCGCGGCTTCGCGTGAAAAATACTGAAGGTACTCGTTTGCCGGGCCGCCACAAAAAAAAGGCCGGAGCTTTTTGAGCTCCGGCTTACATTTTCTCAGGTCAGCACACTTACATCTTTTTAACTTGAGAAGCTTGAGGCCCTTTGGCACCCTGTTCTTCCACGAAGCTGACCCGCTCGCCCTCGCTCAGGGATTTGAATCCGGATGACTCGATAGCACTGAAGTGAACGAACACATCGTGTCCAGCGTCAGTTTCGATAAACCCATAGCCCTTGCTGTCGTTAAACCATTTCACTTTACCTTCGGCCATTTCAACTGCTCCTCAAAAATTTGTGTTTTGTATAAGGTTGCGGCACTTCGAACTTACCTTGAAACCGCTCCCTTTGCGCAGGCGAAAGACCGATCTCCAAGGAATTCAAAATATCGAACCAACTTTTAGAATGTGTCAGCATAGCATCATATTCTGAAAAATACAACAAGTTCTGAATCAATTGATGAAAAGTACCTTTGATCCACGCATTTGTCTAACCATACTCAATGAATTTCCCTTGCTCATATTCCTGCAAAGCAATGCGCAACTCTTCCTGAGTGTTCATAACTATGGGACCGTACCAAGCCACGGGTTCACCGATCAACTTGCCCAAGACAAGAAGAAAGAGCACACGACCCTTCTCCGTGCTGATTACCCCTTCGTCTCCATCCTCCCAGAGTACGAGACTTTCTGCACTAGAGGCGCATTGCCGCTTCAAGTCAAAGTAATTGGCCCCTACAACTCCTGGTGAAACATCTACTCAAGAAATCTAATGACAGGAATGGCTATGAGCGAAAGGCCCGGGTCAGAGGCAGGCTCATTCAGTTCCTCCCTGAATCGCCCGGCAGATTGAAGAAGGTGGGCCACATCGATCCCCATACATTCGGGAGCGAAGGGTCTCAGAAGTTCCATGCCGGAGGAGACAAGTCTCATAGCCCCTTTCAGATTGGAGCGCTTTGCATGGTAGATGGCAACGCCTACCTGCAGAATGCCTTTGTAGAGGTCTCGTATTTTCCCCTGCTCATGCATCCAGATTTCCTCCAGCGTTACATGACAGTCGAAGTAATCACCCCGATTGAACTGCCCGATGCCTTCGAGGAGCTTTGAAGGTGGTTTCTTCCTGCAATCGTTTTCCATTCCGGTCCTTTCACGGAAAAGCTTTCACCGCGGAGCACGCAGAGATCCCGGAGCTGAGAACCTCATAAGAAAGAACGGTCAATGCGGACTAAACAGTATTCAGTTTTTCTCGGTATTTCCTCTGCGTCCTCCGCGCTCTCAGCGGTGAAGCCTATTTGTCTTTGCTAAGGGTGCTACTCGCGCAAGGGCTTTTTGTGCTTGATAAATGTACCCTTTTTGTACTCGTCGAAAGCGATACGCAGTTCCTCCTGCGTGTTCATGACGATGGGGCCGTACCAGGCAATCGGTTCGCCAATGGGTCTGCCCGAAACCAGCAGGAACCTCAGAAGACTATCTTTAGCGCTGACTGAGACCTTTTCTCCGTCTCCATACAGGATAAGGGTCCCGTTGCTGCAGATGCATTCACGGTCAAGATCAAAGTAGTTGTTGCCAACCACTTCATGGGAAAACGAATCCAGGTCGTCATCGAAGTAGCCCTTCCCTTCGATCACATATGCAAATGCGGTATGGCCCCGTTTGATCGGGTGAGTGAAAGCCGAACCCGATGGTACGGAGACATCGAGGTACTCGGGGTCGATCACGATATCGCGCACCGGCCCCTTGACGCCCTTCACTTCGCCGCAGATTATTCTGACCTTCACGCCTCCATCGAGTGAAGCCTCCGGTATTTGCTCACTTCGAACGTCACGATAGCGGGGCTCCATCATTTTCATGGATGCGGGAAGATTTGCCCAGAGCTGAAATCCGCCCATACGGCCTGATTTGTCGCCCTTGGGCATCTCCTGATGAATAATGCCGCTTCCGGCGGTCATCCACTGCACGTCTCCAACCGAGATGTCCCCCTTATTTCCCATGCTGTCTCCGTGCTCCACATCCCCCTCGATCACGTAGGTGATGGTCTCTATGCCACGATGCGGATGCCAGGGAAAGCCGGGGAGGAATTTTGCGGGATCGTCTGAGCGGAAGTCATCCAGCATAAGAAAAGGATCGAACTCAGGGATCTGATAATAGCCGAAAGCTCTTTTCAGATGAACACCTGCCCCCTCCACAGTTGGTTTGCTCTTCCATACCTTGCTGATCTTGCGAACTGAACTCATGATCTCCTCCGGAATCCATTGCTGAAACAAATTGTCTGATGAAAGTTGAGGCGCAGTTCATTGCCGTAAGGGCAATCAAGCGGTCAAGTACTTCCCTGGCTTTCTCGTTTAATCACACTTTGCTGATTTGCAACTATTCATCCGAACTATAGGCAAGTACCAGGAAGCATGCTCTAAAGCGCACGGCAGGCAGATGTTCATGGTAGGGAATGTCTTCGGGGAAGCAAAGCCGGCCAACGCCGACAATAATGGCTCGATGAGCGCGTTTACCCCTGCTGCGCATCCTCACCGCAAGTATGCCGCAGGTGGGGACATCAGGGCATCCGCTTGCTGCGGTCTTTCATTTTCTTCCATTTGTACCAGATTATCTCGTTGCTTCCGTGAGGGTAGATCAGCCTTTTGACTTTACGGTATGGTGTTCCCACGTAGCGGCTGATCGCTTCGTTGAAAGGAGTGCGCGTCGCAAGGAGAAGCTCTTCCTGTGTCATGAGGTGAGGCTGGAAATGTCTCTTGTGCTTGTAGAGGTGATAGATATCTTCACGGATAAGACTCTTGAAGATCCAATCGACTATCCGTCCCGGAAGCCCATTTCTTTTCCTGATTAAAAAGCATATCTGAAAGTCGATGAGATAAGGCTGCATGTCATCGCCCAGGATGATGTTTCCCCGCTTGTTCAGGTCCAGGTAGAAGATGCGCCTTTCATGGACTTGAGAAATAATGGCCGTCAGTTTCGCGAAAAAGTCATCAGGCAACGAACCGCCCTTCTCCAGTTCGTGCAGCGTCTTTCCTTCGATGTATTTGTGGAAATAGCCCCTTCTGCCGAACCGGGGGCCTAGATCGGGGATTCCTTCGATACCCACCAACCTTTTGTATATCTTGTATTCGCGCCACGAAAAGAACATGGCGAGGGGCCTGAGGAGGGTGCCCATCACGAAGCGAAAGTCCGAAAGCTTCAGCACGTACCGCACATCGAACTGATTCTTATAGAGCACATTCACCGAGAAGAAATCATCCTTCAGGATTTTCTCGAAATGGAAAGCCTCGCCATTTATAATAATTTTTTCAGGATAGCCGCGCATGTTTACACCTGTCCAAACCGGCAGTTCTTTCACCGGCAATAAAGATCACTCGGGAGACCGATGTGGACTTCCAGCCTGTCCGGAAATCAAGCCCCCCTACCACCTCACCACCTGCACATCAGGAAGCGACCGGCCCAGGAAACGCTCCCCTATGGACTGGAACCGGAGTGGCACGTCAGATACGTAGAAGCGGTATTCGGGGCCGGTTCTCCGAGGGTTTTGCAGGTCCATCTGCGCGAGGGTCATCGCGGTCTGTTCGGCCATCGCCTCGGCTGAGTCCACAAGAAGGATTTCGGGGCCCACCAACTCCTGGAGCATAGGTTTTAGCAGCGGATAATGAGTGCAGCCGAGGACCAGTGTATCAATTTCATGGCAGGTCACCGGCTTGAGATATTCCACCGCAGTCAGGCGTGTTACGGGATGGTCCAGCCAACCCTCTTCGACCAGCGGCACAAAAAGAGGACAGGCCTGGGAGTATATCCTGACAGCAGGATCGAGTTGGTGGATGGCCCTGGCATAAGCGTTGCTGTTAATCGTTGCGGGCGTGCCGATCACTCCAATGTATTTTCTGCGAGTCGCGGAAATAGCAGCGGAGGCTCCCGCTTCGATGACGTTGAGAACCGGCACCGACGAAAGGTCCGTTATCACTTCCCTTGCCACCGCTGCCATCGTGTTGCATGCCACGATAAGGATTTTTACGCCGCTTTTTAGAAGAAAATCCGTAATCTCGCATGCAAACCGGCAGATCGTCTCGACCGATTTAACCCCGTAAGGCACGCGGGCGGTGTCGCCAAAATAGATGATATTCTCAAACGGAAGCCTCTCCATCAAGGCGCGGACCACCGTCAGTCCGCCAACTCCGGAATCGAATACCCCGATCGGGTTTTGAACATCTAGTTTCATCGTTACGGCCAAACACTCCCAAGGACACGAAATCAGCAGAGAATTCAGGATTATAACAACGGTCCCCTGATTTATTTGAACACCTTAGCATTCCCTATTACCGCCATTGCCGCTTCCGCAGCAAGCTCTTTTTGCTCAGCTTCATCCCATCAGACACGAATTGACGGGCTCAGCATTAAATCTGGAAATCAACGACTGCTAAGCTCTCACAAAGCTCTTTTATTTTCGCCACTACCTTCTGATGCGCCGGGTGCACCTGATAGCGCTGCATGGCTTCAATATTTTCAAACTCCGATACCAGCGCGAAATCGTATGATCTCTCCGAGCGCAGCACATCCCTGCCGAACAGGAATTCCATTATCTCGGGGATGATGTCCGGAAGCTCCCCGAGACCCTTCTCTATTTCGGCAATTGCGGATTCAGGAGCACCTTTTTTGAATTTGAGGAAAACCACATGCTTCAGCATACCAGCACCTCCAATTTTTAATTTAAGAAATAAATCCTGAAGATTCCAAAGCCTGAAGGTCAAAGTTTCGTAACGGGATGCCGCAAAATAGTTTTCAGCCTTTCGAGACTGGTGCGGCGCGGATCACTCATATAGATCTCATGGTGCTTTCCACGAAGAGCGTATCCCTGGTCATCAATGAATTTATGCATTGCGGCGATCCTGGGACCCTCATCGCGGTAGGGGCCAATGTGAAGCGTCTGAACGCAAAGACCTTCTGAGAAGGTCTCCAGCCTAATCTCGCTCCAGAAGCCTTTTTTCCCTTTTTCTTTCAACTGCCCGATCGCCGAAGTCAACATTTGCATGTCGATCTGAGGCGGCTGCGCCAGCATTAGTGTCCAGAGCCACAGGTCCCGGTTCTCAGGATCAAAACCTTCCATTCCTTTGCACCACCACAGTCCACTCAGTGGAGGAATCGAATATTCCGGCCCCGATCCGGCCTTTTTGCCGGAGAATTTTATCGTATATGCTGCGCTGTAGAGAGTTTCGACGGCAGTCTGGAATTCAGGGTTGTTTTGAGGATCACCTGTGCCGTCAATCATGAGGCACAGCATTGAAGGGACTTCAACGTAAGTGAAGCCATTCGCCGGCGCTTTATATAATTCCCCGAAATCTTTCTTGAAATCGATCTTCTGCATGACAATACTTTCCAGGCACACTCACTCGACAAATTGGTTGGTTCCCGTCCGGGCCGTACGCCCGCCCCTTTGAGAAGGGGGCCAATTCAGCATCAGGATGAACACCGGTTAACACGTCGCCTCTGTGTGACGGCAACTGTCCGGATATTTCTGCCCAGTCCCGGGGCACTCCCATCCGCCACAAAAAAGAGAAAAAATAAACGCACTCATCTTTATCTTGTATCCCGTTGCCGTTCAACGGAATTGTACGAGCAAATCATGAGAGGTTAACGAAAAGATGTGAATGTTTTCGCGATCATTGTTACCCGGGAGTGCATCAAACCTGATATTCACTAGCCGATTTGCACCTCTTTTTCTCTTGACAAGAGTCTGTATAAGGGTTTAAGTGGTTGCTCCGTCTGGCAAAGTCACCCTTAGATCAAAACTGACACTGTTAACTTTATCACTAGCGGGAAATGCTCTCAAAATGCATAATGAGCACAACTCCGGAGCAATCATTTCATTCATTTTGGGGAATACCGAGGCTGTCCTATGAATCAAGAGAAAAGTAGATCTTCCGGAAACAAGGCACTGGGGATGGTTTTCTTTCTGCTGGGCTTTATCGGCGCCCTGGTTATCGGCTGGGTCGTTTTTCCCAATCTGCTCTATTCTCAAAAGGCGCAACCAATTAATTTCAGCCATGTCGCGCACCAGAGCGAGGATTGCGAATCCTGCCACAGCCTACGCTCAGATGGCTCCTATGGTGGAATCCCCAAGATCGAGAGATGCAAGGAATGCCATGACTCGGCCCAGGGGAGCAGCGATGATGAGGCCAGGTTTATAAGCGACTATGTGGAGAAAAACCGGGAAGTGCCGTGGAAGGTCTATGCCTGGCAGCCCGATAACGTCTATTTCTCCCATGCTCCGCATAAGGGACAGGGGCTTGAGTGCACGCGCTGTCACATGGACGTCTCAAAGGAGGAAAAACTCCCCGCTTTTAGAGAGAATCCGATTACCGGATACAGCATATCAACTATGAAAATGATTGAGTGTGAAAAGTGTCATGCCGAGAAGGGCGCTTCGAACAGTTGCGAAATGTGTCATAAATAGTGAACGACAGGTCTTATGACTCTGAATAATAACCGGCATTATTGGCTTTCATGAGAGGGTAAATGGAATGAACTTTGGTCGGAGAGCTTTCTTACAATTCGCTGCTGGAGCAGTAGGTGGCACGTTGCTCTCACCCATGCCATGGCAATTGGCCGGCGACTCTGCAAGATGGTCCCAGAACTGGTCATGGCGTCCGTCCCCCGAACGCGGCGAGATCACCAAGGTACCCAGCGCATGCACATTGTGCGAAGGAGGCTGCGCTATAAAAGCGCACCTGGTAAACGGAAACAGGGCCATTTTCATCGAGGGAAACCCGACGAATCCGCTGACTCGAGGCGGCATTTGCGCCCTTGGGGCTTCAGGCCTGCAGTTCCTTTACGCTCCTTACCGTATTGCACAGCCCATGAAGCAGACGAAAAGCCGTGGAGACATGTCCGGATTTCAGCCGGTCTCATGGAATGACGCGCTGGCCGAGCTTGGGAAAAAGCTGGGCAAGCTGCGAGCTGAGGGCAAATCGCATGAGGTCGCATGCATCACTTCGAACAGACCTGGCAGCATGGATGATCTGTGGCTTCAGTTTTTCACGGCATATGGTTCTCCCAATCTGTTCAGGATGCCGTCGGCGGCCGATGGTCTCAGATTGGCCGCTGAGCTGACAACAGGCAAGGCATCGCCTTTCGCCTTCTCGCTCGGAAACGCCGAATACATACTGAGCTTCGGGGCGAATCTGTTCGAAGGCGCCGGCGCCACGAGCCTGATGTTTCCCGCCATGCGCCAATGGACCCGGGAGACCCCGGTAAAACTGGTTCAAGTCGAGTCTCGCTGCTCTGCTACCGCTTCGAAGGCAGATCGGTTTCTTGCCGTTGCGCCCGGGACCGAAGCCATGCTTGCGATGGGAATAGCTCACCTGATGGTAAGCAGCGGGAGCTATGATGCCGATTTCGTGAAAAACAACGTATTCGGTTTCGAGGACTGGATCGACCCCACTGGAAAGAAGCACCAGGGGTTCAGGAGTTTAGTGACTTCAGCCGCATACTCTCCTGAAGAGGTGGCCAAATCGACCGGCCTTGAAGCAGCTAAAATCATCGAGGTAGCCAAGGAATTCGCTGCACGGCCAAAAGCCGTTGCAGTCTGGGCAATCGGCCAGCCCGACGTCACGAACGGCGCCTATCACCAACTCGTATTCACCGCCCTGAACGCTCTCAAGGGCAACCTGAAGCCCAACGGGCTGGTGAGCCTCACTCCTGCGGTTCCCCTCGCAAGCCTTCCGGCAGTACAGAAGGACAGCGCGTCCGAATCCATGCAGGTGCGGCTCGATCTGGCCAAATCCGGGCCTCTGCCGTTTCGGCAAAACGGCCTTTACGGGTTTCTCGACAGCGTCTCGACCGGACCGAAATATCCGATCGAGATACTTCTGGTCCATGAGGCCAATCCGTCTTACAGCCTCGCTGAAAACAAACTTTTCCAGGCTGCCCTGGCAAAGGTGGCGACTCTGGTTTCGTTTTCCTCCTACATGGACGAAACGTCGGCCCAAGCAGATTTTATTCTGCCCAACCACACGGCTTTCGAACGCTGGGATGACATCGTGGGCATTCCAGGTGCGTCTTTCGGATACTATGCAGTCAGCGCGCCCGTCATTAAACCGCTGCTTGACACCAGGCACACTGGAGACGCGCTCCTTTCGCTGGCAGCCGGTATGGGAGGATCGGTGGGAGCCTCCATGCCCTGGAAGAGCTATGAAGAATACCTCAAATTCAGGGTGGACGGCCTTGCCCAAGCGCAGAAAGGAGCGGTCGCCGAAAAGCCGGATGTACCAATCATCAAGCTTTCTGCCGGGGAACCCGTTCAGCCGAATTTCTCTAACGGCGCAGACCTCTGGAAGAAGCTCAAAGCCGGCTCTTGCTGGTATGACACGCCTGCGGCAATTGCCGGTTTCGATACTCCTTCCGGCAAATTGATGCTTGTATACCCGTCAATCGGGCAAAGGGGGGGCCCCGGCGCCGACGATAAATATTACCTGGCGCACTTTGAAAATATAAACCCGTCGGGAAGCGAGAGCGAGTTCCCACTGCTCCTGGTTACCTTCAAGCCTTCTTTTACAACCGGCGGCTACGTTCCAACTCCGCCTTTCATGAATAAACTCATTCCCGAGTACGTTCTGAAGGATGAGGAGGCCTTCGTTGAGCTGCATCCCGATACGGCGGCCAAATTCGCCTTTTCCCAGGGCGAGCGCGTCTCCCTTATAACGAGTCAAGGGGAGGCAACCGTGCGGATAAATATTTCCCCGGCGGCTCACCCGGGAGTCGTTTACCTCCCGGAGGGGCTGGGGCATAGGGCCTATGACCAGTACATTCAGAACAAGGGAACAAATGCGAACAGTTTGATGGAAGTTCAACTGGACCCCGTGAGCGGCATGGGGACTGTATGGGCTTGCCGCGCTCAACTGCGTCGCGTGTAAGGGGGTAATCTGTGAGCGAAAAAGAACATGCGCAAGAAGGACATGAAGGCGGTGTTCGTTTTGGGATGGTGATCGACCTGGACAAGTGTACAGGCTGCGGCGCATGCAACGTTGCATGCCAGGCTGAAAACAATATATCTTTCAGGCCCGACGAAT
Organism: Syntrophobacteraceae bacterium; assembly: GCA_052147195.1. GTDB lineage: Bacteria > Desulfobacterota > Syntrophobacteria > Syntrophobacterales > Syntrophobacteraceae > SbD1. The sequence continues at coordinate 43,343 of JBKQLC010000077.1, forward strand.
CGAATAAACTGCGCTCCATAAACTGGATGCAATTATTTCCTCTAGACAACGGCGAGAACTACCCTGACTACAGGCAGGCGTCTCTGCCTCGTCCCTGCATGCATTGCGACTCGCCCCACCACGCCCCCTGCACTTTCGTCTGCCCTGTCAATGCGACAACCAGGGACGAGAATAACGGGATCGTCACTCACATTTATCCACGCTGCATCGGATGCAGGTACTGCATCGTTGCCTGCCCGTATCATGCGAGGAGTTTCAACTGGTGGGACCCCAAATGGCCGGGGCCGATGGAAACCATGCTGAGTCCGGAGGTCAGCACCAGGATGCGCGGTGTGGTGGAGAAGTGCACCTTGTGCCATCAAAGGCTCCTCAAGGCCCGCTCAAAAGCCTACGCGGACGGCACGGACCCTGATAAGGCTACCTATACGACCGCCTGCACCGATGCCTGCCCGGCGAAGGCCATAGTCTTCGGCAACCTGAGGGACCCGCACTCGGAAGTGGCAAAGCTTTCGAAGGACCCGAACGCTTTTCGGCTGCTGGAAAAGCTCCACACCGACCCTAAGGTTTACTACATCAGCACTCGGGAGTGGATAAAGAAACTTTCCGATAATGCCATTTCACAGAAATCATAGGATAGAGAATCAGCCCAAATCTGATTTGTTTGGCTACGAGGGGTAGAGAATGGATAGAGCATTGATTCCAGAAGGATTGAAGCGTTGCCCGCTTCCGCTTTTCGGGCTCTGGGTACTGATTCTGCTTGGAGTGATCGGCTGGGGCGTACTGGCCGGCGGCGTGGTGCTTCTGAAGGCCATGAATGTTACAGGGCTCAATGACTATTTCGGCTTCGGCGCCTACATTACGGCAGACCTGGCCATTATCGCGCTGGGCGCCGGCGCGTTCTTCTCCGGCTTCCTTTATTATGGGCTATCCCGTTTCTTCCCTGCGTTCAAGGAACTCGGAAAGGTAATAAATCTTGCCGTTGTCGTGGGGTTTGTCTGCTATACCGGGGCGCTCGCGGTCCTTCTGCTCGAAATAGGACAGCCGCTGCGGGGCTGGTTCGGATACTGGCACGCAAACGTCCACTCGATGCTGACAGAAGTTATCTTCTGCATCAGTTGTTACGCGATTGTCCTGATCATCGAATATGTTCCGATAATTCTCGAGAACCGCAAGCTGAGCGAAGATAAGTCTCTCAGGGTGTTCGGACACAGCCTGCATGATGTTATGGCAATTTTCGCCCTCACCGGCACATTCCTGAGCTTTTTCCACCAGGGATCTCTGGGCGGCGTCGCCGGAGTTCTTTTCGCCAGGCCTTACGTGTACAGGGCCGGGCTTTTCATCTGGCCCTGGACCTTCTTTCTTTTCATTATCTCCGCGATAGCCTCAGGGCCCGCTTTCACAGCCCTTATATGCAGGGCCATCGAAAAGGTCTCCCGAAAAAAACTGGTCGACCGCAGCGTTTATGAACTGATCGGCAAGGTCGAAGCCGTGCTGTTGTGCATCTACATGGTACTCAAGATAGCCGATACGGCCTACTGGGCTTTCGTGCAGTCGCCCCGGTTCGGTTTGACCCTGGGTGATTTTTACTGGGGCCCATACGGAATCTGGCTGCTGATCGCCGAGATCGGTGTCTGCGGCGTTCTTCCGGCCCTTATCCTTATCTCCCCCGCAGGCAGAAAGAGCAATTTCCTGCTTTTCGGCGCCTTTTTTCTGGATATCATCGGCGTATCGATTAATCGCTTCGCAATGACTATCCCGGCCATCGCCGCACCTGTGATGCCCTTTGACAAGTGGCACGTCTATATTCCTACCGTGTACGAAGTTGCGCCTGTTCTTGCGATGCTTGCATACTGCATTCTGATAATCTCGCTTTCTTACAGGTACCTGCCCCTTTTCCCACGGGAAAAGGAACTCAACCGGGCTTAGTTAAGTTTCGCCTGCAGAGTTAAGAACAAAAAGCCCTCGCAAGGTTTTTCCCTTGGGGGGCTTTTTTTGTTGCCCCGCCTGCCTCCGGGTATTTTTATTTGACTCTCTGTATCGCGGAATGTTAGCCTTCCTAACCTTGTGACCCGGCCTGAAGAGTGCGGCCGGCGTCGAAGATGATTAAAGAAATGGCAATTGGAAATGTATATGGCACAAAGTTTGTCTCTTTCCGGCTTTTTTGAAGACGGTAAATATCCAAAGCTGGTGTTGGCCTTAGGGGCGGTCCTTCTCCTTTTGCTGGAGTTGGGAATTTTTATTGCCGTCAATAACCAATCGGGTCTTAAATCCCGGGTCTCCATGGTGGACGCTAACGGAAGAACTGTCTACCAAAGCCCCGGCGGCTCCTTGAGCGCTTATGAAAAGATGGTGTTCGAGAACAACTTCGGTCCTCTTCGAGACTACACCACCCAGGTCGAATCGGAAGTGGTCCCGTTCAACTTCCGGGCATGGATTCTGCTCTCCGTAGGATTGCCTCTTGGCCTCATCCTGATGCTCTTTTTCATGGCGCAGGTCTGGCTCATCCTTCTCAACGGAAGCCCTAAAGAGGGACCTCCCGAGCAAGCCGAGTTGGGCAAAACCCATTTCGCTTCGTTCCTGAGCGTATCAAAGAACTTTTCCGTTCTGGGCGTCGGGTTCATGATCGCTGTTACCATGCTTATCTTGTGGTTAATACCGTCAATCCTGGGCGATATGGCCCAGTCCCTTTTTAATGCGGTAAAGGAATATCCGTTGTTCTTTATGGGGGTGTCCGGTTTCGTGGGGGGATTGCTCGTCTGGGTGATTTACCTGCGGTACAGGCTCTCGAAGCAAATGCTTACTAACCAGGTGGAGATAGAGAAGTACCGGATAGAAAAACAGATACTCGACCAAAATCCAGTTCCGCACCTGCTTACCGGCCGTTCCGATGCAGACGAAACCCGGGCGCGGCTTCTGCAACCAGGGGAACATTGATAATATGTGGTTCCGTCGCTCGTCCAGAATAAAAAAAGAAGAGCCTGAACCCGAAGCGGCCAAACGCGGGCAAGACTCCCCAGCCACGATCGATCAGGGCGTCTATTACCTCTACCTGATCATCGGGCTCCAGATTCTATTCGTTTTTGGAATCATGGGGGTGATCATGTTTATCGGCAAGGTTATCTCCACCCCCGGGTGGGTCTTCCTTGTTATTTTTCTGCTCTTTGCGGGAAGCATAGTCTACATATACAGAAAAGCAAAAAAGAAGCTCAAAAGATTCAGTGAGGCGTTTAACGCAACGGACAAGAATTACGAAATCAGCATAATGGGCGGAATGCTCACTATGAGGATAGAACAAAACCCGAACGCCCCAAAACTTCTCGAGGGCCCCTCTTCCGCCTGCTCCGGACCAATCATCGATGCCGAAACGACAGAGCCTGCCCCTGATCAGAAGCTGGCTCATCTGTCCTGAACGGCACAGTTGAGAGAAACTCTTCCGCCGGATTTTTCTTTACCACGGTATCCTTCAGCCAGGCGTAATCCTTGCCGGGGTGATCCACATTGAAGTGAAGCCCCCTGCTCTCGTGTCTTTGAACGGCGCACCGTATGATAAGCTCGGCCACCAGGGCAAGCCCCTGAAGTTCTACAATGTCGCTGTTCACCGGGATTTTCGGCATGTGTTCCTTTAATTCCATCCTTATCTGGACGATGTGGTTCAATGCCAGGGCAAGCCGCTTGTCCGTCCTTACGATACCGACATAGTTCCACATGAGCCGCCTGATGAAATCCCAGTTGTGCGCAATAAGCACCATCTCGTTGTTTCCGGAACTCTGCTCGGCCACTTTCGCCGAGCAGTCAGGCACATCGGGCAGGGTGCGGTTTCGCCAGGACCCGATTTGCGCGGTACAATCTTCGGCCGCAGCGTGAGCGAAAACCATGGCCTCGAGAAGCGAATTGCTGGCAAGGCGGTTTGCCCCGTGCAGCCCGGTACAGGCGCACTCGCCAAGGGCATAAAGGTTCTCGATCGTGGTCAGCCCCGATGAGTCCGTCATGATCCCTCCACACATATAATGGGCGGCGGGGACCACCGGAATCGGGTCTTTGGTGATATCGATGCCCAGGGACAGACATCTGCCGTAGATGTTGGGAAAACGCTCCTTCAGGAACCCGGCATCCAGGTGGCTGATGTCGAGGAAAACACAGTCATCGCCTGTCGTCTTCATTTCCGTATCTATGGCACGCGCAACGACATCGCGAAAGGCCAGATCCTTCAACGGATGATATTTCTCCATGAAAGCCCGGCCATGGCGGTCTATTAGTCTTCCCCCCTCGCCGCGGACCGCTTCGGAGATGAGAAAGTTCTTGGCCGCAGGATGGTAGAGGCAGGTGGGATGAAATTGAACGAATTCCAGGTTGGCAAGCTTTGCCCCTGCCCTGTAGGCTATGGCGAGCCCGTCTCCGGTGGCAACGTCGGGATTGCTGGTATAGAGATAGACTTTGCCGGCCCCGCCTGTGCACAGCAGCACGGCGTTTGCCACAAATGTGTGGACCTGGCCTGCAGCCGTGTCAAGGACGTAGGCGCCCCTGCAAATGTCTTGCTGATAGAGGTCAAAAGAACCGGTTTTCATGGAATGATGCTGGATTACGAGATCCAGCACGATGTGGTGTTCGAAAATGGTGATATTCGGGCTGGATTCGACGGCGTCCATCAGGACCTTTTCAACGGCCTTGCCTGTCATGTCCTGCGCGTGAAGAATCCGGTTTCTGCTGTGCCCCCCTTCTCTTCCAAGATCGAAGTTATTCTCGGAACGGTTGAACGGGACTCCCATTTCCACAAGGTCCCCAATCCGCTCCGGGCCGGCTCTTACGACAAGATCCACTATTTCAGGATGACACAGCCCGTCTCCCGAATCCAGGGTATCCTGGACGTGAAGGCCGAAAGAGTCGTCCCGCCCAAAAACGGATGCTATTCCACCCTGGGCGTAGTTTGTGCTGGTTTCAAGTCTTTCTTTTTTTGTTACAATTGCGACCGATCCGTTGCGAGCTGCTTTCAGGGCGAATGTGAGACCTGCGATTCCGCTGCCGATGACGAGATAATCGAATTGATTTTTCATTGCGGATTCCCGATACTGAGGACGAAGTTGAGATGTCGGAATATCGGAACTTCGGACTTGTGATATCCGGCATCCGACTTCCTTTGTGATCCGGCGCGTTCAATTAATTCTTTGTATTTATTCATCATTACTATGACAATTAATCTGCGGCAAGTAAAGTTTGAATCCGGATTAAAACTCTAACGCCGCACGGACCTTTGAATATATGCAAAAAGACACTAATAACGGCGCTCGTGATTCATTTATCGCCGGCGTCAGCGATCTCAAGGTAATAGCACTGGACTGTGACGGGGTTCTTTTCGATTCACGAGAGGCCAATACCCACTTCTACACCCATATCATGGGCGTTATAGGACGGCCTCCCATAAGAGCGGACCAGCAGGAATACGTACACATGCACCCTGTCCGCGAGTCTCTCATTTACCTGACAGGGGGTGAGGGCCGGGATTTCGACCGCGCCTTCGAATACTTCAAAACTATCGATTTCGGCCCGTTCAACAACTACCTTCGACGTGAACCGGGGCTTGTCTCTTTCCTCAAACTGGCCCATAAACATTTTCAGACCGCCCTGGCGACAAACCGCACCGTTTCTACCCTCGAGCTTCTCAAACAGTTCAAACTGAGGGAATATTTCGACCTTGTGCTTAGCGCCTCTGACGTCCGAAACCCAAAGCCCCATCCCGAAATTATGGAAAGAATATTCGACGAATTCAATGTTTTGCCGGGCCACGTCCTCTATATAGGTGATTCCAGCGTGGACGAGGCGCTTGCGCTGGCCACCGGGGTCCATTTTGTAAGCTATAAGAACCCTTCACTGAAGGCCGGACTGCATATTAATCATTTTCAGGAACTCCATTGCCTCTTCCCGGAACATTCGACCGGATAGAATCGCAATACGTTTGAATCCACCACAGAGGCACAGAGGGCACAGAGGAGCCCCAGGGCCACAACCAAGAGACTAAAAGCGATTCACCGCAGAGACGTTCGATAATTCCAAAAATCCGGTTGCCTGCTTCGAGGGGCCAGGGTCGATCTTTAGAGACGCAGAGAAAACAACAACTTAGATGAAAATCTTGGCAAAATTTCAAGAAACTCAATGTTAGTTACACAGAGGAGAGAAGGTCTCTGTGGTGAACGCTTCCATAAATTCTCCCGCCCGCCCGCACGCGAAACGAACCGGGCTGATCCTGCTGGGTACTGTTCATTCCGATCCAAAGGGGTTTTCGAGGACCCGCGCATTCCTTGAAGCACACCTTCCGGACCTCATAATGGTCGAAATCAGTCCTTTTGCTCTAAAATTCAGAAAAGAGTGCTCATCCGAGCTGCGAAAGGCATTTCTCGAACGCCTGCAGATGGTGTCCCGGGAGCTGAAAATTGACTTCGCTGTCGCACTGAAGCACGCGCAGATAGCCTCGATTCTTCGTCAGATCGGCATTCCATATGAGTACAGGGCCTCCGCCGCATACGCAAAGAAAACCGGGATCGATCTTATAGCGGTAGATTATTCCGAGTTCAGCCGTGAATGGATCGAGACCTGGCCGGAGATGACTGCAACTGCAAACATAGAACGGCTGCTGGAGTTGGAAAGCGCCGCGTCGCCCGTTGCATCCCTGTATGCCCAGGCCGCGCGAAGGATTGGCGGGGGGCCTTTACTTCCCGAAATCCTGCCCGGCGGCGATGCTCCTTCCTGGCAGGAACGTGAACGGTACATGGCCGATGAAATCACCTCAGCCCTGGAACGACTGAGTCCCGAGAGGCCTGTCTATATCGGCGGATGCTGGCATCTTTCATGCGAAGGAAGCGTTAAGACGCTCCGCGAACTTCTTGGAATCGGGGCGGCCTCCTGCCGGCTGCTCGATCGGGAAGAGATTGAAGAGGTGAATGGGATGAGGGCGGGTGAATAGGTGAATGGGTGAGTGGGTGAATGGGTGAGTGGGTGAATGGGTGAGTGGGTCACCCGCTTTATTCAGTTTTCAAAGAAACGGAAGTTGCTAACGCAACTCCTGCAAATACAGGCCAAATTCAGGTGAAATTCAGTGAACAGTGAGCAGTGAACGGCGAACAGAATCCCTAAATTCCTAAATCCCTCAATTCCTCAATTCGCTTTCCTGCAAATACAGGCCACAATCCCGTGAACAGTGAGCAGTGGACGGTGAGCAGAATCCCTTAATTCCTTAATTCCTTAATTCCTCAATCCCTCAATTCGTCCCTCCTGCAAATACAGGCCAAATACAGGTGAACACTGTGGCGGATGGCGGAAATTCCCATTCGTCCGTTCACCAGCGCCTAGTGGTTCGGGACCCAGACACCGTTCACGGCCCACTGGCCTTTTTCTGTTCACTGTTCACCGTTCCTCGCGTGGCGATAGAACCGAGAGGAATTATTTTCTTTTGCTTTTTCTGCTCACTGCTCACTGCTAACTGTTCACTGCCTCACTGTTTACTGTTCACTGCTCAGTATACCACGGAGTGATTTGGCCGTGCAAAACGGCAACCAGAAACGGCAACGAGAAACGGCAACCAGAAACGGCAAAAGGGTAGTGAAAGTGAAGGGTGAAGAACGAGATTCCTCAACCCCTTTACCATTTAATTCCTCAATTCGTGAATTCGGTGACGTTGTCCTCGTTCCATTTCCTTTCACGGATCAGAGGGCTACTCACTGTTAACTGACTTTGGCAGATGACTTTTTTTACCTGGCGACGCGCCCCTTAATCTCGTTGATAATGTCCAAGCGAGACCAGTGAGTTCCATCTTTAAAAACAGTTAGTCTCAACTGTGCATACTCTGGCCGACTAAACTCAGCGTAAAAGTCGTGGTTATTCTCAATCCAATGCTGAATAGGCAGTTCTTAGAGAGCACGGAGAAAAACACTTGAACGAATAGACAAAACTAAAAGCCAGGTCCTTGTTTACTTCCGGTTATTCCTGCATGCCCGTTTTCTTTTTTCTCTGTGCTCTCTGCGTCTCCGTGTGAATATCTTTTAGTCTTTTGGTTGCGGCCTGAGGCTTCGCCGTGCTCCCTGCTCCCCGCTCCCCTTTTTGCCAAGTTTGCATTTCTCAGTCAAATATGTTAGCATCTGAACCTGGAATGCCGGAAATATTTCTTGGCCGTGCTAGACGGGGAGCTAGCGGTGCCCTGTAGCCCGAGATCCGCTTCAGCGGGGTTGAACCCCCTTTTGAAGGGCCCGGAGCTGAGCTGGCTGTATCTAATTCCGGTGCCGGTTGGACACCACGCAACAGACGAGCACGAACCCCGTCAGGTCCGGAAGGAAGCAGCGGTAAGTGCCCCCGGCTGTGTCGCGGTCAAATCTGACCTGGTTGCCGGAAGGTGTGCGGTCTGTCTTGGCCAGTCCGACGAAGGGTGCACGGCCAAGTCCTTTTTCCCGGATATGTCTTCACTTTTTGAAATCCCGCCTTAGATTCTCCGTGGCCAGAGCAAAATACTATCACAAAACTATCTACTCCTGGAGGGTCCGTATGAAAGCGTCTTTGTCGGGCGTCTTTGCGCTCTTTTTTGCCACGTCGATGATCTGCATACCAGTAGTTTACTCCCAGCAGGGAGCGCCTGCTTTCTCGGATGTCAACCAGATATTTCAGACTCGATGCGTCAAGTGCCACAGCGGGGCACGTCCCCCCGAAGGCCTGCATCTGGATAGTTACGACGGCGTAATGGCCGGGTCAAAAGATATGAAGGTTATCGTGAAGGGCGAGCCCGCCAAAAGCGAACTCGTGAAGAGGATCAAAGGAATTTCAAAGCCCCGCATGCCCCAAAACGGTCCTCCGTGGCTCCCTGAAAAGGATATTGCTTTGATCGAAAAATGGATCGCAGCCGACGCCCCGCAGTGATAACACCGCAACCAAAGGGCGAAAGCCATATCACGCGGAGACGCGGAGACGCGGGGAGAACAACGACTTAGTGGTCCGTTTCATAAATTCGGTGACGTATTCTAATTGAACTACGCAGCGACACGCAGTTCAATTTCGCAGTTTAGCTTGTCAATTAATTTGTTCAGCTTCTCACGGGTGAATTTCCACTGGAAGGGTTTTGCAACCATTTCATAGTGCCCCTGGAAGCTGAGAACTCTGTTTTCAAGCTCAGTGATCGATTCAAAATCTGCTGGAGTTAGGACCTTTCGTTGAACAACAGAAAAGTAGATTTCAATTTGATTGAGCCAACTGGCATGGATTGGCGTGTGAACGGGGATGATGGTCGGCCATCTCTTTGTAAGCCTGTCGTCGGAGATAGCACCACGGTGAGAAGATCCGTTATCCATGATCCAAAAAACCCTTTGCGCCGATTTGTAGGGTTCTTGGCTCATGACTTGATCAACCAATCGCTCAAACGGCTTGATTCCGGTCTTTCTTTCACATCTGCCAAAGATTTTTGCTCGATGGACGTCCCAAGCAGCAAGGTAAGCCAGAGCGCCCTTTCTTTGATATTCGTGTTCAACACGCATTTCGGAACCGGATTTGGGCGGGAGCGTTTCGGCCACTCTTCTTCTCGCCTGGATGCTGGTCTTCTCGTCAGTAGAAACTACATAATCGTTGGGTCCCAAAGGCATTCCCATCCACACGCCCTGATACAGGTCCAGGATAGGCCCTGCTTTGCTGGCGAATTCGGGATCACGAGGAAAAATCCAGCTCCGATATTGCCAAGGCTTGATGGCGTCCTCACTCAACCATCTCCAGATGGTGATCCCGCTGATGCTGGCAACAATTCCGGTTTCCAAAACATGCCTTTTAATCTCTTCGCCGCTAAAACGAGACAGCGGTATACCCAGTTTCGAGGGAAGCTCACAAGCCAAGGCTTTAACTTCCACCACGATTCTGGGGGGAAAACCGAGCGGGGCGCCCGGGTCTGGATTGATCGGACAATCCAGCCAGGCGCTTTTCAAAAAACCGTTTGCGCCACTTGCTTGCGATCTGGCGTGGCAAATCAAGCCGGGCGCCAATTTCATCATTGGAGAGTCCCTGCGCGGCCAGAAGCACAATTTTGGCGCGCATCACAGAAAAATACGGTGCCGTATATTTCTGTGCCATTGTTTCAAGTTTTGACCTCTCGCCCTGAGACAGTTCAATCGAGTACGGGCTTTTCCGTGGCATATCCCCCCCCC
>JBKQLC010000078.1:0-7012 GCA_052147195.1 Syntrophobacteraceae bacterium
GACCCTTGATGAGGTCGAGGACAAGCTTTGTGACGGTCTCAATGCGATGACAGATGACCCGGAACGGCTCCGGAGTTTAACATATTTTCCGTATTTACATATTACTGTTTAGGTCGCAACTTGGTATAAGGCTTTCCCTGCTCGTGATATTTATCAGTTTTCAGCCCCGAGTTAGGGCAGGGAAGGGATTTGCACTGTAGTCTATTACGTATTCTTGAGTTAACGTAACGTGACCCATTGCACACTTTCTTTGATCAGCCTCCTTTCCGGCTCACGACAACCACCAGGTAGATGATTCCGCCGGCAAGGATTAGCAGCCACTGGCAGGGAGGCCCAAATATAAAAAGCAAGGCACTTTGAGCATCCGGATGGGTAAAAAAACCGCCAACGTAGACTTGGATTGCGAAGCCGGTCACGGTTACCGTCAAGAGGTACAAAATTGCAGACCTTGCCCGGTTTACGTGCCGCCGCCCGAAGTTGACGAGGGCATCATGAATTCGAGGCAGTATGAAGACAAAGCTAAAAGACCTCTCACCCTCGTGTTTAGCGAGGGTGAGAGGTCTACGGACGAACAGGTTTTCAAAAGGCCCCCTTCGGTTCAATGGGGGTTGGTACGGGTCGCCGATGCCTGCTTTTACGAATGTGCAGGCAGCCCCCCGCCGAAAGGGCGCTGAACATCAAGCCTTCTTCAGCAGCGCCTTGGTGTCAATCGTGAAGTACATGGTCACTGCACCGATCACAAGCGTAAGCGCGCAGAAGGCGAATGCCATCCGGTAGGCCTCGACGGGGAATTTACCGTTTACTTTCCCGTATGCGTCCAGAATGATGCCCATCACTGCCTGATAGAACGCGCCGCCGATAAAGTACCAGATGTTGACCATTCCGTTGGCAGTGGCGATGAAGCTGTGGGGCTGCCCTTCGGCAATGTGGGCGTAATTTGGCACGTATGCGCCGCAGAAAAAGCCCATTATGAACAGCAGCGGATAGAAGACCTGGACTGGAATGGAAGCGGGCCAGACCACGACGGGGACCCAGGCCAGCACATAAAGGATCATTCCGTAGAGCGATGCCTTTCGGCGTGACTTGAGGAGCCGGTCGGAAGCCCACCCTATGCTGAAGCAGCCGAGAGCCATTCCTATCGGCCAGAACATGAGCATATTGGCGGCTTCCTGTTTGGGCAGCCCGTATATATGTTGTACGTAGGGAATAAACCACAGCCCCTGAAATCCCATAACCGTTCCGTAAATCACGAAGGCATAGATGGCGATGAGCCAGTAATTCCTCATTGCGAACAACTTCTTCACATTTTCGGTAAAGGTGATCTTGGCGGCTGCTTTGGTTGCGTAGTAGTCCACACCGTCGATCTCCGAGACGGTCGGATACCCCTTGTCCTGAGGCTTGTTCCTCAAGACGACGAAATTCAGGGCCGCTACGACCAGCATGAACCCGCCGAGCCAGAAAAAGGATGGACGCCATCCGACCTGGCCCACGAGGAAGGCCAGGGGCGCTGAGGCAAGAATGGCGCCGGCATTGCCGACGGTGAGCATCGTGCCGGTGAGGGTTGAGAACTCATTTGGCCGGAACCAGTTTGCCAGGATTCTCATACACGGGATCCAGACGACGGCTACGCCCACACCCATCAGGAAGCGGCCGACAATGATAATGCCGAAGGTGTGTGCGAGACCGAACAGGGCTGTACCGATTGCCGCGACTATGAAGAAGGTGCCGACTGAAAACCTCGGGCCGAGGTAGTCGGAAAGTATCCCTGATGGTATCTGCATCGCAGCGTATGGATAAAAATACATTGAGGACAGGACGCCGAGACTGGTAGCCGAGAGGCCAAATTCCTTCATGAGTTCAGGGGCGACCACTGCCGGCGCGACCCTGTCGAAGTAAACGAAGATGTAGGTTAGAAGCAGCATTCCATAACAAAGCCATCGGTAGCGAAGCATCTTCTTTGCTAAGTCCGCGACTGGCGCCATGCTAGCGGTAACTCCAGCACTAATTTGGCTCATTTATGTTGTCCTCCGCCAATAAGTTGTTTACTTGCGGTTCAACCTTTGCCGGGAAGCCCCCCAGCCCATTGCTGTGTCTTTCGTTTAGCGGAGCAGGCTGCCGGCAATAACCATTCTCATTACTTCCGAAGTGCCTTCGTAGATTTCGGTAATCTTAGCGTCCCGATAGAGCCGCTCGACCTTGGTCCCCTTGATGTAGCCGATTCCACCATGCAACTGTATGGCGCGGTCCGTCTGCCTCGAGGCTGCTTCCGAAGCGAAGAGCTTCGCCATGGCGGCTTCCTTGCTGTAGGAGCTGCCCTGGTCGTAGCACCATGCCGCATGATAAGTCAGAAACCGGGAGGCCTCGACATCGGTGGCCATGTTGGCGAGCATCCATTGAATGGCCTGGAACGTCCCGATGGGTTTGCCGAACTGGACCCTTTCCTTCGAGTATTTGATCGACTCGTCGAGCGCGGCCTGGGCAATGCCAAGCGCTTGTGCGGCGATTCCGATTCTACCGCCGTCCAGGGTCATCATGGCTATCTTGAATCCCTGGCCTTCGCCGCCGAGCAGATTTTCCTTCGGGATGCGGCAGTCTTTGAGGAGCACTTCGGAAGTAAGCGCTCCACGAATGCCCATTTTGTTCAAGTGCTTTCCAATTACGAGCCCGGGAGTATCGGCAGGGACGATGAACGCGCTGATGCCCTTGGTCCCCTTGGACTTGTCGGTCATGGCGAAAACAATGATGACCCCGGCAACCGGGGCGTTTGAGATGAATATCTTGCTTCCATTAAGGACATAGTGATCGCCATCGATTTCCGCCATAGTGGTGGACGCAGCGGCGTCCGTGCCCGCGCCGGGTTCGGTGAGGGCAAAGGCGCCGAGCATTTCGCCCTTGCAGAGAGGAACGAGGTATTTTTTCTTCTGTTCTTCGGAGCCGAACTTGAAAAGCGGGAAACAGGCGAGCGAAGTATGGACCTCAAGGGTGAAGCCGGTTGCGGCACATGCGCGGGAAAGCTCTTCTACGACGATCGTATAGCTGAGATAATCCGCTCCGGCGCCCCCGTACTCCACCGGGTAGGGGATGCCCAGCCAGTCCTGCTCGGCCAGCCTCTTAATGTTTTCTGCCGGAAACTTCGCTTCCATGTCTGTCATCTCTGCGATGGGGTCGACATACTTTTCACAAAACTCACGTACTCCGGAGCGGATAAGCTGGTGTTCTTCGGTCAAATTGAAGTTCATAATTTCATCTCCTGTTGCCGTTCCCGGAAGAGATCTCCGGAACAGGTCCGGTAATGGTTGAGAAGAAAGCCTGACTTGGGGTCCGTGTCCCCGAACCGGTGCTGCTGGAGATCGAGCGCATCCGGAATCCTCCGGCGAACTCGAAAGGAGCAGGGCCGGTTCGGGTTCAGGCGGGACGGTAAGGTCCCGCCCGGGAGCTTTACAGGGAATCTATTTTTTCTTCTTTTCAGGCTCCGGAATGTCTTCCTTTATGCCTGCTATCTTCCGGGCAAACTCGGCAAACTGGTCAACGGGAGTGAGAGCGCGCACAACCAGTTTGGCCCCATCGGGGGAACCGCCGCCGTGCATACATCCGGGGACGCCTGCGCCGAGGGTCAGCCATTCCGAGAGCCTGGCGGCGCGCGCCCTGGATTCCGCGGTGTACTTGTCGCAGGCCTTGACCGCCTGGGATATGATCGGACCATATTCAGGGTTCTGGAAATCCTTATAGGACGGGAAGCAGCCCGTCTCCACGATCCCGCCGCCGATGTCCTGGCAGATGCGCTTGGTTACGTAGGGAAGAGTCGCCACATGCACCTTATTGGCGTGGGCCTGCAGGGAATCGGCTACCCACATCCCCCCCGGCCCCTTCTTGCCGAGGGCCATGGCGCCGATACCCATGGCGTAGGTGGTCTCATTGTTGACCGCCATCTCCACCATTTTGTTGGCAAAAGTGCCGGCGGCAAGGCCGTTTACCCTGGCCATCAGGGCGCCCGCGCCGATCATCACGTCTCCCTGGCCGGCCACGCATGCGCCAATGCAGGCGCGGTAATTGGCCGTGAAAAATTCGATGATCTTGCTGGAGTACTTGAATTCCTTGCACATGAAGACCCGCTCGTTCGGCACGAAGCAATCCTGGAACAGCAGGTAGGCCTGGGTGATGCCGGTGTCGGGAATGTCCCAGCCATCTTCGAGTTCCCTGGAATCGCTCGGACGGCGTGTTTCCACTATGGTAAGGCCTTGTATGTCGCGGGGCACCACGCAGACCGCAGCGTAATCCTGGTCCTCTTCCCTGTAGCCGCTGCCGGGCAGAATGAATATCTCGTTTGACGCCGCAACGCCGCATATCATGGTTTTGACGCCGCTGAGCACGATACCGTCGGGACGAACTTCCTTGACGTGCACATTGCTGTCCGGGTTGGACTGCTGAAAAGGTCTCAGGCTGCGGTCACCCTTGGCGTCGGTAAGCGCGCCCGCCACGACCAGGCCTTTTTCCTGGGCGGACAAGATCCACTTTGTCAGCCGTTCCTGGTAGTTTGTGCCGCATTCCTTGTCAATGAGCGAGGTTACATTCCACATCACGTTTTGGGCATTCCAGCCCACGCAGAGCCCTCCAGTGCAACTGCCCGTGAAGCGGTACATCCACCTTTTGAGCTTGGAATTGGCCATCACCTGTTCCAGGTCCTCCATCATTCCATTCCACCGATGGATCTTTTCCCCTGTAAAAGAGGAAACAGCGGTGAAATCGTCCGCATATTGCGGATCATGCGATGCGTCGAAAGCCTTGGCGTGACTTTCCACAACTCGTTTGGTCGCCGGATTGGTGGTGACGTCCTCGATCAATTCGCCAAACTTGTATACGTTCGGACGCATTGCCTTGAGAGAGGCCAGATAATCTTTTCTCGTTTTCAAAGCCATGTCAGCTACCTCCTCGAATGTTGTTCAAAGTTTAGCGGCTGCAGAAGTTAGGGGTTCAGCGCTCTGCCGGCCGTTCCTGTTCACTACGTCGCTTTTAATGCCCATGGGGGTCCTGGCGTCGAAGATTCTCGCATCCATCAGGGTCAGTTCCGGGGCGATAAGCGGCTTGAAATCCATCTGCGCGAGGATGTCCTTTTCGAGGTCGACCCCGGGGGCTATTTCAACAAGGGTTACCCCTTCCGGCCGAAGTTCGAAAACCGCGCGTTCCGTAACGTAGAGAATCTTCTGACCGCTCGTGCGGCCGTATTCGCCGCTGAAGGTTATATGTTCGACCTTCTTGACCAGTTTGCGAATCTTGCCATCCTTGGCGATTTTTAATTGGCCGCCGCCGATCTTGAAATCGAATCCACTGGCGGTAAACGTGCCGCAGAAAACGACCTTTTTGGTGCTCTG
Organism: Syntrophobacteraceae bacterium; assembly: GCA_052147195.1. Classification (GTDB taxonomy): domain Bacteria; phylum Desulfobacterota; class Syntrophobacteria; order Syntrophobacterales; family Syntrophobacteraceae; genus SbD1. The sequence continues at coordinate 5,370 of JBKQLC010000078.1, forward strand.
GGTTATGTCGATAAAGCCGCCTGCGCCGGCGATGCGCGGTCCGAACTTGCTGACGTTGACGTTTCCGAACTGGTCCATTTCGGCCATTCCGAGGACCGCGAGGTCGAGTCCGCCGCCGTCATAGAAGTCGAACATGTTGGGATGGTCGATCAAGGCTTCCGGGTTGATCGCCGAACCGAAATAGAGGCCGCCCAGGGGCACTCCGCCCACTACTCCCGGCTCGACCGTCATGGTCATCAGGTCGCTCATGCTTTCCTCGGCGCAGACCACTCCAACACCGGGGGGCATGCCGATGCCCAGATTGACAACAGCGTTCGGGATCATTTCCATGGCGCATCTGCGGCATACAACTTTGCGCTCGTCAAGCGGCAGCGGGGCGACTTCACTGAGGGGGATGCGGACTTCGCCGCAAAGGGCCGGGTTGTACTGCTCGGCCATGGGGACCTGCCAATGGTTCTCCGGCTTTGCGACGACAATAGCGTCAACGGCGACCTTGGGGATCTTGACGAGCATCGGATGGAGTGTGCCTGCTTTGACCTTCCTCTCCACCTGGACGATTACCTTGCCGCCCGATCCCCGGGCAGCGAGGGCCAGGGCAAGAAACTCCAGTGAGATTGCCTCGCGCTCGATAGAAATGTTTCCGTTTTCATCGGCGCTCGTGCCGCGGACTATGGCAACGTTGATGGGAAAGGCTTTGTAGAAAAGATACTCCTTGCCTTCGATTTCCATCAGGCGAACGTGTTCTTCGTGGCTTATATCGTTGAGCTGTCCGCAGGTTTCCCGGGGGTCCACGAAGGTCTTCAGGCCGATAGTTGTGAGGATGCCCGGTTTCTTGCCCGCTATCGCCCGGTAGAGGTGCAGGATCGGGCCCTGGGGGAGGCAATAAGCTTCGATGCGGTTTTCGACGGCCATTTTGATCAGGTCGGGCTGAAGGCCCCAGTGTGCGGAAATGACTCGCCGCACCAGGCCGTCTTTGGCCCAGCGGTTTAATCCCCAGTTTGATTTCCCGTCGTTCTGGCTCGCGGCGAAGGTCAAAGTGAGATCTCTGGGCTGACCGGTTTCCAGGAATTTCTTCTCGATTGCCTTGGAGATCTCTTCCGGGTGTCCCATGCCTACGAAGCCTGACGTGGCGACTGTATCCCCGGATTTGATCAAATCGACTGCTTCTTCGGCAGACATAAATACAGCCATAGACTCGACCTCCTATGCAGGTGAGTTGTTTAAAGTGGGGCTTATACAAGTTTGTGGAGGGTTGCACTCTCTTGGAACGGCAATGTTCGTGCCAAAAAACGCGAATCGGGAGAGGCGTGGAGTATCAGGGGAAAGTGCGAGTTGATGAGGAGCGTTGAGACGCGAGTAGTGATGCAATTTTTCATCGTGGTAAATTTACTCCGGCTCATAAAAACCGGTTGACATATGGGTATCATGGCTCCCTGCATCTTTGATGCAAAAAAGCATCGAAGATGCTATTTCGCATCAGCCTGTGCGTGGATCAGGATCGCCCAAAACCCGAACTAGATTCGAAACGCAAAATCTTCAAAAGGGTTTTCAGGTTCATCGAGGTCCTGGCAAAGGGAACCCAGGCCGTATTTCTTGATCTTTCGCACCACTGTGGATTGATTTATTCTAAGGGCCTTTGCCAC
>JBKQLC010000079.1:0-19640 GCA_052147195.1 Syntrophobacteraceae bacterium
ATTCTGTTGCTTTTTAACATCGAATATGGCTGGTCTACCCACGCGAGGTTCGTCGTAGAGGCCTGCTTCTCCCTGCTCCAAAAACCGTTTGCGCCATTTCAGGCAGCTTTGCCATCCGAGCCCGACCCTAGCCGAAATCTCTCTCAGGCTCATGCCGCTGGCAGCATAAATAACCACCTGCGCCCGCTTTACAATGCGGCGCGGCTCCGTTTCGGAAGTAGCTAATTCGACCAGAGTCTCTAACTCCTCCTCGGTCGGATAAACGGTTACGATCTTTCCCATTAGCTTGACATTCTTTACCTGTAAGTAACTTGATAGTCCTCGGAAACCTATTTAAATCTGCAATGTCAATAAAGTAACTTAATTTTGGGTCTTCCGGCAAACGCGTACCCGGATAGTTGAAAAATAAAAAAGGACATGGCAGGGTCCGTGTTGTTTGACGGCAATCGAGCAATACGGAGGAGATCCAAACTCTGTCCACATCGATACTTTACCATGCTTTTGGGCTTAAAGGTATTGAGTACAAAGCGATTCATTTTGTGGCCGACAGGGTCATCTTCAGCGCCGAGATCAACGATCAATGGGTTCGATGCCCACAGTGCGGCTGCCGGGAGGCAAGTTTCAAAGGCCGAAAACGCAGGCACATGAGTCCTATCGGACGCAAGAAGTGCATGCTGGAGCTCGTTATCCACCGTTTGAAGTGCCGGGGATGCTCGACGCTGTGGTGACCGAGCTTCCCTTTATGATAGGGATTCACCGCTATGTTCGATCCTTTGCTCTGACAGTGCTCGACATGCTTGGGTTCAGCACGATCCGGTCGGCCGCCGAATATCTGGGAGTGGGCTGGGACCTGGTCAAAAACATCCATAAGGAAAGGCTGCAATTCCTCTATCGCAAAATCCCCCTTAAGGAGGTGAAGGTCATTGGTATCGATGAATTCAGTTTCAAAGAGGGCCATCACTATATGACTGTGATTACCGAGCTGGACACGGACAGAGTCCTGCACGCAGTAGAAGGCAAGGGCAAAGAGGACATTAAGCCGTTTATGGAAACCCGCGAAAAGGCTCAAAGCCGTAGCCATGGACATGAGCAGCGCCTACTTCTCGGCTGTCCGTGAGAGTCTGCCCCGTGTGGACATTGTCTTCGATCGCTTCCACATCATGGCCCTCATGAACCAGGCCATAGACGAGTTGAGACGCGACTATCAAAGAGAACTCGATGTGCTGGGCAACAAACCTTGAAAGGAAGTCGTTTTCTGCTCCTGCAGAATTACGATTCCCTGGCTCCTGAGCGCAAAGCCCGGCTTGATGCCCTGCTTCAGATTAACGGCCCCTTTTCGTCATCCATTCCATGAAGGAACGACTGAGATTATTCTGGGAAAAGGATCATAGCAAAGAAGCCGAGCAATTCCTCGCCGTATGGTGCAAAGACACCATGGCTTCCGGAAGCAAGGCACTCATAAGGGTCGGTAAGACACTTGGAGCATACCAGACTTAACTTCTCAGCTACTCCAAGCATCGCATTACCTCCGGGGCTGTGGAAGGACTCATAAACAAGATCAAAACCCTCAAACGGCAGGCTTACGGCTTCCGGGATCCGGAGTATTTCAAACTCCGCCTCTACCACTCCATACACAGAGGTACGCATTAGCCGGATAAACGTTTATATTGACTTATTTATGGGACATCAGAAAATCTGGAAACTCCCTATTAAATTTAGCAATATCAACGCCTTACCTAAAAGATACTCCGTTTCCTGGGAGATGCCAAATCGGACGGAGTCCAGGTTTTAGCAGGTTTTAGTAGGTTTTCGTCGGAGTTATTTATAGAACGAAAGAACCCTTGAAAAATCCACTTATACTAATAATATCAATCTATTATCTCATATCCGGAAATTGAGCCGATTGGACAGCGTAAGGTCGATAAGATCCTGCTAAAATGCGGTTTGGCTTTTATTTTCAATATTTTAGCTAAAACGAGAAAATGGCCAACCAATTATCCCTCAAAAAAGGTCTGCTTTTAGTCCAGAATAGTACAATGAGATCTCCGAAACTATAATTCTATTATCCCAAAAAAAACAAGTTCGACGGGCGTAGTTAAGCAGTGCGCTCTAGACAAAGCTTGAGCTTTTGGTCGGTATCATCTTGGCCCTTACCCCGTGTCTTCCCGCTTTACATCTCCGCGCCCCAGCCCCTTCACTTCGCGTCCCAGCACAAAATAGCACCGGATTTCCTTATCTGAAAGAATTCCGAAACAATCTGTCACTGCTACCGGCTTTCCAGTCATCTCCATTAAGTCGTCGGCCAAAAGAACCAGGTAGGGGTTCATGGCGCACTGCAAAAACCACGGCATCGGCCCCGCGAACCGCTTGGGTCATATTTTTGCTGACAGTGAGTTCCTTCAGGTTTTCCTGGTTTCGAAAAAACCTCGACCAGGAATAGCCGGGAGAGAGGGTATGTGCCCTGTTTCTCAAATTCCACACCAGTGCTTGACATAAGGATCGTGGGCGGAAAATTTCCGCCCCCATTTCGGCATGCTTTCGAACAAGCATTTTCGAGTCCTCGACATCTTCTCTATACGACGCACCGCGAATATGGCAATTTTACAGGCCGCGACGATTTCCCCCATGTTTCGCAGAGCATGGCAAGCCAGACGAAAGACTTGAAGCGCTCTTGTATCGTTTATGTCGATCGCTCGGGAGGTTATCTTGAATATGTCGTCTTCAAACCCCCAAAGGGTTTGGTAGGCTCAGATGCCAAACCCTCCGTCCTTTGGCAGGCAGTAACCTTCCCTTCCCTGTCCTGGCAACGTAATGTTGGAATGGGTGGGCCTAACCTTTATCGCTTCTATGACCTTGATTATGTCCATGTCGTTTCGCTCGGCAAGAACGCTCTACTCATGTAGAAAGGCCAAAATTGTGGCTCGGTAAAAATTCTCGACCACCTTGCGGGTCTCGCTTTCAATAGGCGTTTCCAGCACACTCACAGGATATTCTTGAGCATTGAGAGCGTAGGACAAAAAGCCCCGCACCCCCTCACCCTCTCGCTTCAAGTTCACCGAATCTACACAGAAGCGACATGAATCTGTAAACAAATCACAATAAAGTACTCTCTGCTTTTCTGCGGTCATGAAGATTTTACGACACTGGCCCCATCTGCGGTGCCTGGTCTTGAGGGTGTCGTGCGCTTGCGAAATCTGAAAGTGCGTGAGCATGTTTCGTTGAAACCTTTAGGCCTTGCTAAAAGACAATAGGCCGGAAGCGCTCATAATCGGCAGGAACCATATCGGGACAGTGCGCTTGATGGACGGCAAAGGGCTTGTGCCAAGGGACTAAGGTCGTCCGCACGGCGCAGACTGTACTTTGCCCGGAGGCGCTCTCAAACTAAGGACAGAACGAAATTATGGGCCAGGATCAAGAACTTGAGAGGATAAAAAAGATTTTTGGGAGGCGAAAGGCTTGGTTCCTGTGGCCTCTTATCTCACTGCTGTTATTGACGGCAATAATTTGTGTCATATTGCCCAACGTTTATAAGTCAACGGCAACTGTACTCATCTTGAACCAGCAGATACCATCCGCCATGGTGCCTTCTACCGTCACCACATACGCACAGGAGCGAATTCAGGCCATAACTCAGGAAGTGACATCGCGTTCCAAAGTCCTGAAGCTGGTAGAAAAGTACAATCTTCTTCCTGATAAAGTAAAAAAGCTCACCACTGAGGACTTAGTGGACGAAATCCGCAAACGAATTTCATTTCAGACGATCAATGCTGAAATCAACAAGGAGAACACGAACCAGCCTGTTCTTCTAACTATCGCCTTTTCCATCTCCTACGAAGATGAGGACCCGGGGAAGGCTCAGGCTGTGACAAATGAGATAGTTTCCTTTTACCTCGAAAAGAACCTTGAGTCGCGCGAAAAGGTCGCGCGAGGCACCACCGAATTTTTGACCGAGCAGCTCAAGCAGGAGCACATGCGGATAGACGACCTGCAGACCAGGATCGCTGATTTCCAGAAAGAGCATCTGGAGGAACTCCCGGAATATTCCACCCTTAATATGCAGAAGCTGGAAAGGCTAAGCCAGCGTCTCAGCGATATCGGCATGCAGACGAGTTCCCTCGAAGAACAGCGTTCGATTCTTAAGGGGGACCAGGCGTTGTTGGACCCCTATTCAAGCAGCGCCACATCCAAGGTGTTGACCCCATCGGAACGGTTGCAGCAGCTCCAGTTGGAACGCGCTCAGGCGTTGTCGAAGTATTCCGCCAGCCATCCGACCGTTAAAGCAAAGGACGAGGAGATCACCCTTTTGGAATCGGAAGGTAAAGCAGGCCGGGGATACGATAAGATGATGGATAATCTCAGGGCTGCAGAGAACAAATTGGCCAACCTGAAATCCACTTACACCGATAAACATCCTGAAGTGCAGAGCACCGAACGGGAAATAAAGAAGATAAAGGCGCAGTTGGCCGAGTTGCCAAATGACCGGCAGGCAGGTTCGAAGATCACTTCGGCCCCGACCAGCCCGGCCTATATCACCCTGAAGACCGAATTGGAGAAGCTTTCTGTTTCCATTTCGTCTCTTCAGGCGGAAAAAAAGCAACTGGAAAAGGATACCAAAGAACTTTTGAAGAAGCTGCACTCCATGCCCCAGGTCGCAAAGCAGTTTAACGATATGGAGACGGAATACCAATCCGCCAAGCTAAATTACAACACAATAGAGCAAAAACTGTTGGGTGCAAAAGTTTCCCAGGGGATGGAAGAAGAGAAGAAGGGGGAATCCTTTCAGGTGGTCGAGCCGGCATTTCTGCCGGAGAAACCGGCTAAACCCAACCGGCTCGCCATAATGCTGGTGGGTGCCGTCCTGTCGTTAGGATTGTCGGTTGGAGCGGCCTCCGCGCGAGAATTTTCGGATAAGAGAATCCACGATCTGGAAGTCCTTCAAAGAATAAGCAGGTTCTCCGTTATTTCGATCATACCGTCGATAATATCCGAAGCTGATATAGCCGCCGGGCGGAGACGAAGGGTTATCCTCTGGGTCGCGGGCATGTGCAGCGTCATTTTCATAATCCTTGCCGTCCACTTTTTCGTAATGGACCTGGATATCGTTTACGCAAAGCTGGGCCGGCTGGTTCAAAAGAAAATCCTATAAGACTTCGGCAAGTTAGAGTGAAGGATCGATATGCAATGGATTAGACGAATCATCCAGGGACGCAGCAAAGCGGAACAGTGGATGTGTGAAAGGATTGCGCCGAGGTTTCCAAATCTGGGCGTTTGCGGTCCTGCTTATTCGAAGACAAGAGTGATCCCGGTCCACACCGGGGCATTGTTGAAGAACAAAATCATACTCGATGAAGACAACCGGGTTGCCGAGCAGTTCAAAATGTTGAGGACGCTTCTTTTCAACCGGACTCGGTCTCATGGCTGGTCTACCATCCAAATCACCGGGTTTGATGCGGGTGAAGGCAAGAGTCTCATCGCAACGAATCTGGCGATCAGTATAGCCAGGGATTCGAGGCAGACCACCCTGCTGGTCGACCTCGACTTCAGAAATCCCTCCGTTCACACCCTTCTCGGTCTGGACCCGGAAGTTCCCGGTCTGACGTCCTTCTTCGCCGACGAGGCCGGGCTTGAAGAAATTCTCATAAACCCGGGGATCGAAGGACTCACGGTCCTTCCTGCCGGCGGCAGGGTCCTGCAGGCGCCGGAACTGATGGGGTCTTCGAGAATGGAAGCCTTGGTCAAGGAGCTTAAAGAACGCTATGAGGATCGGTACATCATATTTGATACCCCGCCCATGAACGGTTTTCCTGACGCGCTCGTTTTCTCGGAGTATGTGGATTCCATAATCATGGTGGCAAGGGCAGGCCACACCTCTCGGACCAGCGTAGAGCATGCCATGGACATGGTTCCCCGTGAAAAAGTCCTTGGACTGATCTTCAATGATGTCAGGTCAAAGGATTTGAACGGCAAATACGGATCGCGATAAATAAACCGCAACGCCTGGCTCGTCCGCCAAACTCCGACACCCGCTGCCGGACTGAACGCATCCGGGCTCGCTTATGGAGGCTCCAAATGGATATGAGGACCCGTATACTAACAGTTCTGCTTTGCGTTCCTCTTCTGCTTTATCTCCCCGGCTGCAGCAGCAAGGAGGAAAAGGCCGCGAAGTTTGTCACGCGGGGGGACCGGCTTATCGAAAACGGCGATTCGGTGCGGGCCATCCTTCAGTACAAGAACGCTCTGCAGCTCGATCCAAAAAGCGCAGCCGCTCACCTCGCGCTGGGGAAGGCTCTCCTTGCCCAGAAGGAATATCTTCAAGCCTATCGCACCCTGAGTGCAGCCTTGGAATTGGACCCCAACCTTGATGAAGCCAGGCTGGAAGTGGCGACGCTACTTAGCGGGGGCCAGCCCGAGATGGCCCTGGAGCAGATCTCCAAAATCGGTAAACCAGAACCTTTCGAGACCAGAATAGCTGTTGTCACGGCGTCCGCCCACATTGGTCTTAAGCAGTACGAACAGGCAATCGAAGTATTGAGAAAAGTCAAAGACGCAGATGCAAATGCTGAAGTCCAGAGGCTGCTTGCCATTTCCCTCAAGGCGGTGGGTGATTTCAAAGCAATGGAAGAAGCCGCTGTAAAAGCTTCCCACATTGCGCCCAAGGTGACTTTTCCCTACCTGTTTCTTGCCTCTTTTGCCGCCGAACATGGCGATAGGAAACGCGCGGTCAAAGAGTTGGATGCAATGGTGAACGCCAATGATGGGGAAACTTCTATCGCGATTTTGCGCGCGAGGGCTTTTGAAGAGCTGAAGATGCCCGAGGAAGCTGAGGATGCCTACGAAAAGCTCCCCAATGAGTCCCAAATGCTCAAGGCCAGGGCGGGGTTTTATCATCGGCAGGGAAAGATTGAAAAGGCGCAGAATGTCCTCGAGTTGATCCTGGCAAAGGAACCGGCCGATTTAGAGGCCACATTGGGACTGGTTTCCATATTTCAGTCCAAGGGGGACAGCGCCGACGCGTTGGGACGTATCGAGACAACCCTCAAGCTCGACGTCAAGCCTGCCGACAGAGAAAAGCTCCTCTTAACGAAAGCTTCCATTATCGCCGATAAGGACCAGAAAAACGCCGCCGTCGAAATCTGCGAGGGAGTGCTCAAGCAGAACCAGGGCAATGCCGAGGCTCACCTTCTGCTCGGCAGGCTGCTGCTGGATGGAGGCAAGTACGAAGAGGCTGAAATACACCTGCAACAGGCGGCATCGGCACGGACGGAAGATGCCGCAGCCACGATTCTTTTGGCGAGGAGCCAGTTTTTCAACAAGAAGGATTCTCTGGCTGCAGACACTCTGAATAATGCATGCAGGGCACACCCGGCCAACGATGACCTCAGGCTTGAGTACGTCCGAATGCTGCTGGTCAAAGGGGACATGGACCAAGCCGTAAAGGTCCTGGATCAGGGGCTGGAGATGCAGCCTGAAAACCCGGTATTTCTTAGAACTCGAGGAAGGGTGCTGGTGTCACAGTCGCAGTTCTCGAAGGCAGAGCTGGATTTCCGCCAGATGGTCAAGCTGGCTCCCGATTCAGCAGCAGGCTGCATGGAACTGGGACAACTGATGCTTGCCCAGTCGAAGCCCGATAAGGCGATTGACGAGCTCAAACGAGCCCTCTCAGCGCAAAATGGATGGGAAAGCGCCATTCCACTCCTGGTAGCGACATACGAGAAAAAAGGGGACTACAAAAGCGGAATGGCTCTGGTTGAATCGGAGGCCGCCAAAAGACAGCCATCGCCTCTTGCCTTCTTTTCTATAGGCCAAATTCACGCCCAGCACCGAAATCTGGCCGAAGCAGAAAAGGCTCTTGCCAGGGCTGTTCAATTGGCCCCTGAGTGGAGCGATCCACATCGGGCGATGGCCATTGTATATGCCGCGCAGGGCAAAGCCGATTCAGCAATTGTTGAAATGGAAAAAATGTACCGTATCAATTCGTCTCCATCTAATGCCATCAGTCTGGCCATGCTCTATGAGCAGAAAGGCCGCGTCGAAGATGCAAGCCGTCTGCTCGACGAACTGTTAGGCAAGTCAGGCGGGTCGCCGTCAGTTATGAACGATTTGGCATACCTCTATGCCGAGTACAGAACCGACCCCGGAGACCTTGAAAAAGCGGCGAAGCTGGCAGCACAGGTGATCGCCAAACAACCGGACAATCCTGCCTTTATGGATACCGCAGCTTGGGTGTCGTTCAAACAGGGCGATCTCGAGGCTGCCTGGTACCGTATTCAAACCGCGTTGGCCCTGCGCCCGGACGCCGGCCAGCTAAATCTCCATGCCGCAATGATCGCCAAAACAAGAGGGGAGACACAAGAAGCAAGCCGTTATCTCGAGAAGGCTTTGCAGGAAAATCTCGACTCTGTATCCAGGAAGACGGCTTTGGACCTGAAAAAACAACTGGAGGGGTAATGAAACCTTTCATCGTTCGTACAATTTTGTCGGGAGTTTTTAATAGATGAAAACCTTATATGCGCTCCTTTTGGTGCTGATTATTGCGCAAGGCTGTGCTTCAAACTGGATGCCTCTACCCTGGACGTCCGGGGCCCCTGTCAAACCTGCCGAGGTAAGCGGACAAGTCGCCGGAGCCCCGATCAAACCGGCCGAAGAAAGCGGACAAGTCACCGCCGACTACAAAATCGGGCCGGGCGACGTCCTGGAAATCAGCGTCTATGGCGAGGAATCGCTCAATCGAAAGGACCTCGTAGTTAGGCCCGATGGAAAAACATCCTTCCCCCTGGTTGGCGACGTGCAGGTCGGAGGCCTGACAACTGTGCAGGCAAAAGATGCTCTGGAACAAAGCCTTCATGAATATATCCCGGGAGCTGTCGCTGCGGTGAGCGTCCTGCAACTGGGAAGCCTGCAGTACTATGTAGTTGGAAAGGTGAATAAGCCGGGCATGTACAATGTCGCCAAACCCCTGACAGTGCTTCAGGCGCTTGCAATGGCGGGGGGGCTGACGACGTTTGCCCAGGAGAGCAACATCGTGATACTGCGCAACGTCGGCAAGGAAACCGTGACTCTTCCTTTTAACTATAAAAAAATAAAAAAGGGCCGAGGCCTTGCAGAAAACATAATCATGGAGCGAGGAGACGTGGTGGTGGTCCCGTGAGTGCGCCATCACATTGTGCACACCGAGGAGCGTGGAGACTTTTTTCACGGGTCCGCGGCATACCCCGCCGCTCCTATCCATCCTGAACTAATGGTGGAGAAATTGCTTCATGACTCGAACAGGCGCTTCGGAGAAACTCCTGTCGAAAACTTCCAGGCGCCCGTCTTAACCTCCTGGAAATGAATCTTCCATACTCACTACGAACGGTCTAGGCAGCTCAGGTGAAGGATCAGCAGCCACTCGAACAGCGGACGGTCAGGCGGCGGTGAGTTGAGCTTTTGAACTCCGCAAGCCTGCCACTGTCATGTAACACAAAGGTCACATTCCCGGAACGACCTGCCGCCTGTTTTTCAGTTATGAATGCCGGCATCAGAAACGTTATGCCCGCACGGGCGCAATCGGCCGGGAAAAATGTAACCGAGTTTGCGGAGCTGTGTCTTAGGTCTCTCATCCGGGCCCTGCCGGGAACAATTCGATATTTAAGACTCTTACAGTCTTCATGTCGAGAATAGTACCTCTTCAGCTATGGGTATGCGCACTAAAGGAACGAGCGACGACCACTGATACGAAGTTGCGTTCAAGATGAATGTGGTGGGTTTCGCTCCACTCTATCTGTCCAACGTATTAGCGCTGCCGGTACAAACGTGTAGGATGGGTGAAGCGGAGCGAAACCCATCGCCATGGGCACATCTTGAAGGCAAATTGGTATGAGAACGCTTCCCTGAATATTCTCACTTTATTATTCCGAAGCAATAACGGAAACTCAGCAGTAGAGTACACACTGCCTTTTTCATATAGGCATAAGTTCGGTTCGCTGATAGGAACTTCCGGGCGGTCACGAACGCATCAGGTGAAAATGAGATCAAAGAAAGGCGGCTGGTTTTAGACATGAAATCCAGTCGAAGACTGGCAGCAGACTTCACATCCATTGGGTTGTCCCAGGGTATTGCTGCTCTTGGTCAGGTCGTCGGAATTCGGATTCTAACCGAAGCCTTGTCACCGACCGTATTCGGGGAGGTTAGCCTGATGCTGGGGGTGGCCGCACTTGCAGCCACCGCTTTGTGCAACCCAACCATGCAAGCTTTATTACGGTTTTCGCCTGAATATGTACAACCTGCTGATCTCTCCTTGCTTAAGCGGGTCGCGCTTAAGCGCATCTTGAAAATATCCGCTCTGGCGCTGCCGCTATCACTGCCTCTTGTCGCATTCGGGACCATGAAGGGATGGTTTGGGGGCCTTGACGTGTTGCTGCTGGCAGCCTTGGTATTCGTTGACGCAAGCCGCATGCTGCAAACGACGGTCATGAATGCGTCCAGGCGCCACTATCGGTTCGGAGCATGGCAGGTTGGAGAGGCCTGGGCAAGGCCCCTGGCGGCCTATACGGCCGTTAACCTGTGGGGAATCGGCACTTCAACCGTCTTAAGCTCATTTGTGGCCGCCTCAGGCATCTTGTACCTCATCATGGTTCGTCTGAATCCTGATTCAGTCTGCTTTACCGGAAACACTCAGGCGAAAGAGGACGATCTGTTTCAAAAGTTCGTTACATACAGCCGCCCACTTATTCCTCTGGGATTGATCGCCTGGACATCCGGCATGGCAGACCGTTACATGATTGGTTGGTTGCTCTCAGCCAAAGCCGTCGGACTCTACGTTGCAGCGTATGGCCTGGCCAGCCGGCCGATGCTGATGCTCTCAACAGTAACCGAACTTGTGATACGCCCGGTCTATTACTCTGCTCTCGGACGCCGTGATGCTGCAGGGAGCAACAAATTCCTCGTTTTATGGTTTGTAATTGTTTGTACGGTTGGTGGTTTAGCCTGGGGTATGTTTGCTCTTTGCCACCAGCAAATAGCCTCACTGCTGCTGGGCTCTGAATTCAGAGAAGCATCATCTCTCATGCCTTGGATCGCAGCCGGATACGGCTTTCTTGCTCTTTCACACATTCCCACCAGGGTGTGTTACGCTCATGATGCGACCCGTGTGGTGTTAATTTGTGAGGTGGTCACAGCGGCCATGTCCGTGGCCGTCGGTTTCCCTCTTATCTATTTCTATGGCCTGCTTGGCGGAGCCGTGGCTGTCCCGGTCTATTTTAGCATACAGTTATTGTTATCGACCGGTTTTGCCATAACCATCGCCCGCCGCGATGCCAACGCTGCCGGCAAATCACTTTACGATGCGGGGAGACTTTCTTGTGTATGACGATAAAGCGGCTGCGGTCTACCGTGATCGGCTCTTTGCAAACTATGGCCATGACTTTCAGGATGTTGGAGAATCGTTTGACTATAGCGGTGCCCGACAGTGGGCGCGCGCGAGGTCATACCATCTGAGAGGGTGGCTTCCGGATGACAGCAATGCCAGGATTTTAGATGCCGCTTGCGGCTCGGGAAAACTGCTGCATTTCTTCTCCCGGCGCAAATATATGAATCTGGCTGGTATCGATATCAGTCCGGACCAGGTAGTTCTTGCTCGCCAGGTCACACCGGATGTGGTGCAGGGCAATGTGCTCGAACATCTCGAACAGAAGCCGGAATCATATGATCTGATCACAGGCTTCGACATCGTTGAGCATTTTCAAAAGGACGAGGTGTTGCGCTTCCTCGACGGTTGTCATTCTGCTCTGAGGCCGGGAGGCCGGTTGGTCCTGCAAACACCGAACGCAGACAGCCCATGGGGAATAGGATACATTTACGGTGATTTCACCCATGAAGTTGCCTTCAACCCAAATGCACTTTCACGTCTGCTCCGTCTGGCGGGGTTTTGCCGGATCGAAGCCAGGGAGGCAGGCCCGGTGCCATGGGGAAATAGTGCGAAGTCCACGTTGCGCTATTTCATCTGGCAAATCATAAGAGTTGGCCTCTTGAGTTGGAATCTCGCGGAGACCGGTGCGAAAGGAAGTGGAATTCTTACCAGGGTTTTCCTCATCTCAGCGGTAAAGGGAGAGGAAGAAAGATTTTCGGCGAAATGAATTTTCGGGAGGTGAGGGTTCATGACGGTCATCTCGCGATCATTGAGCCTGCTCCCTTACTCGGTTTTATGTGGTTCCAATGAGGCCTCGCAAGGATTCGATGAACCGAAGACTTCGAAAAGCCACAACCATCAGCGAGTCTTCTCGCGCTCCGGAGGTTGCTCCCATTATCCGGTTCTGTGCAGGCAAGAGCCATTACCTGGACTCACTCTTCAGGCGTATTGACAGCCGGTCTGCAATGGAAATTCATATTCCTCCGGAAAGGCAATATCATGAATAATGGTATTTGGCCGAAGAGGCTCTTTGCCTTGGATATATCAAGAGGTTTTGCCGCGTTGTCAGTGGTGCTGTGGCATTGGCAAAATTTTGCATATAACGGAACCTATCTTCCTGAGGATTTTCACAAGGCAAGCCAGCCTTTTTATGCAATATTGAAAATATTCTATGAAAAAGGCTCATTGGCGGTTGAATACTTCTTCCTTCTTTCAGGCTTTGTATTCTTTTGGCTTTATAGCTCACCTATAGAAAATAGGAGCACTAATCTAATTACCTTTTGGGTACAGCGCATTTCCAGGCTTTATCCGCTACATATTGTCACATTATTAATTGTAACATTATTACAGGTTATGTATTTCAGACATAATGGCAATACATTTGTATATAGTTTTAATGATATATATCACTTTTTGCTGAACTTAGCATTTGTATCTAATTGGGGATTCGAAAACGACTATTCATTCAATGGTCCTGTTTGGTCTGTATCGACCGAAATTCTTTTGTATTGGTTATTCTTTATGGCTGCATATGTCAGACTAAGTAGGGCCTCTTTTTGTTTAGGTGTTGCTGGTATATCTATAGTCATATATACAATCATTAGACCACAATTTATTCACTTTGCTATATTTCAAGCAGTGTCGTTATTTTTTTTGGGTGGCTTCGTTTTTTATATAACGTTCCTTGTATCAACAAGATTGCGAAGATTAAGGGCCGTAATTCATATCATTACAGCGATTTTATGGATTTTGACTATAGTCAACTTCTATGTATTTGATTTAAGATATTGCGTTGCAGTCTTTAGGATCTTTGACAAGCTTCTCATGGTTGTATTTCCTGGCATTCTATTTGCCTTTACAGTGTGCAGCCTCGCACTAATTGAAATTGACGGATGGGTAGGATTCTTAAAGTCAACTTCTTGGATTGGTAATATTACATATTCATCATATCTATTACACTTTCCCATCCAACTAGTATTCGGCTTAGCTGTCAGCTATGGGGTTTTGAATTCTGCCTTTTATTTGAGTCCTGTCTATTTTGTGGTTTTCTTCTCGATACTCATTCCTTTATCATATATTACATTCATTGGTTTTGAGCGTCCCATGCAAAACATAATCAGAAATAAGTTTAAGCATCGTACAAAAACCGAACAATGCGCTGTACCTGCGACAGTAATTTCGCTCCGCCCTATTAGCGCTGGTGAGCCTGGTTATTATACAGGCTTAGATATGATAAAAAAGGAATGACAGGAAAGGATTGAGTAAGTTGTTTAATGAGTTATCGGTCGGTATGCTGATATGTCAATGTATTTAGGCTGCTTCCTATAGATCGCACTTGCGGCGGGCTTGGTCTTATCTCTATATGATTTGTTAAGGACAGATGGTTTCGTGCGACATTTCTCAAAATACTATCTGTTAATGGTATTGAATCTACCGCTGCTCTCCGAGGTGATCAGGAAATACTGGCTCCAATACGATGAGGTTTTTCTGGTTGCTGATTTAATAGCGGCGGGCACATTCCTGACCCTTATGGTCATGGGAAAGATTCGTTCTCATCTCCCCATGTTGTTTTATGCCCTTTCCCTGCTATTCCTCGTCTGGGTGTTTATTCAGCAAGCCATCAGCAGCGGCAACGCGGTTTTTTTTCTGCTGGGAGTAAGGACCGCCTTTTTTCCTTTGGTCTATCTCTTCCTTTCAGCCTATTACATCTCCCTATCCAAGGACGCCGTGAGGTTGCTCTTCTACGTTGCGACGGGATGGGTCCTGGTGGCCGGTGCTGTCGGAGTCCTGCAGATCTTCCTCGGGCCCCATCATCCCATTAATGCAGTCTGGGGAACGCTGGGTAAGGGGATAGGTGACTATGTCGGTATGAAGAATGGACCAATCGTAAAGGGTCTCTTCCGGCCAACTTCAATCTTCACCCACACGGGACAATTTGGACAGGTGGCTTTCTTGCTCATCCTCTTTCGATGGACTGTTCTTGCCTTCGCGGGATTGAAGTTTAGACCGTGGGCGTATGTGTTGGTCTTGGCGGACATGTTAACTATTTCGGTATCGGGACAACGTGGGGCCTTCGTTTTCCTGTCTACGTCGGTTCTCGTAATGGCATATTTTTTGGCGCGAACCGGGCGTACGGCATTCCTGAAATGGCTTCTTGTTGTCGCCACTTTCGGAGTGATAGTCGCTGCGGTTGTGGTACTTCTGCCCAGCTATGGCGGCGCGCTTCTATCCCGGTTCGAAAGTGTCATTCATGACATTCCTTATCGGCTTGAAGCGAATCTCTTCCACTCCGCGGAATTTACCTTCCAGAACTTTCCCTTGTTCGGAAAAGGCTTCGGATATTTCACGCTGGGTGCACAGGGTTTTGGAGGAAAGGTGGTTTATGAGGTACTGAGCGTTGGCGAAAGCTCCTTTAACCGTATCAGTTGTGAAGTCGGCGTTTTCGGGGCCATGATACTCGGCGCGGTGTGGGTCCTAATTCTAATCAGGGCGCTCGCGACGTTCCGGGCGCACGCTGGGAGCGGGGCCGGAGCGTCATCACTCTTCTATTTCCTGTGGTTGGTTTCCATGTTTTTCTGGTGCAACACGGCGGACGTGTTCGCAAATACTGTTTCGACCTTTGCCGCATCTGCACTCGGCGGCGCCTTGCTGCTGCCGGTGGTTTACACACCCCCGCAAACGGTCCAGGTTGATGCCAAGCCAAACCTTGGGGATTCGATTTACGGGGCTGTGTAAGCTGATGGGGGTGACACTCGGGCGTATGCACTTTTTTGATCCGGAGAGCACGTTAATAATACGGGGCGCATTTTCTCGCTTGCTTTGCAGATTGGTTGCTTTGGGCCTGGTCCTTGGACTATGGACGAATCCGATATGGGCTGATGCCTCCGCCCCTTTTATGAAGTTTCGTGTTCCTAAGGACCGAGGGGCTGGCGAGAAATTCCTTGCCGGGTTTTATATTTATCCCTATTACCTGCAGAAGGTTGCAGAGCGCCAGGGTCAGAACTACACTACCTTCCTTGATGCGTGGATGAGGAAGCTTACGGCCAAAGGGTTCTCTCTTTTTTATGTGACGGCATCCCAAAACTTCCACGATTGGATTCGCCTCTCCGAGAAATACAACTTCAAGATGATTGTCCAACTCGATTTCGCTTACCTGACCACGCCAAACTTGGATGATGTCAGAATTAAAGCGCCAGCCGCAATTCGATTTATCAAGACGTATCAAGACCATCCGAATGTTTTGGCCTTCAATGTCAAAGAGGAACCGAGTAAGGATTTTATGTGGGCGTTGGACGAGTATTTCCGTGAGATAAGGGCCGAGGTCCCCGAAGTCCCTTTGCATATACTGCATAACAATCGAGATGCATTGCGGTATTCGTTTAAGACTCCGATTACGGTGGCGGCTACTGATCGCTATGCGTTTTGGGGATGGGATGCCAGTGCCGGTGGCTATTGTGCAACCCCATCGTCGGCCCTGGATTGGTTTAGAAAGGACATGGAAGTTTATGCCCAATACGCCCTTGATCGTGGCGCCCTCTTCCAGGCAGTCTTCACGACCGTTGCAAACATCCATGTCACGACCGATGATATGATTCGCAGCGGCGAATATGGGAACTATGGCAGAATCCTGCAGTTGGCGCTCGATGAGAACCAGGGCTGGTCCAGATTGGCGGGGAAACGGTTCAAATATGTCAAATATTATCGTCCCCCTGCCAATAACACTCGCGCAATGGTCTGGCTGTCGGTGCTCAATGGGGCCCAAAGTGTATTGCATTGGAGCGGCAGTCCAACCGATCCAATACAGGAAGCCATCTTGACAAAAGAGCTTTATAAATCGCCATCTGCCAATTTGATGGGCGAACCGCCGGGCACTGCAGCCGATCTTGCGCTCGATGACTTTGATATCCAAATGTTCGGCCCCGGCAATGCAGGAACGCCGATGCTGGAGGAATACGCCGGGGCAGTGGCCGATCTCCAGAACTACGGATGGTTTATAAACCGCATGAGACCGAGTGCGGACCAAAACAAAGCGGTGGTAAGTGATAAGAACGCCCCTGCGCGCCTTTTCGACCTCCCTGGCTATTCGGGAAAGATCCTCGTCATAGTCAATACTGATGTTGGAAGATGGGGACCGAATTCCACCCGGAGTCTGGTCGAACGAAATGATCGATTTCGCATCGATCCAATGGGCAATGTTATCGGCTACACCCCACAAAAAACGCCCCGCACGCTTACGGTCCGCTCTTCACTTCCAGGAGTGCTCTTTGATGCAGGGACTGGCCGTTTGCTCGGACCTGCCGGCGACGGCAAGGTAAATATCGTTCCAGGCGGAGGTGCTTTTGTTTACCTGGGGGATGAGACCGAATGGTCAAAGCTTAGAGCAATATCAGGGGCAGCGGCGCTATCCGCGCCGAGTTTGCCCAATTAGCGGCATTTTCAAGCGAATTTGCCATAGTACGATTACAAACTCTTGCTGTCGGGACGCCATAAGACATTGAATAGATCCTGCCTTTGGCACTTCTTTCCCTGTTAATCCTGTCTAAAAGCTTTGCCTCTGTGGCCTCTGTATAATCTGGTCCTTTCTCTACGCTCCGTCGAGGCGTTTAGTCGCAAGCTCTGTGGTGAACCGTTTAAGGAACTATCGCCTTTGAATTACCTGGTTGTAGTCGATTTCTGCTTCCTTGATGTACCTAGAGGGGCCGAGCGTGTTGCATGGGATATTTCCATGGCCGCAAGAGATCAAGGATGGAACGTAACCATGCTTTGCCTCAAACCAAACCATGTGGGCCTGCCGGGGGGTCCGGCTCTGCGGGAGGGCATAACGGTTGTGCGATACGAGAAGCCCAAACTGGCAAAGTGGCACCCGATGCGTATGCGCCGTCAAATTGAGACTGCGGCGGCTGCATTCGGTCAGTGGCTCCGGGAGACAAGGTGGGACGTAGTCCATATACACTCTCCGGTTATCGGGGCGGGAGTTTTGCGGGCTGCCGGAAGTATGGTTCGCTGCGTGTATACCGCTCATTCGCCCATAGTCCTGGAGAACAGGATTAATTGGGCCGCTCAGGGTTGGCCGGGGAAGGCCAAGCTGGTTTTCGGTTTGCCGGCCTTGAGGTCGCTAGAGAGAAAACTTCTGGCCCGGAGCGCTGCAATCCATACTCTGTCGGAGTTCACGCGTTCCGAGATTAACCATTCTCATGGTCTGGGCAATCGGGTTACCGTCATTCCCCACTGGTGCCGCGACGGGTTCCGGAGATTTTGCACGCAGCCGGAGGCGCGCCGATTGCTCGGATGGCCGGCCGATCAACCGATATTTTTCACGCTGCGGCGGCATGAAGAAAGATATGGCATCGACATTGCGATTCGTGCGATAGCCCCTTTGGCTTCATCGCACAAATGGCTCTTTTATGTCGGCGGGGACGGCGCTTTGAGGCCAAAGTTTGAAGCTCTTGCCCTTGAATTGGGCCTCGGTGATCGCGTGCGTTTTACGGGGCGGCTGACTGACGAGGAGCTTGCGTTGGCTTACCAGGCGGCCGATGCGTTTCTTTTACCCACAAACTCCCTGGAATGCTTTGGCCTTATCATCCTGGAGGCGCTCGCCTGCGGATGTCCCGTGATTGCAACCGATGCGGGGGCGATCCCGGAGATCATGAAGGCGATCTTGCCTGATTTCATGGTTCCGGCTGGCGATCCCCTTGCGTTGAGAGGAAAGATACGGGATTTTCTCGAACACAAACTGCATGTCCCTCCTCCGGAGGAGTTGACTGCTTTCGCGCTCTCAAAATATGGGAAGCGGGAGATAGTTCCGAGGTTGCTCGGACTCTTGCAGCCATATCACGATGAATGCGCCCTGCTGTCAGTCAATCACCGGGATACCAGGGGTGAGCGATTCCGGGGATGCCCAGGAACCGCTCAATGAGTGAAACAGACCGGGCCCTGCAGGTACTGCACGTTGTCCATGCCATGGGTCAACAGGCTATAGGGCTCTCCTATCCTGTTTTGTACCTTTGCCTCGATTTGCTGTCAGGCAAGGATGACGTGCGCCTTCTCACCGTTGAATATGATTGGGTGCGGCCTGCGGATTGGTTTGTCGAAGTCTGCCGAAGTTTTCCTGCATTCAGAGGCCGGCTGGGCATCTCTCCGGAGATGCATCGAGAGCTTGCCCTTGCCGCGGCGCACGCTGATATCATTCACACTCACAGCCTGTGGAGAATGGCCAATGTTTACCCGGGGTGGGTCACCCAGGGCAGGAAATGCCGGTTGGTAGTATCACCCCATGGGACCCTGGCGCCTGAAGCCCTTCAATACTCCGCCCTGACCAAAAGGATCTTCTGGAGTCTTGTGCAAGGCCCCGCCGTGCGTCACGCCAGTTGTTTTCACGCCACGGCGGAACAGGAGTATGAGGACATTCGATCTGCCGGCCTGCGCTCTCAGCCGGTTTGTATCATTCCCAATGGTGTTGAAGTGCCGGAGCTTAAACCCAGGCCTCAAACCGAAAGGCGGACAGTTTTGTTCCTGGGCCGCATTCATCCCATAAAGGGAGTAGATATCCTGTTGGAGGCCTGGCGGGCGGTTTCCCACCGCTTTCCCGAATGGGATCTGCGCATTGCCGGTCCCGACGACGGTTGCCTGCCGCGGATGCAAACGCTCGCTAAAAAATTGAATCTGAAGCGTGTCGAGTTTTGCGGGCAGCTTTACGGGGAAGAAAAGCTGACTGCCTACCGTGAGGCTGATTTATTCGTCTTGCCTACCCGTTCTGAGAATTTCGGCAGCACCGTGGCTGAGGCCCTTGCTGCGGGAACTCCTGCCGTTGTGACAAGAAGGGCGCCGTGGCCCGGTTTGGAGCGCTACAAGGCTGGATGGTGGATCGAGATCGGACTCGATCCCCTGGTGGGCTGTCTCGAGGAAGCGATGAAAGAGCCTGCCGCTTCCCTGGCGGAACGCGGCGCGCGGGGCCGGGAGTGGATGATGCGGGAGTACTCAAGGGCCCACGTTGGGAAAATGATGCGCCAAGCTTATCGTTGGCTCATTTACGGGGGGGAAACACCGGGTTTCATGAGGTTGGATTGAGACGGAAAAATGGTAATAGTTCACCGCAGCACTTCATGTCCCGTTGGGACACCCTAAACGATGAAAAGACTCGTAGCCATAATGGATGACGGATAAAAAAATGATCTGCCCCTTGCAAACGTGGGTTAATCTGGGACTGGAATTAAACCTAGAACAGAGCCACAACCAAGGAGGCAGATCATGGGAA
>JBKQLC010000080.1:0-11611 GCA_052147195.1 Syntrophobacteraceae bacterium
GTTTTAAAAAAACAAAAAAACAACAAGGGACAGAAAGAATATGCTTGTATCCGTCATCCATATCAGGATGGGTGAAGCGGAGCGAAACCCATCGCCATGGGCACATCTTGAAGGCAAATTGGTATAAAATCTTGCAGCCTTCCCTTGCATGCAGTTGATTGTCGTCACCCCTGCCCGAACCCGGCATTCGAGACTCAATGGCTACATAAAGATCACTATGTTCGATTTCTACAACAACGATGGCGGGAGCGGCAGCCTTTGTTTTCGGTCGCAGAATTTGCATGCCTTTTCCATAGTGGAGCCATATTAGCAAGGTTCCTTTTCCATGTTGGATTTGTGACGTTGAAGGCAACGGGGATGTATTTTGAAAGACCCATGGGGAAGGCAGCGGAGATGTATTTTGAAAGACCCATGCGTTAAGTGATGAAAATGGACACCCTCCTCATACTTGATCTATCCCGTTCAGTTCGTTTCCGCCAGTTCCAGGGTGACGATACTGTGATCCTACTCTCTTCATCCTTCAGGTATTTCGGTATCTTCGGTTCGAGTCCCCGAAAAAGACAGGCAAACAGGTTTCGTAGACCGTGAACTCAGGGGAGACCCGATTGGCGCCGGAACCTCAGTTCCTTGAGATGGAAAATAAGGGTTACGGCACAGGGCGCAAGGTCCATGCCTGATTTTTTGATAGTCTCCATACCGGCCTGACAACGACTTCAAGTGATCTTTTGTCGGCACTTGCCTAAAATCATTACTCCATTGACCACCTCCACAAAGGTTCTTACCTAAAGAGCGCGAAAAGACATTTCACCTCACCTGGTGGCAATCGGCCCATGGAAAGATGCTGAAGAGGGGTTGGAGGCTACCCGATGGTATGCAACGCAAACTTGGAGTCGCGTATGACCGCCAATGGCGCAAGCAGTGATGGCGCTCCCGCCCGTTCTGCTGCGCGTTCAGGCGGGTATACAGTTCTCGAAACCAGGAATCTCACTCGAGCGATCACGGGGAAGGTACTGGTAGACGATATCAGCGTACAGGTGCAGCAGGGCGAGATACTGGCAGTGGTCGGACCGAGCGGGGCGGGCAAATCGTCGTTCCTTCGTCTGATTAATCGGCTGGACGAACCGACCGGCGGCACGGTGTATCTTGCCGGCGAGGACTATCACCAGCTTGCCCCGCGCGAACTGCGGCGCCGGGTGGGCATGGTGATGCAATCGGCCTACCTGTTTCCGGGCACCGTAGCGGAGAATCTGTGCTTCGGGCCGCGCCAACATGGTGAGGACTTGCTCGCCTCGCAGATTGACAGCCTTCTCGAAGAGGTGGGGTTGGAGGGATTTGCCCGCCGGGATGTGTTGCATCTGTCTGGAGGCGAAGCCCAGCGCGTCTCGCTGGCTCGGACGCTGGCGAACAAACCGCAGGTGTTGCTGCTGGACGAACCGACTTCGGCGCTGGATGGCAGGGCCGAACGCGAGATTGAGGCGCTGCTGGCGCGCGTCCTTCGCGACCAGCATTTGACTGCACTGATGGTCACACACGATACAGCACAAGCACAACGCATTACCAACCGCGCCATCTTGATTGACGCGGGCCGGCTAATTTTGGATGGCACAGTCGAGGAGGTGCTCCATGTTGAATCAGCTCTTCCCTGATCCTATGGCGTTGAGCGCAGCGCAAGCTGTCAGCGCGGCCATCGTTGCGCTGATGGTCGCGTGCCTGGCGGGCAGGGCCGGTATCCGCCTGCAGAAAGAATCAGCCGTTGCACTGGTGCGAGGCATCAGCCAGATCATCATAGTCGGCTTGTTGCTGAGGCTCGTTTTGGGTGGCGCGCAATGGCTCAGTGCATTTTTGCTCTTGGGCATGATGCTGGCTGGCGCGGTCATAGCCGCGCAACGGACCAAACACATTCCCGGCATTCTACAGGTGACGATGCGCTCGATTCTGCTGGGAGCGGGGCTGGTCATCGGCATCATGGTCTGTCTGGGTCTCATTGATAGAGCACCGGCGACCTTGATCCCGGTGGGCAGTATGCTCATCGCCAACGCGATGAACACTACCGCCCTGGCGCTGGATCGTTTCCGGGCAGAGGTTGAGGCGCACACCGGGCAAATCGAAGCGGCACTGGCACTGGGCGCCGCCCCGACGGTCGTCGTGGCGCCTTATGTGCGAGCAGCGGTGCAGGCCAGCCTTATCCCCAGCGTCAACAATTTGCGGTCTTTGGGGATTGTGTGGATTCCGGGAGTGATGGCGGGTATGGTGCTCGCGGGCAGTGACCCTATAGTGGCCGCCATCTATCAGTTTGTAGTCGTCGCTATGCTGTTCGCTACTGCAGGGACAACCGCCCTGCTCTGCACGCTGTTCGTTCGCTCGCGAGCCTTTTCGCAGGCCGAACAACTGACGCTGAGGATGGCGAAGAGCTAATGAGGTGGGAAAGGGGGACAGAAAGCTTCCGGGCGATAGCGATGCAAGGACGACGCTAATCTATGGCCATGTCCTCAACCCGGACCCCGGCAGGCGTGCGCAGCTCGGTTTACGGTCCTTAAGCCAGGGCGGAAAGATTATTATGCCGATCCGCATGAAACAAGGTGATAAGCCGGAACGCTGACCGTCGCCTTGCCCTGGGACATATTTATTTTTCCCTTTGAGCTGAGTTTTGAATTAGTTGATTTGCCCCGGGAGATCGCTGTTATTCCTCTCAAACCGGGCCGCCTCGGCCTTATTCATGAAAATCTGAGCTTCCAGTGCATCCGCTTCTGCCTCGTATTCAATGGCAGCAGCTATGAATTTGTCGGACGCCTCTTGAAGCGGCTTATCGGCGGCATGGCCGGCAGCGCTCAGACGTCTATTAACTGTGTCCTCCAAAGTGGCAATCGAGTATTTGATCATCTTCCTTTGGACCTTGAAGGCGTCTCTGTCATCGGCCTTGACCAAAGCCAACTGGACCTCAACGTCGTCAAAATATTCCTCCATTTCCTTTTTTCTCTCCTCAGAGATCCCTTTCGCCTTAGCCACTTCGGATTTGAACTTCTCCAAGGCTTCGTTCAATATTCTCTTGCGAATTTCAATCCTGGCAGGTGCCTGCTCTGTGGTGTTTTGCAGTTGCATCTCAAACTCCGTAGAGCTGGCTTCCCAATGACCCAGCTTCTTGTCAAATGATTCTCTGATTTCCCTAACCTTTGACATGACATATTCTCCCTTAAATTCCGAGACTGGACAGTTGCATTTCGAGGATCTCCAAATTGCCGCAAGGAAGCATAAGGGCTTGGTATCACAGTCATTTTTCTCGCTTATTCTCCCAGCAAGAGTCCGAATTTCATATGTTTGCTAGTTAAGAGTTTTCCCGGGTTTGTCAACCGGGGGGAGCCCAATAAGGAAAATCCCTTTAGCGGAGCTTTAGAATACGAGTCCGCCGGCATGTTTATCTCCATAAAATCATCCTCTTACATCACCCCTACAGACAACCGGGCAGGACCGGATTCTTTCGCAAGATCAACGCTCAAGCCATTTCCATGCGGCTTCGATCTCGGAGCGGTCAAAATGTTCTACCTCGTTATGTGTCAGCAACCCGCCCACCTTCACCCAGGACTTGATCCAAACTCGATCACTCAAGACCGCTATGCGTTCTATGTCTTTGGCATGCTCTCTGGCGAATTTGAGTTTTTCAAGCAAAGCTTCAGGCTCCATATGACGGAAGCCTTCGATCTCGACGAGAAGCCGTATTTTCCCGGATGCAGCGATCTCCTCAGCCATGATTGCGCCGATTTGCCGAACTTCTTCACCAGTGACCCCGTCACTGATCTTGAACCCGAGGAGTTTTCCTGAACTCCCGCTCAGTTGCTGATACATTGGAATCCCCTATACGAGAACCCGTTGTGCGGCATTGGGACGTTGTCATTGAGTGGCACACCTGTAGACCGGAGACCAGTATCCCGAACGGTTCTCACCCAGTATTCAGAGAGCGGACCGGCTTTATGCCCGCTCAAGACGCTTCTCCACAACACAGTACAGCCCCTCGCCCGCTCTTGCCGGTTCAAAACAAAGATTATCTGAGAGGCACCTTGCCTTATCGGTGTCTCCAGACCTCCAGCGGTTGACCAGATCGGGCTCCCGGATTAAAGGACGGGACAGCGAAACGTAGTCTGCGATCCCTTCCCTTACGATTCGTTCCGCTACGGCATAGGAGCGAATCCCGCCAACGAGCATTAGAGGGACCTTGACCCTTTCCTTGAATTTCCTGGCCGCTTCCAGGTAGTAGCCTTCCATGTTCTCAGTATCGAGCCTTCCCAGCCTGACCGGTATATAGTCGCCTGAATATCTGGTCCCACCGCTTAACTCAACGGCATCGATACCGGCACGCTCCAGAATTGAGGCAACTTCGAGCATCTCTTCCACGTTAAGTCCCCCTGTGACAAAGTCTTCCGAGTTGATCTTGACCATCACGGGAAACCTTTCACCGACTTTATCCCTGATATTATGTACAACTTCCAGGAGGAGTTTTGCCCGCTTTTCGACGCTTCCGCCATATTGATCGTTTCTTTTGTTGTAAAAGGGCGAAAGAAACTCACTCAGTAAAAAGCCGTGGGCGGCATGTATCTGGACTGCGTCAAATCCAGCCTCTTGAGCTCGGGCTGCAGCCTTGCCGAAAGCTTCGGCAACCATTCGAAAATCATCACCGGTCATCTCACGGCAATCGGGCATGTCTTCACCTTTGATGCTCGACGGCCCCAGGGGCGTTTGCCCCGTGAGATCCGGGTCGGCATGGCATCCTGCATGAGCCAGTTGGACAGCGATCTTCCCACCTGCATTATGCACGGCTTTGGCCGCGGCGGCCAGTCCCGGGACAAGTTCATCGCTGTAAATACCTAGCTGCCTAAGTCCGGACTGTCCTTCCCTGCTCACAAATGCATGGCTCGTGATGATCAGTCCCACTCCCCCTTTTGCAAGCCGGACCATGAGATCGGTAAGCTCCAGGGGGCATGAACCATCTTGCTTTGCCATTCCCTCCCATGTGGCCGAACGGACGAACCGGTTGGTCAAAGACATGCTCTTTATCGTTGTAGTTTCAAAGAGTATCGGCATATCCTCCCTCCATAATACAAGCGCCGTCTACAGTCACCCTACCCATTTATTGCGGCCCTCAAAACGCCTGAGCATTTAAATGTTACCACTTTCCTGGGTGGCAGAGTCATCTGCTTAGCAGATCGCGGAGCTGCGTCTTATTAAAAATCCATGATGCTTGTTGTGACATGATGCCAATAGGTAACCATGCCTTCTTTCCATTTGACCAGGCGCACCAGCCGGTCCTGAGAGATTACGATAGCCATTGCCTCATGCACGGCATTGCAAAATCGGAACACAGACCGGTGCCGTGCACCAAAGCTTCCTGAGTATACCTGTTCTCTGTGAACCCCCTCTATATCCAATGCGCGAGCCACTGTCTTCACCCCTTTGAGTCCAACGGATATCATGGCCCCAAACCCCAGCAACTCGAACCCCTCGGTGAATACCACAGCACCATCCACCGAGGTCAAATCTGCAAAAAGATGCGCGAGATCAAAAACAGCCTCATCCAACAGAGTAAGGGATTCTTCGTTGCTGGCTACATACTCATCCCATCCGACGAGCTTGCCTTTGTTCGCCTTCCGGCCATACACCTCGGCAAGTGTGTTCATAAGGTCCACCAGCAACGTCTGAAATCTTTTTCGCGTGGCCTGATCAGTCACCCTGTATTCAATGCTTAAGTATGAGTTTTCCTCGAACACCTGCTCAACCATTTCCGGAGGGATCACGAGGATTGTGCCGCCGTGCCCGGAATTTCTGACATAACTGATGACACGCCTGGCTACTTGTTGGGCAATCGTGTTCGCAATACTGGGATTGAGATCCGCCCAGGGCTTTTCGGCAGCATCCTTTGCCGCCAGGTGTAACTTCCAAAGCCTGGAGCGAACTGAGGCAAAACTGGCGGGCAGCCAGGCTGAGTCAAAGACTTCGTTTGCAGGGGAAATGATCTGACCACGATTTAATGTCGCAATCGTCAAAGGGCCTTTGCATACGGTTATTCGACCGGGATCAGTCACGTAAACAACCAGCGAGAGGGGCAGAGCGGGTGCGATCAGCCTTCCGCCGTATACATTTTGGACCCATCGAGACCCGGAGTGGACAATACCCCAGATTTGCAGATCCTCGTTAGCGCCGTGTCTTACTCCAATCAGAGATCGATAAAAATCGGTCGCAGGAGATAGCCTCTGTAGTTTGTACTCATCAAAAGGTTGCGGCTCGCCAAACAGAAGCCGATGCAAACCTGTAGGCGGACCGTCATTATTGTTGAAACAGCCCGGCTCTCTCAAAATGAGACGGAACCTCACCGGTCTGCCTTCTTCCTTCATAAGGCTTGCCTGGTAACAACATGAGATGAGATGATCGAGAGTGTTCTGATCAGGGAGAGGATCCCCGGGGCTGCAATCGTTTACGCTGCCAAATTCGGAGAACCGTGTATCGCCCCAATGGTCAGTAACGTACAAGGCGAGATCACTTGCATTTGCATGCGGCATGTCTATTCCTCACAATTGTTGCGCATCGGCCGGAGGATACCTTACCCGGTTTACAGTTAGAGGGCAAGTTACACGTAACTGTATTGAATAGTAGAGGTTTCCTCGAAATCGCCAGTTTCAAATACAGCCATCCTCATCTCGAATTACTGTTTATACCTGATTTAAAAAATCGAAATATATGGCTAAGTTATAACCCGGTTGCCTCGCCTCAACCGTATAAGTTTCCATTAAGTTTCCATTCTGTGTTCTCCTCACTAGAGTCAGGACCTACCTCCTGGCTCTTCCTTTTTTATTACGTTTGCCCGGTCCTGTGATTAAAAACCAGGCTGGGCGGCGACTGGCTATCAGCTATTGCCAAAAGCCAGCCTGTGGTTAATGCCTACTTCTGAGAGAACTCATATTAAAATATGTATCGCGCATGCCTCTAAAAAGAGGCCAACCCCTGAGATTGACGCAATTAGTACAGAGGAAATCAACCGAAACTATGGATTGATGCAAGGTGGCACTCAGGCTTTTTCAATTCGCGGACGCCCGTGACCGGCCCCGAGCCAGGGAAGTGAAGACTCCGATGCTGGAGATGACCATAGAAGTCAGCAGAGCAACGTGAAAGGCGTGAACGAAGGAATTTTGGAGAGAAGCGGCGTGTTGCGCTGCATTCTGAGCGAGCAGTTCTCCGGCCTGCGCACCGCCCAGCGAGGTGAAGATTGCACCGGCCAAAGCGACGCTGAACCCTTGCCCCAGCACGCGCACCGTGGCGAGAAAGCCGGAGGCAATGCCGATGCGATTTTCCGGCACGGAACTCATGATCGCATTGTTGTTCGGCGATTGGAACAATGCCTGCCCGAGCCCGGCCACGATCAACGGCCAGATTATGTCAAAAAACGACACCTGTTGTGTGAGCCTGCTGAGGAAAAAAAGTCCCATCGAGGCAACAGCCAGTCCGAGCGAGCTGAGCGCCCGTGATCCGAAACGATCGGAGAGCCAGCCGCTCAGAGGAGCCACCAGCGAAATGGTTAGCGGCACTGCGGTGAGCACCAGACCGGCATGATCCGGCCGCAAAAAGAGCAGGTCTTCCAGGTAGAAAGGCATGAGAAACATGACGGCAAAAAGAGACAGGAAACTTAGAAAACTGCTGACAAGAGCCGCCGATAGAAGACGGTTGCGAAAGATCGACAGGTCGACAATCGGATGCGCCATGCGTCTTTCAATGAGCACAAAAGCAACCATCAGTACCGTAGCGGCGGCGAATAGCCCCATGATTACGGGCGATATCCAGCCGGCCTCCTGGCCGAAGCTCATTGCCAGCATCAAAAGAGTCATACTTATGGAAAGGAGCGCTGCCCCGATCGGGTCAAATCGCTTTTTGGCGCCGCTTAGACGGATCGGTTCAGAAAGATATCGAATGGTTGCCATAATGCCGATTATGCCGACAGGCACATTAATATAAAAGATCCAGCGCCAGGAGAGCACCTGGGTTATGATGCCGCCGAGGGTGGGACCGGCGCTTGTCCCTATGGCGACGATAGCGCCGATCATGCCCAGGGCTCTGCCGCGTTGCCCTGCCGGAAAAGCACGCGTTATCATTGCCGGGCTGACCGACATTATCATCGCACCTCCTATTCCCTGAAAGGCACGAGAGATGACCAGAAACAGCAGTGACGGTGCAGCCCCGCACAAAACCGAACCAGCGGTGAAAAAGGCAAGACCCTTTACCCACATTGCCTTGCGTCCTATCATATCCGACAGCCTGCCCAGGGTGAGCAGACTGCCGGCAACGACTATAAGGTAGGCAATAATGACCCATTCCACCATGCCGCTCAGGTGCGCTTGAAAGTATAGGCTGATTCTTGGCAGGGAGATGTTCACTATACTTGCATCAAGCGTCGCCATGAAGACGCCTATTGCCACGATCCCCAAAACGATCCATTTACTCGCTGTTTCCTGCCCGGAAATGGGTGTAGTTTTCCGTGGGACGGAACTTTTTGGCAAAATGCTTCCCCTCCTGGTGGCGCGGAAGTTTGTCGCTATCGATATTAGAATACGACTGATTGCGGGTACAGGCTAGTGCCCATCCATAAACCTCCACTTGAGACACAGGCAGTTTCCGGATGGACAAAAGAACAAAACCAGACTGTGACCGGATTCGTTTCATTGCGACGGGAGCTTCCAGTCGGGGTCCTGGATGATTAAAGTAACTATAAGTTAACTTTGATAAAAGGGAGACGATAACATGAAACCGGATACGCTTATTTGGGCTAAAGACAAGGCGGGCAACAGGCATCTGTGCTCTATGAATATTCTTAAAAATCCCAATTTGGCAAGAGATGATGAGGTGAAAGGGTGCATCGACCATGACGATCGGCTGCGGACACGTCGCTATGTGCCTTCTAACGATCCTGAAGGGAAGATAAAATTCTCTAAATCGTTTAGCCCTAACTAACTTGGTCTATGATTATTGGAGTAAGCCGGTTAATGCTTGCCGGTATCGGTCGTGGCGGTGCCTGATTATCGATCTCAGGCATCGCCACTGTGTGTGTTGGAGGAGAATATCGTCTTTATCAAAGCCACCGGGCCTGCACCGGATGTCTGGGGCAGGCCCGGGGAGCGGAGGATGATGCCCCCGCTTTTCAGAATGATAACCTTGACCCAGCTCGTTGCGAGGTGGTTTTTTCCACCTCTATAACTTGAGTTGTCCTCGTTCTCATGCCATCCGCGCCTTTCACGATCAACATGAATGTCAGTTGACTGCCATAATGCCCTGTGCCTGCTTTTACTGCAGTAAAGGCGGGGGTTATCGATGTCGGAACGGATAGAGTTACCGGGCTTCCCTGAGTCTGGTGCCATATGTACGAGTCGATGCCGCCTCCAGGAGCCGCTGAATTTGCTCCGTCAAGGGTTACGACGCTGCCCGCCATTGCCGTTTCAGTTGGTCCCGCAACAGCCTGCGGCCCACCACCAGCCAGGGTGACATTCACAAAACAGGTGTCGGTGGATTTCAATCCATACTTATTGGTTACAGTCAGTCTGAACCTCAGGGATACTGAGCCTGACCCAACCTGGGGCACGTCAAAAGCCGGCTGAGGCGAGGTAGGGTCGGAAAGAGTTACCGCGGGCCCGTCAATCTGCTGCCAGAGATAGGAGAGAGCGCCGTTAGAATTGGACCCGTTCAGTGTGGCCGTCGTCTCTTCGTTGTCTGTAGAATTCGACGCGTCCAGTGTGATCATAGTTCCTTCGTTGACTGTCTGGTCAGGACCGGCATTGGCTGTGGCCAGTGTGGCCGCCTGCCTTGCTGATGCCACATTGACGATGCAGGTGTCGGTTGACTGAACGCCGTTCACATCTTTTACGGTCAGTTGAAAGGTTAGTGCTCCGATTCGCGTGGGGGCAGTAAAAGTCGTTACGGCAGCAGAAGGCTTCGAGAGCTTTACCTTCGTCCCACCAATCTGGGTCCACAGATAAGACGCTATCCCGGGTCCATTCACATCTGTGGAATTTGCGCCGTTTAGCGTCACTTTAGCTCCTCTCGCAACTGTTTGATCGGGACCTGCATCGGCGACGAGTGGATCGTTTGCGGCCTCAAAGCTCGCGGAGATAGTATGGTTGGCTGTGACATTGGAAAATGTATAGGTGGTGAGAGCGCCAGCCGAGACTCCATCTATCAGCACGTTGGCAACCTGGTAGCCGGTGGCCGGAGCGACTGTAAAGGTTTGGCTTGCTCCGGAGTTTACCGTGACAGGAGTGGCAGGAGAAATCGTTCCGTTTGTCCCGGCGGTAGGTGTAATTGTGAAAGTTGCGGTTGAAGTAAACGTTGCCGAAATGCTGTGGTTGGCTGTGACACCGGAAAACGTGTAGCTGGTGAGTGCGCCAACTGAGGCTCCATCTACCAGGACACTGGCTACCTGGTAGCCGGTGGCCGGAGTGATCATGAAGGTCTGGCTTGCCCCGGAGTTTACCGTTACCGCGCCCGATGGCGAAATCGTGCCGTTTGACCCTGCAGAGGCGGTTATGGTTAACGTAGTCGGTGCAAAGGTGACGCTGATAGTGTGGCTCGCGGTCACGTTGGAAAAACTGTAGCTCGACGCGGTTGTTACTGCCGACCCGTCTACCAGGACGCTTGATACCTGGTAGCCTGTTGCCGGGGTGAAGGAAAAGGTCTGGCTTGCCCCGTAGTTTACCGTTACCGCGCCCGATGGCGAAATCGTGCCGTTTGACCCTGCAGAGGCGGTTATGGTTAAGGTAGTCGGTGCAAAGGTGACGCTGATAGTGTGGCTGGCGGTCACATTGGAAAAACTGTAGCTCGATGCGGTTGTTACTGCCGACCCGTCTACCAGGACGCTTGATACCTTGTATCCTGTTGCCGGGGTGAAGGAAAAGGTCTGGCTCCCACCCGAGTTTACCGTAACTGCACTGGCTGGCGAAATCGTGCCGTTTGCTCCCGCAGATGGCGTTAGGGTGTAGGTAATCGGTGCAAAGGTGACGCTGATAGTGTGGCTCGCGGTCACATTGGAAAAAGTGTAGCTCGATGCGGTTGTTACTGCCGACCCGTCGACCAGGACGCTTGATAGCTGGTAGCCTGTTGCAGGGGTGAATGAATAGGTCTGGCTGACACCCGAGTTTACCGTAACTGCAATGGATGGCGAAATCGTGCCGTTTTCTCCAGCAGATGGCGTTAGGGTGTAGGTAATCGGCACAAAGGAGACGCTGATAGTGTGGTTCGCGGTCACATTGGAAAAAGTGTAGCTCGATGCGGTTGTTACTGCCGTCCCGTCGACCAGGACGCTTGAAACCTGGGACCCTGTTGCCGGGGTGAATGAAAAGGTCTGGCTTGCCCCGTAGTTTACCGTTACCGGGCCCGATGGCGAAATCGTGCCGTTTGCCCCTGCAGAGGCGGTTATTGTCAAGGTAATCGGTGCAAAGGAGACGCTGATAGTGTGGCTCGCGGTCACATTGGAAAAACTGTAGCTCGATGCGGTTGTTACTGCCGTCCCATCGACCACGACGCTTGATACCTTGTATCCTGTTGCCGGGGTGAATGAAAAGGCCTGGCTTGCCCCGTAGTTTACCGT
>JBKQLC010000081.1:0-14077 GCA_052147195.1 Syntrophobacteraceae bacterium
GTGTCGTGAAAGTCGGCGACGAGGTTGAAATCGTCGGATTTCGTCCTACATTTAAAACGGTTTGCACGGGCGTTGAAATGTTCCGCAAGACCCTGGAGACGGGCCAGGCGGGCGACAATGTGGGCGTGCTTCTGCGTGGAACCAAACGAGACGAAGTCGAGCGCGGCCAGGTTGTTGCGAAGCCAGCTTCGATTACGCCCCACACCGATTTCAAGGCGGAAGTATACGTATTGAAAAAAGAGGAAGGCGGGCGACATACTCCCTTCTTTCCCGGCTACAGGCCTCAGTTCTATTTTAGAACTACTGACGTTACCGGGGTCATGACCCTGCCTGAAGGCGTCGAGATGGTTATGCCCGGAGACAATATCAGTTGCGAGGTAAAACTCATCACTCCCGTAGCGCTGGAGAAGGAACTGCGATTCGCAATTCGCGAAGGCGGCCGTACGGTGGGCGCGGGAGTTCTTACCGAAGTCATAAAATAAGGGATTTCAAATGCGAGTTCTAGTTACTCTGGCCTGCTCCCAATGCAAGCGGCGCAACTATAATACGACCAAGAACAAGCGGACTACGCCCGAGAAGCTGTCATTCAGGAAATACTGCAAGTTCTGCAGCACGCATACCGAGCACAAAGAAACAAAGTAGGTTGCGTGGGCGGGGCTGAAGCCCCTGAGCTGATGTAGTGATCGGATTGCACCGGGAAGCGATTCCGGCTGTCCTGCCGGATTGAGTGTTGAGTGATAAATGAAACTTATCGAAAAAAAAGACGAGATCTCGAATAAGAAAGTGCAAAGCGTCGAGACGAAAAAGGCTGCAACCAAGCCTGCCGCCACTAAGCCGACCAAGCCGAAGAAGGCGGAACTCCCGAAGAAAGCAGCCAGGAAGCCCGGCGAGACACCTTTGGCCTGGGTCGAAACTGCTCGCACCTATTTACGAGAGGTCGTTTTCGAACTCAAGAAGGTTATCTGGCCTTCGCGCAAGGAAACAATTGGCTCGACTGCCGTCGTACTGGTGATCGTAGGCCTTGCGGCTTCTTTTCTCGGAGTCGTGGACCTTATTTTGAGCCGGCTCGTTAAGCTGCTGGTCGGGTGACGGGCGCGGGTCTTTTCATCCCGGTAACGGCTCGCTGACGAGCGCATGGGGTAATTGTGTGGCAAACTTAAAATGGTACATAGTTCACACGTATTCGGGGTTTGAGCACAAGGTCAAATCGGCCCTGGAGGAGCGTGTAAAGGCCGGGGAGATGAACGCCTATTTCGGCCAGGTCCTGGTTCCCACCGAGAAGGTGATCGAACTGGTTAAGGGCCAGAGGAGGGCATCATCGAGGAAATTCTACCCCGGATATATCCTGGTGCAGATGGAGTTGAATGACGACACCTGGCACCTTGTTCGCCATACGCCCAAGGTGACGGGCTTTATCGGCAGCCAGGAAAAGCCCATCCCGCTGTCTGACGACGAAGCTGAAGCCATAATTCAGCAGATGCAGGAAGGCGCTCAGAAACCGCGTCCGAAATTCAAGTTCGAAAAGGGAGACGAGGTTCGCGTCGTAGATGGCCCGTTTGCCAATTTTAACGGAACGATTGACGAAGTGATCCCCGAAAAGGGCAAAGTCAGGGTCCTGGTAAGCATATTCGGCCGCTCCACCCCGGTGGAACTCGATTTTGTTCAGGTGAACAGAACCTGAAAGCCGCATCGTTAAGGAGTTTTTTAGAGAATGGCTAAAAAAGTCGTAACCAACATCAAATTGCAGGTCCCCGCCGGACAGGCGAATCCATCACCGCCCATCGGCCCTGCGCTCGGTCAGCACGGGGTCAACATCATGGAGTTCTGCAAGCAGTTCAACGCAAAGACTCAGGGGCAGGAAGGGATGATCATTCCGGTGGTCATCACAGTTTATTCTGACCGGTCGTTTACGTTCATTACCAAGACCCCTCCGGCTGCGATTCTTCTGAAAAAGGCCGCCCAGATAGCGAAAGGCTCTAACGAACCCAACCGCAACAAGGTCGCCAAGGTCAGCAAAGCGCAGGTCGAGGAGATCGCCCGGCTCAAAATGCCGGACTTGAACGCGCGTGACCTTGCAGCCGCGGTGGCCACCATTTCGGGGACTGCCCGGAGCATGGGAATCGATATTGAATAAACCTGAGGAAGGGAGTTGCGAGAGTTAAAATGGCAACGCATGGGAAAAAGTATATTGCCGCCCGCAGCAAGATCGATCCAGCAAAACGCTATACCTTCCAGGAAGCGGTCCAGCTTGCTGCCGGCACCTCTTTCGTCAAGTTCGACCAGACGCTGGATATAGCGGTTCGATTGGGTGTTGATCCGCGCCATGCCGACCAGATGGTCAGAGGTACGGTCGTCCTGCCCAACGGCTTGGGTAAAACTGTGAAGGTACTGGTTTTTGCCAAGGGCGAGAAGGTCAAAGAGGCCCTCGACGCCGGCGCCGATTACGCCGGTGGCGACGAGATAATCGAACAAATCCGCGAGGGATGGCTCGAATTTGACAAGACCGTCGCGACTCCGGATATGATGGGTTCGGTAGGCAAGATCGGCAAGGTTCTGGGTCCAAGAGGGCTTATGCCCAACGCCAAGCTGGGAACGGTTACCTTCGATCTGGCAAGGGTCATCAAAGAGATCAAGGCCGGTAAGGTGGATTTCCGGGTTGAAAAAACCGGAATCGTCCACGCGCCGATGGGCAAGGTCTCTTTTGGAGAGGAAAAACTTCTCGAGAATATCTCGGCTTTTATCGACACGCTCGTGCGGATAAAACCTTCGGCCGCAAAAGGGACCTACATGAAAGGGATCGCCATATCGACCACCATGGGCCCCGGCATTCAGGTAGATCCACTGGCGGTAAAGTCGATCATTGCTTAGCTATCGGTTTGGCAAGCGTATTGCCAATAGTTGCTTTTAACAACTCACCTGCCGTTTGGTGTTTTCAGTTGTCAGAGACCGCGGGTACATCTTTGGATGTTTAAATTGTTTATTGAGGGCCCGCACAGATTCCTGAGAGCCAACCAGGCGCAAGGGCTCATGATACAAAATCCTCCCGTTTTCGATTCGGCGCGCACGGAAGGATCGGTCGAAAGCACACCGGCAGAAGCGAAAGGAGGCAAGTTTTACTTTGGAGCGCTCCAAGAAAGAACAGGTTATTGCGAAGCTTCACAAAAAACTGGGAAAAGCCAGCGCCGCCATTTTGACGGACTATAAGGGACTGACGGTAGCCGAAATAACCAATCTGCGCGATTCGCTTGCAGCCGAAAAGGTCGAATACCAGGTGGTAAAGAACACCTTGATGCGCCTTGCCTGCAAGCAGACGAGCGTATCGGTGCTCGAACCTCTGCTCAAAGGCACCTGCGCAGTTGCAATCGCGTTCGGCGACCCGGCCGTTCCGGCCAAGATCATCAAGAAATTCAGC
The DNA here is from genome assembly GCA_052147195.1 of Syntrophobacteraceae bacterium. GTDB lineage: Bacteria > Desulfobacterota > Syntrophobacteria > Syntrophobacterales > Syntrophobacteraceae > SbD1. The sequence continues at coordinate 3,413 of JBKQLC010000081.1, forward strand.
AAGAGCAACGAAAAGCTGAAGGTGAAGGCCGGATCGCTCGGAAACCGTCTGATAGATCCCGATCAGATTTTGGCCCTGGCTGATTTGCCCCCCAAAGAAGAACTTCTTGCCAAGATGCTGGGAACGCTCAATGCCGTGCCCACCGGTCTTGTCACGGTTCTGAGTGGAGTTCCGAGGGCTTTTGTTGGTGTGTTGGCCGCTATCCAGCGCCAGAAAGAAGAACAGGCTGCTGCTTAAAAGAATCGTGGAGGATTTTAGATGTCTGTTACAAAAGAGGAAGTTGTTGATTTCATCAAGGGTATGACAGTTCTCGAACTGAGTGAATTCGTAAAGGAACTTGAGCAGACTTTCGGCGTGAGCGCCGCTGCGCCGGTTGCCGTGGCTGCTGCGCCCGGCGCTGCTGAAGCGGCCCCGGTTGAGGAACAGACCGAATTCTCGGTCATCATCACCGCCGTGGGCGACAAGAAGATCAATGTAATCAAGGAAGTTCGAGCGATCACCAGCCTGGGTCTCAAAGAAGCCAAGGATCTGGTGGAAAAAGTTCCGGGGACTGTCAAGGAAGGCATTCCCAAGGCAGAAGCGGAAGCAGTTGCCAAACAGCTTACAGAGGCAGGCGCAACCGTCGAGATCAAATAGTTACTCACAATTTGCAAAATATCGGAAATCGGCTGCAAGCGCTGGTACGACCGGCCGGTTTCCGATTTTCTACTTTTTAGCGGCATACCAGCAGGAAGTGATGGATGGACAAGGATCGCAGGCAAAACTGATTTGCCGACGCCGTCTCATCCGTCACAATTTTATTTTGCGGGAGAGAATATGCCTACTGCACTAACCCATGAATACAGGGTTCGCAAAAATTTCGGAAAGATTCGTAAAATCGTAGAAATACCTAACCTGATCCAGATGCAGAAGGAGAGCTATGAGCTTTTTCTGCAAAAGGATGTGCCGCCCGAAGCCAGGGTGGAAAGAGGCCTCCATGAGGTCTTCAAGTCCGTTTTCCCCATTGAGGATTTCAGCGGGACGGCATCCCTGGAGTTCGTTCAGTACAGCTTCGGCGAGGTGAAATACGAAGTCGACGAATGCCTTGCACGGGGCATGACCTACGAGGCCCCGGTCAAGATAGTGGTGCGCCTGGTCGTATATGATGTCGACAAGGAAGCCAACACCCGATCAATTCGCGATATAAAGGAACAGGAAATCTATTTCGGCACTCTGCCGCTCATGACCGATAATGGAACATTCATTGTCAACGGGACCGAGCGGGTCATAGTCAGCCAGCTTCACCGCTCGCCCGGTATTTTCTTCGACCATGACCGCGGCAAAACTCACTCGAGCGGCAAAATACTCTACTCAGCCCGCATCATTCCGCTTCGCGGCTCTTGGCTCGACCTGGAATTCGATCCGAAAGACATTCTCTATATACGCATCGACAGAAGGCGAAAATTTCCAGTTACCGTACTTCTAAAAGCCCTCGGGTACTCGACTGAAGATCTTCTGAACTATTTCTACCCCAGCGAGAAGCTGTTCCTTGCCTCTGACAAACAGGAAAAGGAGCTAAACCCCGATATTCTTCTCGGAAGCCGCACCTCAGAGGATATCTTGCACCCCGAGACGGGCGAAGTGCTGATCAAGAAGAACAGGAAACTGGGCAAGCAGGCTCTCAGAAGGCTCCAGGAAATCGGAATAAGCCGGCTTCCGGTCAAAACCACGGAACTTATCGGCCAGGTCCTGGCCCAGGATGTAATCGACTACGGCACGGGCGAAATCATCGCCGAGTGCAATGATTCGATAAACGAGGAGATGCTCAACGATTTCAGAGACCGTGCAATCAATGAAATCGAGCTCTTGCACCTGGAAGGTCCGGACATCAGTCCTTCATTCAGAAATACCCTGCTCATGGACAAGGTGAACACCAGGGAAGACGCTCTGGTGGAAATTTACCGAAGGCTGCGCCCGAGCAATCCGCCCACTCTCGAGGTGGCAAACGAATTTTTCAAGAACCTGTTTTTCAACGCTGACCACTATGATTTGTCCGAGGTTGGACGGCTCAAGCTCAATCTACAGCTCGGCCTCGATGTGCCCCTCGACTACAGGGTGCTCCGAAAGGAAGACATCCTTACCGCAGTGCGCCAGTTGATAAAGCTCAAAGACTCGCAGGGTCCGGTCGACGACATAGATAATCTCGGAAACCGCAGGGTGCGAGCGGTCGGTGAACTTCTCGAAAACCAGTACCGTATCGGCCTGGTACGAATGGAGAGGGCCATCAAGGAGCGAATGACCCTTCAGGAAGTCGAATCGCTGATGCCCCACGACCTCATCAATGCAAAACCGGTTTCTGCGGTGGTAAAGGAGTTTTTCGGCACAAGTCAGCTTTCTCAGTTCATGGACCAGACGAACCCGCTTTCCGAAATCACCCACAAGCGGCGCCTCAGCGCGTTGGGACCCGGGGGGCTTACGCGCGAGCGGGCGGGCTTTGAGGTCCGCGACGTTCACCCCACTCACTATGGCAGAATCTGCCCGATCGAGACGCCTGAAGGTCCCAATATCGGCCTGATCGTGTCTCTATCGACTTATGCGCGTGTAAATCCTTACGGGTTTATTGAGACCCCATACCGCAAGGTTGAAAGCTCGGTTGCCCGCACGGATGTGAACTACCTCACGGCCATGGATGAGAAGGATTACCCGATCGCGCAGGCCAACGCGGAACTCGACGAAAAAGGCCGATTCAAAGTCGAACAGATTTCTGCTCGAAAAGCGGGCGAATTTGTAATGGTTCCGCCCAACGAAATCCGTTTCATGGACGTTTCCCCGAACCAGTTGGTGAGCGTTTCCGCTTCGCTGATTCCGTTCCTGGAGCATGACGACGCAAACCGCGCGCTCATGGGATCCAACATGCAGCGCCAGGCCGTGCCTCTTATCCAGACCCGCGCCCCCCTTGTGGGGACGGGGATCGAACGCATAGTGGCCAAGGACAGCGGAGTCACGATAGTCGCCAGGCGCGAGGGCGTCGTCGAATACGTGGACGCCACCCGGATCGTCGTGCGCGCCACCAACAGCATAGACGTGGGACGAGGCGTCGATATTTACAAGCTGATCAAGTTCCAGCGTTCGAATCAGAATACATGCATCAATCAGAAGCCGCTGGTGAAACATGGCGACTTCGTTAAAAAGGGCCAGATACTTGCCGACGGCCCTTCGACCGACCACGGCGAACTCGCGCTCGGACGCAACGTCATGGTGGCCTTCATGAGCTGGGGCGGCTACAACTTCGAAGATTCAATCCTGGTGAGTGAACGCATAGTGAAGGAAGATGTCTTCACTTCGATCCACATCGAGGAATTCGAAGTGGTGGCCAGGGACACCAAGCTCGGCAAGGAAGAGATCACGCGAGACATCCCCAATATAGGGGAGGAGGCGCTGAAGAACCTCGACGACAGCGGGATAATTCGAATCGGCGCCTATATCAAGCCAAACGATATCCTGGTGGGCAAAGTTACGCCGAAGGGCGAATCCCAGCTCACACCGGAAGAAAAACTGCTCAGGGCGATTTTCGGTGAGAAAGCCAGCGACGTAAAAGATACATCGCTTCGCGTTCCGCCGGGCGTCGAGGGCATTATAATCGACGCCAAGGTTTTCTCCCGAAAGGGCGTCGAAAAAGATGAGCGCACCCGTCAGATAGAGGAACAGGAGATCGGGCGGCTTTTGAAAGATCAGCGCGATGAGCTGGACATCATAAGAAAAACTGCCGCGAGGCAGATGGCTCAGGTGCTCCTTGGCAAAAACAGCGACAGTTCGATCAAAGACGGGAAAAAGGTTTATCTGAAAAAGGGAGAGCCTTTTACCGAAGAAGCGCTCGCGGAGATTCCGAGCGGAATCTGGGACCAAATAAGCGCCGCTAAAGACCCGGCCGCCTCCATGGAAGTGGAGACGATCTTTTCCAATTACCGGCAGCAGGTCCAGGCCGTAAAGGAGCTTTTCGAGGAAAAGATAAACAAACTGAAAAGAGGCGATGAACTTCCGCCGGGCGTGATCAAGATGGTGAAAGTCTATATCGCCGTGAAAAGAAAACTCCAGGTGGGAGACAAAATGGCCGGGCGGCACGGAAACAAGGGCGTGGTCTCCCGGATTCTTCCCTCCGAGGATATGCCCTATTTTCCCGACGGAACACCGATGGACATCGTTTTGAATCCGCTTGGCGTTCCTTCTCGTATGAACGTCGGACAGGTGCTGGAGACTCATCTGGGATGGGCGGCCAAAGGACTTGGCCATCTGCTCGCCGACATGCTGGAGGAGCATCTGCGCACTCTCAAGGAGCGCGAGACAATAGAGGACAAGCTTCACCGCATTTACAACAATCTTGAGTATGGAGAGTTTTTCGAAAACGCCTCGGAACTGGAATTCAAGGAGTTGATACCTGATCTCAGAGAGGGCCTGCACGTGGCCACTCCTGTTTTCGACGGCGCCGACGAGGCCGAGATCAGAGCCTTTCTCAAGGAAGCCGGTGTACCCGCAACGGGTCAGTCCACCCTCTACGACGGGCGCACGGGTCTGGCTTTCGATCAATCGGTTACCGTCGGCATCATGTACATGCTGAAACTCCACCATTTGGTGGATGATAAGATCCATGCAAGGTCTATTGGCCCCTACTCCCTGGTCACTCAGCAGCCGCTTGGAGGAAAAGCTCAGTTCGGCGGTCAGCGGCTGGGTGAAATGGAGGTCTGGACCATGGAAGCGTACGGCGCCGCCTACGCACTCCAGGAATTTCTCACGGTCAAATCCGACGATGTGGCCGGACGTACGAGAATGTACGAAAAGATAGTGAAAGGCGATAATACCCTTGAAGCCGGACTGCCGGAGTCCTTCAATGTTCTGGTAAAGGAACTGCAGGCGCTTGCTCTGGACGTCAGGCTCCTCGAAGAAGAGGAAGGCAATTAAAGCAGTGGTCATGGGCGAAACGGCAGGCCCGCAATACCGGGTCTGCCGGCACTCTACCAGGTGGGTGAGCCGCCCGGGGATCAATCCTATGAGATTTGACCACGCAAGGAGGTCCTTTTGAAAGAACTTTATTCTCTTTTTACCAAACCGAAAGATCCGTTGAATTTCAACGCCGTCAAAATCATGATTTCATCTCCCGAGAGAATCCGGGAATGGTCATACGGCGAAGTGAAAAAACCGGAAACCATAAATTACCGTACATTCAAGCCCGAGCGCGACGGGCTCTTCTGCGCCAGAATATTTGGTCCGATCAAAGATTATGAATGTAACTGCGGTAAATACAAACGAATGAAGCACCGCGGTGTCGTTTGCGAAAAATGCGGGGTAGAAGTCATTCAGTCCAAGGTCCGCCGCGAGCGGATGGGCCATATCGAGCTGGCTTCGCCGGTAGCGCACATCTGGTTCTTAAGGAGCCTGCCGAGCAAGATCGGAAACCTCCTGGACCTGACGCTGCGGGAGTTGGAGAAGGTACTTTATTTCGATTCCTATATACTGCTGGACCCTGGCGAAACGAAGCTGGAAAAGGGAGAGCTGCTCACAGAGGAACGCTACCGTCAGCTGGTGCAGGAATACGGGGGACGCTTTACCGCAGGCATCGGGGCGGAAGCGATCAAGCAGTTGCTCGCCAGCCTCGACCTGGAAAGGCTCGCCACGGAACTGCGCGAAGAAATGGTGAAGACCAATTCCGTTGCAAAACGCAAGAAAATTGCAAAACGGCTGAAGATCATCGACGCATTCCGTGAGTCCGAAAACCGGCCGGAATGGATGATCATGGACGTCATTCCAGTTCTTCCGCCCGACCTGAGGCCCCTTGTTCCACTTGATGGCGGGAGGTTTGCCACCAGTGATCTCAACGATCTGTACAGGCGCGTAATCAACCGGAACAACCGCCTCAAGCGCCTCCAGGAACTCAACGCCCCGGACATCATTATTCGTAATGAAAAACGGATGCTCCAGGAAGCCGTTGACGTTCTGTTCGACAATGGGCGCCGGGGCAAAACCATAACCGGAGCGAGCAAGCGCCCGCTCAAATCCTTGAGCGACATGCTCAAAGGGAAACAGGGCCGGTTCCGGCAAAATCTGCTGGGTAAAAGAGTTGACTACTCGGGGCGTACTGTTATCGTTATCGGCCCCAATCTCAGGCTCCACCAGTGCGGCCTGCCCAAGAAAATGGCCCTTGAGCTCTTTAAACCCTTTATCTACAACAAACTTGAGGAAAAAGGGTACGTCACCACCATAAAAGCCGCCAAGAAGATGGTCGAGCGCGAAATACCGGAGGTCTGGGATACCCTGGATGAAGTGGTCCGTGAATTCCCGGTCATGCTCAACCGCGCTCCGACCCTGCACAGGCTCGGTATCCAGGCATTCGAACCGATACTCATCGAAGGCAAGGCCATTCAGCTCCATCCGCTGGTCTGCACTGCCTTCAACGCTGACTTCGACGGCGATCAGATGGCCGTTCACGTGCCGCTTTCAATCGAAGCGCAGGCCGAGGCGCGCATACTGATGATGTCTACGAACAACATTCTCAGCCCGGCTCACGGCGACCCGATCATCGTACCCTCTCAGGACATAGTCCTGGGAATTTACTACATGACCCGCGAAAAACCTTTCGCCAAAGGATCAACCTCCCCGTTCGCAGACGAAGAGGAGATGAGGCAGGGAATCGTCAGGGGTAATATTCGGGTCTACAACAGCCCCGAAGAGGTACGCTCGGCCTATGATTCTGAAGAGGCCGATTTGCATGCGGGTATCGTCGTTCGGTTCCGCATGGCGGCTAAGCAGGACGGTGTCGTCGATTCGGTCGATGAAAAAGAGATCACCTTCAAAGCTGATGGGAAAAGGCCGCGCTATGAGTTGACCGAGGGCAAGGCCCTTATAGCCAGAAAAATAATGGTTCAGCGCGGGGACGAAGTCCGCAAAGGCCAGGTGCTTGCCGAGGAATTCATCAGGACGACTGTGGGACGGGTAATCCTGTCAGAGATTCTGCCGGAGGGTGTTGATTTTTCAGCCGTAAACACGGTCATGAACAAGAAGGCCCTGGCCCAGTTGATCGACACGTGCTACCGGACCGCCGGAGTAAAAGCAACGGTCATTCTGGCCGACAGGCTCAAAGATACCGGCTACCATTATGCTACCCGCTCGGGCATCTCCATTTCGATCAATGACATGACCATTCCGGAGCGCAAGACCGAAATCCTGCAAATTGCCTTTGACCAGGTGCAGGAAATCGAGCGCCAGTACAACGAGGGGTTGATAACCGAAGGCGAAAAATACAACAAGGCCGTCGATATCTGGGCCAAGGCGACTGAAGACGTTGCGGCCGAAATGATGAGAGAGATCGGCGAAACGGAGGTCGTCGGTCCCACAGGCGAAAAAACCTACGTTAGATCCTTCAATCCGATTTACATGATGGCGGACTCCGGGGCGCGCGGCAGCAAGGACCAGATGCGCCAGCTCGCCGGGATGCGCGGACTTATGGCCAAGCCTTCGGGCGAAATCATTGAGACCCCGATCACGGCCAACTTCCGTGAAGGCCTGACGGTTCTCCAGTACTTCATCTCGACGCACGGAGCCCGAAAAGGTCTTGCCGACACAGCACTCAAGACAGCCAACTCCGGTTACCTTACGCGCCGCCTGGTTGACGTGTCCCAGGACGTGATCATCGCCGACGTCGATTGCGGTACAATGGACGGGATCGAGGTGGAAGCGCTGCTGGAGGCGGGTGAAATCATTCAGAGGCTGGGCGATCGCATCCTGGGCCGTACAGCCCAGGAAGACATAGTTGACCCGGTTACCAGCGAAGTCATCGTCCCAATGGGGGCCGAGATCAATGAAAAGAAGGTTATCGAAATCGAGGACGCTGGTATCGAAAAGGTGAATATTCGTTCGGCGCTCACCTGCCGCTCCCCCAGAGGCATTTGCGCCATGTGCTATGGCCGCGACCTCGCTCAGGGGAAAATGGCCGAGATCGGCGAAGCGATAGGCATCATTGCGGCGCAGTCCATCGGTGAGCCTGGAACTCAGCTCACCATGCGTACGTTCCATATCGGGGGCACTGCGAGCAAGAGCATCGAGCGAACGTCGATCAGTAACCGCTACTCAGGTACTGTCAAGTTCATCAATCTCAATATAATTCGAAACCGCGAGAGCGATCTGGTCGCCATGAACCGCAACGGTGAAATAAGCATCATCAGTGAAACCGGCCGTGAACGCGAGCGATACGTAATCGTCTACGGGGCCAAGCTCAAGGTTTTCGAAGGCCAGCAGGTCGAACCCGGCGCGCTGCTTGCCGAATGGGACCCGTTTACCACCCCGATTCTGACCGAAGTCCCGGGAACCATAAAGTTCGGGGATATCACTGAAGGCCAGACCATGCAGGAAAAGCTGGACCCGGTTACCGGCAAGTCCAGCAAGGTGGTTGTCGAATTCCGGGAATCCGACGTGCGCCCCAGGATTTCGATCAAGGACGAAAAGGGCAGGACGGCCAAAGTGGGTGAAGGCGGCGCGGCGCGCTACTTCATGCCGGTCGGAGCCATTTTGATGGTTACCGAAGGCGATCAGGTCTTCCCCGGGGACGTTCTTGCAAGAATTCCGCGCGAGACCACAAAGACAAAGGACATCACAGGCGGTCTGCCTCGGGTTGCCGAACTGTTCGAAGTACGCAAGCCCAAGGAAAACGCAGTGATTACCGAAATCGACGGAGTGGTGAGCTTCGGAAAAGACACCAAGGGCAAGCGCAAAGTTGTAATTACGCCTCAGGTGGGAGATCCGCGCGAGTACCTGATCCCGAAGGGCAAGCACATCAGCGTGCACGAGGGTGATTATGTGCGAGCGGGCGAGGCACTCATGGACGGCTCGCCCAATCCTCACGACATCCTGACGGTCCTTGGTGAAAAAGAAGTCGCCAAGTACCTGGTCGATGAGGTCCAGCAGGTCTATAGGCTCCAGGGCGTCAAGATCAATGACAAGCATATCGAGGTCATTGTGAGGCAGATGCTGAAGCGGGTCAGGATCACCGACCCGGGAGATTCCGAATTCCTTCTCGGCGAGCACGTGGAGAAGCCGATCTTCGAGGACGTAAACCAGCAGCTTGTCGAGGCGGGCCAGCGCCCGGCTGCTGCAGAACCACTACTGCTCGGCATAACCAAGGCTTCTTTGAGCACTCAGAGCTTCATCTCAGCAGCTTCCTTCCAGGAGACGACGAAGGTGCTTACCGACGCGGCCACCGCAGGCAAGGTCGACCACCTGCTCGGGCTCAAGGAGAACGTCATCATGGGCCGGCTGATTCCCGCCGGTTCGGGGCTCAGGCAGTACCGGGACATAAGGAAGTAGGGAGATCGGATCTGAAAGGATTATGCGCTCTCCGTTTTGAGCTTGACATTGGAGACGTATTCATTTAAAAAGAAAGGCTTTCCCAGCTCGCAAAACCGCGATTCTTTGCCTGGGGCTGTGTTCTCTTTAATTTATTTTACCGGAGTTTAAAACAGGAATGCCCACTATTAATCAGTTGGTCAGAAAAGGAAGGGAAGAAGTGCGGAGAAAATCCAGCACTCCCGCCCTTCAAAGCTGCCCCCAAAAACGTGGAGTTTGTGTGCGCGTGTATACCACGACGCCGAAGAAGCCTAACTCGGCCCTGCGCAAAATCGCCCGTGTCCGCTTGACAAACGGTATAGAAGTTACTTCCTATATACCAGGAATCGGGCACAATCTGCAGGAGCACTCAGTAGTGCTCATTCGTGGCGGCCGTGTCAAAGACCTTCCCGGTGTCCGTTACCATATCATTCGCGGCACTCTTGATGCCCTGGGGGTTGCCGACCGTAAGCAGGGACGTTCCAAATACGGTACTAAGAGGCCGAAGTAACCAGAATCCGAAAAGTTCTGGGGCCATGGTTCTTGAAACTTTGCCATGGCCTCTCTTTTGCCTTAACACACAGGATAAATCGAAGGAAAAGGGATGCCCAGGAGAAGAGAGGTTCCAAAACGCTACGTGCTGCCTGATCCCAAGTTCAACAGCAGACTGGCGGCAAAGTTCGTAAATAACGTCATGCGCCGTGGTAAGAAGAGCACTGCCGAGCAGATTTTCTACCAGGCCCTGACCCTGGTAGAGCAGCGTTCCAAGCAGGACCCGCTTGACGTGTTCCATAAAGCGCTCGAAAACGTAAGACCCGTCGTGGAGGTCAAATCCAGACGCGTTGGTGGGGCAACCTACCAGGTTCCAGTCGAAGTGCGTTCGGAGAGGCGCGATGCTCTGGCCATGAGGTGGATCATAAATTACGCCAAGTCGCGCTCAGAGAAGACCATGACTCAGAAGCTCGCTGGCGAGCTGATGGATGCGGCGCAGAACCGGGGCGGCTCGGTGAAAAAGCGCGAAGATACTCACCGGATGGCCGACGCCAACAAGGCGTTTGCTCACTACAGGTGGTAGTATTGATTTTACCAGGGCAAAAAGAATTCAAGAATATAGAAGCATGGTCTGAAAGCCTGGCTAGGAGGATCCGCTAATGGCTAAAAAGAAGTTCGAGCGTACAAAGCCACATGTCAACGTCGGGACGATTGGTCATATTGACCATGGGAAGACAACCCTTACCGCCGCAATTACAAAGCAACTCGCAAAGAAGGGCAAAGCCACATTCATCCCCTTTGACCAGATCGACAAAGCCCCCGAGG
>JBKQLC010000082.1:0-11003 GCA_052147195.1 Syntrophobacteraceae bacterium
AAAAAAGCCGATGAGATTTTCAAGAACAGCCTTGATGTTCACGGCCTTTTATTTTCCCGAGGAAATCCTCGCCTTCAACTGTTCGATTTCAGCGGCGCTCAGCTCGTGGCCATCGGCGCCAAAAACCTTCGCCGAGGGCGGGACCTCCAGTTGAAACAGCTTGGGATCTAAGCTCGAGTGCGGTGCAAGGGACTCGATAGTGATCTCGTTAGTGTTTCCAACTATGTCATGACTCTCTATGCGGGAAACCCGGTAGGTCTGCAGGTCTATCCAAAGATAGATGAGTTGGAAACTTGGGTCTTCATGCTTTGGAACGAGCTTCAAAACGGCCTCGTTCCGTGTTGACCGGCTTGATTCGAGGGTTACGTCAAAATGGTTCTTTAGTCCAAGCGCCCCATCGAAGAAGGTTCGGGCGAGAGGAGAGGAGAAAAGCTTGTCAGCATCGAACAGGGTGATCTGGTTTTCAGCGCGCACATAGAGCCATGCAACCTGGTTGTTCGCGACGAAGAGCTGTTCTTCGGGCTTTTCATATTCCCAGCGCATCTGTCGAGGCCTTGCATAGAACAGCCTTCCCGATGCCTCCGCGGAGCCCATGGTCCCCGCTGCCGCCGAGGTGGTCTTCTGGCGAAAAAGGGCCGTAAAAGCATGAATGTTCTGATAATTGGCTTCGGTTTTGGCAAGAATTTCCCCGAGCATGGCAGGGCCGGCGGCCGCAACAAGACCCGGAGAGCTTAAAAAGACAAGCAAGGCAAGAATGTATGGAAATGCGGTCCTGTAAGGGCCTGTTTTCACAGCGCCATGATTTGAGTTGTCAGTCATAGAATTCCTTGATTTTATGAACCGCGGGAAACGGGGCCGTTGGACCTCAGGCCGGGATTTCGACGCGAAGCTGTGATCCAACCGCCCGCCCGCGTCAGAGCGAGCGCCTGCCGAGGACTTCCCTTGGCTTTATTCCATCCGAAGGGGAGACGATCCCCTGGTGTTCCATCACCTCTATCATACGGGCAGCGCGGTTATACCCCACCCGAAGTCTTCTTTGAATCATGGATATCGAGGCCTGCCTCGTTTCCAGGACGATCTGAACGGCTTCCTCGTACTTATCGTCCAGCTCCTCTTCGGCGATCTCAGCCGCCGTCCCGTCCTCACGCAAGTCCACTCTGCCCTTTAGCGGGTCGTCGAGCAGCTTCTGCGCCTTCCAGTGTTCGGTGAGTCTCAGGATCTCGGCATCGGAGACGAAGGCCCCGTGTATGCGCTGGAGCTTTGCCGTGCCGGGTGGAACGAAGAGCATATCGCCTGCTCCAAGCAGAGCTTCAGCCCCCGATCCGTCCAAAATAGTCCTGGAGTCGATTTTCGATGAGACCTGGAAGGAAATCCTGGTCTGTATATTGGCTTTGATTATCCCGGTCAAAACGTCTACGGACGGCCTCTGCGTGGCCAGGATCAGGTGGATTCCAGCGGCGCGCGCCATCTGAGCAAGGCGCGTGATCGACTCTTCAACCTCTCGGGAGGCAACCATCATAAGGTCGGCAAGCTCGTCAATTATTATTACCACGTAGGGGAGCCTGTGGTGCTGGATATCCGGATCGGAAAGCCCGCCAGATGCAGGTTCCTTTTCCGGGTCTTTGCTCTTTTGGGGTTTTTCGCGGGCGAGCAACCGGTTATAGGTCTCGATGTTGCGAACATTGGCCTTTAATCGAACCCCCAAGTCGGCCAGCATCTTGTAGCGAAGCTCCATTTCCTCGACGGCCCAACGCAAGGCCCTTGTGGCCATTTTTGCATCGGTAACCACCGGGTGGATTAAATGGGGTATGCCTTCGAAGCTGCTGAGCTCGATTCTTTTGGGATCGATCAGAAGGAGCCGCATCTCTTCGGGCGTGTTTCTGAAAAGAAGGCTGCTCAGAATAGTATTGACGCAGACGCTCTTGCCCGTCCCCGTGGCCCCGGCGATGAGCAGGTGAGGCATTCTGCCCAGGTTGGTCACAACCGGCAGGCCGGTTATATCTTTTCCCAGGGCTATAGTGAGCGGGGCGACGGAGAGGGTGAAAACCTCGGATTCGAGCACGGTCTTCACGGAGACCAGTTCCCTCTTGGCATTTGGTATTTCGATCCCCACGGCCGCCTTGCCCGGAATCGGCGCAACCACGCGCACGCTAATGGCCTTGAGGGCCATCGAAAGGTCGTCGGCAAGGTTGACGATCCGGCTGATCTTGATTCCCGGAGCGGGAGCGTATTCATACATTGTTATCACCGGCCCTGGATTTATAGCCATCACCTTGCCCTGGACGCCGAAATCGGCCAGCTTTTCCTCCAGAACGGCGCCGTTTTGTTCGAGCCGCTTCCAATCGGGTTTGGCGGCTTCTGTTTCATATGTGTCCAGCAGGGTGACCGGAGGCAGCATATACTGCCCCGGCGTAGTGGGAAGAGGTTCAGGGGAAATGGGTTCCGAGTGTGCCTGCTTCTTTGGGAACAGCTCTGTCTGGATCGGCGGCGACGTCAGTTTTTCCTTCTTTTTTACTCGACCCCGGGGCTCATCGGTCGCTTGCGGCAGCGGGTCCTCGACTTCCTCTTCTTCCTGATTTCCCAAGAGCCATCCGGATGTCTTGCTCCAGAATGCTGAAATCCCTTCGAGCATAGCTTTCAGTGTGAACGGCGTAGAAAGCAGAAGCGCTATGAGAAACGTTCCTATCAAAAGCGTATGAGAACCCAGCGCTGAAAGACGGTCGTCAAGGAAATCCGAGAGAATTCTGCCGAGTTTTCCGCCGGTTGCGAATTCCTGGTCCAGGAAAACGACTGTGTCCCAATGCAGTGCGCCAAGAGTCATTATGGTCACGATGAGAAGAGCGATACCCGAGAACCGGAGCCATGCCCGTTCGAACACGGGTTGCCTGAAAATACGCCAGCCTGCCCACAAGCCCGTAATTACCAACCCGTAGGCGCCCATTCCAAAAAGCGCGATCAGCGGCCAGGCAATGTTCGCCCCGAAGGTGCCTACCAGGTTTCTGGTAAAATCTTTCGAGGGAGAAAAAATAGTGGGGTCTTTTTCATGGTAGGACAAAATGCTGAACAGGACCAGAAGCGAGATCGTCAAAACGCATAAAGCCCATATTTCGTGCTTTTTTCGATCCATTCGGAGCCTTCTGACAAGCTTTCTGGAGACAAACTCGTATCGTAGTTGCAAGCCTGGTGGAGCGTCGAGAGCCAGGCGGCGGCTAAATCTCTACCACGATGGGATAAATAACCGGCCTCCTGTCAAGGGTCCGGTTAAAGAAACGCTTCAGTTCGCGGCGTATTTCATCCTGGAGCAGCACGCAGTCCAGTTGGTGGTCCTCCTCCAGTTGCCTGTCGATGCTTTCGAATATTATGCATTTGGCCTCAAAGAGGATCTCAGGCTTAGTCTCTTCGTGTATGAACCCTCTGCTGAATATGTCAGGCCCGCTCAGAAGTTCGTGAGTCTCCTTGTTCACCACAAGCGATGCAATAACAAGCCCGTCCTCTGACAGGTGCCTGCGGTCCCGGAGCACCAGGCCTCCTACGTCGCCAACACCTTTGCCATCCACAAAAACCCGGCCGGCCTCTATCTTGCCTTTCGTGCAGACCGAGTCGCGGCTGAAAGACATGACAGTGCCGTCTTCTACCAAAAGACAATTGGCGGCGGGCCTTCCGAGCGACATAGCCAGTTGCCTGTGTTTCATAAGATGGCGGTATTCGCCATGGATCGGAACGAAATAGCGGGGCTGGACCACATTTATCAGGATTTTAAGCTCTTCCTGATACGCGTGACCTGAAACATGAATGTCTTTCACCTGCTCATGGATTACATCCGCCCCGTTCCTGCACAGGTTGTTTATGATGTTCTGAATGCTGCGCTCGTTTCCGGGAATGAACTTCGACGAGAGGATTATCGTATCCCCTTCTTTGATTTTGAGCCGCTTGTGATCGTTGAAAGCCATCCTGCTAAGGGCGCTCATCGGCTCGCCCTGGCTTCCGGTCGTCAGCATCAGAACCTGTGAGTCGGGCATGTACTGAAGGTCCTGGATGGATATTTCGTCGTCAATCGTAAAATCGAGATAGCCTAGTTCGCGTGCGATCCGGACGTTCGTGATCATCGATTTGCCGTTGAACAGGACCTTGCGCCCGAATTCGCGCGCAATATGGATAAGCTGCTGAATTCGGTGCAGATTGCTCGCGAATACTGCGACTATTACCCTTCCCTTTGTTTCCTGCAATATTTCGCGAAGCGTCGCACCCACCTGCTTTTCGGACACCGTGTATCCCACGCGCTCCACATTGGTCGAATCGGAAAAAAGCGCCAGAACGCCCTCTTCGCCGTACGAGCCGAGCCGGGCGATATCGAGCCTTTTGCCATCCACGGGGGTGTTGTCGATCTTGAAGTCGCCCGAATGGATCAGTGTCCCGACAGGAGTGCGGATGGCGAGCCCCACGCCGTCGGGAATGCTGTGGCAGACCTGGATGAATTCGAAGCCGAACGGTCCGATATCAACGACCTGCCGGGCAACGATCTGAACCAGGCGGGCTCTTTCGAGCAAATTGTGTTCCTTGAGTTTTTCCCTGATCAGGGCCAGGGTGAGGGCTGTCCCGTATATAGGGATCGACAGTTCGCGAATGAGGAAAGGAATGGCGCCTATGTGGTCTTCATGGCCGTGTGTTACCACAAGAGCGGCCACCCGATCCCTGTTCTTGAGAAGATAGCTGAAATCGGGAATAACTATGTCGATTCCCAGCATCTCATCTTCGGGAAACATCAAACCGGAGTCTACAATTACGATGGTGTCCTCATATTCGAGCACCATCATATTGAGGCCTATTTCGCCCAGACCACCGAGGGGGATGACCTTTAAAGTGGGACCAGTCTGTTTTTCAGGCATTGCTACAGGTGTTCCCCCCATCGTGTAAATCGCCTTTTTGGGTTTGCGGCTGATTTTCGGAGTCACTTCCGGCCTCATTGAGGGTCAAATTAGCGCGAATTGCCTCCCGGACCTGCTTCATAAGCAGGTCTCGGTTCCTGCTGTCGCTGCCCCCTGCTCGGATCGGCCTGCTTATTGAGAGCCTGATTTCCCCGGGATGTATGGTCCAGCTATCTTTGGGAAGAATGCGGTACGATCCGCTGATGCTTATGGGGACGATAGGCTGCTGCGATTTCGCGGCCAGGACAAACCCGCCTTTCTTGAAATCTCTGATCACCCCGTCAGTGCTTCTGGTGCCTTCCGGGAAAATGAACACGGAGGTCCCCTGCCGAATTGCCTGGGCGGCCCTGTTCATGCTGGCGAGCGCTTTTCTGTGGTCCTTGCGGTCGATTGGAATATAGCCCGCTTTGTTCATCGCTTGTCCTAAGATCGGCATCTTAAAAAGCTCCTCTTTGGCCAGCCAGCTAAAGCGCACCGGCAATTTCCCAAGAGCCGCGAAAATATCGAACCATCCCTGGTGATTGCTGGCAAATATATAGGGCCCTTGGCCATCTATATTTTCAAGACCTGTAACTGCAACCTTTACTCCGGCTGCCCAAAGGTTTACGTTCCCCCACATCCTGGCCATCGCAGCAGGCCAGGCCCGGCTGACAAATGAGCCTGCTATGGCCGAGATCCCTAGAATTATGGTAGAAAAAAAGAAAATGATGTAAAAGAAAACCGAGCGCAATAATTTCATCTTTTAACAGCTCTGGGCGAGTGTGCACCAAAGAACTGGAAACAAATCTCCGGCTTATTTTCAAATTGTTACTCTAAACTGTTTCCAAATGGTAGTCAATTGGAAGACGGATGCCGGAAATCTCCGCGCCTTCATCAGGTTAAAGGAGAAAAATCCCATATGTTTTTTTCGGATTCCGATTCATGATATATGGTATTGAGAAACTGGGTGAGTTCGCTGGCTTATTTCGCTAAAAAGGGAAGGGGAAAATGGCTAGAGGCACGGTCAATAAAGTTATACTAGTCGGCAGACTGGGGGCCGATCCGGATATCCGATACAGCCCCAACGGAGTCGCAGTCGCTAAATTCAACCTTGCAACAAACGATTCCGTTTCGGTCGGGGAAGGCAAATGGGAGGATCGGACGGAATGGCACCGTATCGTCACCTTCGGCAAAACGGCTGAATTCTGTGGAAATTACCTCGCCAAAGGCCGCCAGGTCTATATTGAAGGCAGCATTCGCACTAACCAGTGGGAAGATCCTCAAGGCCAGAAACGTTATTCCACCGAGATTATAGCTCGGGAAATCCAGATGCTGGGAAGCGCGGAGGGCCAGGGCCAGAGCCAGGGGCAAAGCCAGGGACAGGGGTCTGCGGGCAGCCAGAATCAGGCGAGAAACGCCGGTCCCGCAGGGCGTTCCGCAGTAGAAGAACTGCCCCCGATTTCGGGGCCGCCGGACGATGATATACCTTTCTAGCTGCTTGCACTACGGGGATGAATTCAAACCTTGCTGACGCAGGATCGCGCGCTTTGCCCCCGGAGTGCTAAGGAGTGGGCGGCATCGATAATTAGTTTCCATCCTGAAAGGGTACTTTTCCGCCCTGGCGGTGTCAATCTTCGGGCTTACCTCGCAGAGCGTCGATGTACGCCTCCGCGCAACCCCTTGATTCCTCGCCGGAGTCTGCCCCGGTTTCGCCTGGCTTTCGTCCGGTGTGACGGGCAGGATGGTTTGTGCAAGCATTATCGGCGCTGCGTATTATCACCGAGCGAATCGATAAGATCGTAATATATATTCGCGGCCAGCATGACCTGCTCGAATGAAACGGATTCATGGGGCGAATGGGCTTGCTCGAGGCTTCCCGGACCCAGAATTATCGGCTTTATTCCAGCGGCCCAGAGCAGGTTGGCGTCCGAATGGCTCCGGAAAGCCTGTGGCTCCCAGGGCAAGCGGTGTTCCTGGTAAATCCGCTTCAACTTTTCAGCCAGTTCCCCTTTGTGGGGCAGCTCATATCCCGTGTGAACATTGGTGAATGAAAGCGTACCGCTGAAGCCCGCGTCCTCCCGCTTCTGCTCTATTACGATCTCTTCGATTTCCATCATTATCCGGCCTTGCGGCGCCGTTGGCGGAAGGTGAACGTCAAGCCAGACGTCGCACCTCTCCGGAACGGCAAAACCAGAGCGCGAACTGCACAGGTCCCTGATATTATAGACAAGTTCTGGCCGGTCCCGGGTAAAATATCTAGACATCCGGAGCAGAAGGCGCAGCATCGCTTCGACAGGGTTTTGGCCGGCTGTGGCCAGGGATGCGTGCATCCTTTTCCCGGTCGTACTTATTGAGATTTCCACATAGCCATAATGGCTGAAACAGGGGCTCAAATCGGACGGTTCGGCTATGAGCGCCCAGGGGAAATGGTGTTCCTTCACTAACATCCGGGTTCCGTCCCCCTCCTCCTCTTCACCGCAAACGAGCGCCAGGGCGACGGGCGGGAGGAGGCCACCCCGTTTCCAATAAGCGATATATGCTTCAATGATTGCCGCGCAGCCGCCTTTCATGTCGGCGGCCCCAAGTCCTGCGACCAGGTTGTCTTCTTCGCGGCAGCCGAACGAGTCCAGGTCATGGGCCGCAACCGTATCGACGTGCCCCACCAGAACGGCCTCGATCTCGGTATAAGGCGGTATGACCAGCAGGTTTGCGCGGCCCCCACCGATTTGCTGCATCTTTACCGGCAGCCCTTCCTTTTTGAGATAGTCAAAAAGAAAACCGACTATCTCGTGTTCCTTTCCTGTGGGGCTGTAAATATTTATGAGATCGCGCAGAAGGGTGCGAAGGCTTTCAATGTGGAGGTCGGCAGGTAGCATGTCGCAACAAAATGCCTTTTAATGGGAGTCTTACTCGAAATGCAACTGAGTATCAATCCGCGTTACCGTTTTTCCGGCGGTAGTTTCGTTTCTGCCTGCGCGAATCCAGGTTTAAGGCAAGGTAGATGTGTTCCTGAGGATGCCCAAAGCCCATTTTGCTGAAAAAATGCAGGGCGACTTCATTGTCCGCTTGCGAATCGACCAGCAGCATTCGCGCGCCATCTGCCACCATAAGGTCACGGAAACGTTTGAAGAGCTTGGCTCCCACTCCCATTTCGTGAAAAACCGGGTCTACCCCGAGCCATACGAGGTATCCATATTTCCAGGCTGAACGGCTCTTGGTCACGGTTGTGCCTAGCAAAAAACC
The DNA here is from genome assembly GCA_052147195.1 of Syntrophobacteraceae bacterium. Taxonomy (GTDB): domain Bacteria; phylum Desulfobacterota; class Syntrophobacteria; order Syntrophobacterales; family Syntrophobacteraceae; genus SbD1. The sequence goes on from JBKQLC010000082.1 coordinate 8,148, forward strand.
GATTATAATCTCCGCCTCATCGCAGGTTTGTGCGACCAGGCAAAACTCCGAATCATTCTGGAAATAGTTGATTACTTCGTATTCATCCCATGTTCGGAAAAGATTCGGGACCTCGCTGGCTGTAAAAAGTTTTTCTCCAAGGTGAAAAACTGTTGCAATATCGTCAATTTCCATTCGGCGAACCGTTACGTTCGCCTTCTTCTTCTCCTGGTGACAGGTGGCTGATTCTTCCATAAAATGCTTTACTTCTTCGGCCGTTTCCCGGGGCGGATCTCCCGGGCCGCTGCTGCCGATGTAAATAGGATCTTGCCCTGCTCGGACCGGGAAACTCGAGTGGACCTGATCTGCTCTTTTCTCTTCAGGTCCCCATATTTTCCGAATCGTCCGCTCTTGGCCATCCGCGCTCCAAAAAACCTGTATGCTCTTTTTAATCCGACCGGATACTCGCCGTCAAAAAAAACCTTTCCGCACTTGCGGGCGGCACAGTGCTTTCTTTTCCGACGACAAATCCTTTCCGACGAAAAATCCAAGCCGGAAACTTCCACCGTCTCATCCCGAAAATTCCGAATGGACACTGGCTAAGCTCCTGAAGTTGAATTATACACCTTTTTAAGTCACACTTGAACACTGGTTTGAAATTTCGGAACCGGTTTGCTAAAGGAGCATTTATCTTGGACCCTGGACTAGCGGGATTCGCGGGGACTCTCCTGTGGGACCTGCTCAATATCATAATAATAAATCTGATCCTCTCGGGAGATAACGCGGTCCTGATAGCCATGGCGGTCAGATCGCTGCCGCCGCACCTGAGGGGAAAAGGGTTCATGATTGGCGCTGCAGCGGCGGTGGCGCTGCGAATCGTGCTTACCTTCATTGTCGCGGAGGTCCTTGGAATCCCCTGGGTCAAGCTGGCCGGTGGGATAGCACTGCTCTGGATAGCGGTCAAGCTCTTCGTGCAAGGATTTCCAGGTGGTGAAGAAAAGGAGGCGACAACTCTTTTCCATGCGATAAAGATCATGGTCATCGCTGATCTGACCATGTCGCTGGATAACGTGATCGCTGTTGCCGGCGCGTCTCATGGGAATTTTTTCCTGATGCTTCTCGGGCTGGGACTTTCCATTCCTTTCGTAATCTTCACCAGCGGTCTGCTGTCCATGCTCATGGACCGCTACGCGATTATAATCTACATTGGGGCTGCGATTCTGGGAAGCGTGGGCGCCGAGATGATGATGAGCGACCGGGCCCTGACCGGCTATATCGCTCTTCCGGTTGCCGTTCGCTATGGGTTCACGGCCTTTTGCGCGGCTGGAGTCATTATCGTTGGCAGGCTCGCTTTGAAGCGGATGATCGACGCTGAAATAAGTGCCGAAGGCAAAATACAATCCCAGGGGAAAGTCGAGGAATAATATGGCGGTACTGACCATTTCCAGAGATTTGGGCAGCGGGGGCCGTGAGGTGGGACTAGCACTTTCGAGCAGCCTGGGATATGGATACGCCGACCGCGAGGGCATCCTTTCCAGGTTGAAAGCCGCAGGCCATAAATGGGAAAAATGGACGGAAGGCTTCGATGAACATGCCCCGAGGATTTGGGAAAAATATGACTGGTCCTACCAGGGCTTTGTGGCTATGGTCCAGAGTACAATTATGAACGAGGCCTCCTCCGACAGGGTGGTCATTATCGGGCGTGGAGGCAATTATCTCCTGAATGGTGTCCCTTTCGCACTGCGCACACGCATTGTGGCCCCTTTCGAGCAAAGGATAGCAAGGGTTTCCGAGCTGGAGTCAATCGACGAGGAATCGGCTCGCTGGCTTATAGAAAGAACAGATCGCGACAGGGCCGGTTTTCTGCTGACTGTTTATGGCCGGGACGGCAAAGACCCGGCCGATTATGATATCGTGTTCGATTCCGCTACTATGTCAATTGGCGAGATCTGTGCCGCCATCACCGGGGTCGTCCCTCAAAAAGATAGTCTAAAAGATGAAAAGTCCATGCGCGCCCTCAAACTCAGAGCGCTGGCCGCCGAAATTAAAGCACGCCTTTTCACCACGCTTCCGTTTTTCATGCCGACCCTGGATGTCGAGTTCGTCGACGAGGCTATTTGCGTGCGCGGGGTCGTGAGGCTGCCGCGCGAACGTGAGCTGGTAATGAATGAATCCAGGAAAATTGCAGGTGATGCGCCCTTAAGGTTCGAACTGAGATACAGGCAATGAGGAGCTTACCATCATGCCGGATATCTTAATCGACAAGATCACTCTCCACTATGAGACGGCAGGGCAGGGGCAGCCTCTTGTCTTTTTGAACGGCCTCGGCCAGAGCGTCCGGGACTGGGAAAGACAGGTGGCTTATTTTTCGAAAAACTACCGGGTAATCACATTTGATTACCGTGGACAAGGCCGCTCCGACAAACCTCCCGGGCCATACACCATTTCGCTTTTCTGCGATGATACCGTCCGCTTGCTCAGGGCTGTTGACGCCTTGCCGGCCCATCTGGTAGGCCTTTCAATGGGCGGCATGATAGCTTTCCAAATGGCGGTGAGCTACCCGGAGCTTCTCAGGAGCATGGTTATTGTTAACAGCGGTCCGGATCTCACACTGCTGACACTCAGGCAAAAATTTGAATTCCTGAAGCGCAGATTAATTATTCGGGTACTCGGAATGCATACGATGGCCAAAATCCTGGCGGGTCGCCTCTTCCCCGAAAATGGGCAGGAAAGGCTTCGCAGGGAAGTTGCACAAAGGTGGGCACAAAACGATAAGAACGCCTATTATAATTCGATCCTGGCGCTTAGAGACTGGAGTGTTTTGAAATACCTCGGTGAGATCCGTTGCCCCAGCCTGGTCATCTCGGCGGACCAGGA
>JBKQLC010000083.1:0-12193 GCA_052147195.1 Syntrophobacteraceae bacterium
GAGTGTAACGAACCTTATCACCATCCTTGAAGCCCCTGGCAAGCTCCATGTGCCGCAACGTTGCGAAATTGTTTTGAAACTGCGCTTCGCTTATGCCGAGTTGTCCGCAAATCTCAGGGGCTTCAAGAGGGCCTTTGGTTTTGATTAGATTTAAAATTCGCCCTTGAATGTCGGTCAGTTGAGGAGCTTTCCCCTTGGTGCGCCCTGCACTGTAAACGGCCCAAGGATCGCACGTGACGGGTTTTACCATTTGCTCCAGGTAACAATCCTCGCAAAGAGATTCACCGGCAAACTCATAGGTCTCTGGAGCCTCGATTAAGGCACCGCATTTCTCGCATTTGCTCATTGCTGATCCTCATTGCCTGTCCAAAACCGAGCTCTTTTCCTTCGATGCAAAGCAACTCCCGATTTGTTTCATGGATGTTGATACCCGAACGGGTGAGATCGTCAATATGGAGTATGTTGGCACAGCCACGGCCTGGGTGGATTTGCTTGCTCCTGCCAAACAGTTTACGTTAAAGCCGCAGGACGTACAAAGAAACTCTTGAATATAGTCATTAAGCTTTTTTCCCGTGGTTATGAACTTTTCAAGCTGGAATGCTGTTTTGTTTCCCGATTGACAGGTCGTGCACGGGGATAAGGATTTCGGCCGTTTCCCGTGTCTTGTTGGCACTCTCATGAGTGGCAATGGCATCCGTATGGACGCCCGGCGAGACTGCAGGGCCATCCTACGTTAGAAGATTCTAACTGGTCAGGCCTGAGCATCGGTTCTCGCCCCTGTTCCCGGAATTGCGGCCGGCATAGTCTGCCCGTTAACCTCATGTGCAGGTTGCGCCTCGATATCCCGTAAGTGAGCGCTCACTACCTCGGGAAGCTTTTCTTCGAGGCCCAGCTTTTCGCGGTCGATTCCCAGGCACAGCCCGAGCAACTCCGGATAGAGGACACAGGGGACCGGTGTGTCAAAATTGCGGGTCTCGATTATGCGTCTCTGGATTCTTCCAAACTGTATCTGGCAATAAGGACAGGTAACTGTGAGGCACTGCGCTCCGCCTCGATGGGCGTTCCTGAGTTTTTTTTCGGCCAGGTCCATCGAAAGCTCATCGTTTACTCCCAACAGCGGCGAGCCGCAGCAGTCCAACTTGCCCGTCCAGGGGACGCTTACCGCCCCTGTTGCCTCAACAAGGGCGTCGAATTTCACCGGCTGAAAGCCTTGGTCGAAACCGAGCACTTCCTTTGGCCTGAGGAGGTGGCAGCCGTAATGTGTTGCGATTCTCAGACCGTTAAGGGTTTTCTTGAGCCGCTTTCTTATCGTCTCGACGCCGAGGTCGTCATGGAGAACGCCCAGCAGGTGCTTAGTCGAGACCGTTCCGGAGAACTTCAATCCCTCCGCTGCAAGATTCGCATTTACCTGCTCTCTTGTTGAAACAAATTTCTTCAGGACGTGCTCGGCGTATTTCAGGCTGCCATAGCAGCAGTTGCAGATCGTCAGGATGTCGAGACCCGCCCGTTCAGCCAGGGCCAAATTTCTGGCCGACGAGAGCAGGTACGCCTCAAAATTGAGGTTTCTAAGCGGATATCCGCAGCAGTTGAACTCTTTTATATTTACGAATTCGATTCCAAGCTCCCGAAGGACCGCGTTGGAGGAAGTCTCATAGCGCGCAAGTCCCATCGATGTCATGCAGCAGCGGAACAGTGCTATCTTCATGCTTTTTCCGTTTCTCAAGAGATCAACTCGTCATTCCTGCGGGAAATGGCCCGGTTCTTCAGTTCGTAAATGATGTCGGTAACCGATACGCACTGCGGACAATTGTCCTGGCACTGATAACAGCCAAGGCAGTCCCAAAGCATCCTGGAGCTGAAAACCAGATCCCAGCACCGTAAACTTACGGCATGCATCAACTGGTGCGGTAAAAGTCCCAGGACTTCCGCGGGTCGCTCGTAGTTTAGCACGACGGGGCAGGAATTGGTGCAGGTCGCGCAACGATAGCAGTTGGAAAGAGAATTTGCCTGGATGGATGCGTTTAGTTTGCCGAGCAGCGTTTTTTCGCCCGCCATCAGAGTTCCATTTACCGACCCGTCTACGTTGCCGGCTACGTTCTTAAGGGCAAGATCGAGGGGCTTCAGGTAATTTTTTCTCTCGATAGCTTCCCGTTGCAGGCCGCGGTAATAGGCGAAAGGTGAAAGGAGTTGGTACTCCTCGACTGAGTGCTGCAGCAGCCGCTCCCTTGCGGAAAACCAGAGGTCACGCAACTGAATCCCCGACGGACACGCGATGCTGCAACGGTCGCAGTTCGTGCACAGGACCATTCCCTGCTGTATGGCGCGGAGTTCTTTTGAGTCCAGCACCTTCCCTGCGGCTAGTCTCTTGAGCGAAGCGATTTTCTCTGACGGAAGGATGTTTTGATTCGGAATCATATGGACCGCCACAGCAACCGAGCACCTGAGCGTACATGCCCCGCAGTGGGTGCAACCGTCCAGTTCCAGCATCTGACGCGTTGCTATGTTGGCGGGCTCTGACTGACTGTCCATGACAGAGTTAACCATCAGGCTCAGAGGGGTGGCCAGGACATGGAACATCTTGCTGAAAGGCAAGTAGGCCAAAAGACCCAGCACCGAAATGAAATGCGCCCACGAGAGGAAAACCACCAGGCCCGCATTGTCCAGCGCCGATGCAACCGGCCTGACGAGAATTGAGGCGGCGTATCCCCCAAAACCCCACTGCGCGCTGGAATGACACTCGGCGCAGTTGACTTCGTGGGCGGTTTTTCCTTTTTCAAGAACCGCTTTATCGAAAGGACCTTTGATTTCCGGTGACACAAGCCCGAAGTTTTTAACCCAGTAGGATTCCAAAGATTTAAGTTCTTCCGGATCGGCCTGGCCGGCGTATTCCTCGCTCATTGTCTGAAAAGTGGAATGAGAGGTAATTTTGGCGGCCTCCAGCAAAAAACCCGAAAGCACTGTCAGGCTGACCATCACCATGACGGCGACGTCCATGCGGCTGGTCATCGGGCGTTCGGCCTTCCGGATAAATCGCCTGTAAACGGCCAGTGCGACCCCCGAGACGATGAGCGCTCCACTCGCGTCCCTCAGAAACAGAAAAGGATTCAGAGTTGCAGAATAACCGGGATAAAAGCGGGCCACTACCAAATTGTCCAGCGCGTGGAGAAAGAAGAGCATCGTAAAGCCGCTGTAGATGCACATATGCATTAACCATCGCAGGGTATCTTCTTTCAAAACCTTCGACTGAAAAATCACCTCCAGGAAGAAAACTCTGATGAGCGTCACTACTTTTCGGCTGAAAAAAGTATCCACTATTCCCCTCAGGGCTGAGGTAACCCGGCGGGAAGTTTGGAAGCCGGCAATTTGCGGGCCTACGGAGTATCTGAACCAAGCCGAAATTTTAAGGATCATCCCGGCGCAAAAGACGGCCAGAGCGGCAAATAATGCTATCTTGTGCAACATTAAAAACTACCTTGTCTATATGTTCTGTGCAAAGTGAAGCCCAAGGTCCGATTTTGACGCGAAGAAACTATATCAAAACGGTTGGATATAGGCAATCGAATCAAAAGTGCCATCTAATAGTAAATATTTCTGAACGCTATCATACCCATTTGAGCTTGACGCTCGCTAACCAAAACAGCCGAGGAGGCCCGCCTGGACTCTGAGGAAAATACTGGATGCAGTTCGATGCAATGGGCGAGCGTTATTTGTTATGCCCGGAAGCGGGAGCGGATGATCGCCATGATTTCCAAGCTTTTTAGTAAAAAATTGTCCGGCAGCGATGATATGGACGTTTGCGAAAGGCATCCAACTGTCCCAACTGCCAAAGCCAGTTGTCAACCCGGGGACTCGTAAGCTTGCGCCCGCGCTCCTGGAAACTCTTCCTCAGTTCCTCGACGGCCCACACAGTCATTGCCCGAATCTCCACTTCCTCCTCGGACCCCGCCTGCAGGTATTCCAGAGCATCAATCCTGGCCGCAAGCTCCGGATGATACGAAATAATTCCAAGCTCCCGGAGCACCTGCGGAAGCTTATAGTCGGCGAATGCGGTGAGCCGCTCCATGTCGCGGTATTCCCCCCATTTTTGCCCACCGAACGCGGAGAAGACGTCCGAGGCAAAAATCTGCGCCCTTTTCCAGAAATAAACCTTGCCGGTCCTGTAGAGGGCCTCATCGCGGAAGCTGGGAAAATGGGAGACAATCTCGCTGACCAACTGGACGGCGCTGCCCGATGAGGCATATAACAGGGACATGATATCGCCGCCGAGTTGGGACAGGATAATCGAACCTGCCTCTCGGAGGTTCTTCAGTCTGCATTCAAACATGGGGATAGTGCCCCGGCCGGAAAAGATTTCAGCAAGGTCGTTTGCGCTGATGCCGTACAGAAAATGAGGATCGGTTATGGGAAAACCCTGCCCTCGCGCCCGCTTGAGACTGGCCGCAAGCCCCCAGTACCCCGAGTAAGACTCACCATTGTAGATGACGTTCCAGACCGGTTCGCCCTGATCGGGCCAGAAGCAGTGGTTCAAAACGTCGAGAGCAAAAATCCAGCGGATGCTCTCCTCAGTCCCGTCGAAAAAATGGCAGGGATGTTCCCAGGACGGGGAGGGATCCAACGGATCCCCCCACTCGGATATCGCTGGCCCAATCCGGTCCGGGTGAAAGAAGACCGAGCGGCTTTGAAAAACCACTCGCTCAACCGAGGCAAGGACTTCAAAGTCGTGCAATCGAAAATCCTGGAATTGAAGCTGTCCGCTATTAACTAATGCGGTTTATCACTGGCGGCTGGGTGCCAACACTAGGCCGCCTTTTTCTTCATATACTCAAAAATATTCTGAACAGTGCGGATCTTCTCGGCATCTTCGTCGGGGATTTCCGTGTCGAAAGCCTCCTCAAGAGCCATTACCAGTTCTACTACATCAAGAGAATCGGCCCCCAGATCGTCAACTATGTTTGCCCCGGGAGTTACCATGTCCTTATCTACCCCAAGCTGGTTAGCAATAATGTCGATGATTTTGGTCTCTTCTGCTGTCACGCTCATTAAATCCTCCTTGTTTGATCAGTTTTCACATTCAATCTTTCGCGCATCTTTGACAAATCCATAGAACAAAACTTCCAACACGCCCGGAAGTTCGTTCACAAGCGAGTAGGAACAGTCCCGGGCGAGCCATTTCTGTATTACCCCGTGTGCAAAGCCCATAGTACCGTAAAAGACCGTCTGAAAATCCACGTCCTTTAGAATCCCCTGCTGGGTTCCTTCGTAGACTTTCCTCTTCAGTTTCGGAATCGCCCGCATGACCCTTCTGAAGTACTCGTCCGGAGAGTGTTCGCCAAGATCGAGTTGTTCCTGTACGACGAGTCTGAAGAGACGCTGGTTGCTGTCGAAGAATTCGAAGTAAAGTCTGATGTACTTCGAGATCATCGTCAGCACGTCGTCGCGGCTGTCAATGATCGAACCGGCCCTCTTCCCGAGTTCCTCAGTTCTCAATCGCACCAGTTCGGCAAAAAGCTTGTCCTTGGTCTCGAAATAGCGGTAAAGGGTCCCCTTTCCAACTCCGGCTCTCTCGGCGATCTCGTCCGTGGTGGCCGAATGAAAGCCTTTATTTGAAAAAACCTCCAGGGCCGCCTCAAGTATCCTCTCCTTGGCGCTCGGCTTGGAAGGTAGTGGGATGGTTTCCTCAGCGTCCTCTATCAGAATTTTCTCAAGAAGGTTCTGGTAGAAGCGCGAAGCCGGGATACCCTTTTTTCGGGCAATCTCCCCGAGGGCCTCGACCAGGGCTGAAGTGCTGATTTTGTTTTGAAGCGCCCCGGTCCTCAATGCCGAACGGATATGTACAAACCAGCGGGAAAGCTCATCGATCAAGCTTTGAGGAGATGATGCAGAGGTATCTTCTGAAATGGCCTCGATCATTCCTTCGCAGTTTCCGGCCTGGGCCATTTTCTTAACAATGGCGTAGGCACTTTGCTGGTCTGGATGTTTGTGCAACAAAAGCGGCTCCTCTTTCCCGGTACGGACTGGTCAGTCATAAAGCATACGGGGGAGGCAAAGTCAAGAAAGTTTTGGGCAATCATCTACCGGCGGACTCAAAAAAAAAGACCCCCGTCGAGCTCGCCCTGTCCCATTAAAGGGGAGCACGAGAGAGGGCCTTGCGCGTACCCCAGGATAGTCCTTCCCGAAAGTACGGTTTCTAAATGTTTGTTAAAATGTTATGAAGCCAAGTTTAATGAAGAGATTTATTGAATCTGGAATTTCTGAATATCTTTAACGGTGTTCATCTGGGAGAGCTGCGCAGCTACTGCGCAAGCGGCGAGGCCGCTGCCCGGTAGCTCTGCACCCTGCCTGCCGGCGAAGCGGGCGCTTAAAGTCCCCCTTAAAAAAGGGTGGCGTTCACCCCTGGCATTGTTTACGGATAAACACTAACTGTTTAGCTGGGAAAATTTGGATGCCCGCTCCACCAACCGATTCCTTCAAGAGGAAGATAGATTATCTCAGATTGTCGATTACTGACAGGTGCAATCTTCGTTGCTCTTACTGCATGCCTGAAAGCGGTGTTCCCAAACTCGACCACGCGGAAATACTGCGCTACGAGGAAATCGTAAGACTTGCCGGGATCGTGACCGCAATGGGTATTTCGAAGGTCCGCATAACGGGCGGTGAGCCTCTGGTCAGAAAGGACGTCCTCAGCCTGTGCGCAAGCATCTCCGGACTTTCCGGCCTGGAGAGCCTGGGTCTTACGACCAACGGCGTACTGCTCGCGGATTTTGCACAGGGACTTCGCGATGCGGGCATAAAGCGCATCAATGTCAGCCTGGATACCCTGAGGCCCGAAAGGTTTGCGGCGATAACCAGGAAGGATCTTTTCCACCGGGTGTGGGAGGGGATACTTGCCGCCGAACGAGCAGGCATTTCGCCTGTCAAGTTGAACGCGGTAATCATGCGCGGCGTAAATGACGATGAAATCGAAGATCTGGCCCGGCTGACTTTCCAGTTCCCCTTTCACGTCCGCTTTATCGAGTTCATGCCTTTCCAGCAGGTTGATTACGACACGGCGTTTGTTCCGGCCTCTGAAATTCTGGAGCGATTGAGGCGCGTAGCTCCTCTGGCGGCCTCTCGCGGGGGAGAGAGCAACGGTCCGGCGCGTCATTACAGGTTCGAAGGCGCGCCGGGGAAAATTGGAATAATCAGTCCGGTGTCCGAGCATTTTTGCCCGAGCTGCAACCGGCTTCGGTTAACCTCGGACGGAAAGCTTCGGACCTGCCTTTTTTCCACGGAAGAGACCGATTTGCGGCTGCCGTTGCGGCAGGGTCTACCCGATGAAGAGATTGCCGCCGCAATACGCTCAGCAATCAACAAAAAGCCGGAAAAACACCAACTCAGCAGCTCTGTTTTTCGAAAGTGTATCTCCCGGCCAATGTCCTCGATCGGCGGTTGATTTCGGCGAGTATCGCTAAGGCGCGAGCGGGGCGAGTCCGTGTCTGCAATTGCCATTAAAGGTCCAGCCGTGTAAACTTATCTTTTTCTTCCCGCCGGGCCGGAGGGTGAAAACGGCCTGCTCCTGGGAGCGCTCGAAGAAAGGGTTACTGCGTGCTGGTTGTGTCGGGTGATTCGAATGAGTCCGCGGACGGCCATTTCTGAATGAAAACAGAGGTAGCAATCCGCGAGGGTTGAAAATCAGAGGTGAGTTGAACAAAAGTGGATGAAAAGCTTGATGGAACAAGAGAAGAAATAGATGGTATTGATTCCGAGTTGCTCCGGCTTCTTAACAGGCGGATGGAGCTTGCCATCGAAGTGGGCCGTATAAAGGCATCCAAGGGCCTTCCACTTTTTTACCCGGAACGCGAGGCGATTATTTTCGAGCGGCTCTCGAAGCTAAGCTCCGGCCCCCTGTCCGAGGAATCACTGCGCTCCATCTACCGGGAAATATTTGCCGCCTCCAGGCTTATCCAGTACAAGCTTCAGGTCGCCTTTCTCGGCCCTGAGTGGACATATTCTCACCTGGCCTCGATTTCGCTCTTTGGTCATTCCGCCTCTTATCTACCCTGCGCATCCCTGGAGGAGGTATTCGACAGCTTTCTCAAAGGGAAGGCGCACCTGGCGGTGATCCCGATTGAAAACTCGCTCCTGGGTGAGGTGGGCCACAGCATGGACCTGCTCTATGAGCGTGAGGTACGCGTAATCAGCGAATGCTACCTGGAGATTGCCCATTGCCTTTGCGGCAACGTTGAAAATCTTGGTGAAATCAAGAGCCTCTACGGGCGGGCACAGGCCATTGATCAGTGCCGCAGATGGCTGCTGGAACATATCGGTCATGCCGAATTCACCGAGTGCTCTTCTACCGCACGCTCTGCAGTTCTAGCAAAGGCTGACCCGAACGGGGCGGCCATTTGCAACCTCTATGCGGCCCAACACTACGGACTCGGCATTCTCGCCGAACGGATAGAAGACAATCCAGGAAACACCACCCGGTTTCTAGCACTGGGCAACTACTCCAATCAGAAGACCGGAAACGACAAGACCTCGCTGCTCTTTGCGGTTTCCGACAGGCCCGGCGCATTACTCGCCGCACTCGGCGCACTTTCCTCGATCAATATGACCCGTATCGAGTCGCGGCCCAACCGGCTCTTTGCCTGCCAATATCTTTTTTATGCGGATATAGAAGGCCACCGGGACGACAGCCATGTCCGGGCAGCCCTGGATGCCCTGGCCGACAACGTGACCGTTTTGAAGATTCTCGGTTCTTACCCGAAAAGCGACCCCGCACAGCCATTCCGGATCGAGAAGGAAAAGATGCGAATGGGCCGCGATCATTGCGGAGGCGGGCATGAGCGGACATGAGAAGAGCGGGGATATACCCAGCCTCTTCCATGCGGCTGCGGGCAAACCCGGTTCGGACAATGCGAACGCGGTGGAAGAAGAGTTGCTCCCCCGCGTACGGACAATGAGTATTTGCGGATGTCTTACCGGATGCTCCCCCGAAGGGTTCCCGAAATGGCTGAACCACCCGGAGGTCGATCTTGTGGAGTGGCGAATGGATAAATTCGCCGAGAGCTACCCGGTGGAGGAAATGAATTCTTTTCTCGGTGCTCTGTCCGGAAAGCCCCGGCTTCCTGTGATCGCCACCAACAGGCCCTCCAGGGAAATGGGCGCCTTTGTCGGCCGGGAGGACGTCCGGCTGAGAATGCTCGAGGATGCGGCAAAATCCGGCGCCGACTGGATAGACCTTGAATACGACGCGTGTATAGATATGATCGCCCCGCTCAGGCGGGCAGGAGCAAAGGTTCTCATTTCCTGGCACAGTCCGGCTGAAACCCCCGGCAGGAAGATTTTGCGGGCAAAGCTGGAAAGCATGTGCAAACCAGGGGCAGATGCGTTGAAAATAGTTACCATGGCCCAGTCGGACGAGGATAATCTACGGGTGCTCGAACTGATTCCACTGGCTGGAAAAGAACTGGGCGTCGACCTGGTTGCGTTTTGCATGGGACCGGCCGGAGGGTGGAGCAGGCCGGTAAGCCTGTTTCTGGGCAGTCCCTGGACTTATGCACAGCTTGAGGGCCAATCGGAGACGGCGCCGGGCCAGCTTTCGGTTTCGGAGATGCGCGAGTTGATCCGGCGCTTTGCCCGGATGTAGCTGATTTTCAAATCGAATAAATCCATAAGGAGCTTATCTTGATTCACAGTATGACCGGATTTGGCCGCAGCCGCAATGAAGGAGCGGGATACGCCGTAAGCGTTGAGATGCGTGCTCTTAATGCCAAACAGCTCGACATTTCCGTTCGTATTCCCAGGAATTTCATCGAGTTTGAGGACCTGTGCAGGAAGTTGATCTCAGCGAGCATACGAAGGGGCCGGATCGATGCCTTCGTACAGATAGATAGCACCGATATAAGGCAAAAGGCGCCTCACATCAGCCTGGAGCTTGCACGCTACTACTGGTCCCAGCTCCAGGAGATTCATCTTGAGATCCGGCACACCGGCGAGCCATCTTTGGATCATCTGCTCAGAATCCCTCATATATATGAGACCCCGGAACCGGTTATCGACTCCGAAGCCGTCCAGCAACTAATTTCATCCGCGATGTCCGAGGCGCTCGACCAGGTGGTCAGGATGCGCGCCCTTGAAGGCGAGTCGCTGCTGCGGGACTTCCGGGAGCGGCTGGCGGCCTTGAGGGAAGATCTTGCGGTGGTGCGCAGCCGCAGAGAGGCTGTTATCGAAGAGTACAAGGGCAGGATCGAGGAGCGGATGAAACTGTTGCTCGGCGGTACAGAGCCCGATGAGAACAGGTTACTGCAGGAGATCGCATTTATTATCGACCGGGCGGACATAAACGAGGAAATCGTTCGGCTGGCAAGCCATCTGGACCAAGTTCAATCTCTCCTGAGCGGCGAGAAGCTGGCCGACGGGCGAAGGCTCGATTTTATCATTCAGGAGCTTCACCGCGAAACCAACACGATCGGTTCCAAGACAACCGATCTGGATACGGTCCAGGCGGTCGTCCGGATGAAGACCGAGATCGGAAAACTCAAGGAGCAGGCGCAAAACATCGAATAATTGCATCCGCCGGAAGGGGTTGCGAACAGCTCGATTTTGAGCCCCCCCTGTCCGGGGGGTTGCAATTTCCCCGGTAAAGAAATAGAAAGGAATGTTTTCCCGGTTGGACCGGTCAAATTCCGGCTACGATAAACCCTGAGTAAGGAGTCCACTTTGGGCGTAAAGAAAATAAAACCCGTTAAGAAATTGCAGAAAAAATCGGTAGTGGCGCCGGATACAGCTTTTGATAAAGCGAAAAAATGGGCCGAGAAGAATTATGCGACTGTCGTTGGGGTGGGTGCAGCAATTCTGTTCACCTGCGTATCGATCTGGGGGTTCAGCGCTCACGATCATTCGAAGCAGGCCCGCGCGCAGTCGGATTACGGAATGCTTGTCCCCAAGCTCCCTGCCGAAGGTAAAGGCACAGTTGCGGACTGGGAGAAGCTTATTCCCGATCTGCAGAAATTCATCTCAGAGCATAAGGATACGACTCCGGCGCTGAACGCCAGGATAGAGCTTGCAAAGGCTTTCTTTGAGACCAAACGCTACGAGGATGCCATCAAAACGGGGAAAGAAGCCCTTGAGCTTGCGCCTCCCGGTCACGGCCTGAGACCTCTAATACTGTATCAGCTTGCCTATGCTTATGAGTCGACAGGAAAGTCCGATGAGGCTGCCAATCAGTGGGCAAGCCTCAAGCAACTCGGCATGCCGGATTTGGAGCGGGAAGCTGACTGGAACCTGGGCAGGATTTTTGAAGGCAAGAGGGATTTCACCAAGGCCGTCGAGATGTATCAGCTCGCGTCCCAGGCGCCGGGAGATTATCCATCCGCCGCCCTGATAGACCAGCAGATCACCAGGATAAAAGCAGTCAGCCCTTAGGCTGGTTTGGCTCCAAATCCATCCGTTCTGCGTCTTTCCAACGGGCAATTGCCATTCGGAAAAATTTTACAATAGTAGTTGTTTTTTATGATTCAACATGCTATTTAAAAAGGCTTACTTGGAATTCACGGCTCCATGAGCGCGCTTTTCCAAGGTGAGGTTCCCGAGCGGCCAAAGGGAGCAGACTGTAAATCTGCCGGCGTAGCCTTCGGAGGTTCGAATCCTCCCCTCACCACCACATATGGCATGTAGGAGATAGTGGCGGCCATAAAGCAAGTCATTGTCGTTGGTACTACATACGTTGAGTTTGGGATGCCAGCTAGATTCCGGCCGGGGGCGTCATTCAATTTCCAGATGATCCCGCATTCCCTTCACGATATGGACCTTCTCCAATCCTCTTGTTGGCTGCATTCTCGAAAGCCCACGTAGCTCAGTAGGTAGAGCACTTCCTTGGTAAGGAAGAGGTTCACCGGTTCGAGCCCGGTCGTGGGCTCCATTTGGCGCCGATTTGCAGGACAGAGCGGGTATGCCGGTCATATCCGCGCTCCCTGGAAACGTAGCCTATTGAACATTTGTTTAAAGTTCCGGTCATATGATCCTAATTTTTCAGGAGAAAGGGCAATGGCTAAAAAGAAATTCGAGCGGACAAAGCCGCATGTGAACGTCGGGACGATTGGTCATATTGACCATGGGAAGACAACCCTTACCGCCGCAATTACAAAGCAACTCGCAAAGAAGGGCAAAGCCACATTCATCCCCTTTGACCAGATCGACAAAGCCCCCGAGG
>JBKQLC010000084.1:0-12468 GCA_052147195.1 Syntrophobacteraceae bacterium
GCTGGCGAGTATACGAGGTAAAAGGATGCTCTCGATTGTCATTGAGGCAAGTAGAAACCACTACGAAGACTGGGGGAGGGAAGCGAAATCGCAGGGATGACGCCCACGCGAAGCGTTTAGTTCATGAACCGCATACTTTGAGAATATCAAAGGTTAACACGGAGGAGAGATCTGTTAACTCTAGGCCTCATTGGAAATGTTAAAGGCAGAGCCATTGCTGACCCTGCCCATGTTCATGGCAACGGGAATCAATTGATTGGGCTCACCATTGTGGCCGGATGAAGCCCATCCGGGTCGTCGAAACACCATTGCGGCTTTTTGTACTCTCTGTAGCCAACCGTTCCTTATGGTCGATCCAGAAGCAGTTGAATGCAAAAATATTTTGCGAGCAAACGACCCCTTACAAACAGGATGCACTATTTTGCTTTTGCGGCGTCTATCCTCAGTTGAGTAGCCCGATTGATTTGATCCATGAATTCTTCACGCGACAGAACCTGGCGGCTGACGACTTTGAGGGTCTCAGAGGACATTTTGCCGTCTACCACAAGTTGACGGCCGGCCTCTTTCGCCGCTTCCAGGATATCATCTACCGGACTATCACCAATACGTCCTACCTGAACCAGTTTCCCTAATATGTATCCATAGGGCCGTAGCAGAGCGCCTGCAAATTCCCAGTCGACCTGCTTACATATTGCTTTGATATGGGCAACCAATGGGTCGAAGTTATCCATCTCCCATAAACCACAATTGGAAACCAATACGACTTTGCCTCTCTTGACCCCTTCGCGCATAGGGTGGCGGAGGTGATCGTCGCGCAATTCGTAAGCAGCTTCCATCATCGGGAGCCCCATTCGGTCTATCAGATTCTTCAGCCGTCCTGTCATCCCGTCCATATAAACCGGAGTCGCGAACACCCGAACGTCTGCCTCGGCCAACTTGGGGAGGACCATCTCCATGTCGTCTTTCTGGATGCACTTACCTGGCGTACTGAATAGACAGTTTTTGCACCCCAGACATGGGTTAATGTTCAGTTTTTTCGAGTAGAAGAGTTCAACCTCCGCTCCCGCTTCTCTCATTCCCTCAAGAAAAGGATTGAGCACCACGGCGGTGTTGCCCTGGTCCATCATAGGGCTGCCATTAATCGCAATTGCCTTCATTGCTTTACTCCTTGCTGACCAAGTCTATATCGACGATTTTTTGTCTGCCGCCATCAGCGAGTTGTGCCAATATCCTCCATTTCCAGAGGGGTGACCCACATCCCCTATTCCGGCAATCTCATCTGTGTAACCATCATCCCTACGCATGTTTGTTTGTGTGACACCTTCCCTTCCGGCGTCACCGTCACCAAACCGGTTATGATCATGCCAACGCCGCCTTCGGCCGGGGAGACTCTGGAGCGGTCGTTTCGCGTGCACCCAGGCTTTTATGAGCAAGAGCCGGGGGAGCCTTGCGACTCGGCCCGGCTTGGATTGTACGTGCGGCGGTGGATGAGTTGGGTAAGAGGAACTGCCTCAAAGAATGCCTCTCGGTTAAGCGGATGAGGTACTTATCTCCTAACTCTTGTACGCTACGACTTCTCCGGCTGTGATCTGGGGCGGGTTAGGAAGCAAGGCGGTTAGATTCTGTCGCACCCAGTCCATAGCTCGCTTGGCTGATTCCTCCGCGTAGGTTTGGTTCAGAAAGACCATGATTGCAGTCATAACGCCGCCGCCCGAGTCAATCCCGTAGTAAGCGATGAATCCTGGGTACTGGCTGATGAGCGGCACCAGGCCTTCATTAACCTTCTTCGCCACTTCCTTAGCGTCTGTGGCACCCTCGTACCGACGTACTACTACATACATAGGAAATCCTCCTTTTTATTGATAAATGAAACCTCTCTTGTGATAAATCCACGAAATCTGACACGGGTAGAGTTTGAATCAGCGAGCAACCAAGTCACCCGCGCTCCTACTGCCCCGGCGCCCGGTACGTGGGGGACTTCTTCGCTACTTGGTCCATCTCTTCGGCGGTTAGGAGGCCTACTGCGCTGACGTGGCCGAGCAGACTAGCGTTGATCGTCAGCACCATTGACGTAGCGCTTTCCTTGTCCGGCATATCAGCGATACAGAACCAGCCGTACTCTCCGTGGCCCCAGTAACAGCATTCCATAGTCCCCCCAAGCGACTTGACCAGCTTCTCCACAGCAGCGCGCCGGCCGGAGCCTCCATCTTTGAGCAGCCCTTTCAGACCGTCTCCCACATAGTTGCCGTAATATAGATACTTTGCCATTGGACACTCCTTTGTCTGAGGTGATAAGAAGGTGAAAATCCAAAGAATTCTTTGGGAGTTACTATCTGGGAATTCTCACTCTCACTTAGACAAAAGTTCTACGGAGCAGGAAGGCGAGAAGGCCCCCAAAGGAATACCAAGAATTCCCCTTGGAGGCCTCACATTGGCATTTTGTGGAAAGTCAACTTCATAACTTACTCCAGACGGACAAATTACCCACGAAATCTAATGTAGAGCGCCCAAGACCAAGATAGGAAGGCCCGATCTCATCACAATCTCATGCACCGGTGATCACAAAACCGTCAGGTTCTTGGTGACTTAAAGATGCGACCCTTACTATCGAACAGTTCTGGTTTGACGTATCTCCGAACCGGCTTCCGTTTGCGGAACAAACTCCCACACACCTCCGTCCGGGCTCGTTTTAACCTGGAGGTGTCCCAGCCATTGCCGGTCATTCTGTTCCGGGTAATCCTCCCTGAAATGCGAACCCCGGCTCTCGGTCCTCCTGATTGCTGCTTCCAGAATAAGGGAAGCCACTCTTGCAGCCGAACGCAGCTCAATGGCGTCGGCTTGGGCCGGGGTCAGCGTCTTCTCGCTTCCCGGTCCGGAAAATGAGAATCCGCCGAGAATTTCCCGCACATTCTCCGAAGCCCGGGAAAGCCCTGCCTCGTTTCTCACTATTCCCCCGTCTTCCCACATAATCCTGCGGATTCTCTCCATTAAATCGGTTTCAGCATACGGGATGCTCCGCTGTGCCCGGAAACGTTCATCCACCCGCCTCAGGACAGACCGCCGCTCTTTTGTGTCGCTCCCCTTCACCCATTCGGCCGCCGAATTACCGGCTATTGCTCCGAATACCACGGTTTCGCTAAGCGCATTGCCTCCCGCACGGTTGGCGCCGTGCACACCACCGGTGACTTCCCCGGTCCCGAAAAGTCCAGGGACGGAGGTTGCCCCCCTGCCGTCGATTTTTACTCCACCCATGGTATGGTGGGCCGCCGGGGCTATGCGAAGGGGACGCCTTACCCCCCCTACGCGATCTCCAAGTACGTACCGCAGGATGGCCGAAAAGGGATCGCTTTGCCATTGTTCCTCGGTAACGCCTCGTAGATCCAGGAAAATCTTTTGGCCGTTTCTATAAATTTCCTGAAAAAGCGCCTGCGAAAGCCGGTCCCGAGCGATCATCGCTGCTGGGCGTTCAACTATTCCGTATTTCATGAGAATATCCTCGCCGCGCTCGTTTACCAAAATACCGTTATCGGCGAGGATTGGCGGAATCACCAGGGGCGCGTGTCCGGGTTCGGCCAGACATACTGGGTAGAACTGCACGAATTCAATATCCTGCAGGATCGCCCCGGCCTCGATCGCCAATGTCCACCCATCGCCCAGCATCCGTTTGGGATTGTTGTGGCGAAAGAAGAGTGCCGCTGCCCCGCCGGTTGCCAGCACCACTGCCCCGGAACTGAACGCTATCTGTTCACCTGATTTTCGCTCAAAGGCGGTAAGCCCCGCCACCCCGTTTTCTATTACCAGACCGGTAGGGGTCAGGTTTTCCATAAACCGCGTCCCAAGTTCCCTGTTTTTTCTGATGAGACAGCGCACTATCTCTTCGCCCATAATCGGAGGGCGGCCTTGGGCGAACATACATCCAAGCCGGACTTCAGCCTTGAGGCCCCACTTCATAAGTTCGCCCAGCCGGGCAGGGGCTTCCTGAGAGAGAATTTCGGCAAGACCTGGCTGATTTATTCCGCGGCCTGCCTGAAGGGTGAGCTCTAGATGTGCGGGAGCGCCCGAACTGTCGGAACCTCGCATGACACCGCCGGCTAACCCGGTGCAGGCGGACTTGCCGGTCGCTGACTTGGAGAGTACAAGAACATCGAGTCCCGTTTCCCGCGCGGATATCGCTGCCCTTAGCCCGGCTGCCCCACTGCCTAACACCAGAACATCGCAATCAACATTTTCCATCTCGCCCTCCATCTTTATTTTAAAGAATCCGAACCGCATTTCTAGATTGGATTCCTGAGGCAAGTGACCCGATCCGTGTTACTCCGAAGGCGTTCGAGAAAACAAGGCGTGCCCACATCCCACAGGATTTAGGAAGTTGAGGGGGAGGTTACATTTACATGGGCTGATTGGACGCACTGATTGGTATAAATGTCAATTAGGTGAATACTCTCTTTTTCGAGCAAACAAACCGTATATGGAAGCTACATACACTCCGGCAGCATTTTCGAGCAAAATAAGGAAATGGTGATAATAAAACCGATTATAACGGTCAATGTAAGCAGCACGATCGGGGGAAAACGAGGCCGTCCCCTTTCGAAATTGTGATCTAACCTTGGTAACTTGGTCACAATCCCACACAGGACAGACTCCGCTTAAAAGACCACCATGGCTCCAACCTTTGGAAGCCGCTTGATGATACAGTCTATGCAATTAATCTGTTACGAATGGGGTCTTCAAATCACTGTTAAACTCTCAACCCAACTCGCCGCTGTACGCGACAAATCTTTGGAATAGCCCCCAGCTCAGGCTCAGCAAAAGTCCACCCTCCTTGCCAGAATAGAAATACCTCTCTCTCACAGATACCGTGAGCATATGATTCGGAAACGGCAACGATTTAGGGGCACCATTTCTCAATGTCCAGGAGAGCTATTGATACTCTTTCTGAGTTATCCAGCAGCGAGCAGACAGGCCCACTGGCATATAACTTGCCGTCATGATATGAGATATAGAATAATTCGCGATTATGCACTTGACGCAAGGAGAGGATTCGTTTAACCTACCGCGATGTACCTGGAAAACAAATGTCCGCAGCGGGATTACACCCGAGCCATCCTCATCGCAATCCTTGCTAGCTTTGTTCCCATGGTGGTTCCGATGAGATGGTATACCTTACTTATTTATTGGCTAATTATCATCGGAGCGTTTGTATGGCTTATTGCCTTAACTCCGCTGAAAAAACTTCTGCGCAATATCATTTTATCCTGCGCTATCATCGCGCTTGGTTTTGATGCGTTCTATGGTGTTAAGGCGCAATGGGTAAAGGATCATCCATCAGCGGCAATACGCACAACAGCGGGTGAGGGAAAGCCTGTGTCCTCGCCTATTTCCCAAGGGCCGAATCTCGGTGCCAGCCTAGTCATTGACGCTGTCAGCAAAGAACATATTGATTTTCATATTCTTTTAAACAATGCGGCCGGTTCTACCACGTTGAATAATATTCGTTACAATATTAAAACAAGCGACGCTGGCCAAAACGAATCGATCTCCCCAATGAATAGAACACTCCAACCCGGAAGAGACTTAACTATACAGCCCATACCATTCATATTGGCCACTAAGGAATATAACCACGTTATTTTAACAATAACGTATGTCATTGACGATGATGGAGCACAACGAGAATGTAATTCTAAATATCTATTTGTATTTAGTTTAAAGCAGGCAAATAAAGGGAATGTAATTTATCCGGAATCGTCAAATAATATTAAAATCAATGGAGACATGATAAACAGGTCACACGAAAATGATATATTGTTTCAGCTTAGCAATGAAAAGGGTACTATAGTCCTAGTTATAGATGAAAGAAAAGCTGATGGTAGTTTTAATAAGGTTTTCTATAGCGCTGGCAAGAAGTCAATACTTTTTGATCCAGAATGTAGAATCGTTTCTTTCACATTTACCGTAAATGGGCAAGAGAAAACTGTAAAGCAGCCCTTGGAAGGAAAATCACATCGCCATGATATAATTGTGACTTGGAGTGATAGAACTGGAGGATATCTTTATATAGATGGCAAAGAAGCCAAATGACAAGTTGGGGTTACAACATTACGCTGATTTCGTGATAAGTTCCTTAAACTCCATCTTGGGAGCATTGAGCAATCTTATGAGAGTATCCCGGAAAAGATACGCATTATCACGGCCATTGAATCTCCATTCAAATTCATCAAGGTAGGCGTCCATATGTTTTGTACTGATTTGATGATAAGAACCGACGATAGAGCGCTTGAACAGGGACCAAGCGTTTTCTATCCCGTTTGTGTGGACGTTTCCGCGTACCCATTCTTCTGTGCTGTGGCTTACCGCTCCATGCCTGTAACCCTCTTTATCAAGATTCTTGTACGCTTGAAGTTCATCGGTCATGACCTGAGAACCCTTAGCGATTCGCTGATTGATAATGCCACAAAGAACCTGCTTCCCGGTCGTTTGGACGGTCTTTGCCTCAAACTTACCTTCCCTTTGCAGAAGTCCCATGACCGGCTGTTTCTGCCAGGGGCCGCGCTTTCTACGCTTATCATACTTCCCGCCCACGTAGGTTTCGTCTACTTCCACGACGCCGCAAAGCTGTGGACTGGGAGTGACTTCCTGCATGGCTTTCCTGATACGATGGCAGAGATACCATGCAGTTTTATAGCTGACGTTGAGGCTTCTTTTGAGTTGATTGGCCGAAATGCCTTTCTTGGACTCTGCCATGAGGTAAACAGCGAGGAACCACTTCCAGAGGGGCAAATGAGAGTCGTGGAAGATCGTCCCTGCGGTGACAGAGAACTGATAACGGCAAGCATCGCAATCAAACTGGCCGCGCTTCTTTATGCGGCTTATCTTCTCCGATCCGCAGCGAGGGCACCTTACCACTCCCATCCACTTAAGGGTTTCAAGGTACTCACGGCATTTATTGTCGTCGCTGCCGTATTTCTCGATCAGGTTTATCAGATTAACGTCCATAGGAATCTCCCATGAAGAAAAAGGTGAAGCATCCATGCAGAATGACCGGTGACGAGGTAATGGCTCATATCTTCGATCCAAAGGCTGTTAAGCATATTAAGAAGCATGTCCAAGACCTCGATGCCAAAAAGGAAAAACCAACTGAGAAAGAAGCTAAATAAGCCATGAGCCTAAGATAACACGGGATAAGCCTTGTGTCAAGCATACAATCGCGGAATAATTGAATTGGCTTCCGGATGTTCTAAGAGGTTTCAAATGCTATCTGAGTTCAGAATGCGGTTTGGATGCATAGCGCACAATTTGATCCATTATTCCGGCTCATGAGGTGAAATTTTCTTCCGTTCATCCGGTCTTTCCAGGTAGCCGCTACTAGACCGCTGCGCGGAAGAAAACGACCAAAGCCCTGACAGACATGTGAGGACGCATGCTCACGGTCATTGTCCAAAGCGTGCCTACGGGACCAGGGGGCCAGAGTTCGAGTGGAAAGGGCCTTCTGTAAGAAGGCCCCCTTATGCAAAAAGATCCCGCTATGCGGCTTTGGCATGTGACTTCTTTTTCACATAATCACAGGCCTTCCGAACTTCTTTTTTGAACTCATTGTAGTCAATCTGCATTCCATTAATATAGGTACTCCAACCGGCTGAGCTTTTGGCGTAATGAACTGCCTCTTCGATCTCCTGGTCCGTAGCTCCATTCAGTTTGGCCATTTCCGTATGGAAAAGAGAACAGTAGCGGCATCGAATCGCCGATGAAAGAGCAACTCCGATAAGCTCCTTGTATTTGTTAGGAATTGCCGTATCATCGAGTTGGACAGCCTTGAAAAGCTCCCATTCGTGTTCAAGAGAAGAGTCGGGAATTGACTTGAAGAAGCTGGGAACCAGCCCGAATTTATCCTCCATTTCCTTATAGATTTCCTTGCGGTGGCTCATGAGAGTCCTCCCTTGTCTATCAGAAATAGTAGAACTGCGCTCTGCAAATTAGAGAACAGCTCTGGGAACGCCAGGCCTCATGTATCAATCCGAAAATCAACTATTTACAATAACCTAAGCTCAAGGGAGAATATTGCAACCTGAACTTTACATCGACTTAAACCGGCGCTGGTCCGGGTTTGCCTCCGACAGGCCCCGGGACCGCAGGAGGGACACCGATAGTCGGCCGTCAACCTTTTACTGCATCTTGCCAATTTCGAAATAGTCCATTTGCGGCGATTCGGTAAACAAATGATTCGAAAACTGCGAAGATTTTGGCGTCTCATTTCTCAAGGACGAGGAGAGGTAGAGAATAATGGCTGACTATCTTAGGGACCTTCTGGTGTCAGCGAACCATTGCGGGGCACGGATAATGCCGATGGTGCGGTTTAGTCAGTTTGTGGCCCATCAGCATCCGGGGTCGAGAAACAACCTCGTGTCGGCCCTGTTGCTTAAAATGTTGATTCCTGGCCGTCATTGAATCGTATCATCCATCCTTGTTCCTCTTTGTGTGACCATGCCGGACCCCCTTAGTGAAACAAGGGGTCACCCATTCTTTTCATGACTCTACTTTTTGGGCACAGGGGATCTCCGCGGGCTTCGTATTCCGTTTTTGACAGAGCGAACGTATTCCTCAATCCCCCAATCGCCTGGATTGTCTATTCGCAAGAACGTGCTTAATTCGGCCCGAAAACAACTCAGACGAAAAGCATGGATCGCGAATCCGTGACCCGGCTCGTGTTCCTTCTAATGGGATTTGGCCCTAAGAGATTCAGCGGACTATGGCGTAAACTTTTCCTGTGCCTCGATGGAACGGGGGGGCGGTGAAAGGGGGCCGGCGGCAGCGGTTACGCCCTTCTTTTTTTTTGCCATCTCGATTAGAAGTGTTATTCTACGCATCAGTGGATTGAGTTGACCCAGAGCATGCGCTTTACCGTCCCCATGGCGTTCCTTTGCAGGTTTTGAACGGGCCCTGACCTCTTCGCGCCCCTCAATCCATGATGTTCAGTTCTTATGTGGCTTGAGATGAGGCATTGCTCAAGGCGCAAAGGATTGTTTTCAGCCCCAATGTGCGCCTATGACGATTCGACGCTATTCCCGAGTCTTCTTGTTCTAAGGGACATTCCACCTCAACCTGCGCCTCGATAGGTCGACCCCAATAAAGAAACTCTCCTTCGGGCAGAGGGAATCTCGGCTACATCACTTTGGCTGCGTGACCTTTGTGAACAAACGCGGTTGTAGGATTAATGGTGATCATGTGGGCAGCCGTTGCAGCATAGAGGGGAGGTGGAACCATTACGGTAAGTAACCTTCAGTATCTTCTCGAACCTTCGACAGTTGCCCTGATCGGGGCAAGCGAAAGTCCATCCACAGTGGGGGAGGTGCTCACACATAATCTCTTATGCTCCGGCTTTACCGGGGAGGTCTACCTGGTCAATCCCAACCATGATACCATCGCCGGCGTGAAGTGCCATCCTAATGTGGCCAGCCTCCCCAAAGCCCCTGACCTAGCAGTTATTGCCACGCCACCGGATAGCGTTCCGGGGCTCATTGAAGAGTTGGCGGCCAGAGGAGCGAAGGGAGCCGTCGTCATTACGGCGGGATTGGGAGAAGGAGGGGATAAGGAAGGAAAGCGGCTCTGCGTCAGGATGCTCGATGCGGCCAGGCCACAGCTCCTCAGGATAATCGGCCCCAACTGCCTCGGCATCATGATGCCGGGTTCAGGACTCAATGCGAGCATGGCCCACATTGCCCGTCCTCTCCCCGGAAATATCGCCTTCGTTGCCCAGTCGGGCGCCGTTCAGACATCCGTGCTGGACTGGGCGGTAACGAGGGGGATCGGCTTCTCGTGCTTCATCTCTTTGGGCGATATGGCAGATGTGGATTTTGGAGATATCCTCGACTATCTTGCCACCGACTTTCACACTCGCGCCATTCTGCTTTACATGGAAACGGTAACCAATGCTCGGAAGTTCATGTCTGCTGCCCGCGCCGCTTCACGGGTAAAGCCCGTGATCGTCATTAAGGCCGGCCGCTTCAAGGAAGGGGCCATGGCGGCGGCTCGCCACACGGGGGCCGTCGCGGGAGACGATGCCGTGTGCGATGCGGCGTTTCGCCGCGCCGGTATGCTGCGGGTGTACGAAATGCAGTCCCTTTTCGATGCCGTCGAGACCCTGGCCATGGCTCCTCATTCCATATCCGGAGACGGGCTCGCCATTCTGACTAACGGAGGCGGCATTGGGGTGATGGCCACCGACGCTCTCATTGAGCGGGAAGGGCGCCTGGCCGAGCTGGCCTCGGAAACCATGAATGGATTGGACGTCGTACTGCCGCCCGCCTGGTCCAAGGGAAACCCCGTGGACATCATGAGCGATGCTTCTGCACAGCGCTACGCGGACGCCCTGCGGGTGCTCCTCGATGATAGGAACATCGACGCCGTGCTCGTATTGAACTGCCCCATCGCCGTCATATCCGCAACCGAAGCCGCCGTAGCGGTCATCGAAACATACAAAGAACGCCTGAAAAGCTCAAAGCCCCCGGTGCTCCTCACGAGCTGGCTGGGGGAAGGGGCGGCCTCGGAAGCCCGCCAGTTGTTCGCCCAGCATCGCATCCCCACCTATCGCACGCCGACGGATGCCGTTCGAGCCTTCATGCACATGGTGCGCTACAAGAAGAATCAGCAAATGCTTATGGAGACTCCGCCCAGCATTCCCGAATTCTATCACGATGTGGAGGCCGCGCTGCGGGTGATAGAAGCGGCCCTGGCGGAGGGGCGCGAATGGCTCTCAGGGGTCCAAACGAAATCGCTTCTGGAAGCGTATGGCATCCCGGTTAGACAGACAGTTACCACAAGGCCCCCGGACAATTCCGAGGGCTTTGCAAGCACCTGGCGGGACTCTGCGACAGGACAGGATGGAATTCCCGATCGAGGGCTCTCTCCCGGCTCCATGGCCGAACCCATGGGCCGCTCCAATGCTCACCAGCTGATGATACGGGTGACAGATGATGCGCAGTTTGGTCCGGTCATCACGTTCGGGCATGGGAGCGGGTCCGCGGAGGAAATCCAGGACAGAGCTTTGGCGCTTCCTCCCCTCAACAGGCACCTCTCTCGGGAAATGATGTCCCGGACCCGCATCTGCCGGCTCCTCGGAGGACTCCGCGGCATGCCGGCGGCAAATCTCGAGGCCATTGCCCTCACTCTCGTTAAAATATCCCAGCTCATCTGCGATGTGGCGGAAGTGGCCGAGCTCGATATAAACCCGCTCCTTGCCGATGCATCGGGTGTCATGGCTGTTAATGCCCGGATACGGGTGAAGCGCTCTGCAATTTCCGCTTCCGAAAGGCTTGCCATACGCCCTTATCCCAAAGAGCTCGAAGATTCCATCACACTTCCAGATGGAGAGTTGCTACGAATTCGACCCATAAGGCCTGAGGACGAGCCCGGGTTTTTGAAGATATTTGAAAGCCTCTCACTCGAGGACAGGCGCATGCGGTTCCTCCACCCACTGAATGTCCTCTCCCACAGCGAAGCTGCTCTCCTCACTCAAATCGACTACGATCGCGAAATGGCCTTTGTGCTTGCAGGAAAGAGCAGCTCCGAAGACGGCTCCGAGGAGCTCTATGGGAGCGTGCGCATCTTAGTGAACCCCGACCGCGAGCGGGCGGAATATGCCATTTGGGTGCGCAAGGATGCCGCGGGAAAAGGGCTTGGCAAGATACTCATGAGGCGGATAATAGATTACGCCAGAAGCCGCGGCATTAAAGAAATCTTCGGCCAAGTTCTGCGCGAAAACATAGCCATGCTGAAGGTGTGCAACGCCCTGGGATTCACCTCGAGGTTCGATCCTGACGAACCAGGCATCATTACGGTATCGTTGAAACTATGAATCGGTTTCCAAAAACGTGTTCATTGAGAAAGAACTGTGTGGAATTTACGGGTTAGGCCTGAAGTGGGCCAAAAGCAGCTGGCTCGGTGATGAACCGGACTATGTAGGCGCTTAGTAAATACGGATGCATCCTCGTCTTTACCGGCTGGCAAGAACATTTGGTAGTCAGGCAAAGGTTTCTGATCCCATAGCTTACGAAGCTAAGGATGAAATGTCCTCCGAATCGCCTGTTTCTCGGCAGCGTTACCCTTGCCGGTAGACTGCCGTGGAAAAGCCGAAACTCTGTACCTCAGATTCCCATTGGGTCGCTTCGTGGATAAGTTTCCGAGCTCTTCATTCGAAGTAAAACAATACTTGTGGAATGGGGGGTTGTCAATGACAAGTACATTTCAGACTCTTTTTAACCACTTTTAATCACTAGAAAATCTCGCCTTTATTACGTACAGCTTGCCAGAACATTGAGATCAGAATCAGGTTGTTTTGTGGGCAGTATGAGATAGACGATTGTACGAGTCGCGAAGCGCATTCGTGTAATCGATATCATGAACTAAGGCCAGGGAATAAGCGGAGCCTTACTTCATGGGCTATGGGGATTCAAAGGATAGTGCAGGAAAATA
>JBKQLC010000085.1:0-17821 GCA_052147195.1 Syntrophobacteraceae bacterium
TCACATTTGTGATAAACGCCCTGCTTTTGAAAATGGCTTCGGGAGTAGTGCCGGGCTTCTACGTTGAGGGGTTCTGGTCGGCGGTTTTCGGCTCGCTCATAATAAGCTTGGTGAGTTGGGTGCTCAATTCCTTCGTCAATGAAAGGGGCAGGATCAGATACATCGACCTGAAGAAAAGGGATGGGGATATTTGGGAATAGGAGCGGGTGAATGGGTGAATAGGTGAGTTGGTGAATAGGTGAGTTGGTGAAGGGTGAGGGGTGAAGGGTGAGGGGTGAATAGTGAATAGTGAATGGGTGTGTTGGTAAGTAGGGAGCAGAGTGAAGAGTGAAAATCTCGCTATTTGCGGAAATGGTTAGTACTCCGCACCGTGCGGGTTCTACCATGACGATGCTTGCCTGCAATTGGAATATTCCATATACAGACAGACTGTCCCGTTAATTGCTTTTCATTTGATATGCGGTCTGTGGGCGTCAACGTAAGCCTTGAGAACCGCTTGCATCCGTGCAATATGCCCTTTGCCGTGCGATTTGAAAAAGTCGATGATCTCCTGCTCAAGCCGCAGGTGCACAGATTGCTTTGGAGCCGGCAAAACCAGTCTGGCCCGGGTCCAATCGGGCTTCAAGTCCCTCTCGTCTTCATCCTCGGCAATCCGCCGTTCAAGTTCCTCATCCGTCATGGCGTCCACTTTGGTCAAATCGGTGCGGCTGTCCGCGCGTTTGGCTTTAAGCTCCGCCGCCGTATAGCTCTTGATATTTTTGTCTCTCTTCATGGCGAGCCCTCCGGAAGGAAATGACCCTGATAGCGTCGCTTCGGGTGGTACAAACTACCGTCACGTAACGCCCTTCAAAAGTCCCTATGGCCAAAAATCTCTGTTCCCCACTTCGGTAAATCGCAGGCGCCTCGACATGCGGGGCCTCGAAAACGACGGTAACATCCCGAAAATCGAGGCCGTGCTTTTCAAGGTTGGAAATCCGTTTTCGTTCATCCCATTCAAAGCGCATGGATTAATGTACACAATCTGTGTCTACAGTCAAGCCTCCCTCTTATGTTTCGATGGTTGCCCCGGCATTTTGTGGGTCTTCCGGCAAATGAGTACCTGTGGTTCGGATTATTGCCCCGAGGGGGCTGCATATAATAGCCCAGGGTCAGAGGAGCGCCACCCTGGAATTGTGACGCCAACAAGAACCAGTTCTTACCCTGCAGGGGTTGCATAGTCGATCCTTTGATGTTCGAGCACCCTGTGATTTAAACCTGAATACTCTTTTTATGTAACCCTTTCAGTGTATTACAACTAATTTGTGGCCCTGTTCTCCCCAGGGTGGCGCGGTTCTCAAATACCCTGGGCTACCCTATGCAGCCCTTTCAGGGCAAGAAACTCAAAAAGCCCCCACAGGGCGAGTCCACAGCAGAACAGATACTGTCCTTTTCTCGTCTTGCAGGTACTCAGTTGCCGGAAAACCCCATTTTATCTGGTGTTTGCGCCCTGGAACCGCCCCCAACCCGCTCTGCACCTCCGATACAAGGTTTATCATGCGCATGATTCCGCTTGACTTGGGCCAAATAGGTGTGTATACACTCTTTTTGAAACTCACAGCGGTCGGATTCAGTGAAAAGTCAGGATGCGTGCCCTTGGAAGATAGACCGAAAACGTTGGATAGCGCCAAATGCAGGGAAATAGGGCGGAGTTGCGCCTGCTACAATCTGCGGAGGGCCGCCCGAGCCGTCTCGCGGCTCTACGATGATTTCCTGAGGCCAAGCGGCCTGAGAACTACCCAGGTTTCCCTGCTTATGTCGGCGAAATTGCGAGGGCCTGTAACGCTGAGCGAACTGGCAAGACTGACCGTGACCGAGCGTACGACGATTACCCGAAACCTGAATATCCTCGAGAAGAAGGGCTTCATCCGAATCGACCCCGGGGAGAGTGACCGCAGGGAACGTAAGGTGGCCCTGACGGACCAGGGTGAAGATGCCCTGCTTGTTGTCGTTCCCTTATGGGAGAAGGTCCAGGCGCATATCGAGAAGGGACTGGGCGAGGACCGCCTGGGAAGCCTTCTTAAAGATCTGTCGGAGCTTGTCCTCCTGGCTGGCACGAAGTGACAAACGTTCATCACCGCAGTAGTCTTTTCGAAACAGTTGTTCATGTCCTTTTGGACACTCTGGAACCATGAAAAGGCGTGTAGGGTGGGCTGAGCGCAGCGAAGCCCACCGAAACTTCTCGAGACAGACAGGACTAAAAAACTAAGAACTCAAAACTGTTTTTAACTATTTTTAGAACTCCCTTGGCAACTCAAAACTAAAAACTCAAAACCAAAAACTCCGGGAAAAAACCGTAGGATGGGTGGAGCGGAGCGCAACCCATCAAGCCTTTTCGCAGCAGTTATTCGTCTCTCACCGGCACTTCTTTAAGTAGTTGTTTTCTCTGCGTCTCCGCGGCTCCGCGTGATATGGTTTTCGTCCTTTGGCTCGCGTGAAAAACCGTCTTTTAGGTACAGACAGACAGAGACACAGAGGAAAGCAAGAGCATCTTTCAAAGACTTTTTTTGAGCAAATACGTGCATATACACAGTGATGACCTGGTCCATCGCAATTCAGTGCATCTCAAGAATGTCAATCCTCAGGAATGAAGGAGTAAAACCATGAGTGACACGAATTTCAAAGAAGCTGCCGAGTTTATTCGAAACGATCTTAGGCTGAAGACTTTGCCCGTAGCAGCCAAATTCTTGAAAAACAAAGCAGATATGCCGGACAAGACGCGGCGCCCTTCAGTGGCCCTTGAGAAAAGGATTGCTATTTGCCAGGGCGTTACGATGGCCAGGATTTACGGCTGGACGGTGGGGCTTGCCAAAGAGGATGTGATTTGTGTTCCTGCCTCGATCGTTTTCGGTTTCAGCGAGTCTTCCGACCAGGTGGCTTCCCTCGCCGGCCTGTTTGCCGAGATCAACTTCTCGACAACCGAAGTTCTCGCCCGCAAAGAGGCTTCCTCCATGACCCGGTTCGAAAACGGAGAGATCGAAGCAATCGTTATGGCTCCGCTGGAGCGGGCATCCTTCGAGCCGGACACAATCCTCCTGTATGGCAATCCCGCACAGGCGATGCGCATGACTCAAGCCTGGACGTACGTGACGGGAGAACGTGTTCAGGGGAATTTCGGAGGCAAGGTGGAATGCGATGAATACCTCATCGCCCCCTTCAAGACACAATCCCCCCGAATGGTGATTCCCGGCAACGGCGAGCGCATTTTCGCCGGTACACAGGACGATGAGGTAACTTTTGCATTTCCGGCCAAATACCTGCCGGATTTTGCCAATGCGCTCAAGGAAGTTGGAAAAGCGGTCGGGGCACGCTATCCGGTGACTCCATACCAGAATTTCCAGCCGGATTTCCCGAAGGCCCACAAGGAACTGGGGAAGGAACTGGGGATTCTGTAATTCAAGGGGCAAAGACGGAATTTGCACGCGGAGGCGCGGAGCCGCAGAGAACATAGTGCTGACTGAAGGCCGCAACCAAACAGAAGAACAATCTTACCGCAGAGGACGCAAAGACCGCTGAGAAAAACGCAGAGAAAAGACAACTACCTTGGAGCAGGATTAACAGGGTTAAGAAAAGATTTTTATCTAAGTCATTGTTTACTCCGCGCCTCCGCGTCTCCGCGTGATATGGTTTTTCGTCCTTTGCTTGCGACAGAAGAACAATCTCACCGCAGAGGACGCAAAGATCGCTGAGAAAAACGCAGAGAAAAAACAACTGCCCTGGACAGGATAAACAGGATTAAGTAAAGTTTTTTATCTAAGTCGCTGTTTACTCCGCGTCTCCGCGTGATATGGTTTTCGTCCTTTGGCTGCGCTGCTTTTTCCCTCTGCTTTTTTCTCAGCGATCTCTAAAGATCGACCCTAGCCCCTCGAAGCGTGCCACCGGGTTTTTGGAATTGTCGAACGTTCTCTGCGGTGAATAGCTTTTGGTTTTTTGCTTGCGGCCCGAGGATGCTCTGTGTCTCTGTGGAATCGCTTTCAGTCTTTAGGAGATGGCAATGATTCAAAACGTATATAAAGATCTGCTCGAAGTGATGAAAAATCGCGGAGGCCCTTACTCCGGGTTGGACATCCCTGAGTTTTACGCGCTTGTGGAGTATCTTTTTACTCCCGAAGAAGCCGCAATGAACAATGTGCTGGCGCGAAAACCGGCTGCGGCCGAAGACATTGCCGGCAGAATAAACCGGGATAAAAACGAGGTCACCGCTATTCTCGAGAAGATGGCCGATAAGGGGCTGTGCGCAATCTTCAAGGGTCCCGGCGTGCCGCTCTACCAGGGGATAGCGTTCATGCCCGGCATCTTTGAGTTTCAGTTCATATCCGGCGGTGAAACGGAGCGCGACAAAAGGATCGCAGAACTTATCCATGCGTACAAGAAAGCCTATGAGTCCGCGAAGGGCGTCACGAAAATAAGTTTTCCGGCGACTCGTGTGATCCCCGTTGCCAGGACCATCAAAGCCGGGAATGTCATTCACACTTACGACCAGGTCGTGACCTATATCGAGAAGTATGATTCCATCGGGGTGGGAACATGTTATTGCCGCCAGGCCGCCAAATTGCGGGGGGAAGACATCCACGGTATGCCGCTCGAAGTCTGCATGTGGTTCGGAGAAATCGCTGAACACATTATCGGGCGTCTGGGCGGAAGGCGAGTAACCAAACAGGAAGCCAGAGATATCCTGGGCAGGTGCGAGGAAGCCGGTTTGCTGCACATGAGCCGCAACACGTCAGAGGATATTGATTTTCTCTGCAACTGCGATCGCTGGCACTGCCAGGTTGTAAACATGGTATTGAAGCAAGCCAGACCCAGCCTGGCTTTCAATTCAGGATTCCAGCCCGTTTTTGATTCCGAGCGCTGTGTATCCTGTGAAACCTGTATCGAACGGTGCCCGCCCCAGGCCCTGACAATGGATGAAAACAACGCCCAGATCCTCAACACCGATCGATGTTTCGGGTGCGGCATATGCGCTACCGGATGCCCGGAGGACGCGATCTCGATGGAAGCCAAACCGGGTTTTCCGGCCCCGCCCAAAACTGCTAAAGAGTTGGCGGAAGCGTTTAAAGCAGCGCCGAAAGAGTGAACAGTGAACAGTGAACAGTGAACAGTGAATAGTGAATAGTGAAGAGTGAATAGTGAAGAGTAAGCAGGAAGCGGGCAGACGCAAAGCTTGGTTTCACGCGAAGACGCGGAGACGCGGAGGTGGAGGGATCAACGTAGAAGGATGAAAATCCCGCTGAGTAAGGGGCTTTAAATCAGAGTGCATCAAAGCAATTGGGAGTAGACAACGAGTTCCGGGATCGGATAAGAGAGTTTATGTCCAAATGGAATTGCATGGAGGAATACGACCGGATTGCGAAGATTTTTGGCTGTGAGTGAACAAGCCTGGTCTGTTTAGATCTGAGGTGAGTGAGACATGAAAAGGGAAGAACTGCTTAAAAGCCATCAGTGCAAGATAATGGATGAGGGATCTTTTAAACCTATGCAACTTCTTTGCAGCTTCGCTCATTCCAGCAAAATCGCATTGAGCTTGGCTTCCCATTCATCTTCGGACAGGACCTCAAAACGCAGAATCTTATCCCTCATTGCAGGGCCAAGTTGGTTCCACTTCTTCGATTTTGCCTGTTCGGCGCAAATATCAAATACTTTCCTGATATAATTTGTTTTTTCGTTGTCTTTCAGGTGAAGTCCCTTAGTTTCCACCACATAGACGCGTTCGTAATCGGTAGGTGCGTCCTTGGTGGCTGAGGTAAAGATGAAGTCAGGGTATATACGATGCTGCTTCCAGCCTTGGATACAGTAGTCATGGCGGGCGCGATTACGGAACCAAAAGAAGAGACGGCTTTGGTTTTCGAGATACCAGGCGACGGCTTTTTCAGTGTCGTTGAATTCTTCTTCCGGGGTAAATGTGAAAAGGCTCAATTGTAGCGGGGTTCCGTCTTTCCGGTTAAGCGTCTTTGCTGATGCCTTCACTGCAATTGATTTTGGCAAGGTCCAGTCGAAGTTGTTTCCGATGATCAAAAAGCGAAGCTCGTCACCCTTCAGCATGGACTGGAAGACCTGTTCGGCCAAACGATCTTTTTCACACTCAAGCTGTTTTCGCAATTCTTCGATCAAAAAAACGAAATTGCTGGCTATCAGTATCTCGTTATGCTCTCGGTCATTTCCATACTCTTTAAAATGAGTAAGTACCTGTTTGGAGAATTCGTGTGCCTGCCAGGGATTTGGGACAATGTCACAGAGTTGCCGGGTCATGAAAACCGGATCAACCCGGATGCCGCTTTCTTCCAACCGGCGAATCCCCTTGGTTTGAACAGACCGGTATTTATCGTCCGTCAGGGTTATTACGGTCTCTGCATCCTTGCTGTCGTACATGGAGAGGGTCAAAGAAAGGACAGGCTTGAGATCGACTTCTCCCCACGGAATCCGGGCGGCGATGTCCATTGCATAACTGACAGGTCGCCATCCCTTGTCGTTCCTGATCATGAAAACAGGAAGAATCGTCCGGCTTGCGGCTTGCCTAAATTTTTCCCTAACCTCGCAACACCTGTCGGCACCGCCGCTTTCATCCTGCTCCTGAACGGTTACTACGTGTTGGCGCAGATCGCCCAAACCTTCCTGCTCAAAGCCCGATCTGATACTATCCAGCAGATCTTTTCCGCGCTGTTGAAAACAAAAAACGTAACTCTCATCCAGTTCGCGAATGCGCGTCTTACGGGCGTAGGGCTGTCGAAGTATACGGCCCACAAGTTGGGTCAGAGCATTCTTTGAGGTAGGGTTGGTAAGGATTACCAGCACATAAGCGAAGGAGCAGTCCCAGCCCTCCTGCAGTGCCTGCTTGGTGATAATATACCTGATATTGCAATCCCGAGCCAGAAGCCCACCGGAATCGTCAACTTCCTTTAGTTCGTCTTTCTCGCTGGTTTTTACCACAACTTGCTCGCCGGATATTCCTATGGTTCTGGTCAAGTATTCGCGCACTTGCTCGGAATGAATCCATTTCCCGCCTTGTTGCTCTTTGCCGGTGCGCTCAACTTGGATGAGGCATATTGGGCGTATGCAGATGCCTGTATTAGCCTCAAATTCTCTGGCTCTTTTTTCGAGTACATTCCGCTTGTCTATTGCTGCAATGAGCGTGTCTTTCCAATCGAAACTGACTTTATTCACAACATGAAGATCAAGCTTGATCATGTCCTCGCGGTGCAATTCCCGGCCAGTAATATCCACGAGCACATTGCTTTTAGTCGGAGTGGCAGAAAGCTCAACGATGAGGCAGGGGTTGAAACCGTGAAGGGTTTCCTGAGCACCCTTGCTGTATGCCTTGTGCCCCTCGTCAAGTATTATCAGAGGGGAAAGCATTCTGAGTGTATTCCCCAATGAAGTCTTGATCTGTTTTCCCCAAAAACCGCTCTCTTTTTCATATGTATCGAAGTTTGGGTAATTTTTGAGGGCTGCTTCTTGCGCCTTGATGTCGTCCTCGTTAGGGAAAAAATCCTGGAAGCCCCCACTGTCTCTAAAGACCCTCAGCACCTCCTTTGTCTGGCGATTGGCGGACGGAAGCATGAGCATCAGAACAACGAGATTTTCTTGGATGTCCCAGGGAGTGAAACGGTCCGTTTTTTCGAGGATCAGAGTACGCCCTCCGCTCGCAATATCTAGATGCTGGCGGTAGGGATGATCCCGGTCTTTTAAGCTCTTGATCGTTTGTCTGTAAATCTGCGTGGTGGGCACAATCCACAGGACAAGACCCGTCCTGCGATTCAAGTAGACCATGTTAACAAGGTCGACAGTTTTTACAGCGAGCAGAGTTTTCCCGCCTCCGGTGGGGATTTTGAGGCAGAACGTTGGCAGTGGTTGCCCAAGCCCGTTCTTGGCTGGGACAAAAGGCCGCTGGATTTGAGCCTTCTCCCAAGCCTTGGACGGGAAATCAATCTCGAACTCGGGATTCTCCTCGGCCTTTTTCCTCCATATGGCGAGGTGTTCGAGGTAGCCCCTGATCTCCGTTAAAGCTCTCCGCTGGTATTCCTTAAGCTGCATGGGTCACCGCGCAAGCTCGTAGATCTCAAAAGGCAATTGTGCAAAATCAATCTTATACAGGTCAAGATGATCTTGGTCCAGGTACTTAGTCGGCGCGAAAACCAACCTGCGTTTTCCTTCCTTTAACGGCGGAAGTTTCATCGTCATTTCAAGCGTCAGTGCCAGATTCTTGAGTTTTGTAACTTCCGGCTCATAGAACAGATAAACTTGGTATTGCCTGCTTTCGCCAATGAAATTCTTCTCTTTGTCAACAACTCCCTCGTTAAATTCTTCTCCGGTGGCTGTGTAGAAGACATACCGGGCAAGCTCGCTATATTTTGGGAGGCTTTCCCCATCAAGAATGTGTTCAAGTTCAAGTGGGTCCCCGATTTCAAAGTAGCTGAATGAACCATCCAAGCCGTTCTTGAGGCTTTCTTTTTTTGCAGCAGGAACTCCTTTTATTACTCGACGTATTCGCTCAGCGGTGATGGAATCGGCGAATTGCTCACACTCAATCAAGATGCAGCGGCGGTTGCCCCCATCCTCGGCGTTCTGCTTCAGCACAGCATGGGCGGTAGTGCCTGAGCCGGCAAAGGCGTCAAGCACGATGGAATCCTCTTTCGTCCCAACTCGAAGAATCCTTTCGAGAAGCTTAGTGGGCTTCAGCGTTGCAAAGGTCTGAAAATCCTCGCCAAAGATGGCCAGTAGTTCCTTCTTCGCCTCCTGGGTGTGGCCAACTTCCTTGTAGGTCCAGATTGTCTCTGGAACAAGACCCTTTTTGACATCGGAAAGGAATCGCTTAAAGCGGGGAACTTGATTCTTATCCGCTCCCCACCAAATGCGGTTATCCGCATCGAGTCGCCGGAACTTCTCTTCCGAAACACGCCAGTAACTGCCCGGGGGTGGTCCCTCTAATACGCGTCCGCCGGGACATTTTATGCTGTAGATTCCTTTGCTGTAGGGATTCCTGGCGGACAAATCACCTGAAGTCCAAGGCCCTCTGTGATCGTCATCGGGATTCTCATACCTTGCGTCTGCTTCTGCCGTACGCGGCAGAAGGCCTAAGACGAAGCTTTCCTTGTTTTTAGCATAAACAACTACGTAATCGTGGTTCTCTGAGAAGAACTTCGCAGAACTCTTGGGAGAAAAAACCTTTTCCCAGATGACGGTCGCGACGAAGTTCTCTTCGCCAAAAAGTTCATCCATCAACATGCGGAGATGCTGGACCTCGTTGTCATCAATAGAGATGAATATCGCCCCAGCCTGCGCCATCAGTTCTCGGATCAGCTTTAGCCGGGGCATCATCATGCAAAGCCATTTGTCGTGCCGCGTCAGATCTTCACGGTCAACGACTTTTCCAAGCCATTCCTGCATCATCGGCGAGTTCACGTTATCGTTGTATATCCAGTTTTCATTGCCGGTATTGTAAGGTGGATCGATGTAAACACAATCGACTTTTCCAGCGAACATCGGGAGGAGGGATTTGAGCGCTTTCAGGTTATCGCCATGAATGATCAAGTTATCGTGAAGGCTCACATTTTCGGTCAGGCTCTTGGCTCTCACCGGGATGAACTCGTGGTATTTCACAAGCAGGTGGTGATTCTGTACGAAAGTCTTTCCCTTGAATTGAAGCTGTGCCATTAATCGCCTCTCGTTTGGGTGATACTAAATCATACAATACGCCAGAGCGATTTCGGTGGCTCCTGGGATTTTTTCTAAGATCCTCGTATTCTCCCAATGGACACAGTTGGCACCCTCCAGGTCCGAGCCAGACCTCACTCGGAGCGGCACACCATCGACGACCAGGGGATTCTCTCAGGAGGGATGGGGTAAAAATACCAGAGACTGCGGATGAATACTAGCTGGAAGAAAAATAATGGTTGAAGAAACAGCGCCACCCAATGGGCGCCAAAGCGTCAATGCGCTAACGCAGTGATACAGCGTGTAGTTGGATGCAAATTTTTCTGCAGCTCTGCTATGCTGGCCAAGGCAGCAGAGATTTGAAGAATTGCCGGGCGGAAGAGAAAGTCAGCCCCCTCGCATGCCTCAAGCATCTGCGCCTTCCATTATCTCCTGCAGTTTGGCCTCCAAGTATGGATAACTTCCTTCATTGACTGGCAAATATGTGGTACATTTTATAAATCACATAAGCGGCCTCAATCGGTTAGGCGCGATGGCACGTGGAGGCTAAGCAAGGGAAGGCTTATGGCAAAACATGACCAAGTGCCGAAATACCATGAATTAATGAATCCCCTTCTCAAAGCTCTTCATGACTTAGGGGGCTCAGGTTCAATCGAAGAAATATTATCCAAGGTTTCCGACTCACTCGATTTATCTGAAGACGTTCTTGTTATACCGCACAATCCCGACAAAAGCAGCCTAACGGAGCTCGAATACCGTCTCGCATGGGCTCGCACATACCTGAAGAAATACGGAATAATCGATAATTCCGAACGCGGCGTCTGGGCCATCGTTCCTGAGAAAAGGGAGGTCACGGGCGTCAAACCTCAACATGTCGTAAGAACAGTGCGCGAAATGACTCGGAAGGAACGTGAAGGGCAACGGACCCCGGCACAACCCGAAGAAGAACTCCCGGAAGAAGCGGAAAAATGGCGTAGTAAGCTTCACCATGTTCTTACCAAGGAGTTGTCACCAGACGCATTCGAGCGTTTGGTAAAACGTATGTTGAGGGAATCCGGGTTTATTCAGGTGGAAGTAACCGGTAGGACTGGTGACGGTGGGATTGATGGAAAGGCATCGTTAAAGTTGGCGGTCTCCTCAGCTTTCATGTTCTATTCCAATGCAAGAAATATCAGGGCTCCGTCTCACCGGGAGCAATCCGCGATTTCCGGGGTGCACTTGTCGGCAGAGCTGATAAAGGCCTCTTTGTCACCACGGGCACTTTCACGCGGGACGCTATCCGTGAAGCGACACGAGACGGTGCTCCACCGATCGACCTCATCGACGGAGATCAGCTAGCAGATAAGCTAAAAGAATTACGTCTTGGAATCAAGACCGAGATGGTCGAGAGCGTGGATGTCGATAAGGAATGGTTTCAAAACATCTGAACCACGCCAGGGAAGTATTAAGATTGCCCCATCATTCAGTTTAGTGCTTGCGCCCCGGCAGCGCAGTTTTGTACCGCCAAGCACGGAGGGATCATGACCACAGAATATACTGCTGTTGTAAAACAGGATGGGGACTGGTGGATAGGCTGGGTGGAGGAGGTCCCTGGAGTCAATTGTCAGGAACGTTCGCTCGAAGAACTTAAAGAAACCTTGAGACAAAACCTGAAAGAGGAGCTGGAAAGAAATTCACCGAAGATCGGGTGAGTGGGTGAATAGGTAAATAGGTGAATGGGAAAACCACTAACCTGGAAGCGAAACGCGGGTGAGTGGGT
The DNA here is from genome assembly GCA_052147195.1 of Syntrophobacteraceae bacterium. Lineage (GTDB taxonomy): Bacteria > Desulfobacterota > Syntrophobacteria > Syntrophobacterales > Syntrophobacteraceae > SbD1. The sequence goes on from JBKQLC010000085.1 coordinate 11,447, forward strand.
GAAGAGTGATGCGCCTTTGTTCGTACTGGTTTAAGATAATACAAACTTCTCAAGACCGCCGATGTCTGATGTAATAGCTATCGGTGCAATGCCAAGTTTCTCAGATGGCATACCCAAACGATTGACCCATATAGTGGGAAAGCCAAACCATGAGGCACCGGCAGCGTCCCATCCGGCGAAGGCGGCGTAGGCAATTTCTTCTTTGGACAAGCCCAAAGCCTCCACGCCCATTTGATAGGCTTTCGGATCGGGTTTGAAGACCTGTACGCGGTCCGTGCTTAGAATAAAGTCGAACGAGCCTTCAATGCCTGCATTTTTTATGTTTGCCCGCAGCATATGTTCCGTTAAATTAGCAAGAAAAGTCAGACGAATTTTATTTTCCCTGAACTTTTCCAGTGCCGGTTTTACATCAGGCCACGCTTTCAGATTTAGATAAGCCTGCATGAGCCTTTCACGCTTTTCCGGCGTCAGTTCCAGCTCGAGGCTTTCCGCCGCATAGACCAGTGCGTCTTCTGTTACATGCCAGAAATCCTCGTATTTACCGGCGGATGTACGCAGCCACGTATAGCTAAATTGTTTAGTCAACCACAGTTGGCCTAATTCTTGGCCTTTGTCCGGAAACAATTCCTTCACGAGCGCAAAAACGGGTCGGGGATCGAATATGACAAAGGCGTCGAATGCAATGGCCATGATTTTGCTCTGTTCGGCTGCACGCAAGAGTGAAACAGGAAACACAATGCTCGATGCCAGTCCCCCAGCGGCAAGGGTTAAAAACGAGCGGCGAGATAATGTCATTATTTCCCCTTTTGTTAACAACCAACGAAAGTCAGTTTAGCTTTCAACAATTTTATACCCTATTCTGTGGAAGCAGATAATGGTTGAGTTCTTTTACTTTTTTCGCATGAGGTGAGGGCGCGGATGGACGAGGGATTTGTAGGGGTAGCCCCTTTCCTTCTTGCTAGATTTCTTCCGCGTGTTGCTCTCCTTCTTTGGCCATGCCATCAAGTATGTCATCGACCGTTTGCCCTGCGAACAGTTCTTTGCGCAGTTCGGTGTAGTTCCCATGGCCTTTCTCATACTCAAGCAGGAATCTAAGGCTCTTGGCCACTCCCAGCTTAGATACCAGGGCCTCCCAGCCTTCCCTGCGAATCTCTACCGGCGTCAGATCGATGGAACAGTGAGCAGTGAGCAGTGAACAGTGAACAGAAAAAAGCCGCTGAGCCGTGAACGGTGTCCGGGTTTCCAACCACTAATCGCTGGTGAATGGACGAATGGGAATTTCTGCCATCCGCCACAGTGCTCCCTGTATTCGGCCTGAATTTGCAGGAAGTTCAAATTGAGGTCAAATTGAGGAATTGAGGGATTGAGGGATTGAGGGATTCCGTTCACTGCTCACTGCCGTTGAAGGGTGAATGAGCGGGTGAGTAGGTGAATAGGTAAATAGGTGAGTATTTTCGTTTGCTTTTTCTGCTCACTGCTCACTGTTCACTGCTCACTGCCGTCACCCGAGCTTATATTCCTTGAGTTTTCGCCAGAGGGTGGTTCGGGGGATGTTGAGGATCTGGGCTGTAAGGCCTTTGTTAAAGCCGGTCGTCTCCAGGACTTTTGCGATATAGCGTTTCTCTAGTTCGTCCAGGGGCAGCAGGCCCTCGCCTTCGATGGTATCGAACTCGAGGTGCTGAATGTCCTGCGGCAAGTCCTGGGGCCGTATCTGATCGCAGTCGGTAAGGGCGACCGCCCGCTCTATGATGTTCTCCAGCTCTCTTATGTTTCCGGGAAATGTGTAGCCCATAAGGATCTGAAGGGCCTGGGGCTGTATGGTCGAGACTTTCTTGCGAAACACCAGGCTGTACTTGTCGATGAAATGATTGACGAGAAGCGGTATGTCGTCGCGGCGTTCGCTCAGCCCGGGCAAGGGTATCGTCACCACATTCAGCCGGTAGAAAAGGTCTTCGCGGAAGTTGCCCTGCGCGACTTCATGTTTCAGGTCCCTGTTGGTGGCCGCGACGATACGGATGTCCAGATCGATCGGGCGAGTGCTCCCGACGCGCAGGATTCGCCTTTCCTGGATGACATGGAGCAGCCTTACCTGCATAGTAGGAGGCATCTCGCCGACTTCGTCCAGGAATACGGTCCCTCCCGACGCCGATTCGAGTAAACCGATTTTGGTTGCCGCTGCCCCGGTGAAGGCCCCCTTTTCGTAGCCGAAAAGCTCGCTGCTGATTAGTTCCTCGGTGAACCCGCCGCAGTTGAAACTTACGAAGGGATGGTCCTTCCTGGGGCTCAACTGGTGTATGGCCCTCGCCACCAGGGCCTTCCCGGTGCCGCTTGCGCCCTGGAGCAAAATGTTGCAGTCCACCTCGGCGATTCTTTGGACCAGCGAGAAGAGTTCTTTGACGGCCGGGCTGTTCCCCACGATCGCATTGAGGCCTGCCGATAACTTCAAGGCTTCGCGCAGCCGCTGGTTTTCCTGGCGCATGCTGATCCTGTCCAGCGCGCCCCTGGTCAGTACCCGGATTTCATTGAGTTTGAGCGGCTTTGTCGCATAGTGCCAGGCGCCTTCCTTGATGGCCTCGATAGCGCCGTCGATGGTCCCGTAACCCGTGATGATGATCACCTCGGTTTCGCTCCGGACCGCTTTGCATCGGGCAAGGACCTCCATGCCGCTCGTGTCCGGGAGCCTCAAATCGCAAAATACGATATCGAAAGCACCCTCCTGGATGCGTTCCAAAAATGAGCGTCCCGTCGTAAACGCCTCCACCTCGTAGCCGTCCCTGGAAAGGGCCTGGCTCAGGCGCCGGCATACCGTGACCTCATCATCGACTATGGCTATTCGTGTCCGCATAATTGTAAGTCTAAATTGAGGAATTTAGGAATTTAGGAATTTAGGAATTAAATTCCTCAACCCTTCAATCCCATTCACCCATTCACCCATTCACCCATTCACCCACTCACCCTAAATCCCTCAATTCGTCCCTAACTCCTCTGCCCGGGCAGTCGGCAGCAATATCCTGAAAACAGTCCCACCGCCGACTTCGCTTTCCACCTCGATCTGCCCCCCGTGTCTCTTCACGATGGAATAGGAGACGGCCAGTCCAAGGCCCGTCCCTCGGCCCGCGCTCTTGGTGGTGAAGAAGGGCTCGAAAATATGTTCCACCGTTTCAGGTTCCATTCCCGCTCCGGTATCCCGGACGTCGAAACGAACGAAGTCCGGGCGGTCGGCCGCCACGCTTATGGTTATGGTCCCCCCTTCGCGCATGGCCTGTATGGAGTTTAGCAGCAGGTTCATAAATACCTGCTGCAAACCCCTCAAGTTCCCACAAACTTGCGGCAGTGCCTCGGGGATTTCCACGTCAAGTTTTATGCCGGCCAGCATGATCTGATTCTTCACGAGGGCAACGGTGCTTCGTACGATTTCCCTGGGCTCGATACTGACTCGGTCCGGACGTTCGGTACGCGAGAAATCCAGGAGGTTTTTGACAATCTCGCTCGCCCTGTCAGCTTGCGAGAGGATATCATGCATCAGTTCTTTAGCCTCGGCATCCATCCGGTCGGCGTATTCCTCGAGGTAGGTCTCAGCCGTCAGGGAAATGTTGTTGAGCGGATTGTTGATCTCATGAGCGATGCCGGCGGTGAACGTGCCCAATGCCGCGATCTTCCTGGCCTGCAGCAGGTGCTCCTGGTTGACTTCCAGTTCCTGGGCCATCCGGTTGAAGGCCACTATCAGTCCGTGCATCTCGTCGGTTTGCAATCCGTCATAGCTGGTGGGACTGTAGTTGCCACTGGCCACGCCCTGGATAGTGGTTTGAAGCACCTCCAAGGGACGCAGTAAACCAAGCGAAACCAGCTTTATCACCAGAAGCATGAGCAGCAGGAAAATCCCCAGGATAGGGAACGGAAGGATCGAGACCTCCACGAGGGCCTTTCGGATTCTATCCTGTTTTACCCTTAGGAACTGATCGGCAAGATCGGTCAGTTCCTTGCCCCGGCTTCGTATCTGATCGGGGTCGGCAACCGCTTTGCCCTCGGTTTCATAGAGACCGAGTAGCCGTTCGTAGTCGCCCAGGGCGCCCCGGAACTTTTCGAACGTTTTTTGGTCCGTAATGTTTATGATGTCACTGGAGAGGTCCGAGACGATGGAGTCGACCAGCTTGATGTAATATTTTCCTTCCCGGATGCTCGCAACGTCGTCGTAAAAGAGAAAATTTTTCTCGAATCGGCGCATTTCCAGTATGTTGTTGAGAAGGTCATAATAGCGATCTCCAAGGAGAAGGCGGCTCTTCACCGTCGAGAGGTTCCAAAGATTGAGAAGCGTCAGGGCGGCAAGTGAGATGAAAGTTACCGCAAAGACGACAAATATCTGCCCTTTTATGGAACCGAAGAGAGACCTCACGAGCGGATTGCGACTCATTAAAATACCCCGAAGAGTTTTTAGTTTTTAGTGAGACCGGGACTTTCCCGGCGCCGAATGAGTTTTTAGTTTTAAGTCATGTTTCGGAAAGACTTGATGGGTTGCGCTTCGCTCCACCCATCCGACGGGCCTTTGTACGGAGTTTTTAGTTTTGAGTTTTTAGTTCTGTATCGAAAAGACCCGGTGGGTTGCGCTCCGCTCCACCCACCCTACGCGCTACGCGCTCCCTTTCTTACTAAAAACTAAAAACTGGAAACTAAAAACTCCTCCGTCCTGTTCCAAAATGGAATATGAACGCATAATTATGGGGTTTGTCAATTCATTTTGAAACAGCCATGCGCTAACTTTTCATTATACGTCACTCCTCACTTCGAGTAAACTGGCATGATTCCCGGATCTTTTCGTCCTGGCACGCCTGTTGCTGAAAGGGAACCGGCGCAAAGAGGAAGAAAAGTCATGGAACGAATACTGGTGAGCATGAACTGCCGGAGCGGTTCTTGGGACGCATGGTCGAGGGCGATTTCGCTGGCAAGAAGGATAGACGCAAAGCTCTATGCCCTCCTGGTGCTGCTGCCCGCCGAAAAGGGCGTCGGTGTCGAGGAGCATAAAGCCTGCGGACGGATCAGGGAACGCCTCGAACTCCTTATAGAAGCTGCCAAGTCGGAAGGCGCTCAAATCGACTATTTTATTTCAGAGGGCAACTATGAGGAAGAAGTCATCCGGTTCGTCGAACAGCACCGGATAACGCTGGTAATAGCCGATTCTCCCGATGAGGAGAACCCTCGTTCTGAACGGGACCTTGCACAAATTCGTAAAATTCAACATCGCGTCACCTGCCGGGTCGAGCTGGTAAGCCCACGTAAAACGAAAAACCTTCAGCAAAGGAGAGAGCAACAGCCATGAGCATCCCACTCCACCTATACCTCCCGATTGCCGGAAACAGCGTCAACCTGCTCGTAATTCTGTGTTTAGGAGGCGGGGTTGGCCTGCTGTCGGGCATCTTCGGGGTGGGCGGCGGGTTCCTGATGACGCCGCTTCTAATAATGTTCGGCATTCCTCCGACTGTGGCGGCGGCTTCGGATTCGAACCAGATAGTCGGCGCTTCGACATCGGGCACCCTTGCGCATTTCCGTCTCGGCAACGTCGACTTCAAAATGGGCGTGCTGCTTTTGGTCGGCGGGGTCCTCGGGGGAACGGTGGGAGTTCAGATCATCAAGGTCCTTCGGCAGCTCGGCAACGCCGATTTCCTGATCAATCTAACCTATGTGCTGATGCTCGGAACCATCGGGAGCTACATGTTCGCCGAGAGCCTCCAGTCGATGCGCAAGGTCAAAAAAGAGTTCCGCCCGACCAAGAGGAAGAAAGAATCGGCGTATGCGCGCGCATTGAAAAGTCTGCCCTGGCAGATGGAATTCCCGCGTTCCGGTGTGAGGCTTTCGGCGCTGGCTCCACTCGTACTCGGAACGCTTGTGGGAATCCTGGCGGCAATAATGGGCGTGGGCGGCGGGTTCGTCATGGTTCCGGTAATGGTTTACCTGCTGCGGATGCCCATGCACGTCGTCGTTGGAACGAGTCTGTTCCAGATTCTTTTCACCTGTATGAATGTTACAATCATGCAGGCCTGGCAGAACCACACTGTGGATTTCATCCTGGCGCTGCTGCTGCTCATCGGATCGTCCATAGGTGCTCAACTCGGGGCCAAGCTCGGCAAGAAACTGCGTGGAGACCAGCTCAAAATACTTCTTGCATCCCTGGTGCTTATAGTCATGTTCAAGATGCTCTACGAACTCCTGGCGCGGCCCGAAGTTCTGCTGGCTTATGTTGGGGGGCACTAAAAAATGAAAATAGGATACTTTATACTCTTTGCCGCTTTCTGCCTTTTTACAGTTTCCGCCGGCGCAGCGCAGGACGGCGCCCGGATGACGATCGAGCCCCGGGCCATTGATATCGGCGCGCTTTACAAC
>JBKQLC010000086.1:0-45529 GCA_052147195.1 Syntrophobacteraceae bacterium
GAACAACCACTTAAACGGTTCGACTGGGCAATATTGCTTTTAACAATGTTTTTGACCTGCTTCGGGATGTCTCATCTATCAGTCGTCCGTAGCGATTGCGATTAAAAGGTAATGGAAGCTGTCAACTTTAAAAACGATCTTTCCCCTACTCCTAGTCATTAAAAGATCTTTTATGAGACGATAGGATCAATTCAATGATGAAATGCCAGTCACGTTTTTCATTTGCATCAGCGAGCGTGCTATGCGAGATATGGCCACGAATGCCTAGATGATAAAGCTTCTCTTGGCGTGAACGAAGGCAGGCTTCAATATCGCGCAGGCTTTCTCTATAGATCAGTTGGACAAACGCCATGCTCAGAAACTGATCCAGGCAGGTGAAACGGCTGGTGTGGAAATTGCCGTTGTATCGATTAACGCATTTACGAAATTCGTACATGGGTAGATGGTTCATGATTTGTGAAAAGACAGTTTTTCAAGAATTCATTATCCGCACCTCCGACGAAATGGAGGCAGGTATAACCGGAATGAAATTTCAAATCTATAAAAAGATAAAACAAGCTTATTTATCTATTATGATTGAATTTTAAACGATATAAATTTAAAATAACCGGACAGTAGTGATGAAATATATTATAATAAATCATTGTCATCCAATCATCTTTGATAATTATTTAACACACGACATATTTAAAGATACATTTAATAATCTGTCCGGCAAAATAACTTCCGCAGGATTTATGAATATCCTTAATAATAAAGTAGTTTGTTCGGGAAGGTCTATCAGCTTAGGACTTGAACCATCTAAAACAGACGAAGAGATTATTGCTTCTTATTTATGGAAAGATTGAAGATTGGTTAATTTATGAAATTTATCTCTTTTTTCTTTGATCACTCTTGCGCTTTTTCAATATTTAAGTCACCTTTCTCAGGAGCTAAATAATTGCAATACATTTTAATATTAGAATTATAACACAATAAAGTGTCGTGTATGAGGTTTGCTCTTCAACAAAAACCATTAACGTACAATATGTCGCTATGATTGTATTATACCTGACATGGTCTCCTTTGGCCATTAATTGGTTACTGTCTATGAAGCACAGCCTATACTCAGAGCACCCCAAATTCGGTGGAGAGATGTGATCCATTGTGGACAAATGTTTCTTGACATACAAGACGGAAATTCTTATAGATTAGCCATAAAGTAGTAAATCCCATCAAATAATTTAAGCTGACCTCGATGTCTTGACAGACATGGATGGCCTTTGACAAGTCATACGCTAAGCAGAGACAGTGATGTTGAATGAAAACTTAGACTGGCACGCAATCATTGGATATCATGCGTTGGAAAAGCCGACATGAACGAAGGACACCTTAAACCCTCAAAGCAAAGGAACAACATGGAAAATATTAATAAAGAAACAATGGAACGGCTTGCCGAGGCCGCGCACAAAGTATGGATGAAAGGAAAGCTGCGTGACGGTTGGAGATACGGATCGATCACAGACAAGGAAAAAAAGATTCACAGTTGTCTCGTACCGTACAGCCAGTTGAGCGAGGCGGACAAGGAATCGGACCGGGACATGGTGAGAGGGATACCTAGTATCCTGGCTGCGGCGGGATACAAGATGGTGAAGACGGAGATATAGCCCATGGAATCATTTGCAGTTTGGAAATCAAGGCCGGTTTTTATTTCCAGCACGTTCCGCGACATGAACGCTGAGCGGGACTATCTGCGTGAGAAGGTCTTTCTTGAACTGGAAGACCGGCTAAAAGAACGGTTTCACCATCTTGATTTCATTGACCTCCGCTGGGGAGTCGAGACCAAATCCGTCGACGAAGAACATGCCAAGGAACTGCTGGTTTTGAAGGTCTGCCTCGCAGAAATCGAGAGAAGCAGGCCTTTTCTTATTGTCCTTATCGGCGACCGTTACGGCTGGATTCCGCCGGAAGAACGCATGAAAGCCGCGGCAGAGGAGGCCGGGTATGCAGCGGATCTGACCGGCAAAAGTGTGACTGCTCTCGAGATAGAATTCGGCGTTCTGGACAGCCCGGATCAGCGCAAGAGGAGCCGCTTCTATTTTAGAGAACCCTTGCCATACGATAAGATGTCTGATGCCGTTGCGGCTATCTACAGCGACGAACACACTCATGAGCCGGGTTCGAAAGACGCGCATGACCGGCTCATCGCACTGAAAGACCGTATCGAAAGAACAATGCCAGACCGCGTTCATCGCTATAAAGTCACGTGGGACAATGATAAAAATGCGGTGACCGGCCTTGAGGAATGGGGTAACCAGGTCCTTGAGGAACTATGGTGTGATCTTGAGGAAGAAACCCGAGAATATCTGCAAAAAAAAGGCATGACATGGCAGGAACAGGAAGGGCTCGTCCTTGAGCAGTTCAGGGAAACCACATGCCGGGATTTCAAAGGCAGGGATAAAACGATCAACAGGCTGCTGACTATCGCCAGGTCGCCTCTTTCGGAAGAAGCCCTGTACGGTGCCTGTATATCAGGGCTGCCGGGCTCGGGGAAGAGCGCGCTTTTCTCACAGATGGTGACGCTGCTCAGGAAAGAAGGTATATTCGTGCTTGCCCATTCCGCGGGTATCAGCTCACGGGCCTCGCAGGTGGACACGCTCCTGCGCAGATGGATCTGGGAGATGGCCGGTCATCTCCAGATTGAAGACCCGTCCAATGGAATAGAGTCACGGGAAGAGCTTGAAAAGGCCTTTGCCACGATGCTCTCCCGCGTTGCTGCGAAAGAACGGATTGTCTGCCTGATAGATGCATTAAACCAGTTCGAGCGGACGCCTTCCGCCCGCTATCTCACCTGGCTGCCAAAGCTCTGGTCGAGGAATGCGCGGCTGATCGCCACCGGAATACCCGGCAGCGAGACCGAGGCGCTGAAGAACAAGAACTGGATTGAGACAGTTCCGCTCCCGCTGCTTAGTGAGATAGAGTCGAAGGAAATAGCACAGACCGTCTGCCAGAGATATCGCAAGACTGCCAACGAAGAGGTACTGGGCATATTGCTGGCCAAGAAACTTCCGGATGGAAGCGCTTCCGCGGGGAATCCGCTCTGGCTGGAGATGGCCATTGAGGAACTGCTTCTTCTGGACGCCGATGATTTTGGCCGGATGGACAAGGAGTTCACCGGAACTCCGGAGCAGAAACTGCATGCGCTTATGATGGACGTTGCTACAAAACTTCCGTCTGATATCGAAGCACTGTATGCCCATATGCTCCAGAGGACAGAGGATGTTTATGGAGCTACTCTGGCGCGTAACTTTGCATGTCTCACGGCTATTACAAGAACCGGTTTACGGGAACAGGACTTGAAGGAATTGTTGCCGAAGATAACCGGGGAACCTTGGGATGAACTGGGATTTGCTACGCTTCGACGCGGGTTTCGCGCACACCTTGTGCAGAGGGGCGCTTACGGACAGTGGGACTTTAGCCATGCGCAGATGCGAATAGCCATAGGCCGTCGCAGCCTTTCGGATAATGCTTTTGTTCGATCTTTGCACACGGCGATTGCCGACCACTTTGAGTCACTTCCCCAAGATGACCCGCTGCGGCAGACGGAATTAATGTTTCACCTTATCGGCACGGATGATCTTCAAAGATGCGCGAAGTATTTTTCCGACAATCTTTCAACGGCGGAACTCAACACCGCATCCAAGACACTTGCAGAACATATCGCGGGAGGTGAAACACAGAAGGACAATCTCAACCTCCGCTGGACCATCGCACTTCTTCATCAGGATAGCCTCAAAGATGACAGGCTTTACCTTCTCTGCCACCGGTTTAATTTTAAACTGATCGAGGCAATCAATAACAGCACGGTACTCAAAACTCGCGTTCAGTTAATGGAGCAGACCAGGCAAACACTTTCTGATCTGCGGGAACGGGACTGTGACAATGCGGGCTATGCGTGGGGCTTATCCATAAGTTGCAGTAATCTAGGCGACCTGAACCTCACCATGGGCAACATGAAGCTCGCCCTGGAGTTTTATAATAAAGCCCTGAAAATCAGGGAAGAGCTGTGGGAACGGGATCGTGACAATGCGGGCTATGCGCGGGCCTTATCCGTAAGTTGCAGTAAGCTAGGCGATCTGAACCTCAAACTGGTCGACACGCAGCGCGCCCTGGAGTTCTACAATAAGGCCCTGAAAATCAGTGAGGAACTGCGGGAACTGGACCGTGACAATGTGGACTATACGCGCGACTTATCCGTAACTTGCGAAAGGCTAGGCAACCTGAACCTCAAACTGGGCGACACACAGCGCGCCCTGGAGTTAAACAATAAGGCCCTGAAGATCAGAGAGGAACTGCGGGAACGGGACCGTGACAATGCGCGCTATGCGCGGGACTTATCTATAAGTTGCGAAAGCCTTGGCGAGGTGAACCTCAAACTGGGGGACACGCAGCGCGCCTTGGAGTTTCACAATAAGGCGCTGAAAATTAGGGAAGATCTGAGGGAACGGGACCGCGACAATCTCGACTATGCGCGGGGCTTATCCGTAAGTTACATAAGCCTAGGCGACCTGAACCTCAAGCTGGGCGACACGCAGCGCGCCCTGGAGTTTTACAATAATGCACTGAAAATCAGTGAAGAGCTGCGGGACCGGGACCGTGACAATGTGGACTATGCACAGGACTTGTCCGCAAGTTGGGAAAGGCTAGGCGACCTGAACCTCGAACTGGGCGACACGCAGCGCGCCCTGGAGTTTCACAATAAGGCCCTGAAAATCAGGGAGAAACTACGGGAACGGGACCATGACAATGCGGGCTATGCGCGGGACTTATCCATAAGTTACAATAAGCTGGGCGACCTGAACCTCAAACTGGGCAATATGAAGCGCGCCCTGGAGTTTTACAATAAGACCCTGAAGATCCGTGAGGAGCTGCGGAAACGGGACCACGACAATCTCGACTATGCGCGGAGCTTGTACGTAAGTTACAATAAGCTGGGCGACCTGAACCTCACCATGGGCAACACGCAGCGCGCCCTGGAGTTTTACAATAATGCCCTGAAAATCATGGAGGATCTGCGGGAACGGGACCGCGACAATCTCGACTATGCGCGGGTCTTATCCGCAAGTTGCGATAAGCTAGGCGACCTGAACCTCACCATCGGCGACACGCAGCGTGCCCTGGAGTTTTACAATAAAGCCCTGAAAATCATGGAGGATCTGCGGGAACGGGACCGCGACAATCTCGACTATGCGCGGGGCTTATCCATAAGTTGGAGTAAGTTTGGCGACCTGAACATCAGACTGGGCGACACGCAGCAAGCCCTGGAGTTTTACAATAATGCCCTGAAAATTAGTGAGGAGCTGCGGGAACGGGACCGTGACAATGCGGAATATGCGCGGGACTTATCCATAAGCTGCAGTAAGCTAGGCGACCTGAACCTCGGACTGGGCGACACGCAGCAAGCCCTGGAGTTTTACAATAATGCCCTGAAAATCAGTGAGGATCTGCGGGAACGGAACCGTGACAATGCGGAATATGCGCGGGACTTATCCTTAAGCTGCAGTAATCTAGGCAACCTGAACCTCAAACTGGGCGACACACAGCGCGCCCTGGAGTTTTACAATAAAGCCCTGAAAATCAGTGAGGATCTGCGGGAACGGAACCGTGACAATGCGGAATATGCGCGGGACTTATCCTTAAGTTGCGATAGGCTAGGCGACCTGAGCCTCAAACTGGGCGACACACAGCGCGCCCTGGAGTTTTACAATAAAGCCCTGAAAATCAAGGAGGAACTGCGGGAACGGGACCGTAACAATGGGGGCTTTGCGCGAGACTTGGTTGTATCATTCTATAAAATCGCGAAACTCTATCAGCAAAGCGATGATTCTTCAAAGGCGCAGGATTATTGGAAGCGCTGCCGCGATGCGCTTCTTGAAATGAAATCATCCGGCATGTTCCTCGATCCGCCACTCGTGCAGTTGCTGGAACAGCTGTCCCTAAAAAACTGAACCGCTGGAATGAACGTCCCTGGTGGAAGAAACTGACACTAAAGAAACCGAAACAACCGGAAGGGTTGTGAAAGCAAACTTATAATATGGAAGAACTATAGTAAAAGTGGAGTAGGAATAAAAAGGAGGACCCATGACTATAAAACAGATTCTTGTTTCAGGCGATTTTGTTCTCGACAACCATATCTACGAAGGGCGACGCTCCCATTTTGGAGACAATACGAGTGCCGGCGTGATTCTTAAAGTACAGATCGGAGGGGCCGCGCTGGTGCATGAGCTTCTAGAAAATCTCCTGATGGTTGAGAAAGAGTCGGACAGGAAGTGGCAGTCAGTCTGCGCGGTGGATGATCCGGTTAAAAGCGGTGACGCCTGCCATATCAACCCCGCTGAACAGGCCTTCGCCTTCTGGCGTCCGTCTCCGAAGAAAGTAGCGGCCGATAAAAAACGGTACTGGCGGGTCAGCGAGTCCATGGGATTCGGCCCTGCTGAAAATCAGCCACAATGCAAAAAAATGACTCCTGCAAAAATTACCAAAAACCCGGAAATCGTCGTTATTTCTGAAGGTGGCATGGGCTTTCGGGAATGCAAAAACAATTGGAGGGAGGATGCTCTCAGCAAGGCGAAATGGATTGTGTTGAAAACAACCTCTCCTGTGGCCAATGGCGGGTTATGGGAGCTCCTGACAGCAAAGTATTCGGAAAGGTTGATCGTGATTGTATCCGCCTGGGAACTTCGGAAATCTCCGGCAAGAATGAACGCCGGGCTCTCCTGGGAAGAGACCATTGATGGCCTGCTCAGGGAAATTAGACAGGGAGGAACATTGGCTGGGCTTACGCGTTGTCGCCATTTGATTGTGGCTTTTGAATCGGAAAGTGCGCTCTGGCTCGATATGCCCGGAGATATATCTAATGCCCGCGCCTGCCTCGTTTATGAATCCGGAACCATCGAAGGGGATCATAATCATGTAACCGAAGGATCTGCCTACGGTTTTATCTCCTGTCTTGCCGCTGCCGTTACCTGGAGTTTGACTCAAGACGCAGATAACCCTGACTTTGCCACTGCTTTGGAAGGCGGACTTTCAGCTATGCGAAATTTGCGGGAAGAGGGACATGGCTTAGCCGGTAAAAAACCTGATGGCTTCCCCGCCAAACGTCTCGCCGAGGTGATCAAACAAATAACGTTTCGATATTCACGTGCTCTACTCCGGCCCGTCGATCCGAAAACAAATTTATCAACAAGTTCGTCCCCCGGCTGGAGCTTTCTCCGCCAGACGCAACGCGGCGATGGGCCGGTCTATGACCTTGCCCGGCTTGTTCTGCTACGTGGTCCCATTGCTCTTGAAAACCTGCCGCATTTAAAAATAGGCAACCTCCTTACGGCGGACCGTTCGGAAGTGGAGTCCCTTCGCACCCTTGTTCAAGTTATCCGGAGATATGAAAAGGAAGACTCCGGAAAGAAGCCCCTCTCCATCGGCGTCTTCGGCCCTCCGGGGGCAGGGAAGTCATTTGCCGTAAAGGAACTGGCCAGCCTTGCGGAAAAATGCGGATGGATGGAGTTCAACCTGTCTCAGTTTTCTACGCCGAACGAATTGAATGGCGCTTTCCATCAAATTCGTGACTATGTGTTGCAAGGAAAACTCCCAGTAGCCTTCTTTGATGAGTTTGATTCTCGCTCATACAAGTGGCTTCAGTATCTTCTTGCGCCGATGCAGGACGGAAAATTCCAGGATGGACAACTTACCCATACCCTCGGAAAATGCATATTCGTTTTTGCCGGTGGGACCAGCCCCACATATGAGACGTTCGGTCCTCCGGAAACCAAGGGCAATGAGGCAGAAAATGATGCGCAGCGGGATTTCCGTCTCGCAAAAGGCCCGGATTTCAAGAGCAGACTGGATGCTTATCTTGATGTCTTGGGGCCAAACCAGCGAAAAATACCGGTGGTCAAAAAATCAAAAGGCAACGGTACGATTGAGAAAATCAGTGGTAGAGATTTTATGATTGACCATTCGGATATTGTCTTTCCTGTGCGCCGGGCTTTAATGATCCGCGCTCAATTAAAATGCGGGCCTGATGAAAAACTTAAAATGGATGAAGGGTTGGTTCATGCCCTGCTGCACGTAAGCAACTACAGGCACGGCAACCGGTCCCTTGAAAAGATACTTCAACCCTTTGCATCGGTTCGTCCAGACAGTCTGCACCCTTCTCTTCTCATGCCCAACGCCCAGCTGGCCATGTACACCGATGGAAAAGCCTTTATTGAATGTTGCGCCAATCCGCCCGCACCGTTTTCCCCGGAGGCGCCGCTGACCAAGAAGCAGATAGAGAAGATAGCGCCGGCTATCTCTGAGACCTACCGGGCATTGGGGCACAAGAAGGGATGGAAACTAGATCCGGAAACAGATAGGGATTTCGGGCAACTTAGTGAGTTCTATCAAGGTTCCAATCGCGCTGCGGCCGCCCGGATGTTGAACTTACTGGCAATAATCGGGCTGACCTTAGTGGAGGGCTGTGCGAGCCAAGACGAAGAAGAGGAGGCGAAACAGTATCTGGAATACTTTTTGCTCGTCTTGTCTGAAGCTGAGCACGAAGGGTGGATGGAATGGCACTTCACAAAGGGATGGCATTACGCTCCTGTGAAAAAGAAAAATAAAAAGAAAAAACTTCACAACTGCCTGCTCCCTTTTTTGCAGTTGAGCGCCGAGGATAAACACAAAGACCGGGAGACGATCCGTCATTACCCTGATTTTGCCCGTACAGCAAAGATGAAGATTGTGTTTAAGTAACTTTGAAGAAAAACAATGTTGGTCATTGGCGTGTCAGAAATGAATGTTTTGAGTTGAAGGATAGGAATAGTGTCCGGCGTTATCCAGACATTGTTTGGTGAAGTTCATTTGTTGCGGTGCGAAAAGTCTTATTAAGGTTTTTTTAATGACGAAGGTTTTTTCAAACAGAACTCTTAAGGAGCAACTTGATGGTAAAGAAATACAGAGTCTTTGTCAGTTATTCCCATAAAGATAGTGAAAAAGTAAAGAAAATCGTCCAGATCTTGCAGGAAAACGGTCTTTGGCCGATGTGGGATGAAAATTTCAGCTATGGCAGTGGCTTTCACGAGCAGATAAGAAAATTTATTGCCTACTCCCATATTTTCATGCCTTTCATTACTTCGGAGTCCAGTACGAGGGGGTGGGTTCACCAGGAAATTGGGTATGCAATGGCTTTAAACATTCCCGTTCTCCCCATTACGCTCGACCAGATTCCCGGCGAGATGCTCCAGCATCTTCTCGCCGTTTCTTATACTGATAATATGGAGGAACTCAAGACGAGGCTGGCGATTGGTACCTTCGAGAAACTCGTCAACACGGCCCAAAAAAACTCCAGACCTCAATATATCTGCGCGGAGCTGCCGGAAGACAGAACCGATGTGATGATCGAGTATGCGACAATGGTTTTAGATTTGGGTTATCACGGTTTGGTCCGTCAGAAGGGTGGCTTAAGTTCGTTTCACATTCCAGACAAGCTGATCGAACACAACGCATGGCATGATCGTTACGGTGACCAGTATAGGGCAAATCGCTGCCGTATGCAAAGACAGGAAAGACAGATTCTTGAGAAACACTCAATACAAGAGGGCTGCCGGTTGATCGTGAATCCCTATATTGACTACAGCCCTTATGGATCTCAAGCAAGGGAGGTGCGTCTGTCTGAACTGATTGACTTTCTCAATTCATCTTCTGCAAACATTGAAATTGTTGCCGTTAGGCCAAAACGGGCAGCGGATCATCTCACCATTGTCGGAGATTGGTTTTCCGCACAGGCTATCACGGCCACCATCGGAGAGGGTATTCAGCATACCATCTTTACACGTCATGCCCCCAGTATAGAAAGCCTGATTGAAATCTTTGACGAGGAGTTTAATCAATACCTCACTGATTTGGGAATTGCGTCTGAGAACTCAAAGCAGGTAGCATTGGAAATATTGGGACGTGAGTTGGAGATAACGAAGCAAAAATCCAGGAAAGGGACGAGGAACAGAAAGCCTTAGCCATTGAGGGCATCAGAAAACAGAACGCAGTGTGCATACGTTAATGCACACTGCGCGGGAGGAGATGGTTACAAATCAGTCAACTGATCAAGCAGAGATTCAGATTGAGAAATAATATAAAGGAAAGCTGCGTGACGGCTGGAAATACGGATCGATAACTGACAAGGTGAAAAAGATTCACAATTGTCTTGTGCCGTATAGTCAGTTAACCGAGGTTGACAGGGAATCGGACCGGAAATGGTGAGAGGGATCCCGAGTATCCTGGCGGCTGCGGGGTACAAGATGGTGAAGACGGAGGAACGATAATGGAGAAGATTATAGCTGTAACAGGAGACGTCATCCATTATCCAGACATTGTGAAGACGGCGGGATTTAAGATTTGCATGATCAAATAGCGATGGAGAAGGCAACTGAATAACGATCTGACAAAAAGGACCACCGAGTCCGAAAAACAGCGTGTCATCCGCGTCTTTATCTCTTCCACCTTCCGCGACATGCAAGCGGAACGCGACTATTTGGTGAAATTCATCTTCCCGCAGTTACGCAAGCTCTGTGAATCACGCGGCGTCACCTGGGGCGAAGTGGATTTGCGCTGGGGCGTGACCGACGAGCAAGCCGCCGAGGGCAAGGTGTTGCCCATTTGTCTGGAGGAAATCAAACGCTGCCGCCCCTACTTCATCGGTCTGCTCGGCGAACGCTACGGCTGGGTGCCGCAGAACATTCCGAAGGAGTTGCTCGAAAAAGAAGAATGGCTCCGGGAACAGTTCAAGGAACGCAAGTCCGTCACCGAACTCGAAATCTTGCACGGCGTGCTCAACAATCCCAAGATGGCTGGGCACGCTTACTTCTACTTCCGCGATCCGACTTATGTGAATTCCATTTCCGAAAAATATCGGAAGGATTTCACTGCAGAGAACGCAAAGGACGGCGAGAAGCTCCGAACATTGAAGGATAAGATTCGCCGAAACGGATTCCCCGTACGTGAAAACTATCCCGATCCGAAGGCGCTGGGCGAACTCGTCCTTGCCGATCTCACGAAGGTCATCAATGACACTTGGCCCGAAGGTTCGCAACCCGACCCGCTCGACCGCGAGGCGATGGACCACGAAGCCTACGCCCAAAGCCGCGAGCGCGTTTACATCGGACGACAGGAATATTTTGATCGCCTCGATGCCCATGCCGCCGGGCGAGAAGACCACCCACTGGTGGTTCTCGGAGAATCCGGGTCCGGCAAATCCGCGCTGCTCGCCAACTGGGTCGCGCGTTACAGACAGGCTCATCCCGACGCCCTCGTGCTCCAGCACTACGTCGGCGCGACGCCTTACAGCGCCGATTGGGCGGCAATGCTCCGGCGGCTCATGGGCGAGTTCAAGCGGCGGCTCGGTCTCCAACAGAACATCCCCGACCAACCCGACGCCCTGCGTAGCGCCTTCCCCAACTGGCTTTACATGGCCGCCACCAAAGGCTGCGTCATCCTCGTGCTCGACGCCTTGAACCAGTTGGAAGACCGCGACGGTGCGCCCGACCTCGTATGGCTGCCGCCCGTGATGCCTGAGAACGTGCGCTCTATCGTCTCAACGCTGCCGGGCCGGCCGCTGGATGAAATCCAGAAACGCCACTGGCCCACGCTCAAGGTCGAACTGCTTTCCGCCGACGAACGGCGAAAACTCATTGCCGAATACCTCGCGCAACATGCCAAGAGCCTCAACGCCACGCGCATGGAACGCATCGCCACCGCACCGCCCTCGGCCAACCCGCTTTACCTGGGCGTGCTGCTAGATGAACTGCGCCTAGTTCGCACGCACGAGGAATTGGAGGAACGCATCGGCAACTACCTGAAAGCGGAATCGCCCTATGCACTTTACGAAAAAGTCATTGCCCGCTGGGAACAGGACTACGGAGGCGACTCGGATTTGGTGGGTGACACGCTCTCACTGCTGTGGGCTGCGCGCGGTGGTCTGACTGAAACCGAATTGCTTCAAGCATTGGGCAAAGACGGCGAAGTGCTGCCACGCGCCAAGTGGTCGCCGCTGTTCCTCGCCATGTCCGACGCACTCATCAGCCGAGGCGGACTGCTGACCTTCGCCCACGACTTCCTGCGCACGGCAGTGAAAAATGCTTACTTACCGACAGATCAAAACCAGCAACGAGCGCACTTAAGATTGGCGGATTATTTCGAGAAGCAATTCCCGAGTCCGCGCCAGACTGACGAATTGCCGTGGCAACTGGCTGAGGCCCACGCTTGGCAACGTCTTCATGATTTATTGGCTGAACGGGTATTTTTCGACGCGTTCTGGGACAAAGACAAGTTTGAGGTTCAGGCCTACTGGGCTGGGATCGAGGCTCACTCTTCGCTGCGCATGGAGCAGAGCTATGCCTCCGCGATTAGACAGCCTGCCTGCGACCCCGATCACGCTGGGCGGGTTTGGAAATTGCTTTACGGTGCCTCTAAACTCAACGCTGCGCTACACCTCTGTGAGCGCCTAGTGATCCACTACCGGGAACATAATGATCGCGAGAAACTTCAAGCCGCGCTGGGCGATGAGGCGTTGATCCGCTATGAACGTCGGGACTTCGATTGGGCATGGCAGCGGCTCAAAGAGCAAGAACGCCTATGCCGCGAACTGGGTAATAAGGATTGGCTGCAAAGCGCACTAAACGGTCAGGGAGCGATCCTCTATATGCGCGGAGAATATGAAAGCGCCCTGATGCTGTATAGAAAAAGGGAACAACTCTGCCGTGAGTTGAGTAATATGGACGGGGTGCAAGCCTCACTTGGCAGCCAGGCGGGAGCCCTCTTGGGCTGCGAAGAACCCGATGCCGACATGGCGTTACCCAAAGAAATGGCTCTGCTCAAAGAACAAGAACGCCTCTGCCGCGAGCTGGGGAACAAGGAGGCCCTTGGTGCCTCACTGAGCAATCAGGCACTGATACTACTCGGAAACGGAGACTTAGACGGTGCAATGACGTTGTACAAGGAGGAAGAGCGCTTATATCGCGAACTCGGGAATTCCAAATTGCTCTCGAGTTGTCTTTCCAATCAGGCATTTCACTTGGGGAATATTCCAGGTCGTGAGGAGGAGTCCCGTCGGATCGAGGAAGAAAGCGTGGCCGTCAAGACCCGCTATGGCTTTAAGGATTACTACGATCGTTTGAGCGACAAAAGTTACTAAGGCGTGTCTTCTAAATGGATTGCTTCACGGAGGCGACCGCGTTGAAGCGTGGACTTTGGGAAGCCGCCGCGACCTATTTTGAACAACTCCTCCAGTAAGGCGAGCCAGTGGAAACCGTCGCGCCCAACTGGACTCCGCCGGTCACACCGCTCTCGCCCAGCAGTTCCGCCCCCAATTTACCCCCAAACTTGAAGCTGCAATACCCAGGAAGTCATGGTGGAAATTTTGGAAGTAAACCACCATCAATTTCAAATAATTCCCGGCTTTTCAATTCCACGTCAGACGACTCACAGTCTGTTGCCAAATCACTGTGTCTATGTTATCCTGTAATCAGCCATGAGTGCTGCGTGTAAAACGGTGCGCGTCTTCAAGGGGGAAAGCTCCATTCATGAACACTGAAATCCATTGCCCGAAATGTAATCAGCCGCTGACGCAAGTTGGCAAACACTGGATTTGCCCAGAACATGGACAAGTAACGCTGGAAAAACCCTTTGCCCCGATGCGGATTTTCCTCAGCTATGGACACGACGGCAATGAGTATCTGATCCGCCGCATCAAGGCAGATCTCGAGAACCGCGGTCACGATGTCTGGTTCGACAAGAGCGAGATCAAGTTCGGCGACGAATGGCGGCGCGCGATCACCGACGGCATTTTACAGAGCAACCGCGTGTTGTCCTTCCTCTCGAAGCATTCCACCCGCGACCCCGGCGTCTGCCTCGACGAAATCGCCATCGCCATCGGTGTCAAAGGCGGCAACATCCAGACCATCCTTGTCGAGAGCGAGCGGGAGGTGAATCCGCCGCCAAGCATCAGCCATATCCAATGGCTCGACATGCACGACTGGCAAGAACATCGCGCCACAGACGAATCGGCGTGGGAGCCGTGGTATCAGGCAAAACTCGCGGCTCTCGTCGCCGTCGTGGAAAGCGACGAGAGCCGGCGTTTTGCCGGCGAAATCAAGACGCTCGAAGACCTGCTCAAGCCGACGGCTTCCGATTTCGCGTCCGATGCGCGTATCCGTCAATTGCTGGAGAAGAAGCTAGTCGGCCGAACATGGCTGTTTGAGGCGGTTGAAAACTGGCGAACCGCCTCAAAAGATGTCCCCTGCGGTTCGCAGTCGCGTCTCTTCTGGCTCATGGGTACTCCGGGCATTGGCAAGAGCGCCTTTGCCGCCCATCTCGCACATGAATATGGCCGGGGCATCGTCATCGCCGTCCAGTTCTGCGATTGGAAGAAACCGGATCACCGCGACGCCGGCCGCATTATTCGCACACTGGCGTTCCAGATAGCCACCCGGCTGCCTGACTATCGCAAGCTGCTGCTGACACTGCCGATAATGACCGAATTGGACCAAAAGAATTCCACTGAGCTATTCGATGGTCTGCTCACCAATCCCTTGAATCTGTCCATCATCGGTGGACGCGAGCGGTATCTGATCGTCATTGATGCGCTTGATGAAGCCGGCGGGGACGGACGTAACGAACTCGTTGAGGTGCTGGCTCGTTATGCCCAACAGCTTCCTGACTGGATTGGCCTAGTCGTCACCAGTCGGCCGGAGTTTGACGTAACCACGCCCTTCCAGACGCTGAAGCCATTCCCCTTCGAGACCAAATCCGCTGCCAACAGCGATGACATCCGCACCTACCTGCGGCACGAATTAGCTGTGCAACTCCGGAACCGCCCGGACGCCGACCGCCTCGTGGAGCAAATCCTGGAAAAGAGCGAAGGCGTATTCCTCTATGTCGAAAGCTTTTGTGAGGACATCCGCAAAAACTATCTGTCATTGGATCGGCCAAACGAGTTCCCGCAAGGACTCGCCGGCAAATTCTTCATGGGCTTCCAGCGATACTTCCCCGACTTGGAAAAATTCCGCAAAGACGTGCGCCCTGCTCTGCGTGCCATCCTTGCCGCCTGCGAACCGCTTCCGCTGGAAATTCTCCAAAACCTATTAAAATGGCGTGACGAGGAACTCCGCGATTTCACCCGCCCAATTGCCTCACTTTTCCCGGTCGCAGGCGAAGCTGGCCACGAAGTCATCAAGCCCTTCCACAAGTCACTGGCTGATTGGCTGACGGATGAAGGGAAGGCTGGAGTGTATTATGTCAGCAAGCTGGAAGGTCATCATTTGCTCGCTGCCTATGGTTGGCAGAAGTATCAAGAAAACGCCCGCGCTATGCCACCCTATTGTATCGCAAACCTAGAGAGCCATTTAACCAATGCGAAACGCTATGATCAACTCGCAATTATTCTCGGAGATTTCCAATTCTTACCAATACGGATAGCTGCCAAAATTCACAGCTACTGGAGGGATTTGTTTCATAAACAGGGGGAGGTAATGTTAGATAAATTTGACGTACCGTATGAGCATCTAGACCAAGCGAGACAATATTATTTGAGAAATGAGGTGTATGGAATCTTAACAATTCTAAGTAGACTTGGTCTGAGATTGATAGAGATAACGGATACTAACATTGTTCCAGCTGAAGCTTTCCGTGGACTAATTGAGAATAACTTAGAGCCGCTTGCTGAAATATCACACAAATACTGGGTCACAAGCCACGAAGAGAACGGTTGGCGCTATTCGAAAATGAGGAAGGACGCAAAAAAACTTCATTCCGCTTTACTTCCTTACGTCCAGCTGTCTCGGGCTGACAAAGATAGGGAACGTAATTCAGTACGAAAAATACCTGATTTTATTGCCGAAGCCGGATTGGCTGTCGCGAAGATCAATGATGCATCTTTGCGCCAAATGGCGGATGCGTCTGCATTACCTCATGAATAAACTACTCGTAAAAGGAACATCTCAATGAATAATGACCAACTTAATTCCTCTGGTGCATGGATTTTCCTTTCCCACTCAAACAAGGACTTCGAGAAAGTTCGCGAAATTCGCAACGAACTTGAGAAACGCGGGCACAAGCCAATCATGTTTTACTTGAAGTGTTTGGAGAATGACAGCGCCACGCTTCCAGACCTTCTGCGCCGGGAAATTGCCGCGAGGGAATGGTTCATTCTCTGTGACAGTCCAAACGCGCAAGCATCCCAGTATGTCCGCGACGAGGTTGAGCTAATCAAGTCAATGGAAGGGAAGACAATTGAAGTCGTTGATTTGAGCAAAGAACTTCAGACCGAGCTGCACAAGCTGATTCGCATCTCCAAACGCGCGACGGTATATCTGTCCTATTCCAAGCAGGATTATGATGTTGCGGGAAAGATTCGTTCTGCTCTATTGAAGCACGATTTCCGCGTATGGTTAGACCTTGAATCTTTGCAATCGGGAGATTGGCAGGCACAAATAACTTCAGCCATAGATGAGGCCGTCCGTCAGGGATTCGCCCTCATTCTGTTAAGTCCCGTCTCATTGTCCAGCCAATGGTGCAAACGAGAAACCGAGTATGCCCTTCAACTTGCTGCGCGGTCGCATCGGAGCAACGTGATTCCAATTATCGTTGCTCCTTTCGCACACGATGTTTTGCCACTTCAACTTGCCAACCTCCAGTGGTTCGACCTCACGACCGGGCCGTTCGATGAGCGAGTGGAAGAACTCATCCGCAACCTCAAAACGCGAGATATGGAATAATAAACTAAATGAGGAGCTAATTATGCTAATCCAACTTGAAGCGACGCCAACGAAGCCAAAACCACGAAAACTGTTTTACTCATACTCGCACAAGGACGAATCGCTCCGTGACGAGTTGGACGCGCATTTGACGCTATTGAAGCGCGAAGGGTTTATTTCCGATTGGCATGACAGAAAAATTCGCGCTGGTGACGATTGGGGACGTGCCATCAGCGACAACCTTATTTCCGCCGACGTAATTTTATTCCTCGTTAGCCCTCATTTTCTCGCCTCAACCTATTGCCGCGATGTCGAAGTGGCGCGAGCAATGGAACGGCATAGTAAAGGAGAAGCTACCGTTGTCCCAATCATCTTGAAGCCGTGCGTTTGGATGACCAAAGAATTCGCAAAGCTTGAGCCGCTGCCCAAGACCGGTCGCCCGATAAGTGAATGGCCGGATTCGGGATTTGCCCAGGTCGCCGAGGAATTGCGGGTTTTGCTGTTGGAATTCAACTACCCACGTCGGCCTGACTCATCGCAAGGTGGGATGCACGGGCATTGGATACTGAAGGTTCGTGACCAGGGAAAACTGGCTGATCGGACAGCGACGGAAAAGATTGTGGAAAGGCTTAAAGATTTCACGAAAGATTTCTCCATCACACTTCAAGCCACTGCAAAATCCCAGGTCGCGGACGGAGAACAATTCATCTCTGAGACCATTCTCATTTTCAGTGGCACGTCCGAAGCGTTTGTCGCCATTCAAGAGGAGAAAAACAAGGGAACCCTTTCAATGATTCTCAGTGTGGAGGTGATTTCGTTTTACATCGGCTACGGGGCAACGATTCAGGGAACATCAGAGCCTATAACTAACTCGGCCGCGACGGTCATCGAGACTGGCGACCTGTTGTTACGTCCCGGGCGAAAAGTGTTCTCCTCTGTGCTCAAAGGTGTAAAGGCAAAGGATAACAACCCTAAGAGCCTTGATTTCATCATTGATAAAGGAAATCAGACTCAGGCTGATTTTGTGGCGAAAGGTGATTTCGAGAAACAACTCGACTACTTCAAGGCTGCCTTGACGGTTAAAGAGGAAAACATGTGGGTGAATCTTTCTGCTTACGAGGCCGACCGTATGCTGCCGAAACCACTGGCAGGAACGCAATTTGGCCGCGACCTGCTCTCACAAGATGTCGTGCTGAAACAACTGACGGCTTCATTCATGCACCCGGATAGCCCGATTGGGAGAGCGTATTGGAACGAAGTCTTTGCGCGGGCGCGGCAGCATTACGGCACGAGCAATCTTCGGATGAATTCATTTCAAAAGGTGTGGGTCGTTCCAAAGAAGGCGTTGGTTTACGAAATGCCTTTTGAAGAGCCGCCGCCGGACATACTTGAACGGTTCGACATCGAAAGAGGAGAGAGATTTGCGTATATCGTCGAGACGGATCTTGACACGCTTTGCGAGTGCGATTTGGTGGCGTTGAAACATCACGTTGATTCGCAGCAGGGCAAAGGAGATGGAACGTCCACGGATTTCACGGTTCAAACTTTTAAGGAGATGGTTTTGCCGCACATCCAAAAGGAGGTTAACGAAAGTGAGCATTTCGTGGCATTGCGTCAAATCTACCATGCGCTAATTCTGGCAACGTGGTTCAAGAAGAAACTTCGGTCAGTTCCCGCATACAAGGAGCTTTTTGAATCTGTTGACAGCGACAATCCGGCCAGTCTTCCAATGACTATTAGGAGCGTCAAAAGCTTGGATTCTCAAAAAGTCGACCGTGAACCAACTGTCTGTTCAGTTCTCCAGCCCGATACGAAACACAATTTAGATCATGCAACGCCAAATGCCCCAGCGTTTGACATCGCTGACAACGTGGAGTTTTATCAGAAATACATTCGCTTGTTTCGTAACGGGGTCTTCCGTTGTGCACGCGCTGAAGAAGGAGATAAGCCCGGCGAGATAATCAATCGGATGTATTTCTCAGGAGCAATTCGTTTTGATTCTTTGCCAATGGAAGTGAAGAACACCTTTTCCAAGTGACCAATTCCAAAAGATGCCCCCGCGAAACCCACCCAAAAATCCCGCACCGGCTGAACAACCTCCGCACTGTCCTCATCATGCAGGGCAAGCTGGACGAGACAAAGAAGTTGCTAAAGCGTGCATGGCAGTTGAAATCCGGCCAGCACGATCTCACCAGCACCCGCCTGCTCTTCGTTCGCCTTACCGTAGCATTGCTGGAAACGCAGCCCACGGAAAAATTCGTGGGCCAATTGAAAACTCTGCTGGCACTGGAATCCCTGCCCGACCATGCCGACGTGATGAAAGTCTGGGACATCACCTATTTCATTGAGCATCTCCAGCCCAAGCTTTCTTCCGGCAGTGCCGACTTCCTGACCGCCCTCGCTACTGTTCTTAATGATCGCACGAAGTTACCAGAATTGGAAGAGTTCCCCGCCTGGCGTGAGGCAAAACCATTGCCCATTGACGGTGAATAAGAAACAATTTTTTACTTCCTGAGAAACGATCCGCTCATTTCTTCTCCTTCATAAAAGGACGTTTCTTCTTTTTTACGATTATTTGTTCATTGTCCGGATATTGCATCTGTAGACGATTCTTTGAAAAGGCTTCGATGCGTTGCGGGGATCTCAGAGCGGCTATTTCAACCTTCAACCTTCTCTGTTCTTCGAGCAATCGTTCTTTGGTCTGCATTTCCTTAGCCATACTATCCTCAAGCATCGTCATGTGGTTATAGTTGCCGTATTCGATCAAGAGGATTTGAGCTATAACAATAGAAAAGATAACTATGGTGGAACGATGTATCGATCTAAAAAAAGGGTTATTGTCCATGGTTATTCTCACATTAATGTAAAGTAGCATAACCCCATGTTGCTTTCAAGATACCATTGAAGTTTTTTTTCAATATTTAACTGGATTCGTCTTTTACCTTCCGATTTAAAATCCCAGTTCACTGCAGGTATCCTCCAGTTCATTCATCTGCGACGGCCCTACATTCGGTGGTGAGATGTGGTCAATTGTGGACAAATGTTTCTTGACATAAAAAGCTGAAATTTTGTAGCCATCCCCTGCATTCTCGAACCGGAAGGTCATGTGAAGGCCTTAAGAAAAAATGGGGCGCGTTTGATTTAAAAGATATACGAATGAGAACGCTCTTTAAAAGACCAGCCCATATTCGCAATTCCTTCAAACACCCGAAAGTTGCTTATGCCGCCTCAAATGAACATCTTTAATTGCCGACCGTTTACCACATCTTGTGGCAAAATACTCTTGACAGACAATACCGCGTTTCTTATACTTCCTCTCATAAAAAGGAAGTTCTTATCGATCATTAGAGTAATAAAATCAATTTTATCCGTAGGGATAAATATCATGGGTATTTCCCGCCGAAAAAGAGAAAACCATTTTATGAATACAACCGATTCAGCACATTTTAAACGACTAAAAGACACCTCAGAAGGTTTTCTTCAGGTTTTGGTAAAGGAGTTTCAGCTCCTGAAGACAAGGGAGGGAATTCAATTACAATTAAAGATTGATAAAAACGATCTTTGCATCACGAAGAGCAGGGATAAAGTTGCATTGGATGATAAGATAATCGAAGAGGATCGTATCGGATTTGAAAATAAGTTAAACTTGGTACTTAATGATGAGAATCACCTTGGTTATCATTTTAATTGTTCTGAAACTCCTTTAAGGTTTTCAAACGGGGGTGTACTCCCTATTATTAAACTGGACGATAAAGAATATTTTTGCCTCTATTACCGATCGATAGATCCCACAGGCTGGAACATTGCAAATGGCGCCTCTAACAATCTCCAGGAACTACTTTACCCCGAGGATGTTGTTATTAGAGAGTTCAGCGAGGAATTTCTGGCAATTGACCCGATCACAAAAAATAAACGTGACCACTGGAAATACACCATTTACAGCTATTCTGAAAATGATGATATCTATTCAACTGGCAGTCAGGATTTCTCAATTGAAGAGTGGTCAACAAAACTGAATACCGAATTCAACACTAAAGAGGATATTAAGAAATTACTTCCCGTAAAATGGATTGATGGACCCGATCAAATCATTGTGGAAAACAATGGAAAATCTCATCATACAAAAGGATTTTTTGTCAGTATACTGCCAAAAGATAACGCAATTGAAATTGATAAAGTAGCAATCATCAGGCTGAATAAAAATGCAGTGATTTTGGATGGTGAACTTGGAGTCAATCCGCATGATCCAACGAAAAACTTGCTTGTAAACAGGCCGGTTGGCCTTTTTGAGGTTGATAAACTTTTGGACCAGGTAAAAACAAACAATTATAACTTCATTCCCGATTTACTCTTCTTTTCGGGGACAATCAGCAAACCAAGTGATCTGGAAAAGATAGTTGACATACACATGAATGAGATAAAGAAATACATTGAATCATATGACAGAAAAGCCTTTTCAAAGTATAACCATAATAAAAACAGGTTTGATCTTTGCCCGGTTACGCGTTCTATAATACAAAAATATAGTCTCTGGCGGAATTCACAGGGAAATCAGCAGAATGAAATCGAACTGTCAGAAATACAAGAGGGTCTCAAAGCCGAATTTCAACTCTTTATGAGTTACAAATCAGAGGATGAACAGATAGCTTTTTGGCTATGGGATTATTTAACCCAAAAAGGAATAAAAGTTTTTTGTAGCGGGAAAACGATACCTGAAATGGGTGAAAGTGATTATAGCCGGGTTATTGACCTCGCATTAGAGAAGTCGGAAATACTCATTGTTCTTGCTTCCGATGAAAAGTATTTCACATCAGGTTGGGTCGACTATGAATGGAAAAGCTTTTTTAATGAGCTTCGATCCGGGAGAAAGCCCCGGGGGAAAATATTTACTTTTACAAAAAATGTTGATCCCAGGAATCTTCCATACGGCTTGAGAAATTACTTTCAGAATATACCGCTAAACGATTCCATAAAAGATTCTTTCGATAACCTTTATCAATATATTGAGGCATCTTTTCCAAAGAAAGCGAACTAATATTAACTTTTTAATAATTAGTTAAATTTGAAATAATTACTCTGTAAATCGTCTTTTATACAGCAATCATATATATTTAACCCCTCATTTTTATTTCAGATTTTCATCGGAAACATCCATGACGGTGTTTGTCACAAAGAAGGCGTCTCCGATATTTTTAGTTGCAAATTGTTAACACAGGCAAGTCTGAAAACTCAACTGAAAAACATAGCGAAATAACTCAACCTACCGAGTTATGATCTCAACCGATCCTGCGAAAAAAACAATCCGCATAAAATAATGAGCGTTATATTCAATATGATAACAATCGTTGAGATTTTATGGCGCGTTCTTTGCTCTCTTAAAATTCAATTTACAAAAACCAATAGATACAAAGGAGGGATTATCTTGAGTGCGTCCACGATAACCATTAATGGGAAGACTGTCCGTCTGTCACTTCCCGTTGTCATACCCGAAAGCGGCATTGTTGGTCGTGAAAGAGAAATGAACAAGGTTCTTGCCTGCTGGCTTAAGTGTGATGATGATATCCCTCTATCGCCGTTGTTGATTGGTGCACCGGGTGTCGGAAAGAACAAGATCGTTTATGCCAGCAGCCGAATCTGTGCAAGCGAACTCTATATTTTCCAGGGACATGAGGATATTACCGCCGAGGATTTGTTCTGCAGTGTGCGCATCAGTGACGACCGTGAACAGCAGATGGACTATATCATGTCTCCCCTGGTTACGGCTATGATCAGGGGAGGAATCTGCTTTATCGATGAGATCGGAAAAATCAGAGCGCGGGCACTCGCGCCTCTTGCCAGCCTCCTTGATGAAAGGCGTTATCTGGATTCCAACCTGCTGGGCGAAAGAATCCATGCCCATCCCGGATTTCGATTAATTGCCGCTACAAATACGTCGGATATGGAACAAAGCCGCCTCCCGGATTTCCTTGCCTCCCGGATGCGGCCGGTCATCACCATTGGTTATCCGGACCGCAAGGAGGTAGACACCATTATTACACAGCATTTTTCCGTACAAGCCAAAGACCACTATGCCGACTTTCTCGACTTGTTCTGGACTCTCTGGAGGAAATGTTACAAGGATAAGCCACCGACGCCCCGGGATTCTCTTCAGATATTCGGCTATGCCAAAAAACTGGCGGATTTTGAGTCAACGGGTTCGTCGCGTCCTCTATCCCTTACAGTTTCAACACAAGGCCCATTGATGTCGGAAAAACACCTGTCACAGGCATTCGAGGCCTTCAGCGGACATATTCAGGAGAGCGAAGCGTGAACGATGACGCTGTATCCGTATTTGTAAATGCCGCAAGGTTGAGGGCTGTGCCGGCTATACATTACCAAATGCCTTTCGCTCTGGCAGTGCATCGGATATGCCGCGATAAAGAAAGCCGGCCTGAAGCTATTGCCGTCGAACTGGGGCCTGAGACTGTGGCCTATCTTGTTTCGTGGATTAAAGAGTTGACCACCGACCATAAAAGTCTTCCGGTAATGTTAGGGTTGTTGGCAAAAAATCATCTGATTCGACCTGATGATTATGACAGGGCTATTCGACTGCAGATCAGGAGCAGAGATGATTTTTCTAAACTTCCACCCGAATTGTTGTGGCAGGAACTTCACTATGCGCCGGAAGTGCTCATGGTTCTAACGCCAACCGATTCAATTATTGAAGGAATCCGATGTGCCGTGGAATATGGCATACCAGTTTATGGTGTCGACCTGGAACAATCAGCCAGCATGGAACAACGAGGGGCGTTCATTCAATCCACACGACATGAACAGTCACTGTCCGGTTATCTTGCCGGTAATTGCGGCCTCGCCGCGAATCTCCCTTCTGAATTATCCGATCATCGCCGCGAGTATGCCATGGCGGCACGTTTAAAGACCATCCTGCAGCGTCATGGCGATGTTCTCTTCACTTGCGGTCTTGCCCATTGGCAAAGAATCAGGGGACTTATTAATGATCCAACATTAAGACCGGCAATGGTTTCTGACCGTGTTAAAATTCCCGAAGACCGATTCCAACGTGTCGTTGTGGATCGCAACATGGCCGCTCAGTATCTGGACCATTTCCCTTCCTTTGCCCACGCATGGGAGAAAGTCAGGATGATTCAGGATCACGATGAGCCTGTTCCTGATCCGTCCATGCTCTTTCAGGATATTTTGCGGCGGGCCTACCAAAATTATCTTTGTGATGAAAAACAAACGGACTCTTTTTCTGAACATCGCTCTGCCATTATGGAATCGAGCCGTATCTTCGAACGATATCTCAAGAATCTTACTTTCATGGAACATCGTCAGGTGCCCAGTTTATTTCTGTCGCTTACCGCGGCACGGGAAACGATGGATCGGACATTTCTTAAAGTACTTTACGACACCTTCATGGATTTTCCCTGGGTTCAGCCGGAAGACTATCCTGATTACGGATACCTTTCCGATACCGGCAGTAAAGACGGCTCATATCTCTTGACCACACAAACCATTAGCAAAGAAATCTATGTCCAGATGGATCAAAGAGAAAACCTGGAAAAAAAAGAAAACTTTATGAAGGATAATAAAGCCGGACCCACAGAAGAAATCACCGTCTTTAATACCTTCAGCTGGTTGCCCTGGGACAGGTTTGTCAGCACATTATCGATCAAAGCGATCAACGTGTCTCAGCGCAGGTCGACCTGTCAACCAGTGGCTATTGAAAGCGGTATCCTGGATAGCATCGACATTAAGGCGACGCTTCGAGCGCGCGCGCACGGAACCAGTAAACTGTTTACCCGGGAAAGAGTCCTGGGGAATATCCCTCCCGAGGAAATCCTTGATGGCTTTCCCGTTGTCTGGATATTTACCGAACAGGCGCCGGTTGAGGATAAATGGAGTGTCCAGATGCTCACCACGTATCACTTAATACCACATGTCAGGGATAAACAACGATATGACAACCTGGTCGGTCGGGGATACGTTATTCCTTTATTCGGATATGGGCATCGCGACAACACACGCTACAAGGGAAAAGCCAACTGTGATATTTTTTCAGGCTACACGGTCTTTCATCCCACATGCTTTGCCAACTGGCAGCATGCGCAGTGGCTCGAACAAACACATTACAAGCGCCTCCCCATCACAAAAAAACAGGAATTCAGGGATATGTCAGACCAATTATCAGTTATGTATCGCAAGCGGTACGGCATCAATTTATTGGATCATTCATGGGCCACCATATTGATCCTCTGCACACTTGCATACGCCGAGAACGCCATGACGGTAGTAACGCCAGATGGCTATTGCATAGAAGAAGTCGTTTATCGCATAGCTGAGCAGTCCAACGTAACGGTATGGCAAACACCCGTCAATCAATTTACTCCCAAAGAACGTGACCGTCTGATTCATTGTCCCTTCGTGTCCTGTACATCCCTAGAACCTATGAGCCGGTACCCGGAGGAAGCAGAACAAGCCATCGGAGAAAGCCAGGACAGTTTCATGGAGATCGTGCCGCGCCAGATAACCAGTTATGGCATGCTGATCTAAATCAGGGAGATATTTTTTATGCACTCATACAATCTTACAGATATAGATATCACGATGGATGAAAAGCCGTCGCAAAACGCGATGACCATTTATCTGGACGACGAGCCGCTGGAACACATTCTTTATGGCGAGGGAAATTACACTCCCGTCGTAGTCAATCTCGGGATTGCCGCAGAACCCGCCATCGAGCGCCTGAACGAGGCGCAAAATAACCACGACTGGTTGGCCTTAATCGAAATCACAAAGGAACTCTCCACCATGGAAAGACCTCTTTTGCTTGAACAATGTCGGCGGATTCTTTCCAACCTGCGGTGGGCCATTCCAGACTGTCCGAATCCGAAGACAACACATTATCCGGAAATAATCATCCCATTGATGGAACAAATCTGGGATACCGCCGTCAGTCAGGACAATCAGGTGCTTCAGAGTTCCGCCGGCATTTCCATGATGCGGCTTTATGAATATCAAAATCAGTTTGATAAGTCCTGCCAGGTCGGGAGCCGTCTGCTGGACAATGCAATACATGCGGGAGACCGGCGCACACAGGCCAGCACGCTGAACAATCTGGGATTCACATACTTTTCCGCGGGGAACTGGAAGGAAGCGAAGCCTCTATTTGAACAGGCAGCTACGTTTTACATGGAACTGGGCATTATATCCAATCACGCCAATTCTCTTTGCAATTACTGGTTCTGCCGTTTTGAAATGGAAGAGTGGGGAGATGAACAGACAACGAGACAAACCCTGGAACAGGCAAGCCAGTGGCTGGACAATACCGGCTCTTGGTACGAACGCAAGCCCCTTATTTTACTTGCCCGGTTAGAAGAACACTGCGGGAATGTGAAGAGGGCGATTGCGATGACAATCAAGGCAATCCGTTCCGCCGCATCCAGCGGCACAAAGTATCCGGATGAAGACAGAGTCTATCTTGCCCGATTGCGGATGCGGTATCGGAAGAGAACACTTCATCCCAAGCTTTCCGCGGCTCATCCGGCGGAACTTCAAATTGGTCCCCCCACAGGGGGAAAGGGATCTCAAGGTCAATGTTAGGACACCGATCGGAACATCCAATGGGGATTTCATGACCATGTTCCGCTCTTTTTTCAATTTCAATTTGCGCAAGATCGAAAACTTCTCGAATATTACAGATCAGATACGTTTGGAGTGTTCTGATCAAAACCAGATCCAGCGAAAGGAATGGTTGCCGTATATCTCCAGGGAGACAATATCATTTCTGAACGTGCTCTGCCATATGCATCCGTCTTGCCAAGCTTGACCCTCATCATGAGGGAGATATCAAATTAATCCAATCTCTGCTTAGGAGGTAAACCTGATGAGTGCGACTAAAATGCCAGTTTATTGCAAAAGAATAAATAAACTCAACCGCAAAACTCAACGCACCGAGTTGAATATGTCTCACCGACAAGGCTATCCATTCGCAATCATTGGACATGCATCCGCTGGCATGGTCATTGCTATATCTTTAATCACCGGCAACAAAAGGAAAAAATATGCCGTGCAGAATACGAGAAAGGAATGTAATGAACACAGCAGAGAATTATAATACTGATGAATTGCCAGACGATGAAGAAGAGTTGTGTGATGATTCATGGCGGCAAATTCGGAACTGGTCTTTGCCTGGGGGGTCAGTCTTCGGCGTAATCATCAGGATCCATTTTTTAATTATCTTGGGGATCGTATTATGTTTTAGCGGCACAAGAAACTATTGGGATTTACTTGCGAGAGGCATACTTTTCTTCATGGTAACACTTGCTTTCTTATTGCATGAAATGGCCCATGCATTTTCGGCACGATATTTCAACAACACTGTTGAAGGTATTTGTCTTTTTCCGCCCTTTGGTGGTATGGCTTTCATCAAATCAAGATCGAACCATCCTTTACATAGGATAATCATTTTCATTTCTGGCCCGCTTACAAACCTGTTCCTGGCTGGTGTGACATTTCTCTTGCTTACATATCATGGTGGTGTTCTTTACCATATTTATATGAGATTCTTTGTTCGGGATTTCTTCATAATAAATCTAGTCATCGGGATATTTAACCTGCTCCCTCTCTTTCCCCTTGATGGCGGAAGGATACTGAAAGACTTTCTCCTTCTCTGCAAGGCAAATAAAAGAGTCACAAACATAACAACCATTTTTGTGTCACTGTTAAGCTTTATCACTATTGGGTCCTTTCTATTCATGAAATCCGACTATGTAGACATCATCATACTCGCTATTATATTGGCAGTTGGAACGGTCACATTGGCTATTGATGGAAATGATGTCATTTCTTCAAACGCACCATGAAGCAAATCGATTACAGGAGACATCACATGAATACCAACTTGTAAAATCCGAGGCATTGGGCAAAAAAATATATGCCGTGATCATGTGAGAAGAAAAATTCAGTGCATTTCTATATGATGGCAAGAATTATCAGACGGAAAAGGAACTGCCAGGGACCAATCCGGCAAAACAGATGGAGACAACCGCATCACCCACCTTAAAAACGACTTCCAACGAGATGAGGGAGGCAAGGAATCGTGACTAATACAATGACCGGTATTAAAAAAATAATCAGCCAATTGGCTAAGGCCATCATTGTCGTCAGCCTGGTCATAGTCTACTTTAACTGGCTACCGAAAACGCTGATTTTTTTTGTAAAGGGCTGGTTCGTTTACCTGATTTTCCACTTCCTGTGGAGAACCCTCTACCGGCGGGAACATAGCCTCCAATCGGCCCAAGCCCTCTTCATTACCATCTGCCTGGCTATAGTCATCTACTACTGGTACTCCCTGCCGAAATCACTGATTTTGTTTGCAGCGGGATGTCTCGTCTACCTGATTTTCCGCTTCTTATGGAGAAACCTCTATCGGTTGGGACATAACCGTATATTTATTTTAGGGATATTCGCCCTGCTACCCATCTTTATTATTGCCTTTATTGTGCATCCGGGAGATATGCGGCAATGGCATCTTTACATTGGTAAATATATCACCAACTTTCCCTACTTCACCTCCTACTTCGACTCCAACGTCAAGCAAGTGAACGGCTGGTTATGGTTATGGCAAAAGGCCGACAAATACATTTTATCGAGAGACTACCTTGCGTTGAGCCTCTTTTTTGGGGTGCTGCTCTATGCGACCAATATCGAACTTGGCAACACGCAGATCAAAAGAAACGACCTTGCCGACCCGCAAACAACCGCGGAACATTTAAGTTGCCATGACGATACATGGAAAACTGCTTTCGATATCCTAACAGTTATCGCCTTAGCATTAAACAGCTTGGAACTGGCCGGCTTCTATTTTTTTTATTTGCTTTTGACAAGCGATTTTTTATCTAGCCCAACAACAAGCCTGATTATAGATGCTATTGTCCTAGCAGCGGTACTGGTTTTCAGTTTCACCAGACTTGACGTATGGCTGTTTTTCACAATGCCGGATCTTGTCCGTAATTACTTTATCGGTAAGGAGCACTGGGAGTCGTGGTGCGAATTATTTAGCCCATTCAAACGTTTTATATATAATGGCATGCTAATTATTCTAGCCTTGCCTCTGGCCGTCCGGGTATGGTTTAAACTCATTGATCGCCAGAATGAAGTCAGCTAATCCTAACAAGCAAAACATAGCTGATATAGAAAGCAAAATTAATATTTTAAGGAACAAATAAAAAACATATGATTGTTACATCAGCATATTTATCCGATCCCGGACTCATCCGTGAGAACAACGAAGACTTCCTCCTTGCCGATGATGACTTGGGTATTTATCTTCTGGTCGATGGAATGGGAGGCCATAATGCAGGTGAAGTTGCAAGTGAATTGGCCGTAAAGACCGCTCATACTTTCTTGATGAAGCGATTATTGTCCTCCAAAGACAAGAATATTCCCGAAATCTTATCAAAGGCGATGAAGGCCGCACATGAAAAAATAAAAAAGAAAGCAACAACAGATCTGAGTATGAAGGGTATGGGGACCACACTGATTGAAGTAATAATTCAGGACAATAAGGCATTTATATGCCATGTTGGAGATAGTCGTGCCTATTATTTTCATAATACATTGCATCAGTTGACAAAAGATCATACTATGGGGAACCGCCTACTGGAAGATAATATACCCCGTGAGTGCATACCGGAAAATCAGTGGAACATTCTGACCCAAGCGCCAGGCGTTGGCGATCCACCGGTGCTGGATTTTCAACAAATGGATGTTTTATCAGGCGATATAATCATGCTTTGTTCAGACGGTCTTACGGATATGCTTACGGATGAAGAAATTGAAACCATTATTAAGAGAGAACAATTAAACATAGTTAATGTCGCCACATGCCTCATTGAGATCGCAAATATCAATGGTGGGCAAGATAACATCTCTGTTGTGCTGGTTAAAATAAAAAAATCATTAAAGATGTGAAATACTGGACAGGGTATTGCCAGGAAGAATTTTGCCGGAAGATGGGAACGAAAGTAGCGAAGAAGGAATACTTTCGGGATAAAAACCTTAAACCGGAAACCGTCCGGATATGGATTCCAGCGCAAGGCATCGACAATGATTTGCTTTCCTTCTGTTCCAGGCAGGGTGAATCCAGTTAAA
This sequence comes from Syntrophobacteraceae bacterium, assembly GCA_052147195.1. Taxonomy (GTDB): domain Bacteria; phylum Desulfobacterota; class Syntrophobacteria; order Syntrophobacterales; family Syntrophobacteraceae; genus SbD1. The sequence continues at coordinate 29,919 of JBKQLC010000086.1, forward strand.
TATCGAAAAAACTTCAATGATATCATGAAAGCAACGGGGTTGTGCTACTGCATCTTAATATGAGAATAAGCATGGACAATAAACCGTTTGTTGAATCGAAATATTTTGAACCAGTGTTCATATCCCTGATTTTGCTGGCTGAGATACTCCTATTTGTTTACTGCTGTCGTGACCGGACTATACTAGATGATCGTGTTGCTCAGGAAATTGGCTTCCAGGAGCAATTGATCGAAGAGCAGAAAAAGTTGAAGATAGAAACAGCACTACTGAAATCCCCGCAACACATCGAAGCCATTGCAAAGGATCGTCTACAGATGCAACATCCGGACAATGAACAAATAATCGTAGAAAGAGAAGGTGCGTCATTTAATGACGGACTAGGTAGGAAGTAAGCGGATCGTTTCTCCGGAAGTAAAATTTGTTTCTTATTCACCATCAATGGTAATGTTTTTGCCTCCCGCAACGAAAATCTCTTCCGGCAAGGACTGCCAGCCATAGCGGTTGCCGAGCAGGACCAGGAAATTAGGTTTGTGCGAGATGTCCTGCGCGCGCCGCAGCTCGTCAAAACAGATCCGCATCGTGCGATGATCGAGACCCGCTTCGGACGACACGCCCCAGCGGAGGTCAATGGCCTGAAACTGAAAGCCGTTTTGCGCGCAAAGCTGCTCCAGCCTGGGAAACACCTGCTCCTGCAGCGCGTTGCGCTCCGGCTTGAGGTCGCTAAACGTCGAACTGACGAACACGCGAATGACGGGGCGGAAACGGGGCGTGGAGTTCGGCTGCGTCATGCTTTGTGATGCTTACTTTGGCAAAGCATATTTGGTCAATTGCGCTTGTCGCCATTCAATTTCAGAAAGGCTTCGATCACTAGGAACTTGGGTTGAGAAGTAGTTAAACAACCTGCGATGTGTTACAAGTCGAAGACCGTTTTCCATTTTGAAATACTCCTCGCAGACCGTCTCGTAAAACGTGACGTGGAAAAAAAACACGAGCGAACCATGCGTCTGCAAGAGCGGTCGTAGTTGTTTCAACAATTGTATCACCTTAACACTCTCGCCTTTAATCAAATCCAGCAGTTCGTGCTCTGAGAGGCCAATGCGAGAACAAGCCAGATTGGTCAGTAGTTCCTTAACGATGGTCGCGTCGAAGTCCTCAGCCAGCCACTTCAAGATTTGACGGAAAATCGGTGTTGGTAAAAACGGATCCTCTGTCGTGCAAGGCAGTTCTGAAATTCTTTGGGTGCGTTGTTCGGAAGAACTGCACCAACCTAGCGCTTCCAAAGCAGTGAACAATAACAGCGGGTTAAGTGTAGCTTCGTTTTGAAGCAATGATTTCATTTGAGTTTCATCAAGTATCTCGGAGGCGATAGATGGGACTTCCATGAAGTGGCTCCGTGCATGGTATCTTGCATACTTGGATGCTGTGTGAAGACCCGCTCGAAACTCCTGCCAGCAATATTGTCCTAACATCCGATGTCCTTCGATTACGCTGACAAAATAAGCACCGGCTTTTGCCTCATCCGCCAGCCAATCAGCCAGTGACTTGTGATATGGTTTGATGACTTTGTGGCCAGTTTCGGTCGTGACCGGGAAGAGCGAGCCGAGCGGGCGGGTGAAGTCGCGGAGTTCTTCGTCCTGCCAGTTGAACAGACGTTGGAGAATTTCCACGGGCAGCGGTTCACGGGCGGCGAGGATGGCGCGCAGCGCGGGGCGCACGTCTTTGCGGAATTTTTCCAGGTCGAAGAAGTAGCGCTGGAAGTCCATGTAGAACTTGCCGGCGAGTCCTTGCGGGAATTCGTTTGGCCGATCCAATGACAGATGGTTTTTACGGATGTCCTCGCAAAAGCTTTCGACATAGAGGAACACGCCTTCGCTCTTTTCCAGGATTTGCTCCACGAGCCGGTCGGCGTCCGGGCGGTTCTGGAGTTGCGCCGCCAGTTCGCGCCGCAGGTAGGCGCGGATGTCGTCGCTGTTGGCAGCGGATTTGGTCTCGAACGGGAATGGCTTTAGCGCCTGGAAGGGAGTGGTGACGTCGAACTCCGGCCGGCTGGTGACGACCAGGCCAATCCAGTCGGGAAGCTGCCCGGCATACCGGGCCAGGACTTCAACGAGTTCGTTGCGTCCGTCTCCGCCGGCTTCGTCAAGCGCGTCAATGACAATCAGATACCGCTCGCGTCCGCTGGTGATGGATAGCTTCAAGGGGTTGGTGAGCAGATCGTCGAACATTTCGGCGGAATTCTTCCGGTCCAGTTCGGTCATGATCGGCAGCGTCAGCAGCAGCTTGCGATAGTCGGGCAGCCGGGTGGCGATCTGGAACGCCAGCGTGCGGATAATGCGGCAGGCGTCGCGGTGATCCGGTTTCTTCCAATCGCAGAACTGGACGGCGATGACTGTGCCCCGGCCGTATTCATGCGCGAGATGCGCAGCGAAGGCGCTCTTGCCAATGCCCGGCGCACCCATGAGCCAGAAAAGTTTTGAGTCTCGCTCGCTGGTGTTCCGCCAATTTTCAACCACCTCAAACAGCCATGCTCGGCCAACTAGCTTCTTCTCCAGCAATTGACGGATACGTGTATCGGCTGCGAAATCAGAAACAGTCGGCTTGAGCAGGTCTTCGAGCGTTTTGATTTCACCGGCAAAGCGTCGGCTCTCGTCGCTCTCTACGACGGTAACGATTTCAGCAAGTTTGGCCTGATACCATTGATCCCATGCCGACTCGTCTGCGTCATGGCGTTCTTTCCAGTCGTGCATGTCGAGCCATTGGATGTGGCTGATGCTGGGCGGTGGCTTCACCTCGCGCTCGCTCTCGACAAGGATGGTCTGGATGTTGCCGCCTTTGACACCTATGGCGATGGCAATCTCGTCGAGGCAGACGCCGGGATCGCGGGTGGAATGTTTCGAGAGGAACGACAAAACGCGGTTGCTCTGCAAAATGCCGTCGGTGATGGCGCGCCGCCACTCATCACCAAATTTGATCTCGGTTTTGTCGAACCAGACGTCATGACCGCGCTTTTTCAGATCGGCGTAAATACGGCGTACCAGATCCTCATTGCCGTCGTGACCGTAGCTGAGAAAGATGCGCATGGGGGTTACGGGCCTTTCCTGCGATACCTGGCCATGCTCGGGGCAGATCAAGAATTTCCCGACAAGCGTAAGAGGTTGGCTGCATTTTGGGCATTGAATAATATCTGTCATGGCTTACTCCAGAGGCAATGGCGGAACGTCACGCCAGGCGGGGAACTTCTCTAATTTGGGCAATTTGGTGCGGTCGTTCAGCGCGGCGAGGAGGGCGGTGAGGAATTCCGCGTTGTGCTCGCCGAGTTTGGGTTTCAAAAACTCGATGAAGTAGGCGATGTCCCACGGGACGGCCACGTCGCTGGCCGCGGGAAGTTCCGGGCCGGTGAGGAGGGTTTTGAGCTGGCCGAGGAAGGCCGTGTCCGGTTGCGATTCTAGCAGGGCGATGAGGTGGCGGAGGAAGGCGATGCGCGGCGTGGTGTTGGCGTGGGGCGGAGCGTTCAGACTCCAGTTCGCGGCGAGAATCTGGCGGGCTTCCTCCAGCTTGCCGAGCATGATGAGGGTGAGTGCTAGATTGGCGTAGCGATTGATTGTTAGCGGATGGCACTCACCAAGAACTCTCGCCGTTGTCGTCGCCACTTTCCGGGCAATTGGTTCAGCTTGTTCGGCGTGACCCTGCTTGCGCAGCACGGCGCTGTGATTATTCCAACTTCGCAACGTGTCGGGATGCTCAGAGCCGAGAGTTCTTTCTTGAGCTTCAATGACACGCCGACGCAAAGGAATGCCTTCTTTAAAACGTTCTGTGCTCTCTAATAATATTGCGAGGTTGGTAACGACGCTCAAGGTGTCAGGATGCTCCGCACCGAGGCTGTTTTCTGAGATACGCAGTGCGCGGAGATACAATGCCTCGGCCTCCGATGTTCGGTTAATCGCCTGCAATACGCGCCCGAGGTTATTGAGGTCTTTTGCGACTTCGATATTGTTCGGCCCTAGATTCTTTTCATCAATGGCGAGAGCGCGACGGCGCAATGGTTCTGCCTCATTCAATCGGTTAGTATCTTCAAACAGCGTTGCTAAGTGACTCAGACTCGAAGCCACTCTAGGGTGTGCGTTTCCGAAGATCGTTTCATTAATAGAAAGTGCACTACGCACGAGCGGCTCGGCCTTTGCAGTGCGATTGGTGGCCTGTAGCACTTTCGCCAAATTTAGTTGAGCTGCTGCCACATACGGATGTTCGAGTCCAAGAATAGATGTCACAATTTCCAATGCTCGTCGTAGCAGCGGCTCGGCTTCATTCAAACGCCCTGTTGCCAGCAACAATAACCCGAGCCTGTTTAAGCACATAGCGACGTCTGGGTGCTTGTCACCAAGAGAGGCTTCTCGAAGAGCCAGTGCCCTTCGGATTGCTTGCTCCGCCTCCGAAAACCGATTTGTCTCCTGCAATAGATGCGCAAGGTTGTTAAGCCGGATAGCAATAAAATCATGCGTGGGTTCTCGGTATTTTTCGTCTATTGCTAAAGCTTCCCGCATACATTTCTCGGCCTCTTGATACTCGGCACGATTCATCAAGATCAAACCCAAGTTAGATAGTGTAATTGCCATCTCCACCGGTTTCGTTGCTTGGTCTTCTCGTTGAAAACTGAGCGACGCTCGGAGAAGACGCTCAGCTACAGCGCCGGAATCATAGACATCGAACCATTGACATACCCACGTGACCAACTTCGGGGCTTCGGGTTGCAAATTCTCGATCATTTGTGACGTGAAGGCAACTAAGGGTTGAATCTCCCACTGCTTGGGTCGCTCGTGCCAGTGCCCTTCCAGAAAATCTGCTCGTGTGAATGCGTGTTGAATCAAGACCTCGAAGAGTCCATTCTTGGTATCGTGCATATTCTTCTGAATCAACTCCCTGAGTAAACGATGCACGCGCACCACGCGCGGCTGGCCGTCGGCATCCATTTCGACAGTCGCTTGAATCAGTCGCAAACTGAACAGACGACGCAGAACATTTTTCCACGGGTCGGGGTAGCCCGGTTCGGCGTCGCGCTCCATTTCAGGATACGTTTCAGCGACCAGCGTGCGCAGCCACGGCAGCGGCACTTGGTCGGGCGGCAGCAGGGCGGCAAATTCCAGCGCCAGTTTTTCCGTCGCGCCGAGGCGTTCCAGCGTCGGCAGGAGCGTTGCGCTCAATCGCTTTTCCCCGTGCAGCACGCCTTCGCTGCTCTGGCTGGCGGCGGTGTCGAGTCCTTCCAGCCCTTCCTTCTTCAGCCGCGCGAGAAAGGCGGCGCAGGTCACGTCGTTCGCAAACTGGCCGAGATACACGGCGGCGGATTCCACGGCGAGGGTGAAGCAGCCGAGCAGCCGGACGATTTCGCGCGCCGCGTCGCGCTCCGCCCCGCTGCGGAAACGTCCATCGGGCTGGTAGCTCTCGATGAGCGCGAGGGCGTCGTCCGGCGGCAGTTCGTCAATAGCCAGGAACGAGCGGTCGCGGTGGGCGCCGTGCAGTTCGTTTTCGCCCAGCCGCGTGGTGGCCAGGACGTGCAGCCAGTCGCCGCCGTTGAGCCGCGCGACCTGCGCGGGGTCGAGCAGGCCGCGCCGGTCCACGTTGTCGAGAAGGAGCAAGCAGCGGTGCGGCCCGCGGGCGTCGGCGAGTTTCTTCAGTTCGCGGCGGGTGTGCTCGAACTGGAGGTCGGCGCTTTTCTTTTCGTCGTCGGTGAACTCAAAGCCGATGGGGGTGGCGAGTTCGGCAAGGGCGAGGCGCAGGTCGTCCTTGCCCGCGCAGCGCACCTGCCAGCGTCCGCCGCCGTATTCGTCGGCAAAGGCGTGAGCGTATTCGATGGCAAGCGCGGTCTTGCCCAGCCCGCCGACGCCGTTGACGGCGGTGACGACGCCGATGAGACCGGGCTTGACGAAGTTCTCGCGCAGCATCCGCAGATTGGCGGTGCGGCCGATGAAATGCGGGTTGTGCGCGTCCACGTTGCCGAGACTTTGCTCGGCGCGTTCGCCTCGCATGATGGTATCGGCAATCTGGCGATTGAGCTTGCCTATGCGTTCCTGCACGGCAGCTTCGCGCAGGGCTTCTTCGCCTTGGTCATGCCATGGGCGCAGGTCGAAGTGCTGGCGCTTGCGCAATTCTGCCACCCACGCGGCGCATTGCTGCTCGAAATCCTTGCTGTCCCAACCCGGTATTTCAACAAAGTAAATTGGTGCTACGCCATTGAACCCATGCAGATGGCTGATCTCGTATTTGAGGTATTCGACGAACTCCCACTCGCAATAGTCGCTCTTGAGATACGCCGGAGAAAGACACGCGAGCAGCAGGCGTGATTCGCGAAGTCCCTGAAGGATGCGCTGACGCCAGTCCTGCATCCCGTGGATTTCCCGCTGGTCAAAGAACGGCACAAGTTCGCGCTTCGCAAAGGGAGCGAAGTCAGCCTTGATGCGCTCGATAAGCTGCGTGATGCGGCCTTGCTCATTGTCACTGCGCGAATAGGAAATGAAGAGATCGTAAGGCATAGGTCGCTCCTTCCATCCATACTTTGTGCGCGGCCTCGGCAAGCCGCTCCATAGTTTCTTTATTAATATTCTCCATGTTGTTCCTTTTCTTTGGGGTATGAAGGTGTCCGTCGTTCATTCCGGCTTTTCCAACGCATGATATCCAATGATTGCGTGCCGGTCTAAGTTTTCATTCAACATCAATGTCTCTGCTTCACGCACGACTTGTCAATGGCCATTCATGTCTGTCAAGCCATCGAAATCAGCTTCAATTATTTGATAGGATTTACTTCTTTATGCCTGATCTATAAGAATTTCAGTCTTGTATGTCAAGAAACATTTGATCACGGTTGACCACTTTTCTCCACCGAATGCGGAGTTGTATTGCCGATGATCGCGTCGGATGCCGTTGCAACACCTAGCCTCATGAGAAATCCGTTCACCTTATATAATCCTTCATGAAGTGGCTTTGAATTGTATTGAAACGACTGGGGACTACACAATAATTAATAAACATAAGGAAACCAGAACAGAGATTTCCATTCTTTGATGCGCCTATTTTCTCAAGTTTAGAAATTAACTACCACAGCTTTGTTGCAATATTATTACTGTTTCATGAAAGATTGGAAAATATATATTGTCCGTGGCGCTGAATGCTGCTTCTACTAAATTCTGCTCCTAACTTAAGTCGAAGTTTTGGCGCTTGCGCAATTCGGCCACCCACGCGGCGCATTGCTGCTCGAAATCCTTGCTGTCCCAGCCTGGCACTTCGACGAAGTAAATCGGCGCGACGCCTTTGAAGCCGTGCAGGTGGCCGATTTCGTATTTGAGGTATTCGATAAACTCCCACTCGCAATACTCGCTCTGGAGATACGCCGGGGAAAGACACGCAAGCAGCAGGCGCGATTCGCGGAGGCCCTGGAGTATGCGCTGCCGCCAGTCGGACATGCCGGCAATTTCCTGCTGATCGAAGAACGGCACGAGTTCGCGCTTCGCGAAGGGAGCGAAGTCAGTCTTGATGCGCTCGACAAGCTGGGTGATGCGGCCTTGCTCATTGTCGCGGCGCGGGTAGGAGATGAAAAGGTCGTAGGGCATAGTTCAAGTGCTTGGGCCTAACTGGATGCCGTAAGGTTTGTTGATGGCATTAAGTTTCGCAAGCACCGGCAGGGCTTCGTTCTTGTTGCCTTGCGGAATAATTTCGCCCGACAATGGCAACCCGCTTGTGACGCGAAACAACATATACTCGTGGGCATTACTCAAAATATTCCTAACAAATCCCTGCTGCGCGCCAAGCTTACGAAAGCATGAGTGCGGTCAAGAAGTTTTATGGCTGTTTGCGAAAGAACTCCGGGGCCATTGCCCATAGTTGGGCGGTAATTTCGTCGTCGTTCCTGCCCAATTCGATCAAGGAGTTTTTATAATTCTGTAAGGCTGATTGCAGATGCGGGTGTGGATGGCCAGCAGCTCGGCTGAACTTGAGAAGTATTTCCAGTGCTCGGCGCATCAACGGCTCTGCCTCATCCCGTCGGTCGCTTTCCTGGAGTAACTGCCCCAGACTGTTAAGCAGAACTGCAACCATGGGATGATCCGTTCCAAAACCCTTCTCGGCCACGGCCACCGCACGGCGCAATAACGGCTCTGCTTCTTTCAACCGACCGGTCTCGCACAACAACAGCGAAAGATTGTTGAGGCGGCCAAGATTGTCAGGATGGTCGAGACCAAGTTTGCTTTCGCCAATTTCAAGCGACCGGCGTAACAACGGCTCTGCTCGGGACAGTCGATTCGTGTTATAATACAACATCGCCAAATTGTTTAGGCGAATAGCAAGACTAGGATGATCCGATCCGTAGTTCTTTTCATCGATAGCCAGTGCGCGACAAAACATCGGCTCCATCTCGGCAAACCGATTTGTTTCCTTCAACAGCATCGCGAGATTATTGAGATCTCTGCCGACACTGGGATGCTCCGGGCCAAGGATTTTTTCGTCAATCGCGAGTGCTCGTCGCGTCAAAGTTTCGGCTTCCTGAAACCGATTTGTTTCGCTCAATAATGTGGCGAGGTTGCCGAGATTAATTGCGACTTCAGGATGATCTTGACCGAGGCTCTTCTCGTGTAGTGCCAAGGCTCGGCGATAGAGCGGTTCGGCTTGGGCGTGGAGAGCCGCATATTTGAGGAAAACGGCCAATTCGTTGGCGGCATCACCGAGACGTGTATCGTCAAGATGTGTCGTCCGGGACCACGGCTCGAACTCATCGAGATAGGCCCTCCCCATTGTCCGTTCTTCATTGAGGTCCACCCAATAGCGCATCAATTCCTGGCGGTCACGATCGTGAATAAGGAGAAAACGATCCAAATTCAGCAGGCAAGAGCGGAGTCGGTCGTCGGACGCTGTTTGTCGTAGCAACCAAGGCAGTTCGTCGCAACTGCGGGCGGAGACAGGTTGTTGTTCAAAATCATCCGCGAGTCGCAGCCGCAACTCGTCCCGCTTGGCTTCGTGCGACACAAAGGCCGTTTCCACCGCCGTGCGCAGAAAGTCGTGCGCAAAATTCAGGATGCCGCCGCGATCCACCAAGCTTTCTTCCAGTGCCGCGCCCAGCGGTGTCCAAATCGCCAGCGGCAGTTGCGGCAGGTTTGCCGGCTTCAACAGGCGCAATAGTTCTGTTTCGCTTAATCCCCGGCGCGCGGCCCAAATCAGTCCCAGCGCTTCGCTCACCAAACCTTTGCGGTCGCGCTCGTAATCGTGCTGGTAACGGGACAGGACTTTTTTCAGCAGCGTGGGAATATCCGTTGCCGCGAGATAATCCTGCAACCGTTTATCAAGCCGGTCGTGTGTGCCGGTGACGCGCAGTTCGTCGAGCAGGATTTTTAGGTAGAGCGGATTGGCGGCGGCAGGTGCGTCGGCAATCCGCTCCAGCTGGGGCGCGTCGAGCTTTTTGCCAAACCGAGCTAGGTAATGCTCAATCATCCGGCGTCGTTCGTCCGGTGTGAGCGGTTCCACGCGCAACGATTTCCAGCCGCGCGGTGTCACCGCCTCCAGCATGTCGCCCGGCAGCGTGGATACGACCAGCCGCAGCGCGCCGGTGAATGGATGTTCCGGCAGCCAGCCGAGCAGTCGGGCGTGGTCGCGGTCTTCAAGCTGGTTGAGCGCGTCCAGCACGAGGAGGAGGAGGCAGCGCACGTCGTCGCGCTCCGCCTTGATGCGCGCCTTGACCAGCCAGACGGGAAAATCTTTGAGCAGGTCGTCGTGTGACTTGGGCAGTTCCTCCGGATCGTCGGTCCAGCGTTTGATCTCGGCGACGAGCCGGCTCATCAAACGCCAGTGTTCCGCGCTGTCGGGCGTGCCGCCGATGTAGTGCTGGAAAACAAAATCTTTGGGATGTGCAGTGTGCCAGTGCGCCAGCCAGTTGGCGAGCAAAGCAGATTTGCCACTGCCGGAATCACCGAGCAGGACGAGCGGAGTGCCATCACCTGTGGCGTGACGATCAAGCACCTCGCAATAATCCGGTCTGCCGATGTAAGTGCGGCGGCGGGTTTCGGCAAAAGCTTCATGGTCACGCGCCTCACGGGTGAGTGCGTCGGGAATGTTTTCGATTGGAAACTGCGCTTCGATGACGGCTTTCAGGTCTTCAAGAACGAGCGCGGCCAGTTTGACCGGGTCGGGATAATTTTCGCGGAGCGGAATTTTCTTTGCGGCGCAAGTTTGCTGAATCAAACTCTTGAGTTGCTTTTGCTTCGCTGCGCTTTCTGCGTTCTCTGCGGCAAAATCAGCTTTTTTATCCGCCGGCACTGATTCAATGAATCTTGGATCACGAAAGTAAAAGAACGCGCGCCCGGCCATGTCGGGGTTGTTGAGGACGCCGTGGAGGATTTCCAGTTCGGTGACGCTTTTGCCGTGGAGGTCTTTAAGCCACGGTTGTTCTTCCTTGAGATCGGCGGTGAAGGCGTCGTCGCTAGGCACCCAGCCGTAGCGCTCGCCCAGCAGGCCGATGAAGAACGGGCGGCAGGCGCGGATTTCGTCGAGGCAGAGCTTGAGGGTTTCCTTGCGGGTGTTTTGCTCCTCGGCGATGCCCCAGCGCAAATCCACCTCGACCAGTTCCACCTGCCTTTCGTGGCAGAACCGGCGCAATTCCGGCCAGGCGTGGGTCATCAGCTCATCGCGTTCTTCTACCATGTCACGGAAGGTGGAGGAGATGAAAACGCGGATGCGGCGGTTGACTTCCGGGGCCTTTTTCTTTGACGATCGGAAAAAGAATCGTTTTAACCGGTTCAGTCAAAATTACTCCTGATAAAAAAGTACAACTCGCGAATATAAATATATACGTAGATAAAAAACTCCATTAAAAAGCGTTAGCAAAATAACATAATGAGGCATATTGTCAATGATTTTCATGACAACGATTTGAAATGGTAATCGCCTATTGCCTCGCCATATCCGGACATGTCAACGATTGGCTTTTCTACTGTTTTGGTTTGGTATTTCATCACTTGCTTTATCGGCGGAGCATCTTCCGTCAGTGGCGACTTATAAAAACACAACGGTTTACTTTTAATCAGCAGTGCCCCCCAGGAGGGGGGAAACCCTGCTAACCCGGCAAAAAATAAATTAATCTTTAAGGGAATGAAAAAATGTGATATTAATCTTATGTATCCAGGAGCCCCCGTGTTACCGTCACGGATATTTATGCACGGCTTCAACGGCGTCGCGCCGATTTACTTCGTCGAAGTGCCGGGCTGGAACAGCAAGGATTCCGGGCGGCAATGCGCGGAGTAGGTGAAGACGGAAATTTCATTGACGCTCCACTAGGAAGTGTATTTGATTTGGATTATTGAAACATGAGCAACCAAGAATCTTCTGAATACAAGTATTGGGCGTTTATAAGTTACAGCCATATGGATGAGAAGTGGGCACGATGGCTCCACAGCAAGATTGAGCGTTACAACATTCCGGCGGAATTCGTTAGCAAGCACACCATTCCCACAGGCCACCCCGCTCCCAAAAGGTTCCATCCGTCGTTTCGTGATCGCGATGATCTTAACGCCGCATCTGACCTGAAAGCTGAGATTCAAGCAAAGCTCCGAGGTTCGCACTACCTCATTGTTATATGCTCGCCTCATGCGGCCAAGTCACCATGGGTGAATAAGGAAATCCTCGAATTCCAGAGATTAGGCCGCAAAGACCGCATTCTCGCTATGATTGTGGACGGCGAACCACATAGTGCGGACGCACGAGAGTGTTTCCCGCCTGCTCTCCGCCCGACTGAACCGATTGCCGCCGACGTCAGGTCGCAAGGCGATGGCAAGACTGACGCCAAGCTCAAACTTCTTTCAGGAATGCTTGGTGTCGGGTTCGATGCCCTGAAAAAGCGGGATACCCGTCGGCGGATACGGAGACTCCAAGGAATGTTGGCTGCGGCCCTTGTTCTCACCTTGAGCTTTGCCTTCCTTGGTTGGTACGCGAACGAGCAACGGAAGCATGCCCTCGAAAAAATGCTCGATCTGCGAAGGATCCTAACAGGACTGACCGTATCCCTATACAACGATGTCGACAACGTAATGGGCTCACTATCGCTAAAGAGCGATCTCCTTGGTGGGAGCGAGGATTATCTGTCGCAGCTTGCACAAGAATACAGTGACGACCTCGGTCTCAAACGCGACCTGGCCAACACGCATTCCAAGCTTGGAGATATAAGAATTCAGCAGGGAAAACTTGTGGAGGCCCGTGCTCACTTTGACCAGAGCTTATTCCTTACCCAGCCCCTCTCTCTCGCATCTCCAAACAATGCTTTGTATAAGTTGGATATGATTTCCGATATGCGGGAGGAGGGTAAGGTATGCTTGCTCCAGGGCCGGCTTGACGATGCTGCAGACAAGTTCGAGCGCAGCTCTGAATTGCTGGCCACAGTGCGGCACGAGGTGGCAAACTTTGAATTTACAACCAGGGCGACCGCCTTGTTGGAATACCAGCTCGCACTGCTGCAATGCGAGCGTGGGGATCTCGCAACTGCGGCAGCGACATTGGCGGAAGCAGGGACCATATACGAAACGCTGCTTCAACAATCTCCGAACAATGCATCGTATATCAGCGAACTCGCGGAGGTGCGATGCTTCCAGGCCATGCTCAGCCGTCTGGCTGGTGATTCGCGGCAAGCGAAAATGTTCGGGCTGGATTGCATTACGCAGGCAAATCGGGTCGTGCTGCATGTGCGGAGCAATCAGCCTAACCTACGCGCCTGGGGACATGGGGAGATGGAGTTGGCGGAGCAGAATCTTAATGGCAAGCAGATTAAAGACGCCGCCAGTCATGCCGAACAAGCGGTGACTCTATTCAGCCTGCTCCATCAAACAGATCCCGAAGATGCAATAACGGAACTGGATTATGTGCGTGCTTTGATCCTCCAATCGCGGGTTTTCGAGGTGACTGGCAGAGTGGACGAGGCAGGACTGCAGTTTGAAAAGGCGGTGCAATACTGCGACGAGCTTATTAAGATCGACGGCAGCAATTACGCTGCCATGCTAGTAAAACTAATGGCTCGCGGAGAAGCGGTTCTCGGGTTGCGTGCCATGAATGATCCGATGAAGGTTAACCAAGCCGTGCGCGAGTACCACGATGGATTACGCGATATAGCGACCAGCGGAATCAAGCCTTCTTTCTTGTTGCAAACATTCAAGAAAAGAATGGCGGACAGCGGTGTCCAGTGAAAGCCAGTAATTAGCCGTGGTACCCCAGTTGACAAAAATTAACTATTAATGCGGCAATTTAACGCATCATATAATTACGTTTAACTGACTGATTTTTCACGAATGAACATTAGTGTCTGTGAGGTAGAGAACTGCCGGAGTAAATTATGCGCAAATTATATCTTTTGATTTTCCTTGCGGCATTCGTCCTAGGCGGGTGGTGTTTATATCGTTATGAGTACGCCACGGTGCCCGTCCACGAGCCCTTGCGATCTCCTGCCGAACTCGAGGAATTGACTTACCAGCGCCCGTTTGACGCCAGTCTCGCACTTGAACTAGGGCGAGCATGCTGGCGTAAATTTGAAAGTGCGATGGAAACCGATGGTGATGCTGCGAGCGAAGCTCTCAGCAGTTATTTGATCGCCTATGTGGAGAGCGGATACAAGCAGAGTGTTCGAAAGGAATTTGAGGAGCATTTGCTGATTGCTGCCCAACTTGCGGGCGTTCCGAAGAGCGGCGAATCGGATGCGGTTCCGATGATGATTGAGCTGTACAAGAAAGGAACAAGACCATCGGTCGAGTTTATTACTAACGTACGCTATCAATTCGACGAAATCTGGCAGGCCAATCAGTATTCCCCGGGATCTACGCCAGTTCAAGCCAAGGCAGCTACGGAGCGGAATATAAGGGCTGCGTTCGATGTCGCCATTGGCCGTAAACGGTTGCCGGATCCAAAAGGGGGGAAGGGCAATTTTTACTTCACCCCCAGTTACTGGAAACGATGGGCAAAGGCAATGGAAGGATACGGAGTGATATATCATCTGCATAACGGAGGGCCGTTCGACGAATTTATGATGAAGGATGAATTGACCTCGCCCATTGGGGTTGATGCTATACAACTTGTATCTGGGGACACCGCCGGCCGCTTCGTCTCGTCCGATGGCGAAATTGTCCCCGGTCTGTTGTATTTTAGAACGTTAGCGACAAGCGCATCGGCTTCAGATGGGCAAATGAATTCGCCCCGCGAGAGCGTCTCAAGATCAGCCCCGACCACGGAAGCCGATCCCGCTGATGTCTACCGGCGCGTCCTTAAACTGCGGGACCTCGGAGAATTTGCAGAGTTATACGAATTTTATGATGAAGATACCCAGAAGGCGATGATTAATCAGATAAACCAGACGATGAGCGGTTTACTTCAAGACGATCATGCCCGGCAACGACTGGCCCAAATGAGCGGACGAGATTTATTTGTCTTGATGTGTAAATCGGGCACCACCGATCGCATTCAGGTGCTATCAGAGGAAGTCAACGGTGATACTGCTGTTGTCCATACCAGCGTCAAGAAAGATGGAAGCGAAGTTCCGACCGATGTCCAGTTTGTTCGCGTGAATGGGCAGTGGAAGATGCACTGGTGATTTCGAACACTGATGACCGCACCAAATTGCCCGAATTGGAGAATTTCTGATTCTGATATCTGATAAGACATTGCTTATTCGTGGTCTGCGGCATAGGTGCTATCCCTTATTTTCTATCCCATAACCCATGGAAACGATCGCCTTGAGAGCCTCCATGGCGGTTTTGCGGTCGTATTCTTTCTCTGGTTCTGGAAGATTGGCGTATGGGACAAGGTCCTGGTGCAATCTTTTTCTGTATGTCTAATCTATAAGAATTTCAGTCTTGTATGTCAAGAAACATTTGTCCACAATTGACCACATCTCACCACCGAATGTGGGGCCGTCGCAGATGAATGAACTGGAGGATGCCTGCAGTGAATTGGGATTTTAAATGGAAAGGTAAAAGGCGAATCCAGTTAAATATTGAAAAAAACTTCAATGATATCTTGAAAGCAACCTGGGGTTATGCTACTTTACCTTAATGTGAGAATAACCATGGACAATAAACCGTTTTGGGGATCGATACATCGTTCCACCATAGTTATCTTTTCTATTGTTATAGGCTATTGTCTTTTGATCGAATACGGCTTATATTCCAACATGACGACGCTTGAGGATAGTTTAGCTAAGGAAATTCAGATCAAAGGGCGATTGATCGAAGAGCAGAGAAGGTTGAAGGTCGAAATAGCCACGCTGGAATCCCCGCAACGCATCGAAGCCTTTGCAAAGGATCGTCTACAGATGTACTATCCGGAAAAAGATAAAGAACATAGAAAAGAGAAGGGACGCCATCTCATGACGGAGCAGAAGTGAGCGGATCGTTTCTCCGGAAGTAAAATTTGTTTCTTATTCACCATCAATGGGCAATGTTTTCCATATATCACATCTTAATATCACATTGTATATTTAAAAATATGTTACTTCTCTTTCATTTTATTTATAGCACGCCACACTTTATAAGCGTACCCATTGCGCTTTTTTTTACTCCTCGCATTGTAGCAACCAACTGCTTCCCAAGTATAACCATATTTTTTAA
>JBKQLC010000087.1:0-100037 GCA_052147195.1 Syntrophobacteraceae bacterium
TCGTGACAGTCAGGGAGCCACCCTGTGTGTAGGTGCCGGTCAGAGAGGTGGTTGCCCCGTTCGTGATGGTTGCCGTCTGGCTGGAAGGCGTGGTCCAGCCGGTGATACTATTGAAAGCTACTGTGTGCGATCCCACGCTCAGGTTCGGTACAATCGCACCGCTGGCATACCAGGTGGTCCCCCCGTCTACGTTCCACTTCGCTCCGGCGCTCACCGCCGCAGCAGGGCTGATCGCGACTGTCAGGGAGCCGCTCTGGTAGGTGCCGGTCAGAGAGGTGGTTGCCCCGTTCGTGATGGTTGCCGTCTGGCTGGAAGGCGTGGTCCAGCCGGTGATACTATTGAAAGCTACTGTGTGAGGTCCCACGCCCAGGTTCGGTACAACCGCACCGCTGGCATACCAGGTGGTCCCCCCGTCCACGTTCCACTTCGCTCCGGCGCTCACCGCCGCCGCAGGGCTGATCGCGACTGTCAGGGAGCCGCTCTGTTGAAGGGAGTTGATAAGGCCGGTCCCATTCGGACTGCCCCACCCGGTCACCAGGTCGTAACCTGTTTCCGCTGAGTATGTGCCGTTACTGCCGCTGATGATGTCGTGGAAGTCGGCGCCATAGCTCGATCCCAACCCAATCGTGTAGATGGCCGGGTTGATGAAGCCAACCGTACTCCCCGTATTCGTCACGGATTGTTGATTCACCAGCGCCATGTAGCCGGCCCATCGGGGCGCCGCGAAACTCGTTCCTCCCCAGTCGGAATCGCAGTGTTGTCCTGAGCCTTCGTCGCCGCCATTGCCGCTGTAGCAGATGTAATTGTCGTAGTTCGCTTCTGCGGCAACGTCCGGGATATTACGATAGGTTTTTGATCCTTTGTTGGCAGTGGTGATAACCCCCGTCGTCTGCTGCCAGGTGGGGATCGCAATCTTGTCCGGAGAAATCCCGCCACCACTGTCGGACCATGCGGTTTCCGATTCCCAGGCGCCTCCCGCGCCGTTGGTGGTCAGGTCCGTGCCGCCCACCGACGTGACATACGCATCTTCCGCCGGATAATAATATGGGTTAGCGTTGCTGGGGAACGATCCGTAGTCGCCTGAGGCCACAAACAGAGTTTGACCCTGCGATGCAAACTCCTTGAAATACGGGTCGTCACTTGTCGGGTCAGCCGGATACCAATACCACGAACAGCTCAATGACTTGGCAATATTGTCCAGAGCCATCCTGTTGAAGATGTCGGGATCGCTGGACTCGGCTACGTACACGAGGACCTGGCTCAAGCCCGGCGCCATCGAGATCGCCTCTTCGATGTCCAACGCCACTTCGGGTTCGGCGTCGCCGCAGCTCGTCGCCGTGCAGCTCAAGCCGGACCCATCCGTTGACACGCCATTGACGGGGACATTGAGCGTTTGTTTCACGTTGCTGAAATAGGTTTGAACGTCACTTGCGTTGTAACTTGAAAATTCAAACAGCCCGACCGACTGGCCGCTGCCGGTAAGGGTTGTTCCACCGTAATAGGCCGCCCGCATGTCGCTGCCGTAAAAAGACCCGCCGGGTCCCGAGCCCGTGCCCGTGGCGTCACGCTTCGCTTCCGGAGCTCTCCTGAGGCCGGCCGGACGCGGGATCGAGAAGTTGTCGAGGCCCGTGATATGCCATAACGCAACCGGCAGATCCGCCGTTGGCTCCCGGTCCGGAGCGTAGAACGTGCGATTTTCCGTCGGGTGCTGATACACGCCCATCTTCACGTGGAACGCTGCCTCGATATTCGCCACCGGCCCCGTGACATCCACGATCATTCGATTTGGAGCGGTGCCCGTCACGGTCAAGCCGTTCGATTGCGCGAAACTTATCACCGTGTCGTAATCCTCCTGCGACGGTCCGAACCGCTCGGTGAACTCTTTCACGCTGAGAAACTGGTGGTAAAAAGGGCTTTGTGGATCGTAAAGTTGCTGCAAAACTTGGTCGAGCTGCGACTCGTCGCGCAGAGGCAGAGCGATGCTCAGCTTCAAGGACTGCGTTGCGGGAAGCCGGCCCACCCACGCTGCCTGCCCGCTTGAAACCGCATCACGCACGTGCCGCGTCGGTAGCGGCTGTCCCTGCCCGTGGGCCGGCAACTGCACGAACAAGGAAAGGAACATGGCCGCGGACAGTCCCAGCAAAACGGCAACTAGACTGCTTGTTCCGAATCGCTTCATTATTGGGTTCCTTTAGCCTTCGTTAATCTGGACCTGAATAACGTGTTAACTTGACCGTCAAAGAACCCCGAACCGCATTTCCGAGTCGGATTCCATCCGAAACATCGCTTGGCATGCCGAACGTCCATAAGTTAAACGATATTCCAAAATCAAAAACGGCAAGAAAAATACCAATCAGACCAATTTGCGTAGCTTGAGGACACACCTCAATCCCCGCAGTTAAAAGCTCGCTCCCCACCCACCCGGAAGGGCGGGGCTCAGGCGAAAATGATGCGATAGTAACGGGCGAAAGGAAAACCGACGCAACATAAACATAACACCTTCGTGCATGGTAGACCACTTTTGCGCCAATCTTAACGAGCCGTCGGATGATCGAGTCTATGGGAGGCTTGACGCTCTCGCCCCAAAATGGGGTATCCCGGATCTTATGGAGCAGCTAAGGTTCTGTGCCAGTCCACATTTTCTTGCCAATCTCGAAAGAGTCAGTTTGCAGCGAATCGGTTAACAAATGATTCGGAACCGGCGAAGATTTTGGCTCCCCATTTCGCAACAACGAGGAAAGAAAGGGCAACAGGACCGATTTTAGCAGAATGGCTCAGCTTGAGAATCTTCCACTTGAGGGCAAGAATTGTGTGTTTGGAGGTATTGCCAATTATGGAACCGGATAGCCGGAATGGTTCCATAAAAATGAAAAGGACTGGCCGCCAATTGATTCCCGCGAGCAGTCCTTTCAGATAACCTTACTGAATGCGAGGGGATTAAATTCTGCTATTTGACCTTTTCGCTGAGAGTCCTACCTGCTTTGAACCTGACAACTTTTGAGGCCGGAATTGTGACCTTTTTGCCGGTCCGGGGATTGCGGCCTTCACGTTGAGCCCTTGCGGCTACGCTGAAAGTCCCGAAGCCTACCGGAGTAATTTTATCTCCGGATGCCAGAGCGTCCGAAACAGCCGAAACAAACCCGTCTACAGCCTTGTCAGCTTGTGATTTTGTAATTCCCCGGCGTGCACGGCCCCGGTTTACGGTTCACCTGGTTTGAACGGCAGCTCCTTGCCGGGCGGAACGCCTTCTTCTGCCATTGCCAACAACATGGCAATCGTCACGTAGGTCCCGGCAACTGCGGTAAGGTCCACGACCTGCTGCTCCCCGAGAATCTGCTTAGCACGATTAAAAACTTCGTCGGAGACCTGATGCTTTGTGGAAAGTTCCGTAACGAAATCATAGACCACAGCCTCATCCGGTTTCATGTTCGCCGGCTTTTTATTAGCCTTGAGATCGGCCACGGTTTCCGGAGAGATCCCTGCATTGATCGCAAGCGGCGAATGTGCGAACCATTCAACCTGGCTTCGCCACTGCCGTCCAATAATCAGGATCGCAAATTCATTGAGATGCGTCGGCACGGATGTGTTCCACCGCAGATAATAGAGAAGATCGAACATTCGCTGTCCGAGAACGGGACTGCGCAATAGCGGATTGTAAGGACCACTCAATCCCACACTCGACACCTTCATGATTTGCTGCCCAAGTGGCTTTTGGCACTGATTCAGTTGTTCCATTGCCAGCAATGGAAAACGTGGCGGTTTTGTGGTCTGGGACGAGTCGGCTCCCATTGCGCCGAACGCCAGGCCCAAAATAATGACGGCAATCGAAAAACGTACAAATACAGGCCGCATCATAGTCCCTCCAGTTTGAATGTTGCAACCTAAGCCGGGTAATCACGTGAGTTCAGGACGTAAGCAACTTTCATGTGATTTCTACTTGTGTGGCGGGGCGCCCCCTGCTCAAAGCAAAATCCTCAGTCCATCCCTTGCATACTCTGGTTCGACCTCTGCCAGCCTGGCAAGGATATCTTCACTCATATGGGTCAGAATAAGTCTTCGGCAGCCAAGTCTTGCCTTGTGTTCCATCAGGGTACGGCAGTCCAAATGGTATTTTACCTGCTTCTCCCAGTAGTATGCCTCGCAAATAAACAAGTCCGCATCCTGCGCAACTTCAGTCAGTGCATCGGTCCATTCGGTATCGCCCGAATAACCGACAATCTTTCCGCACTCAATTCGGAGAGCGTATGAGGGCGCTCCGCTCGCATGTGTCACGAGAAATGGAGTTACCTTGAGATTTCCGATCTGCGTCTGGGTCCTTTCCGTAAGTTCAACGAATTCAACGGAAAATCCGCGTTTCATTTTAGACGACCCAGGGAAAAACACTTCCATTGCGGCGATGATTCTTTCCTCAAGGCCTGGAGGACCTGCAATCAGGATTGGTGCTGAACGCTTTGAGATAAGCTGTTCGTGCAAGAACAAAAAGGGAATGCCCCCAAAGTGGTCGCCATGGAGATGTGTCAGGAGGATTGCATCGATACGGGAAGGATCGACCCCCCAATGCTTCATAGCGATAAGGGATGATGCTCCGAAATCAATGAGAAAATCTTTCCCGTCGAGTTGCAGATGGATGCACGTTTGCAGCCTGCCACCACTTCCGAATGCATCTCCCGATCCAAGGAACCGGACAGCGACCTCATTCATAACAACTCCAATACACGAGTGCTTGTACCCGAAATAGTGCGTCAACTTCTGCGTTATATATCCAAACTGCATGTTGGAATCTGATTCTTACCCGAAGAAGCTTCCGTTGTGCCCCTGAAGCCCGCAACAGCATACAATTTTGCCAATAGAATACGCAAGTGAAACGTCAATGGGACTTGTTTCAGCAATTTCAGGACACACCACATCCCCCACAGTTGGCGGATTCGTTCCGCCGCGTACCAGATGGCAGGCTCAGGCGAATAGAATGTGTAATACCTGGTTAGTGGAAAAGCCGACACAATATGGACATACCACTTCCCGGCATGACAGACCACCCCCCGGCCTCAACCTTCACAAGCCGTCTTATGATCGAGTCAAAGTTCCTTGCCAACGTCGTAACTTTTCGATTTATCAAGATATGATTTGCTTTAGAAGCCCACCTGAGAATTTCAGTTCGGGAAATCTGGTCTTCAGGGCGCCAAAATGGCGGAAACATTTCCGGTGCTGCAGGTTCGCTGCATATAATGTTTTGCTTGTAGAGGGAAGCAGGCAGGGCTCGGGACAGCTACCACAGGTTCTCACAACGTGTTTCGGTTGTAGATAGTTATATAACATGATCGGCCCAGGGGTCGAAGACGATGCGTGCCGGCGCTTCTCCGGAATTCTTCCTCCTCTGAGCTTCGCTGAAGCCCTGGAAACCTCCAAGGTCTTCAGCGTTGCCGGAATGCTCCGGGACAGTCCACTTGCCGTCCGGCGCCGGTTTCGTTCGCCGCGCCACACGATATCGGATGCCGGTCTTGTTGAGGGCGGGCATATTCCGAGGCCCGGCGAGGTGTGCGTTTGTGACTCTTGTCAATTTCAAAAGAGTCCTTCTTGCCTACGCGGCCCGTGCCACCTCGATCTCCTCCCCCTTGAGGAACGCCACATACGGAAACGCCTTGGATGGCTTTGCGGTGACCGACTCTTTGCCGATGCCTAGCCGGATAGGCCTGTTCGACGCGATCGTGAACATGACATCCGGCGCATTATCCGTCAGAGAGCGGCCGTTCCACTCAGCGATGCCAAACACGGCCGGAGTACCGACGGTATAGGGGAGGATATTGGGCAAAAACCGATGTGCCACTTTCTCCGCATAAGCGTGAGGATCTTCCGCTGTTCCATTGGCCCTAACGGCGCCAGCGACTGCCTTGATGATGGTCTCGCCAAATCTTTCGAAATCGTCGGCCGGACGCCCTGAATTGAGCTGATTGCCGAGATCTTCGTTGTACTGAGTGAACAGCGGATGGATCATCGGAAGTCCAATGCGGTTGATTTGGCGCCATCCTCCGGCGTCTGTAGCGAGCGACGCCACGGCCCACACACCGAGACGGCCGTTGTGGCCGGCACCGGGGAGCAGGTCTGAGTCAGCAACCTCCAGCACAATCGAATATACGCTGTGACCGGCAAATAGATTTCTGGCCTTGCCCGGATCCCAACCGGATAGATCGACAATGGCGCCGTCCTGGAACGCGTGCCCGACCGCATGCAATACGTCGGGCTCGATCCAGAACGGATCGTTCGCCCTGCCGGCCCAAAAACGAAGGCCGGACGCCTTGCTGATGATTTCATTGGTGGAACCCCGCGCGATGACCATACCGGCCGCGCTTGGGTCAGCGGCCTCAGGTCCCGCAATCCGGCGCAAAATAAAGCGCTGCTTGCCGGCTGCGTCGCGCTCGTCGAATGTGATGCGGTACGTGAGGTCTTCGACCGCATCACCATCCAAGTCTATTTTGAATTCATACATCCCCTCGGGATGATACCCCGGGACAGGTATGTCGCCGGCGATTGAGTGGCACACGTTAATCACGAACGCTGTGCCGGTTTCACCACGGAAGCTATACAGGTCGGTGATATCGAGGCGAACGTCTTGTCGTGCAATTGGCGAATCGAGATGGTGGGACATGTTTTATGCTCCTTTATTCTATTTTTAGTTACTCCGAAATTTCACCTAAGCCTTGAAGAATGCGAGCAGGCCCGCATTGACCCGTTCCTTGTGGGTCGAGGAGAGGCTGTCGCTCCCCCATAAAAAATGGTAATCATTGCGGTCTTCGCAGCAAGCAATTCATAAATCAGGTATATTTGGTTAATTTGACTTGGCATGCTGAACATGCGCACTCGGTGGGGATCATCCGTCAAACACAAAGATATACCAACGAGACCCGGCTTCTCGCCTTGGCTCTTTCCAAAAAGGCATTTCGCATCGTACCGGGACGATTTCCGGGATCTTATCTTTAAATCCATCAAATCCAGTACTGGGCCACCGAGCGCGCCACACTAAGCAGAAAAGCATCTCGGCCATAAGCGGCCACAAGAGACAGTCCAACGGGGACACCTCTGACATTCCCCAGGGGCAACGTGATTTGAGGTAGACGTCCGATAGCGGCAATGGAGGTAAGAGACAGGGTGCGAGGGTAATAAGAGTTCAGGGAATTTGGGCTTCTGGCTTTGTCTTCCAGCATCCCTTTTTCTGGGGCAAGCGTTGGCGTGGTGGGCAGGCACAAAATATTATCGGGTCCAAGGAAGGCATTGAGGCGCCGCTGATAGTCCTCCCTGCGGCGATTGGCAGGCTCAATTTTTCGTCGGTCAAGATTACGTGTTAACTCGAAATTGTTTAGGGTACGTGGTCCAAAGGCAGGTCTCCTCTCTTCCACCCAACTCCCCAAGGAACTCCAAATTTCTGCCCACTGAAGAGTGCAGAAAGTATCAAACCAAGTAGTGAGCCCGGCATCTGAAGCCTCCCTGTCGATTTCTCGAACAGAAGTTCCCTGCACCTTACAGCCTAAAGACTCTTGAATCGACTGCAATGGCCCGGAAAAGGCTTGTTGCACCTCGGCATCACAGAGGGTCATTACCTCATGGAATACATATATGGTCCCCACAGATGCCCGCGTTGGGACAGGAAAGGAGAGCAAAGACTCGGCCACTTTCGTCAAGGCATCAATCGTACAGGCCAGAATTCCGACTGTGTCGAAAGTGGGCGCAAAGGGCATCACACCGGCTACTGAGATAAAACCATGGGATGGACGCATACCATAAATCCCGCAATTGCCGGCCGGGACTCGCACCGAGCCCCCTGTGTCCGTGCCCAGGGCAAAATCCGCCAGGCCGCAGGCCACCGCTGACGCTGAGCCGCTGGAGGAGCCTCCAGGGACCCTGTCAGGTGCTCGGGGGTTTAAAGGCGTGCCGTAGAAAAAATTCTCGCCATCCAGGCTGAAGGCCAGTTCGTCACAGACGGCCTTGCCGATACAGGTTGCTCCCGCAGCAAGAAGCCGATCAAGACAGACAGCGTTGACTACGGCAGGAGAATGGCTTTTGGCCCAGTCGGGGTTTCCGCACCCCGTGACATATCCCTGGACATCTATCAAGTCCTTGACCACGAAGCAAAGACCATCCAATGGTCCGGACTCGGTGGGCTCAATCTTAAGCATTCGGACAAATGCCCCGGATTCCGCCGCAGTGATTTCGTGCGAATCTGGCATGATAGCTCCTATCGGTCTATTCACGGGAATAATCATACTGATGGCAAAAGGGAAGTGCAGAAGTTCATGCATTATTCCGGAAATGAAACTCTTCAAGCCGAATTCCGTCCCATTTCCGATTATCCTGATCTCTGGAAGGCTTTTTCCTTAACCTCGGAGATGATCTGTTCCGACTATCGATAAGTGTGATCCATGACTGCAAAGGGGGATCGATTTGAGCATGGGTGATACCACTATAGGTACACCAGATCAGGTGCAGGTTTTCCGGATGTCAGCAGGCTGGAAGATCTTCTTTTCAATAACCATGTCTCTTTTTGCTCCGGCCCTCGTCTGGTTAATGTTGCTGCCTTTCCTGGGAGAACGCACATATCAAACCGGCCCGGCTGTGCTCCTCTTTCTGCTCGGAGCCATACCTTTGTTGTTTATCGTTTACTTATTCCCCTGGGTGTTCAAAATCAGGATTGAAGTGTATCCGGACAGGATAAAGGCTATCGGTCCCAGGACCAAAGAACTTTTGATCGATGAGATAGACGGTTTCAGCGTTATTCCCACCCAGTATACTCGAACATTACTTGTACTGCCGAAAAATCCCAAAACAAAGAAGATCAAGGCTGAGCTGATTTTTGAAAACCGGGCGGGGCTGTTTGAATGGCTCAACCGGAACCTAAAGAATCTGGATACTTTAGATTCTCAGGAAGAAATGAACCGTGTTTTAAACGATACGCAATTGGGCGAAACCCGGGAACAAAGGCTGTATGTGCTGGCCAGGGCGAAAATGTGGTCGAAGATTCTGTACGTCCTTTGTCTCGCGGCCATGTTATGGGCGATCTTGAAGCCCCAGCCGTACCACTATGCAGTTTGGACGTGCATAATACTGCCTCTGGCGGTTTTGGGATTTGTACGCCACTTTCACGGCGCGTTAAAGTTTGAAGACGATAAAAGAAAGACCGCGCTTCCCAACATTTATGCAGCCTTTATCTTGCCGGGCTTTGGATTGTCTCTCCGTGCCATCGCCGATTTCAACATCCTGAACTGGAATAAATTCTGGATTCCTTTTGCATGTCTTTCCTTATCGCTTTATTTACTTACTCTCTTGATAACCAGGGGTGCAAGGCGCAGAGTTGGCACGGCAATCGGGCTGATTCTTTTTTGTGCCGTTTACGGATATGGGGCTGTCGTTTGTCTGAACGGCATTTTGGATAAATCGATTCCTTCGGTCTATATGGCGCGGGTCCTGGGAAAGAGAGTGTCCACCGGCCGGCATACTTCCTATTACTTAAAACTTTCCCCATGGGGGCAGCGGCAGGAAGAAAAAGAAGTCGATGTCGCCAAGTCTGTCTACGGCAAGCATGAAATTGGAGATGGTGTCAGGGTTGTAGTAAGAAAAGGCAGATTAGAAATACCCTGGTTTTACGTACTTTAGGCAGGTGTTCCCATGTCGTAGACGGATTTTCTGATTTGTCTCACTGGGGCTCATCCTTTAGCATAATTTCGTGTTAGACGTTATAAATGGTTAATAACAGGATTGACCCAGGGGCTTGCCACAATTCAAAGGAATTTTCACGCAAAAATGGTTCATTTTTGTTCATTTGCCTCCTATCTTGATACGATTTTGTGTCAATTAGTTTGTATATTTAGAACTCATCCTGGCAACAAAAACCTTCCAAACTGCTCCCCAAGCCACACAAGAGTTGTTGGCAAATAAATTGCTTCTTTGGTTAAACGTTGCGCACCACCCGAAGTCTCCATCTGTCGGGGGGCGGAAATTCTTCACGCGAAAACGCGATTAAATACGCAAGAAGGAAAGAACAGACGGTAATCGAGGAAACGGCCCGCCCCGGACTCGATTCGGAGTCTGTGGACTCCGGATACAAATGGCCGGATTGCCACTTGCCCGGGTTTACTTGAACATCATTAACAAGCTCGCCATTCAAACAAGGAAAGAAGGAGAATGAGCATGGTAAAAATAGAGGCAATCATAAAGCCGTTCAAACTGGAAGAAGTTCGAAAGGCACTATTGGAGATCGGTGTCCAGGTGATGACCGTTTTCGAGGTGAAGGGGTTCGGACGACAGAAGGGGCACATTGAGACGTATCGGGGCGCCTCATACACGGTTAATTTCGAACCCGATTTGATGCTCACGCTATCAGTCAACGATGAGCAGGGTAAAGACGTGGTGGAAACGATCCAAAACACGGCCCTCACTGGAAAGATTGGTGATGGCAATCTCTTTGTCACCCGTTTGGAGTATGCCTAGTAGGACAGGGTATTGTAGATCTCTTTGAGAAACTTTAAGCTGTAAATTCAACCGGGAACAGGTGAGAACACACACAGGTCTTGCGCTCGCCTTTGTGTGTTTTCTCTGTTCCGGACGCATCCACGGTTTCCGGATACATCCAGATCTTGTCAACATCGATTGAACGCCGGGTGACGCTCCAGGGCAACGCGATTTTCCCCGGGTAATTCAAGACCGCTGGAACTGCAACCTGCAAAGTCCGTCTCACCTGCCTTCGGGATGTTCCAGGATGATACGGCAGTCGGCAACCGTGGCCCCCTGCCCTGTCTCGTGGACGATCAAGGGGTTGACGTCCATTTCCTTGATTTCCGGATGATTCAGGACCATGTCGGACAGGCTGACCAGGACTTTTTCCAGGGCCTCTTCATCCCGGGCGGGCCGGCCCCGAACTCCGCTAAGGATGGAGTAGCCACGGATGCCGCGAATCATTCTGCGCGCTTCGTTTCGCCCGATCGGGGCAAGGCGGAAAACCACGTCCTTAAAGACCTCTACGAAAATACCTCCCAGTCCGAACATCAATAGATGCCCGAATCCGGGGGACTTGCTTGCACCAATGATTACTTCCTCTCCCTTTGGCGCCATCTTCTGTATGAGAACTCCATCTATGACGACATCGGATGCAAAGGCCCGCGCTTTCCGGACGATTGTCTCAAACGCCCCGCGGACCGAATCACTGTCCTGGAGCTGGATCTCCACACCACCCGCATCCGTTTTGTGGATAATCTGGGGGGAGACGATCTTGAGGGCCACGGGAAACCCGATCTGCTCGGCATATTCCACCGCTTCATTAACCGTTGAGGCGACCATTGCCGGGAGAGTATGGAACCCGTAGCAGCCGAGCAACTCCATGGCATCTACCTCCCCGAGGTAGTACTTACCCGCGTCCACGCATCGGCTGATAATCTGCTCCGCTCGCTCCTTGTCGTGTTCCAGGCTGAACTGGGATAAAATTTGCCGGTTTAGCCATCGAGAGTACTTGTAGAGAGCGCCGAAAGAGCTGGCGGCGTGTTCGGGAAATGGAAAAACCGGAATCCCATGTCCCTGGAGGTACTTTACCCCCGCGGAGACATCTACGATCCCCATGAAACAGCACAGGATGGGTTTGTGGGTCCTCCTGTAAATCCGGGCAATCGCTTCGGCGGTCCCAAGGGCATTGGTCATGGACTGAGGCGTGAGAATCACGAGCGCCCCATCCACACCTTCGTCCTTTATCACCGCTCCCAGCGCGTTTTCGTAGCGCTCCAGGGTCGCATCGCCGATGACGTCCACGGGATTGTGGAGGTTTGCCGTAACCGGAAGATGGCTTGCAAGGACCTCGATGGTTTCCTCCCGAAACTTGGCCAATTCGAGCCCGGACGTTATCGTCATGTCGGTTGCGACAATTCCCGGTCCTCCGGCGTTTGTAACGATCGCCACCTTGTTGCCGCTGGGAATTTTCCTACTGGAAAAGGCGCTGGCAAAGTTGAAAAGTTCTTCGATGGACTCTGCCCGAATGATCCCGGCCTGCTGGAAGATGGCTTCATAGATGGCGTCCGAACCTGCGAGAGAGCCGGTATGTGATACGGCAGCCCTGGCCCCGGCGGCAGTACGCCCTGATTTAACCACGAGCACCGGTGTTGGCCGGTCTCCGGATGTGATGTTTTTGACCTCCCGGACAAATTCAGCAGCCCGCTTGAGTTCCTCAAGGTAAATCATGATGACTTCCGTGTCCGGGTCCTCGTGCAGGTAGCGAAGAAGGTCGAGTTCGTCCACGTCGGCTTTGTTTCCGATGGAAATAAATTTGGAAAACCCGAAGTCACGGTCCGTGGCAAAGTCTAGAACCGCCGTGCAGAGTGCGCCGCTCTGGGAGATAAAGGACATATGTCCAAATGCGGGCATTCGGGCGGAAAAGCTCGCGTTGAGGGAAACGCTCGGCTGGGGATTGATGACCCCGAGGCAATTGGGCCCCACCAACCGGATTCCGAGTTCTCGGCAGCGGGCCGTTATCGCCTCTTCAACCCCACGGCCCTCTTCACCGACCTCCCGAAAACCCGCTGAGACGATGACGATCCCCTTGGCGCCTTTCCGGGCTGATTCCTCGACGGCTTGCAGGGCGGCTTTCGGAGGCAGGATGATTATCGAAAGATCGATATCGTCCGGGACATCGAGGACGGAGGGGTAAGCCTTGACGGACCTCACGGAACGGGCAGCCGGATTTATTGGAAAAAGCGTCCCCTGGTACTCTCCCTTAAGGATGTTTACAAAAATGTCGTGACCAACCTTTCCGGGAATTGTAGAGGCCCCGACCACGGCAACGGACTTTGGTGAAAAAATAGCGTGGAGATCATGCATCGTGTATTCCCCCATGAGACAGAGTGCAGGCGCAGATAGAGAAGGCCGAGCAGTAAAAAAGCCCTGGATATTCGAAGGTTAGTTTTGATTTAAGCCTCGGTATCAGTTGCTCGAAAGCCTTTAAAATCAAAATGCCCGGCTAATCCGGGCATTAAGGTAAGTAGTCGAAGTCCGTTCGGGTAGTGCAGGGGGACAAGCCCCCGTGCACGCACCTAATGTTCGAGGGCCTGGGAAATCCCTATACCGGTATTCTGTCTTACGTAGACCTCGTCAAACGCTTTTTCCTCGCGCTTGTTTGGAAACAGTAGAGAAAAAACAATGGCCGCCAGAAAACCGAGGGGCACCGAGGCGATCCCCGGGTTCTTCATTGGATAGATAGGTTTATCCAAGCCCAATATAGAGGTTCCGTCCTTATTCTTCGCGTAATCGTCCCTGGCCTTTACAAGCGAAGCCTGCTCTTTTTCGGAAAGGACTGCACCGTCTACCTGCTTCTTTTCGAGTGTAGTCATAATTTTTTGAGCGCTCGCTGCGATGACCTTGGGGTATTGCATGGTCGGGGAGACCAGGACCAGCCCCACAGCACCGACCGTACCAAACAGCAGGGCCGCGCAGATTCCGGCAGTGCTCATCTTTCTCCAGAAAAGCGAAAGTATTACGGCGGGAAAGTTGCCTGAAGCAGCGACTCCGAATGCGATAATGCCTACGTGCGCCACATTCTGTTTTTCGGAAGCCATGGCGATCAAGATTCCGCCTATGCCTACGAAAACGGAAGTGATCTTCGCCGCAATGAGCTGCTCGCGTTGATCCGCTTTCCCTTTTCTGACGATGCTCACCCAAATGTCATGCGATATGCCTCCAGCCCCGGCGAGCACAACCCCGGATACTACCGCAAGAATCGTGGCGAAGGCTACAGCGCAGAGAAAAGCCATCAGGACATCACCTACCCAGGGGGCAATTTCTGATCCAATGATTTTCGCCAGCAGCAGGTTCGCCATGTTGCCGCCCGGATCGACCTTCGCTATGAGTTGAGGAGTGACAAAAAGCGCTGCGCCAAAACCCGAGAACGCGGTCATGATGAAAAAACCGCCGATCAGAAACATGGCAACAACTACCGACTTTCTAGCCGCTTTAGCGTCAGGCACCGTGAAAAACCGCATGAGAATATGCGGCATGCCGGCGGTACCCAGCAGGAAGCCGATACAATTCGCCAACTGGTCCCAGGGGTTGCTCATAAAAAGGCCAGGTTCGAGGAACCTCTGGCCGTAGTCAAACCCGGCTCTTGGGACTGCATCTTTCATCACGGCCGTCTGAACCCAATCCCTGATTGCCTGGCTTCCCGCAACATCCGAGAAGAGGGCGAACGGGTTGAAACCCACTTTCACGCCCACCAGTATGAAAAGGATGAGTCCGCCAAACATGAGAAGGCAGGCTTTAATAATCTGCACCCATGTGGTCGCGATCATGCCCCCGAACATGACATATCCAATCATCAGAATTCCAACACCCACCACTGATACCTGGTAGGGGATCCCGAGCAATAGCTGCATCAGCCGGCCGGCTCCCACCATTTGCAGAATCAAATACATGATGGACAACACTACGGTAACGATTGCAATCGATGCTCGAACGGGGACCGGAGATGCCCGAAAAGATAAAATATCCCCTACTGTATATTTGCCCAGATTTCGGCAGGGCTCTGCGATGAGCAGCAGGATTGTCACGAAAGCCATCATTGGGCCGATGGACCAGTAGAGGCCGTCGAACCCGAAGAGTGAAATGAGGCCGGCAACACCCAGGAAAGTCGCCGCCGAACAGAAATCTCCGGCTATTGCAAAGCCGTTTTGTACTCCCGTAATAGCGCTCCCGGCCGCGTAGAAATCAGATGTCGTTCGAGTACGCCGCGCAGCCCAGACGACTATTCCAAGGGTAATGGCGATGACAATCAGAAACATGGTAACTGTAATTGCCCTGTTGCCCTCCAGCGCCGCCGGCCCTGCAGCAAAGCTCACAGACGGTACGGCGACCACCGCAAGCATGGTCAAGGCCACAGCCAACGCGACGATATGCGATAGTCTCTTCATACGCACTCTCCTCCTGTTATAAGATCGTTAGGTGTGAGCCTTTGGTTGCGCCGCGGAGCCGGCACTATCTCTTCTTGCTGCAAGTTCTTCCACTACGTGAGCGGTCAGCGGGTCAGAAACCCTGTTTGCCCAGCGCATGTAGCGAATGGAAAGGTACCAGGAAGCAAAGAACGTAAAAATGACCAGGACATAAGCGAAATTGATGTTGCCGATCACCTTGAAGCGAAACAGGTCCGGGAGATACCCGGCCCCAAGAGGAATAGTAAAGAAGAACAGCACGGAGCAAATCCACCAGCCAAAGAGGAAACGAGTCTTTTTCCTGTGCAGTTCAATGAAACTGGGACTTTCCGCAATTCTGACCCAATCCGTATATTCGAGTTCCTTCATTCTGGAAGCCTCCTTTCGAGAGGTGCATGCGAGAGCATGGCCGCGAAAATCAGGTCCTTGTTATTGGTGTATTCCAAAATCGCTAACAAGAGGGCTCGGTATTTGTGGAGAAGTTGAGTCAGTGAACTGGATCTAAAGACGGAGCAATCGAGCTCCAGCTACGTTTAGACGAACTCTGTACAAGGATGACCTGGCCGTAATGTATAGGGTCTTCCAGTCTGAATCTCCCCAGGCAAGGTTCGCCGGAAGTTCCGGGACTGCGATAACCCCAAGCCTCTTTCCTTCCGGATTGAGCACCCAGATCCCCCCTTTGCCGGTTACATAGATGTTCCCATTAACGTCCACCTTCAAACCGTCAGGCGCCAGCGGTTCCCCGCGGATTTCAGCAAAAATGCGTCCATTGGAGGTCTTGCCGGCGGCGTTTACATCGAATACGAGGAGGTGGTTTCTCTCCGTGTCTGCGACATAAAGCAAAGATTCGTCGGGAGAAAAAGCCAATCCATTGGGAACGCAATCACTTATCAGAAGGCTGATATCCCCATCGGGTGCGACACGATAGACCCCATAGAATGGAAGTTCCGGTTCCCCCATGGTGCCATACACCGGATTCAAGCCGTATGGAGGATCGGTGAAATAGATTCCCCCGTCTGACTTGACGACAACATCGTTGGGGCTGTTAAGTCTCCTGTTCTTGTAATGGGAGGCAACCGTAACGACAGTACCGTCTTCCTCGGTTCGAGATACCCTGCGAGTTGCGTGTTCGCAGGCAATGAGCCTTCTTTGCCCGTCACGCGCCAACCCATTCGATTTGCCGCTCGGGGCTCGAAAATCTGAAATACTCTCCCCCGGCGCCCACCGTATAATTCGATTTCCCGGTATGTCGCTAAAGAGAAGGTATCCGCCCGCCGAATCCCAGACCGGTCCCTCGGTAAAGAGGAATCCCCCTGCAAGTCTCTCGACTGTGCTTTCCTCATCCACAATGTCTCTGAATTCAGAACCCATCGTCGTTTCCCGACTCGTTCGAACCGAACATCGTTACACTTTTGAGACATCCCTCACTGGAAGTTCAACAAGCCCCTTGCCGGGAACGCAAGTGACATCGTTGTGGTTCTTTATCCAGAGATCGAGTTCCACACAACCTTTCCCATCCTGGATAAACTTTCCCGTAACCTTTCCTCCGCAGGCCAGGATATCCCCCGGGACCATGAAATTGCGAAACTGAATCGACATCTTGCGGAGGTTTCCCTTCTCTCCCGCCCAGTCGCTCAAGAGCTGCACATAGTAGTCCCCTGCCATATTGCCGGGAGCGACAATATTGGGGAGCCCGCGTCGCTGCGTGGCAAAGGGATAGTCGAAGTGGATTCTGTCCATGAGCCAGACGGTCGCGAGATACATCGTTATGTTGACAGTATTGACCGACTTTTTTAAGGTAGGGATTTCCTGGCCGACAGTAACATCTTCGAAATAAAGCTGATTGCTCATTCTGTGTCCTCCTTTCGTGGTGTTGCGATCATTGTGATAAGATGCCTGGCCAGCAATTCCCCTGCCTGATTCGTGTAAGTAAACTCAGAGGTGACGAAGATCAATTTGCCGCTTTTCCCGTCTTTCTCAGTCATATTGACTATCTTGCCGTTTACGGTGACCCGGTCGTTCACATAGACGGGTTTGAAAAACTCAAGTTCCTCCCCGCCGCGGACCCAGCCCAAAGTCCAGACGCCGGGAATATTGGGAACACCCACAAAAGAGGAGAGACCGTCTTCGCCCAGTTCCCTGGTTCCCTTTTCCGCCCCCGGTACGCCGACCGACCAGCTTACATAATTGAGAGGGGCTGCCAGGCCGCCGTACTTCCCGGTCCTGGCCGCGGATTCGTCAAAATAAATGGGATTGGGGTCATCGATCGCCAGGGCGTAACGGCGAATATCGCGAGCCAACACGGGCTCACCCGTGTGTGACCCGGTCTCCTGCCCAATGTATTTTTTCCAGTCAAGTTCTTCCAATAACGACGCCATAGATCCTCCTTAAAGTCAGCTCAATCAAGCCCCAGCAATGTTGTTTGATGTGAAGCAATCCAAATTCAGTAGGGCGGCCCTGCAATAAAGGCGGTCTTTTCGGATCGAACGCCCGGCAACGGCCGCGAACGTTCAGATCGTCAAAGTACTTCTTATTAAACCGGCCAGCTGGATTATTCATATAAAGGACCAAACAGTTTGTCAAGCAAAAAATCGGTGGCCACCCCCTGCCACCGGGCAGGCCGTCTTGGTTCGGGACGGGCCGCTTCCGCCGTCTCATGGGAGGTTTCCGGGTAGACGCGAAACCAGTTTTGGAAAAACTTCCAGGTAGCGGGGGCGAACGTTTTTTACTTGACAAATCAAGGCAACTTAAATTATTTTGATAAAAAACCGGCTGGCCGGATGTATCTTTGGCCGATGCATGCGGACCGTGAAAAGTCTTTTGGCCCGGTATTACAGCATCATTTTTGCCTGAACCCTGTAACTCTGCCAGGCGGAAAGCGGCCGATAAAACTCCGGGGATTTAGGTGCGCCTCTCAACATGCAGTTTAGATGCGTAGCTCAGAAGTCGATGGATTATTCCGGGTAAAAACATTCCGAGGTGATACCTGAGCGGTCACGCAGGCAAAACACCATTTTGGAGGATTCAGATTTTGGGAAAAATCAAATAAGGTTCAGCCTGACAGCAAGGAGGGTGATCGGAAATGGCTCAGAAGAAGATACAGGAAAAACTCAAAATCACCATGACAACCCCCACCCAACAAAAGCTCAGGGACAAGACCATCACCGCAAAACAGTGGGCTGACAAGGTAAAACCCGGCGACTGGATTAATCGCGGCGGACCTGGCTCTGATACTCTCCCAACCATGGAAGCAATGTGTGCCCGCTTCGGTGACGGGCCAGGCGATTTGAATAACATCGAAATCTGGACTCAAGGCGCCATGATGAATGGGAGTAAGTATTTCGTTGATGCTGACCCCGAAGGAAAATATCACGTCAACCATGAGCAATTCCTGCTGCATCAGATGCGCAGTGCGGCAGCAAAGGGATACAAAGGCTTAGATTGGAAGCACTGGGGATGGGCACTGGGAATGGACGTCGATTATGCCCGTTTCTACCGCAAGGATAAGCTCAAACGCGCAATGGACTGGGGTGTTCAGACCATCGCAGTGCCTGAGGGCGGCTATGTGAATGGCAGCTACGGCGTGAATAACTTTATGATCGTCGCCAAGTCTTGCAAGAAATTCGTCTGCGAGATTCGCGAGGACTACGCCTGGTGCGAAGGCGGAAGAGGGATCATCTTACCCGTTGACGACGTTGATTATTTTGTGGAGGTTGATGTCAATGATGAAAAGTATCAGTGGCCCTATGTGAATGAAAGAGAGGTCAAACCGGATGCGATTCAAACCAAAATAGCGGATTATATCCTGTCAATTATGCGTGACGGCGACTGTATTCAGGTGGGTATTGGCACACTCCCGTCTGCGGTGGTTATTGCTTTGGCAAAATCCGGCCTCAAACATCTCGGCGTGCATACCGAAATGATAGGCGAGTTTGCCTTCACTCTCACAGAGGCCGGAGTCATAGATAACTCACGGAAGAACATCGACACTGGCAGATGTACTTGGGCCTATACCATGCCTTTTGATACTCCAAGGTATTATGAATGGCTGCATCGGAATCCTTACTTTTGCGGATCGGACATCGGCTGGGTGAACAACATAACAGTGCTCTCACAGCTCGATAATATGGTTACCATCAACAACTTTGCTCAGATGGATCTGCGTGGCCAGGATTGTGCCGCCAATGTCCGTGGTCGCCCGATTTCAGGTACCGGGGGACAGTACTCGTTTGTGCTCGGCGCCTCTATGGCCAAAGGCGGAAGAGCCATCATTGCCGCTTCAGCCAGAGACGCAAGAGGAAAGTCCCGCTTTGTTCCCGTACTGGATCCCGGCGGTCTCGTTTCAGTCCCGGACTGGCTTGTGTCATGGGTATGTACCGAGTATGGCATAGTCAATCTCATGGGTTGCACGGACGCCGAAAGGGCAAAAAGGATAATCAGCATCGCACATCCTGACGATCGCGAAGGTTTGGAAAAGGCAGCTCGAGAAATGGGGTTGAAGCCGGATCACTGGATGTTTAAAAGCAGTCCGGACCGTCGCTTTCCTACGTCAGATGAACTCAAGGAACACAAATATGGCTACGCTGATATGAAAGTTGTACCCCGTGCCATTGCTAATGTGAACGATTAATAGTGGTGCGAAAGCACACTTCTCCCATCGGTAAAGTGAATTGAACGAGATATTGATGTGCCGAGCGGCATGGTCTGCAGGTGGGGATCAGTAGAGATGAACGCAAACGAATATCCGTTGAAGCATTGTAAGGGTACAAAACGGCTTGTCAAAATCAGGGGCTTCTCTACCTCGGGGGATAAGCCTGCCGGATACTCGGCAACCGGGCGGGTATCGGCCGCTTTGCTGGAGGCGTGACTTTGTCTGATCCGGGCTCTCGTGCGGAACTGCGGGAACCGGTCACCCTGATGGCAAGAGAGAAGCACAAGCGGCAGAAACCGTTATAATGAGAGGAATGAAATGGTTAAAATCAGGTTTCTTGCTCAAGTGGACGCTGAAAAATGCGTAGGGTGCGGCAAATGTGCAAATGTCTGTCCGACCATAGCCATTGAAGTCCTGGACAAGAAGGCTGTGATCGAGGCGAAGAAGTGTCTTGCCTGCCAGAACTGCACCGGTGTGTGCCCCGAAGGGGCGATCACCAAAGTACCTCGTTCCGTGCCGATGGTATTGGGTGTTGATTACAAATCGGTGGACCAGGACAGGATTCTCGAAATATGCCGTAACGCCAACCTGCATCCGATGCAATGGCTTTGCCTCTGCACCGCCACGCGGGTGAGGGATGGGGCCGCAGCCGTAATCAAGGGGGCGAAAACGCCTGAAGAGATTGCGCTGATGACCGGTGTCCGCGCGGGGTGCGCGGCTTACTGCAGCATGATGTCGATGAGGGTGCTGAAAGGGGCCGGAGTGGAGTTCGAGCAGCAGAAGGGGCATCGCTTGTACAAGACCATGCCGACACTGTGGGATGTATCACCGGAATTAGTTAATAAATATCCGGGCTATTTCCTTGAAGAAGATAAAGACGTGTTCAGGAAATTCTAGGCGCTGCCTCCTGCAGGAAAGGATAGAACCATGTCAAATCAAGTTGCGCCGACTCTTACGTTGGCCTCGCTCAAGAAGGCCATGCCAGGTTATATCCGAAAATCCGTGTATGGGCCTGCCACCCCAACGGGGCTCCCCGCCAGGCGTGTCGCCGACCTTCCGGGAATCGTGGCTTTGCCCGTACAGGAACTCTTTCCGGATGTTCCCAAGTCTATCTACATAGAGGGCGATGATCTTTCCCCCATTCGCAAGGCTACCGAAGCGGCGCTTAAAAACGTCAATATGGACAAGATCAAGCCCGACAGTTCGGTCAACATCCTGACCTCGCAGTACGGGTTTATGATCATGGGCGGGTTCGCCTACAAAGAAATGGTGAAGACCATCAAAGAAGTGGTCGAGCAGCGCACCGGCTGCACGAACATTCGCCTTCGTGTTGCCACCGGTTTTAGGATCCAGGAGCCCGCTGAAATCATCGAGCACTACGAACTCGATAAACTGTTCGACGGGAAGGCTTCCCCGGCGCTTTTCATCGAAAAGGGCATACCGATCGAGACCGAACTCGGAACCATGTACGGCATTGCGAAAATATATGACGCCGACTTTATTATCCATGCCCATCACGGTGAGTTGAGGGAACTCGACATGCACCGGATGATGAGCCGGACGATGAAGCCGTTTTCCATGTCCTATGCCAGGATGGAGACGAGGTCGATCCATCATATGAACTTCGGGCCGAGGAGCAGTAACCTTGTTCCCAGGGTTATATACGAGTCTCCCTTCGTTCAGAGCAAATTTACCTTCGGCATCTTCATGGCAGTCTCGCCTCAGGGGATCGTCGGGATAGAGGCCGGAAACGATTTGTTTCCGATCGACCGCAGGCTCATGTTGCTCGCTTTCAAATCCTACGGGAAAATTCGCGAACTCTATAACGAAATAAAGGAATGCGTCGCCATAATTGATGGCACGGGCGAGCCGCGGTACATGATCGGGGGCGGCACCACCTTCGGCAATCTCACGGAAGCCGAGCTGGATCTATTCGATCTGGATGCGGTGCCGGTGGGCCTGGGATTCGGACTCTATCAGCCACCTCCGACGCAGCCCAAGCTGAAGGTCGTCAATCCGGCAATCAGGGCCCTGGTCATGAATCACTTCTGGGTCGGCGTACCGCAGATGGAGCTAGCCACGAGCTGCCCGATGTTTCTCGTCGGAAGGGAAATGACCAAACTCGTGGACGAAGATTGTATGAATAATGCAATGTTGGATCATGTAGTCACCGCCGAGACTTTGGACGCTGCCGTACGGTTTGCCAAAAAGGTCGCCCGGACGGAAAATATCATCGCTTTCGACGGCGCCTATGGAGCGATCACCTGCAGCGAGCCTCTCGCCGAATACCTTATTCAAAGGGCTCCGATTGCGAACCAGAGGGTGGAAGAAGTACTCATGCCGAAATGGTTGAAGCAGAGAGGGTTTGATCCCTCTGAGGCTCTGTAAAGGTTATATCACTCCGGGATAAATGATGGGGCAGGCTTTCGGCCTGCCTCCGTCCAATGTCCCGGGCTTCCCGTGGCGGCGAAATGATGTCATCTCCTCCCACATTGCCTCCGAGCCAGCCCTGAGCTGAGCGCACCTGGTCAAGGGCCGCGGCCCGATTTAAAAACAAGGATTCACAGTGAGCTGTAAGGGTAATTCCAATGGCAATCTCCCGGACATAAGGGAAGAGATACTCAAGAATGTCTCCGCCAAGCGTGTAGCCGCATCCATTGTAGCGGAGGACACAGGCATAATTGCCGGCACCACCTTTGCCGTGAAGGAAATAGAAAGACTCGAACTCGAGTTGCTCATGATCGCGGGTGAGGGCCAGACTATCGGCAAAGGCGCCGAGGTTGCCCGGTTTGCCGGCACTCCGAAGCAGACAGTCATGGCTGAGGAAACTTTGATCGGACTGCTGGCGAAATCGTCGGGAATTGCCACCAGCGTGCTCAGGTTTGCCGATGCAACCGGAGGCAAGCCTCAGATTGTAAGCGGAGCATGGAAGAAGATGCCCCCTTCACTCAAAGAGATTGTCAGGGATGCGGTGAAGACCGGTGGAGCTTCCCCCCGTATAATATCTGAACCCTTTGCCTACCTCGACAAGAACTATATCGAACTCCTGGGCGGTGTAAGAAAATGCCTTGCCGCACTCTCCCACATGGGTGACATCGTGAAGGTGGTTCAGGTGAAGGGAAGATATGGTGACATCGCATCCGAGGCATGCGAAGCGGCAGAGTCCGGCGCGGGGGTCGTCTTCATCGACTCGGGCAATTCACGCGACATCGCACGCGTTTCAGAAAGACTGCGCAGCCTTGGCCTGAGGGATAAAGTCAGGCTGGCTTTCGGCGGCGGGATAAAACTCGAAGACATTTACCTTTTGAAGATAATGGATGTCGATATCCTCGATATCGGCAGGCCTATTGTAGATGCTCCCCTGCTGGATATGCGACTGGAAATAACGGGTATTCAAAAGTGAGCAAGAGGCGGGTTTCAGGTTTTCATCTTCGCAAACTTTTTGAAAGAGACTGGCATGAGAAGGCATTGCCGGAAGTTGAGGCTCTTCTTCACTGCTGAGTCTACCGGAGAATCTAATGACCTGCCTTGCCAAGCCTCCCTGGATAAGGAAGACAATTTCACCTTCAAGTCTTGACCCTGTCAAAAACCTGTTGGCCGCAGCCCGGCTTAACACCGTTTGCGATCAGGCCCGCTGTCCCAACATGGGAGATTGCTTCTCAGAGGGCACTGCGACCGTACTCATTCTCGGTAAGATCTGTACGAGAAACTGCCGCTTTTGCGCCGTTGAACATGGTACTCCCGTGGGGCCCGACGCAGAAGAGCCTCAAAGGGTGGCCCGGGCCGTCCAAAAGATGGGGCTTCGATATGTCGTGATTACCTCTGTAACACGCGACGATTTAGACGAAGGCGGGGCTTCTCAGTTTGCACGGACCATCCGGGAGATTTACTCTCTGGACCGGGGGACAAAGACCGAGGTGCTGATTCCCGATTTCAAAGGAGAAAGCGCCTCTCTGGCCGATGTTTTAAGGGCGCAGCCAACCGTCCTCAGCCATAATGTTGAAACGGTCCCCGGCCTTTATTCTCGGGTAAGGCCTCAAGCCGATTATGGGCGGTCCTTGGGTTTATTGAGAATGTCCAGTCAGATAGATCCGAAGATCCCGGTTAAGACCGGTTTTATGCTTGGCTTGGGTGAAACGGATGACGAGGTGTTAAGGCTTTTGCACGATCTGCGTGAAGCGGGATGCGACCTGCTGACCATAGGCCAGTATTTGCAGCCTCGTCCGGACCTGTTGCCTGTTTTTCGCTACGTCCATCCTGATGAATTTGAATTTTTCAGAATAAAAGGATTGGAGATGGGCTTTAAGGCCGTTGCTTCGGGTCCCTTTGTCCGTAGTTCCTATCGGGCAATGGAACTTGTTGAGCAACTGTGACCGGTTCGAATGTTCCCTCCGCAGATTTCGTTACAGAGCCGAGTCACACTATTTCTCTACATGAAACCGATTGAAAAGAACCGTGTGCGACGAAGAGAGCACGTTGGCTTTTCCGCTCATCGACTCGATGACAATCTTTACTACGGATGTCTTCTCGATGTTTTGATCTTTTATCGGGGGAAAGGGTTGATTTGCAGGCACGAACTTTCGCACCAATTTTTCCAGGATTTGCATCTTCTCAATCGGCCCTTCGACGAATTCAGCTTTTCCAAAACAGACGACGCTTTTGTAAATCTGACTAATCCCGCAGGCCTGTTCCCAGATAACCTGAGGCCCAACATCGTCCACCAGAAAGCACACGCGCGGATCGGCCCGAAGCGCCTCTATCTTTCGGCCCGTTTGTCCACTATGGAAGTAAATATTGCCTTCAAGAAACAAGTAATTCACTGCAACGACGTATGGACCATCCTCGGTCGTGACAGCCAACCGGCCCACCGGCATGCCATCCAGCAGAAGTTCCATCTCCCGTGCAGTCTTTATTGCCCGCTCCTTACGCCGAGGCTCAATTATCATGCCTATTCTCCGTGTCAGCCCAACAAGTTATTGTGGAATCTCCGTATATCGCAACAAGTGGGAAAATCCAGCGATATTTCAACTCGATAATACAACATCCCGTCGAGTATCCGAAATGAATCTTCCGACCGATGACCGAAGCTGTTCAGAGCAATCAGATATTGTTTTACCGGATGGTTTCACTGATCGGATCGGTGCTGAGGAGTGGCTCGTCTGAACGACTGCGTGTGATATTGGAGCAAACCACTCCTCGGCTCAGCTATATCTGTGAATATGGTTGTGAGTTCAAGCCAGGCGGCTGCGTCAAGCCGCCCGTTTGGTCAAATTCCGTCTGAGAGGATCTTAGCAATAGCTCCTTTCACCTTCCAGTACTCAGACTCCACCTTAAACCTCAATTCGTGGCTCACTCCACTCAGGCTTTGGCATGCGGTCTCCATCTCCTTGCAAAGCTCAGCCAGTTGCAACGCCCCAATGTTAGCGCTTGAGGATTTCAGACTATGAGCCAGTCTCGCCACCCCTTCACGCTCGCCATCCAATTGGAATTGCTTAAAAAGACCGTCGGAATAATTTATGAACGAATTCAAGATCTTTCTAAGCAGTTCCGTATCGCCTTTTGCCCCCCCGAGCTTGACAATGCCTTCTAGGACGCCCCGGTCGATTATCTCACCATTCCCATCGCCCTCGCGAACTCCACCGGGTTCAGGAGAGCTCGTACTCAGGCCGGTTGCCCCGGTTCCATTGATCTCCGCCATGGCGCCCGGCTTCTCAGGCTTGCTGAGAACCCAGCGGTCCAGGGCTGCCTTCATTTGACTCAGAGTAAAGGGTTTTGACAAATAGTCGTCCATTCCGGCAGCCAGGCATAGCTCATGAGCCCCCTTCATTGCGTGTGCGGTGAGAGCCACGACAGGTGTCCGGGATACTGCCCCGGTCTCGAACTCTTTTTTTCGAAACTGCCTTGCCGCCTCATACCCATCCATTTCGGGCATCTGGCAGTCCATTAGAACAAGACCGTAATTCGTACGGGAGAGCGCCTGAAGTGCCTGATGACCGTTTGAGACGACGTCGATACGCTTGCACCCCAGTTTCTGGAGCATGGCCGTGCATACCTGCTGGTTGGTAGGATTATCCTCCGCCAGCAGAATCGGGGTAAATTCAGGTGCGACCGCCACAGAACCGGCAGGGATATCAATTTTTATGTCGCGACAGCCCCCCATCGAGTCCACAATGGCGTTATAGAGCTGAGACGACCGCGCCGGTTTCATGAGGTATGCTGCGACACCAGGATGGCTCGTTCTTTCGACAACTCCACTGAGCATAATCAGTACGACCGATGCAAGCGACGGGTCCTCCTTTATTCTAGTTGCAAGTTCAAGCCCATCCATGCCCGGCATCATCATGTCCAGAATGGCTAAATCATAGGCATTTCCACTATCGACCGCATCGCGCAACATTTTCAGGGCCTGCTCTCCACTTTCCGCACAAGCGTTTGACATTTTCCATGAATCCAATTGGCCATGGAGGACTGCACGGTTTGTTTCATTATCATCAACGACGAGCACGCGTAAATTATGTGGCTTTGACAGTAGAGCAGCCTTTCGGACGGATTTACCGGAGTGCTGTTTATTCAATCTGACGGTGAGGCGAAAAGTACTTCCTTTACCCGGTGTACTTTCGACCTCGATATGGCCGCCCATCATTTCGCAAAGCTGTCTGGATATTGAGAGGCCGAGGCCGGTACCGCCGAATCTGCGATTCATGGATTGATCCGACTGGGAGAATGCGTCAAAGATTTTCGACTGAGCTTCCAAGGGAATTCCAATCCCGGTATCCCTGACCTCAAAACCTACGAGTACGCTGTCCTCCGCTTCATCCCGAAGAGAAGTACTAACAAAGATCTCACCTTGCTCAGTGAATTTGACCGAATTGCCGATAAGATTGGTGAGCACCTGGCGAAGTCTGCCCGGATCGCCTGTAACGCCGGCCGGAAGGTCGTCCTCGATCTGGTATATGAACTCGAGTCCCTTTCGGTGCGCGTTAACGGCGATGAGTTCCATCAATTCTTCCACATTATCCCGCAAATCGAAATTGAGATCTTCCAGTTCAAGCTTGCCTGCTTCTATCTTGGAAAAATCGAGAATGTCATTCAATACCCTGAGAAGCGACTCCCCGGAACGGAAGACCGTTTCAGCCAGCTTGCGCTGCTGCGCGTCAAGTTCGGTTCCCAACAGCAGTTCGGCCATTCCGAGCACCCCATTCATAGGGGTACGGATCTCATGACTCATATTCGCAAGGAATTGGGATTTCGCGCGATTTGCCGCAATGGCCCTGGCCGCCATTTCCTTCTCAGTAACGTCTTCATGGGAGCCTAATACTCCGATAAAGTTCCCTTTCGAATCGAACATGGGAATCCGCCTGGTCTCGAAGAATAAGGCACCGGATTCCCGCTCCAGCATCCGGTGCAGGGGCGCTCGCGACTTAACCACCTCCTTGTCCCACTCATCAAACAAGCGCGCTTCATCATCTGTCCACGCTAATTGTTCGTCGGTTTTGCCGATGACATCGGATATTGCTTCGCACCCCGCTTCCCTGGCGAAGTTCTGATTGCATCCAACATAGCGCAGGT
Source organism: Syntrophobacteraceae bacterium (assembly GCA_052147195.1). Classification (GTDB taxonomy): domain Bacteria; phylum Desulfobacterota; class Syntrophobacteria; order Syntrophobacterales; family Syntrophobacteraceae; genus SbD1. The sequence continues at coordinate 27,166 of JBKQLC010000087.1, forward strand.
CGTGGCCTTTCCAGAAAATAGAATGCGGAAAGCTCTCGATGACCCTCTTCAGCATTTCCCTTGAACGCTGAAGAGCTTCCGCAGCTTTTTCCCGGTCACTGATTTCTCCCCTGAGCCTTTCGGTCAACAGGGTGAGTTGTTCCCGTCGCCTGTGCTCGAGCGCCGCCAATGTCTCAAGCATCTTCGGCACCGGCACTAATCCGACCAGCGAGCTATTCTGCGTAACGATGACGTGATCGAATATCTTTGCTTTCTCGCGCTGCATCGCAAGGCTGGCGGCAACCTCGAGGGGGGTGCCCGACTCGATGTAGAGAGGGTTTTTATCCATGACCTTGGAGACCGGCTTCGGATAAAAAAGGGCAACTCCGAACTGCTTACTCAATATCCTGTCCAGATGGAGACTGCTGACCAGACCAATAGGTTTTTCGTCGCGGGCTACCACAAGAGCTTTTATTGGCTCATCAACCCCGAGCATTTCCTTTGCCTCGCGAATCAGCGTCTCCGGGGTGATGCACACGGCAGGCTCAACAAGTTCATCTATGCAGATTGAGCGCCCTCTGGAGGCCAGCTCGTGAATTGCGCTGGATGCCTGAAAAACTAAAGGCTCATTCATTTTCGAATCCAGTTTGCTGCAGGCAGCAGATATGGAGCGCATAATCATAATCCCGCAAAATTCCCGGTTCACCTTCTCTATAAAATGACCCGATATACACAATCATATACGGCAAAAAACAAATTATCTTGATCTCAGCCACGTTACGTTCTCGTTACTTTTTATATGGTCCAGGGCCATTGGGTTCGACGCACAAAGGGGAAAAGAAACACCCTGCAGCTTGTGAATCGGACAAGGTTTCGTGAAAGAGTAGTGATTGGGGTCTTATTTAGTAGGTAAGTAATGAAAATTCCTAAATTCACCATTGACACACCCAGTCGGAACTTTTAGCCTTTAGCTTGAGGAAGTTGCACGACCGAACCACTATTCTCACGCCTTGCTGACGTGAATCAGAATCGACCGGGCATTTTTTTGAAATGAGGAGAAGATATGGCGCTTTTTGATAACGGACTCAAAATTGGAACTCCCATTTTGCTTGGTATCGGGGTACTGATTCTGGCTCCAGCGATCGTTCCCGTTGTCGGAGCGGTTGTAAAGCCTTTGGCGAAAGCAACGATCAAAACCGGACTCAGCCTCGTTGAAAAGGGAAGGGAGTTGATGTCGGAGGCCGCGGAGGCATTCGAAGATATTACTGCCGAAGTTAAAGCAGAGCTGATAGCTGAGCGAGCAGGCCCTGTAGCGAATTCTCCTGCAGATAAGGTCTCCTGAAAAAACTGCCGGGCGCCTGGCTGATCGAGAGGAGGACGGGTGTCTTATTGAAAGCGCCCTCCTTAAAGAATGCAACGGAGTCCGGATTTAATTCGGTCATCAGGGAAAATCATTCTATAAACTGTCACTGCGTAAGCTAAATCCCAAACCCAGTTTTGGAGAGCGCCATACAATGCCTGCCCAGGATTTAGCCTCCCGACAAAGCATCCTCGCCGATCAGTTCTTCTACTTTTTTCTTCGCCTTCGCAAGAGCCGTATCCGCGCGGTAGTAGCAGCAGTTAATGCCAGTTATCCTGAAGAGACTGCCGAGCAAAAGGCCCGCCGGCTTATTGCGGCCCAAACGCCACTCTCCTTTCTGGGTGGTGCTCTCGTTCATCTCCCGATGCTGATTCCAGGGCTCGGCCTGACATTCGAGTTCCTGGGCTTCGTGGGAGGGACTTCGGCCATCATTCGCATGCACCTCTATCTCATCCTGGAGATCGCGCTTCTCTACGGCAAGGATATCGATGATGAGGCGCGCGTTCCCGAGATGCTCGCGGTGGTTGCCGCCACAGGTCTCGCAACAGGCGCCCCGTTGCTCGCCGATGTCCTCGGCATCAACCCGCTATTTTCCCTGCCTGCAGGGGGAATAACGGCTTCCGTTGCCGCCCGGATGATCGGCAATGAAGCCATCCGCCTTTATTCGGCACCCGTTAAAGAATTAACCCCGGCTCCATCAACATAGAAGCGTTAACACCTTGCCGCATGCCGTTCGATTTGCATGCAAGTCCGCCTTGCGCCCCGATCTTGCACCTCCGGATATTGCCGCCCGAATAGTCGCGGGCAGATCCGTAACACAATTGTCATAATCTTGAGCCATGCTCGTCATATTGCTCGTGCATATTTCAACGGGTAGCATCCGGTAGATTCGTTGACTCTGACGCGAGACATACAAGTGTCGAAAAACAGGAAGCAAGATGGGACGGACGGTGGACCGGCAACTGGACCAACGCCCCTTTCCGGTCCCGAAACATATATGAGTCCGGATCGGCATTCAAAGCAATCATCCGGGCAATGCCCTCGATGTAATTCGGAGGCATTTTACAAATATGGGAAAACAAGACATGGAAAGCAGAGGTTCCGCTGCCTTTTATGTGGACGGCAATTTGGGGATACAGTACGGGTTGAATTAAAAAACCGGCCCCTATGCCGCATATGCGGGCAAAAGATGCATGTTTACAAAAGAGATGATGGAATCATAAGGTTCAGGTGTTCCGGTTATCCGATGTGCAGGAATTTTGAATCAAGACCCTATTGACAAAGCGGATTAATTGCCAAGGCCCTAAATCCTCGACTTAATTCCTAAATCCACGGTACACTCAATTCCTCTGTAGGCAGGTAATGAATAATAAGAGTGACAAAAAAGATTAAAGTCTTACGTTAGGGGTTGGGCCAGGGATTGGCGCCATAATGAGGGCCGTATCGCGGAACTCCCGCCATCCCGGTGCATGGCTGTTCCCTGCGGGGTTTTATGGCCATTTTGCCGGCGCTGAGTGTTCTCAGTAAGCATAGCCACTTCATTTTCTTTCTGAAAGGATGGTGTGACATGGCAGAAAAAAAATCCGAACAACCAAAGAAGAAGGAACCGGATGAAATGAATCCTGTAGAAAAGAGCCATGAAGAAACGCCCCGGACAAACATCCGGGCGACGATTGGTGACGCAGGGGCCACAGTAAAAGATGGTGTCCTCAGCGGCCTTAAGGGCATCAGCGAGATCGAAACCCAGATCGTCACCCTGGTCAGGAACACCGTTTCCGATACCCTCAAGGCTACTGGCTCGGTGGCCGATGAAACCGTCAACGTGACGAGGTCCGTGCTGCAAGGGACCTTCAAAGCGGCGGAGGAGGTTGGGACAGGGTTTTTGCTGAGCTCCAAGAGCGTGGCAAAAGGGATTATCATGGGTGTAAGCGATGTTGGCGGTGATGTGTTGGGCGTTGCCAAAGAGGTTATCAGGGGGACCGTCAAGGGGGCTGCCGAGATTGGAGCCGACGTGGGGCAGGTCGCCCGAAGGACGGTGGACGGAATCATCGAAGCGGCGAAGGAGACGGGCGCAAATGCCGAAGAGATGGCAAAGGTAACCGTGAATGGAGCGATTGAAGCAGCGGGAAGCATTGGGAATACGGCTGTTAAAGCTGTCAGGGATGTGCTGGTGAACGCTGTGGAAGGTGTGAAGGACATTGCAGGCACTGCTCTTCCAAAAGCAAGCTCTCGGCATTAAGTCTCTGCCGGTGCGCGATGAGGCTGGTTTCCATTCATGGATTCGGTAATAAAGGGCAAGTGGAGCGGCGGGTGCGCTCAAACCTGCAAATCCGGCGCCTTCAATACCGTTTGCAATTGGCACTAAAAACGCACCTCGTGCATAGGATGGGAAAAATCCGCAGCATGTTCGTAGCTTGGTAATAGCTTTTATCACCAAATGGGTAGAATCATGGGACTGGGGAATCTCGGCTCGATATCCTTCGACTGGAATTGGTTTTCAGCTCTTTTCAGCGTCATCATTATCAATCTCGTCAGATCAGTCGACAACGCAATGGTCGTCGCCGTAGCCCTGAGGTCTCTTCCGAGGCGTCTGCGCTTGAGTGCCCTATCGATTGGCGCTTGCATTACCATTGTATTGAGCGTCTTACTTACTTATTTTGTCTCCAAGCTTCTGGAGCACACATTCGTCAGCCTTGTGGGCGGCGCGATAGTCCTCTACCTGGCAGTAACTCTTCTCGTTTTAAGAACCGGCGCAACATCCGTGGATGAAGGGATATCCAGAACCGGCCAGGCTGTAAAAATTCTCGTAATTGCCAACATCACCATGTCTTTGGACAATATGCTGGCTGTTGCGGGCGCTGCCCAGGGAAACTTTTTCCTGCTCTTCATCGGACTTGGTGTGAGCATTCCCGTTGTGTTTTTTGCCAGCAATCTCCTCTGCCTGGTCATCGAAAAGTATCCGATTCTCAATTACGTTGGTTGTGCGGTCCTCGCGAAAGTGGGGGCCGATATGATCCTTACCGACCCCTTCGTTGTGAGCGCGCTGGCCCCAAGCAGGGTTTTCTGTATTTCGGCTCAGATCGTAGCCGTCGTGGTTGTCATTGCTTCCGGCCATTTCTGGATGAAAATCGCCGGCGGAACTAATGGAATGATGCAGGAGCAATGAAGCTTCCAACCTCCGACTTCCCGTATCGGTTGATTCAACCCAAACACTTCAATAGCCATTGTGTCACCCGGCGATAGTCCTCAGCCCCATTTGAACCAGGCGCATACAGGGTTACAGGCTTTCCATGAGAGGGCGCCTCCGCCAACGCGACATTCTCACGGACGAATGGAGCCATCCTGCCGGGGAATCGCTTCTCCAAATCCAACATGGTTTCCCTATGAACTCTACGCCTCGGGTTGGCGCGGCACGCGATTACACCCAGAATCTCCGGACGGTGGTTGTCCCGCCGCATTGAATCCAGCGTCTCCAACAATTGATCCAGGCCGTTCAGTGCAAGCCGATTGGTTTCAATTGGAATGACTACATGCTGACTGACCCGAAGAGCGCTCATAGTGAGAATCCCTGGACCTGGGGGGCAATCGATCATGACCAGATCCCAATCGCCCTGAGTGCGCGCGAGGCAGCGGGCAAAGAGTTCCGCACCGAGTGCTCCGCTAAACCTTTGCGCAGCCTCTGAAAGTGCCGGACCGGAAGCGATAAGATCAACCCCTCTCACTGCGGTTGGGAGTACAGGCGCCGCAACGCTTCTTTCCAGGGCGTGCAAGAATCCCATCCCTTTGTCCACGACCCCGAAATGCAGGCTGGCGCTTCCCTGGGGGTCAATATCAATGACCAATACCCGCTTGCCCATTTCTCCCAGGACCGATGCAATGTTCACTGCCGACGTGGTTTTCCCTACCCCGCCTTTATGGTTGGCGAAAGCAATAATCGGCTTCATGCTTTTGACTCCTGACAAAGTGGAAAATGGAGGTTCGCTGTTCAATCAAGATTAATCTATTATTACATGCATCATTGCAACAAACTTTTCATCCCCGCGGCATAAGGATTGCTTAATAATCCGGAGGAATACTTCCTATCTTCCGTGGGCGCAGTTTTCGACAACGACTTCAGGTGGTAAATGAAAACCTGTCCCGTCTCCAGTGCAGACCTGCCGGAGGTTTCCGCATCCGGGACCTCCACGCCTTCTGCAAATGAGAGTCAAAGCTTTGACAACGCCCTCAATGCAGCCACTTTGGAGCATTCAGGTCCAATATCAGAGCCGCAATCTGTGTCGGGCCCCTGCGCCGAACCTTTATCAAAGCCCCCTGCCCTTTCATTTACCGAATCCTTGAATGCGTCTCCACCGTCACAAACGGATGTTGCCGCTGCTTACCAGAGGCATGTAAAGCCCTCCGCTGAACCCGCAGCTTTGAGCGGGTTTCAAAAGTATAAAGACGACCAGCTCCTTCGCAATCCAGGGGGGCGCCACTATTATTTGGATGAAAAGCAGGTCGACGAACATTCTAATAAGGAATCCCCTATCCACTTGCTACGAAAGGATATTTCCGACGCCTTCGGAAATATGAAGAATTTCTTCGGCAATATGTTTCTGGGTACCACCGTTCTTTACAGGAACGAGCAAAACGAAATCCAGGCAGGACACCAGAGGGGGTTACTCCGAACCACGATGGATTTCTGCAAAGACATGGGGAGCGCTTTGAGCTTCGGCGCATATCATCCTGGCTCCGCAGAGGCCCCACAGGGTTTCAAGAATCGGCTGCTCTATTCCGCATCCAAGCTTAAAGACGCCTTTATGGGGGACATCATGGAAGGGGTCCCTTCAAGTGTGAACCACATGGGCAAAAACCTGATCCTGTCAGGATGGCACCTTTTGGAAGTCCTGCCCGATGCGGCGACAGGCGGCTTAGAGCCGGCCCAAAAGCTCACTACGAACATTTTCGACAACGGTCATGTCGCAATCGAATACCTTACGGACGTCGTTCCCTCGGGCGATGCCTGGCTGAGAGTACATGCATCGAACTTGAAAGAATTCAAGCTTCCGGTCCTCTACAACCTTAAGATGCCCGAACATTACACCGGGGACATACGCTGGGAGTACGTGAGAAACACCCCGTATCGGAAGTCTATAGAGACCGTCGGCGCTCTTCTGGCAGACGCACTCACCATAGGTCTGGTAGGGCAGACAGGCTGCTCAAGTAACCGGCGCCATCAAATCGAGGATTAGCCGGTCTCACCGTTATATAAGCTCTTAAAATCCCACTCAGTTCCCCTGGCAACCAAGGGGAAGCAGAACCTGACCCGGGCGCCCGCCTAAAGCGGCGCACGCCCGCCCGAAGGCCCCACCGCCGTGGCAGGAAAGTTGCACTTCTTTACACCGAATAGATTTTCTCCAGGGATGGCGCCGCGCAAACTGGGGCTCAGAGCGGTAGAAGATCTAAGGAGGGTTGCGCGTCCGATGGTTTCAAAACCATATGACACTTTTTTGACGCAAACCTAAGAAATGAGGGGTCTGTTCCAAAGGTTCAACGAGCGTCAGTCCTTTTTGACGGATAGCTACAAAGGTTTCAGAAAAAGATGTCAATTTAAATCATAATTAATGATTTTTGGCGATATTGAAGAGCATTAGGTTTTTAACCTTCATATCCAGAGCAATACGATGGTTTTTGTTGATTCTTCAGTTCAATTCCAAGCTGTGGGTTGCCGATTGGGAACCAAATCGGCCTGGAAGTGAATCCGCACAAACCTGTGCAGGTTTCTGGTCTCTTTCCGGATCGAGACCCGCAGTATCTCCAATACCGGCTCACTCTTGTGTAATAGAGTTGGCGGAGCTGTATGAGAAGGAACAAGACCTTTGTGCGAGCCCCGGCCAATTAGAAATCTCAAAAGCGACCCGTTGAACGCACTCTGAGATCAGTTCCGAAAAGACACATCGGTTCATCAAGGCTACAGGACGTTCTTACGGTTAAAGGATGAGCGACTTTTATTTCGGCAAAATACATTAAGGGGTTAACCGGTGCAAGACCAGTCGGAAAAATTAAATTTGACCTACTTACCCGCTCCCGTACCCAAGGATAATTTTCAGCCCCCGTCCCAGTACGTAAAGGAGCCGATCCCGGAATTCGACGATGCGGCAGATATTCGGGACTATCTGGAAATCATACTCTGGCGCAAATGGCTTATCCTGATTATTCTCCTGATCTCGATAGCTACCACCTTTATCGTAAGCTTGACTATGAAGCCTCAATATAAGGCCAACGGCAAAATTGAACTCACGATCCAATCCCCGCGAGTCACTAAATTTGAAGACATGGCGATGCTGGGGACTCAAATCCAGACACGCGAATTCATGCAGACCCAATTGAAGCTGCTGAAAAGTGAGACCCTCGGGGACCGTGTTATCGATAAGCTTCAACTGGAGCGTAATCCTGCACTAACTCCTGCGCCGGACTGGGCAATCACCAGACTCATGAGATCCGCAAGTGCCGGCATAGCTGACTTTCTTACAGGCTTATTTCATTCTACCGGTTCAACCGACAACACACAGCCAAGCTACCAGAAGCTTGCGGAATTGAAACTCCGGAAAAAAATCGAGGACAAGTTTGCCAAAAGCCTCGACGTGCAGCCCGAACGCGACACTACAATTTTCTCCCTTGCGTTTTCCTCGACAGATCCGTCGGTTTCCCGCGATGTGATCAATACTATGATTCAGGAATATATAACGTGGCAGGTCGACAAGAAAATCGAAGCGACTATCGCCGCCAAGCAGCGTCTGGAAAAACAGATCGAGCTGGCCAGGATTCAACTCGAGAAAGCGGAAACAAACCTTAACGACTTCTCCCGCAAGGCAGGGATTGTCTCCCTCAATGCCAATCAGAACCTCATTTATTCTCAACTCGAGGAGGCAAACAAAGCCTACTCCTCCATGCAGACGGAACGCATGAGCAAAGAGGCACTATACGATCAGTCGAAACAGGGCGGCAACTCGCTTCCGGCTATGCTTGAAAGCCCGCTGATTCAAAGGCTCCGCGAGAGTTACGTAACCGCTGCCGCCGACTACAAACAGGGAAGCGCCACTTTCAAGGACGACTATCCAACCCTTCAAAATCTAAAAGCAAAAATGCAGGATATAGAGAAACAGATCAAGACCGAGGAAAACCGTATTCTGGAATCCATGAAAAACGATTACCTCGCGGCAACAATGAAAGAAGAGACTCTGAAGAAGGATACCGAGGATAAGAAACTCCTTGCAATCGCGCTAAACGACCAGTCGACTCAGTACAAGATCCTCGACCGCGAGGTCGAGACAAGCAAGCAGATTCACCAAAGTCTTCTGGAAAGAAGCAAGGAAATTGATGCGAAAGTCGGAACAGAACTTGGGAACATCCAGGTTGTGGATTATGCCAAACTGCCGCTAAAACCTTATTCACCGAATATTCCTCTGAACATTCTCGTCGCGGCCTTAGCCGGGATGGTGCTTGGGCTCGGGTTGGCTTTCCTTCTGGAGTTTCTCGATAACACAATCAAGAGGATCGAGGAGCTTTCAGATCGTTTTCAACTGCCGGTTTTAGGAGTTGTTCCAGTGGTCGAGGCCGATGAAGCTGTCCAAATCGGCAGTCTTGTCCGGCTAAACCCAAGAGCCGGTTTCTCGGAGTCTATCAGGACCGCGAAAGTCTCCATTCAACTCTCAAGTTCGATGGACCGGCCACCCAAGTTGCTTTTTATAACCAGCACGAATGCGGCTGAAGGAAAGAGCACTATTGCCGTAAACCTTGCCCAGGCTTTCGCCTCCGACGAAAAGGTTCTGATAATCGATGCGGACCTTCGCAAACCAAACCTCCACAAGATCCTGGGCAAAAACGGCAACGGCAACGGCGCGTCAATCCCTAAAAGGATAGGTCTGAGTAATTACCTGACCGGCACAGGCACCAGATTTATCCAGGAAAGCGGAATACCTAATCTGAGGGCGGTCTATGCGGGTCCGATCCCCCCAAACCCATCCGAACTGCTTTCATCGAACCGCATGCGGCAGTTCCTGGCGGCAGTCTATGAACACTATGACCGCATAATCATAGATGGACCGCCGGCCATAGGTTTCGCCGATGCCCTGATCCTCGGCCATTACGCGGACAGTGTGATCCTCGTAAGTGTACTGGGCCAGACCCATCGCGAGGCCCTGAGGGTTTTCCGCAGGAACCTCGAGAACGTCGGGGGCCGCATGATCGGCACAATCGTAAATAAACTGAGTCAAGGCAGCCATTACGGGGGCTACTACAAATATTACCGGTATTACAGCTACCAGACGGCTTACAGGCAAGCCAACGTCCCTGAGTTTCTTTCGAGCGGGGAGGGCCTGGACAGTGTGAAGAGCCTGGGCGACCAACATCCAAGCTGAGTTTTAGGGAAAACAGAAGCCATGAATAAATACAGCAACATATATATGGCCGGCAACGGCGGGCTGGTGGGCTCGGCAGTTGTGCGGAAACTGCATGCTACATTCCAACGTTGCGGTGGCTTAATCAGATCATTTATGATCGGCGAACATATGCTCGCACAACTGAAAAACCGCAGCCTTTACTTGATGGTATTGATCGAAGCCTCTGTCTTCGCAATGGCCTACACGGGAGCGTATCTCCTTCGCTTCGAGTTCGCGCTCACACCCCGACACTTGGGCCAGATCATTCTCGTGCTCCCTTGGCTTATCCCGTTGAAGCTTGCCGTTTTCTCCGCTTTCGGGCTTTACAAGGGGATGTGGCGCTACTCGAGCCTGGACGACTTATGGCGCCTTGCCGGAGGATGCCTCTTATCAACGCTGCTGGTCGTCGAGACCGTATTCTTCGTCTATGGTTTTACCGGCTTCTCCCGCGCAATCTTTCTCCTTGACGGACTCCTCACCTTCATCATGACAGGCGGGGTCAGGATGGCAATCCGTACGTACTATGCATCCAAAAACAGCTCCAACGGAGAGCGTGTCTGGCCCCTCCCGCGATTCAAGCACGAACCGAGGGACCGCAAGCGTATCCTCATCATCGGGGCCGGAGGATCAGGCGAGAAGATCCTGCGCGAGATTTTCGACAATCCTCATCTCGACCATGAAGTCGTTGGCTTTCTCGATGACGATCCTGGCAAGAAAGGCCGTGCCATTCATGGGGTGCCTGTTTTCGGAGCAGTGAATCTTCTCCCCGAAGTTCTCAGAAAACATGAGATCGACCAGATATTCATTTCCATGCCCTCGGCGTCAGGAGCGGAAATGCGTAGAATAATCGATATATGTGAGGAGTGCAGGGTTTCATCTAAAACCCTTCCCGCGATTGGCCAGATTCTGGACGGCCATGTAAGCATCAAAGCACTGCGCGACGTCGACTATGAAGATCTGCTAAGGCGCGCTCCGGTTCATCTGGACACTGCCGGCATGCAGGAGTATCTCTCAGGCCGAAATATCTTGGTGACAGGCGCCGGAGGATCAATAGGCTCCGAGCTTTGCCGTCAGCTTATTCGCTTTGATCCGGAGCGGCTGATTCTTGTAGACGCAGCCGAGACGAATCTTTACGACATCCAGATGGAACTCCGGCATGAACGTAAATTTACCGCTTACCATTCCATTCTGGGCAGAGTTCAGGATCACAAAACCATGGAGAAGATTTTCAGGAATTATTATCCTGATGTAATTTTTCACGCTGCAGCCTACAAACATGTTCCAATTCTTGAAATAAATCCACGTGAGGCCATTTTCAACAATGTTCTCGGAAGCCAGACAGTCATGAATCTAGCGGCACAATACGGCACAAGGCATTTTGTGCTTGTCTCGACCGACAAAGCTGTGCGGCCAACCAACGTGATGGGGGCAAGCAAGCGCCTGACCGAACTCATTCTTCAATCCCAGAGGGGGAACGGCACGCGTTTTATGGCCGTTAGATTTGGAAATGTACTCGCCTCATCAGGTTCCGTCATCCCGCTTTTCCGAAAGCAAATCGAGCATGGTGGGCCAGTTACCGTGACCCACCCCAATGTGACCCGCTACTTTATGACAATTCCGGAAGCTGCCCGCCTTATTTTGGCGGCCGGCGCCATTGGTGAGGGCGGCGAAATTTTTGTCCTCGAGATGGGATCACCCGTAAAGATCTATGACATGGCAAAGGATCTCATCCGGCTATCGGGTAAACAGCCGGGGAAGGATATCGAGATCTTATTCACCGGGCTCCGTCCCGGTGAAAAACTCTACGAAGAACTCATCACCAGAGAAGAGGACGTGAAGCGGACCAAACATGACAAAATCACAGTCCTAAAAACTAATGGCCATTGGAATTGGAATGGACACGGGAACCAGGATCGTTTCTGCCGGTGGCTCAATAAAGAACTGCGAGAACTCTATGCTATCGGTGACAAATATGAAGACCCTGCTGCTATCAGGAAAAAGCTCCATGCGATCATTCCCGAATTTACTCCGCAGGAAACCAGCTCAGAGAGAAACGATCTAAGTTCCATAGCTCAGACATCAGGCTCAATTAACCTTGGACAATCATCGAGCCGGCATTGTGAAATTGTACTCCACACCTCGCAGAGCGTGGAGTAAGTGTTTATGCGAGGGCACTCTTGTTTGCATGGGGAACGGACAGCCCAGAGCCGGAAAGTACAATAAGGAAATCAAGACTGTGAACGTTGGAAATCCGGCCTTCTCCAGGTTAAACACCCCACTTTCCCTCACGAGGAACTTCTCCTGGACGTTAGCCGGCAATGTGGCCTACACGGGCTGCCAGTGGGCAATGCTAGCAGTCCTTGCCAAATTGGGAACGCCCGGGATGGTCGGGCAGTTTGTCCTGAGTCTTGCAGTGACTGCGCCGGTCATCATGTTTTCAAATCTCAACCTCAGGGCAGTGCAAGCAACCGACGCCAGGCACGAGTACCAATTCGCCGACTACCTCGGCCTTCGGCTGGTCTGCACATTACTGGCTGTGGCTGCTATTATCGCGGTGACCTTCCTCTCGGGTTATAGAGGGCAAACGGCAACCGTGATCCTGGCTGTAGGGGTCGCCAAGGCGTTCGAGTCCATCAGCGATATCTACTATGGTTTGCTCCAACGACACGAGCGCATGGATTACATCGCACGTTCGATGATGATCAAAGGTCCATTGTCGCTGATTGCCCTCGCGATGGGTTCCTACATGACCGGACGAATCTTCTGGGGCGCATGCGCGATGGCCCTTGTGTGGGGGCTGGTCCTTGTACTCTACGATATCCCCGTGGCGGGGATCGTGCTCTCCGGAAAGAATGCGCGGACGGGGAAACGTGGCGGAGACTGCTCGATCCTTGCTGCCATGAAACCACGATGGAACAGGTTTGAGCTTGGCAGCCTCATGTGGTGTTCACTGCCTCTTGGGCTGGTTATGATGCTGATCTCGCTGAACGCGAACATCCCCAGATATTTTATCGTGCACTACCTTGGAACGGAGCAGCTTGGCATCTTTGCGGCCATGGCCTATTTAATGCTCGCAGGAAACACCATTGTAGGCGCACTTGGACAATCGGCCTCTCCCGTATTGGCGCGCCACTATGCCGAAGGGCAAATTAAAGCATTTTACGGCTTGCTCATAAAACTCGTGGGGATAGGCGCTCTGCTTGGGGGAGGCGGGATCCTTGTTGCAGTATTTGCAGGGCGGGAACTTCTTACCATTTTGTACACACCACAGTATGCAGAGCGAGTGGACGTCTTCGTGTGGATAATGGCGGCGGCGGCAGTTTCCTACATCGCGTCGTTCCTGGGCTACGGCATGACGGCAGCACGGTATTTTCAGGCGCAAACGCCACTGATGGCGTGTGTTGCGCTATGCTCGGCTTTGGCATGTTTCTGGCTGGTCCCTGCGACAGGCTTGTCCGGCGCAGCATGGGCGATACTTGTATCTGCCATAGTTCTGATGCTCGGAAGTTGCTTCATAGTCGTGCACGCAATCTTTCGTGTTGAAAAGTTGAGCGGGCATTAAATGGGCACAACGGCGCCGAAACCGATCCGTGTTCTCCATGTGGTTGGCGGAATGAATCGCGCCGGGACGGAAACATGGCTAATGCATCTCCTTCGCAATATCGACAGAGAGCATTACCGTATGGATTTTTTAGTGCACGCTGCGCAGCCGTTTGAATATGCCGAGGAGATCGAGGCCTTAGGCGCAAGGGTCATTCCTTGTCTCCATCCTACAAAACCCTGGCGTTATGCACGCAATTTCATGCGCATACTCAAGGAGCTTGGCCCTTATGAAGTGGTGCACAGCCATGTTCACCACTTCACCGGTCTTCCGCTTTACCTGGCCCGCCGCGCAGGGGTTCCCGTCCGTATCGCACATAGCCATAGTGACACCAGCCGTTCAGATGGCAAGGCAGGACCGGCGCGCATGGCTTACCTGGGGTTGATGAAGCATTTGATACGAACCAACGCAACAGCGGGCTTGGCAGCAAGCCGCAAAGCAGCCGCAGCTCTTTACGGACCTGATTGGGAGAGCGACTCGCGTTGGCGGCTACTCTATTGCGGTATCGATCTTGAGCCCTTCCGGCAGGAAACAGACCCTGCCCGGGTACGCGTAGAGATCGGCATTCCATCGGATGCTTGCGTAATTGGACACGTTGGTAGATTTCATGAAGCGAAGAACCATAGCTTTCTTGTCGAGATCGCATTCGAAATAGCGAAGCGGGAGCCCCGTATGCGGTTGTTACTGGTGGGTGACGGCCCTCTTCGATCACAGGTCGAACAAAAGACCGCGCAACTTGGATTGACCGGCAAAGTCATCTTTGCCGGAATTCGTACCGACATACCACGTTTGATGTTGGGTGCTATGGATATATTCATTATGCCGTCTTTGTATGAAGGGTTGCCTCTGGTGGGTATCGAGGCACAGGCAGCCGGGCTGCCCCTGTTAGTTTCGGATACGATTACGGATGAACTACCTGCCGTGAAGCGGATGGTTCACCGTTTGAGCCTCAACGCTCCTCCCTCCGTATGGGCAGAAAAAGCATTGCGGCTCTATTCTGTAGCAAAAGATCGCAATGAGTCGCTTCGAAAGGTGGGGGCAAGTCGCTTCAGCATAACACGATCCATACCCGAAGTGGAAAGGTGCTATCATGGGTAAACAGCGTATTGTCTCTTCATTTCCGAGCATCCTACTTTTCATGCTAGGGATTTTATCACTTTCTTTTTGCTTCAGTGAAGAAACGCTTAGCGTAAACATGTCTGCGGCACTAGCTGCATCGATATGGATTGCCGGTATAACATGCCTTGCATTGCGTGCAGAAAATGGCCTTTTCTCGCTGCCTGTCGGATACCTTCTTGTATTAGGTGTTTTTCACCTGGGAATGATAATCCCGTTGTTGATGGGATTTCGGGTAGATCTTGCAAATCCTTGGCCTCTTTCTCCCAGTGTTTCAAAATCCTTGAGCCTCTGTGGAACAGCTTTCGCATTTTATAGCACAGCGGCACTTTCCTATAAGTACAGAAGTGGTGAGGCGAGGCAACTTATAATGTCACATCGCTTTTTAGGTATAAATCCAAACATTTCTGTTCACTTTTTATTAATTGGAGGTTTAATATTAGGTGTAGTTGGAGCATGTTTCTTAGGTATTGGGATATCAAATCTTAATCTTTTTCAGGTTAGCTATGGTGATTCATATATGGCGAGGATGGATGCCGATCCCAGGCTTTTTGGAACCGGTTATCTTTTTGTACTCATGGGAATGGTAATTTCAGGAGCGGCAGCTAGTCAGCGGCAGATCAAATGGATCGCCATGATCTCTATTTTGGTCTTCGCGCCTCTTTTCCTGTATGGCTTCAGAGGACATCTCATTGTCTATTTTATGGCCCTTCTTTCGATATGGCATCGCAAGGATCCAAGATTGGCCAGGAAAGTGGGATATATAGCATTGATTGCAGTCGTTCTCCTGGCGCCGGCAGTCAGGGCGCTCAGAGATTCCAGGGAGATCACTTTTGCGGATGCCATAAAAAATACAAACCCTCTTGATTTTATAACAGAAGCAGGCGGTTCGCTACGACCTCTATTTGAGACAGTCAATGAGATTGACTATTACAAGAATCCTTATTGGTATGGCGCATCTTACCTGACCGGCATAACGCGCATTATACCCAATTTAAGAATCGATTGGGAGAGACCGAATTCTTTAGATACAGTTGCTCCATCTGCCTGGATAATGGAAAGAGTAGATCCCTACCTATTTGCAATGGGCGGAGGAATAGGCTTTTCGGGCATTGCTGAGCCTTTCTTGAATTTTGGTCCCTTTGGAGTGGTTTTATTTTTTGGCCTGGCTGGTTATTTACTTATGAAATATGAGCGTGCCTCCAACTCCAGAATAAACCCTTATTACTTTGCAGTACTTATGTGTGCGTACGCATCCCTTCTGTGGACCTGCCGGAACGATTTCCTCGAGTTCTTCAGGCCAACGGCTTGGGCATTCGTTTTCGTGACGGGAATTTCATTTGTTGTGAGACATTGGCCTACATTGACCTGCGGCAACACAAAAGGAGCTAACGGAGCTCGAGCCCTCTGCCTGTCTAACAACGAGGGCACTGGCACCTGACCGTTGTTGTTGAACTCAGACCAATCCGGTCACCAGATGCAGCGCGGAGCGAGCCCGGGTTTACGCAGAACATCTCAGCTCTCGCAGCATCTGGACCAGCGAAATGAGTCAGCCCGGTTTTTCCGCAGCAAAGTGTTCACAGATGGGAGATTATCAGCTTGCAGCCGGCAATAAGCATCGGTATCCCTTTCAAAGACCCAGGGCCGTACTTTGAACTGGCCCTCAAGTCTGTATTTGCCCAGACTTTTCACAACTGGGAACTCATACTTGTAGATGACGGCTCCAGAGACAACTCCCTCGCCCTCGCGCGGGCACTGAAAGATACCCGAGTTCGCGTATACAGCGACGGGATCAACAGAGGCCTATCCGTCAGGCTCAACCAAATCGCTGAACTGGCACAAGCGCCTTACTGCGCGCGAATGGATGCTGACGATATCATGCACCCTGAGCGCGTTGAAAAGCAATACAAAGTATTGTGTAATTCGACCAGTAACACTGTCACAGGTACGGCGGCATATTCTATCGATATGCGGTCTCAAGTACTCGGTGGAAAGCCCGTTCCAATGAAATCCCTTTCAGGATTCGGTGTCAGGCATAGTTTTGTCCATCCATCCGTTGCGGCATCAACGGCCTGGTTCAGGCGTAACCCTTACTCGACAAAATCGTGCTATCTGCGAGGGGAGGACGCAGAATTATGGTGCCGCACAAAGTCAAACTCCAAATTCGCATACCTTCCTGAAAGACTACTTTTTTATCGCGAGGACCCCGGTCTGCAATTCACGAATTACACGGCCACGGGGATTGCACTCTTGAATATTATCAATACATACTTCGGCAAACGAACATTGTCCTATCTTTTTTTGACAGCCCGCGAGCTTGGCAAGATATTTTCTTATGCGATGTATATGAAATTGGGGACTGCGAATGTACTCATCTCACGTCGATACCTGAAAATTCCATCTCATGAGATTCAAGAGGGACAAGGGGTCCTTCACCATATCGCCGCACAGGACCTGCCATTATAACCATCAATATTGTTCTGGATGAAGGAAAGGGGCAAGGGTCGGTTTGTCATCCGTATATCCTTTTCAGAGAGAAAGAATGGCAAGGAACGAGGAGCTGACTGCAGGCATGAAACTGGTCCACGTTTTTACCGTACCCATATCCCTCGTTTTTCTTCGGGGGCAGGCAGCATACATGAAGTCCCAAGGCTTTAGCGTGGATGTGGTTTCGTCACGGGGTAGAGAACTCAATGCATTTGCGGTGAAAGAGGGCGCGACATCGCATGTCGTGGAAATGGCCAGGAGCATTAAGCCACTGCACGATTTGCCGGCTTTATACCGTCTGTGGCGAATCTTCCGCAATGTCCGTCCACGAATTGTTCACGCGCACACTCCCAAGGGTGGTCTGTTAGGCACTATAGCAGCTTTTCTCGCATGTGTGCCGCTACGCATCTACCACATTCATGGACTTCGATTTGTGACGGCAAGAGGACTCAAACGTTCACTGCTTCGGTGGACGGAAAGGATTTCTTGCTCCCTTGCCCATCAAGTATTCTGCGTAAGTCATTCCGTGCGGGAGGTTGCCATTGCGGAAGGGCTCTGCAAAGCCGAAAAGGTAAAAGTCCTATTGAGAGGCAGTATCAATGGAGTCGATGCCGCAGCAAGTTTCAACCCCGAACGATTTGGAAGCAAAGACCGCAGTAAGCTGAGAGAGCGATATGGCATCCCAACGGATGCCCTTGTTTTGGGTTATGTGGGAAGAATAGTGCGGGACAAAGGGTTCGTGGAGTTGGCCCAGTCATGGGAACTGTTGCGCGAGGCATTGCCGAACCTGCATCTGTTGATCGTGGGCGATTTTGAGTCCCAAGATCCACTGCCGGCCGATGTAGAGCAGGTCCTTCGAGACGATCCTAAGGTCCACCTCGCGGGGCGCGTAGATGATACCTGCTCCTTTTTTGCGGCAATGGATGTCATTGTACTGCCCACCTACAGAGAAGGACTTGGGATGGTCCTGCTCGAGGCGGCCGCGATGGAACTGCCGGTTGTAGCCACCAGGATCCCCGGCTGTACTGACGCCGTTCTCGACGGCGTCACCGGCGCCCTGGTCCCGGTGCGCGATGCAGCCGCACTCACGGAGGCTATCTGGAAGTATCTGGAATGTCCCGAGTTGCGTACAAGGCACGGCAGGGCTGGACGAGAACGCATCCTGCGTGACTTTCGCCCCGAGGACATGTGGAAAGAAGTATATAGCGAATATGTGGAACTGCTGCGTAGGCGGTGTCCAATAAATGCAGTGTTCTCGGAGACCCTCTCTTGCGCCGAGGACCAGGTCTGATGCTGGCCCTGCCGCAACGGCGCACCCGCGTTCCGGGGGTCTTTCTTGTTGAAATTCTCCAGTGTTAAAGATGATTCCGAGCCGCCTATCATCAGAAGTGCTGCTATGCAACAGGGAAAAGCGGCAATTCGCGTGCTGCGCATTAGGCAAATGAGGAATAGAGTATGTCCGCTAGACTGTTGGTTTCCAGTTTTGCATTAGCCTCCTTGGGGGCTTGGCTGTTTGCTCGCTTTGCAGGAAAACTATCCTTGCTTGACTGCCCCAACGAACGCAGCTCTCACTGTCAGCCGACGCCTAAAGGCGGAGGTGCGGGCATTTTAGCGGCATTCTCCTTAGTCGGCATGGTCTCGGGCGTGTCCCTATGGTTTTGGGGGCCCATAAGCGTCTTGTCTCTGGTGGCCGGATACGGAGACAGGGTCGATCTGCCCGCCCGCCTCCGCTTGGTTACCCAGTTGGGATTGATTACCCTTTTTGTCCTGGGAACCTGGCAGTCAACGTTCAGCTATTATTTGAGTTTTCCCCTTATTTTGCTTTGGATCGTTTTTATTGCGGGTACAGCGAACTTCTATAACTTTATGGATGGCATCAACGGCATTGCTGGAATCACCGGCGCGGTTGGCTTTTCCCTGCTCGCTTTTTACCTCTACAACCGGCAGGGACAGAGCACGCTCGGCAGCCTTTCACTGTGCATGGCGTTTTCCTGCTTTGGCTTTCTGCCGCTCAACGTGCCGAAGGCCAAAATCTTCATGGGGGATATCGGTAGCATTCTGTTGGGAGCGGTGTTTGGCGGACTGGTGTACCTGACATCTCACACCTTTTTGGACTTTCTCTGTATGTCGTCATTTCTCTTTCCATTTTATGCCGATGAACTGATCACTATGTATATTCGCCTAAGGGCCGGAGAGAATCTCTCGACTGCTCACCGACGTCATCTTTACCAATTATTGGTGAACGAGATGGGCTATGCTCATTGGAAAATCTCTACGGCTTACGGTTTGACACAGCTCATCGTAGGCATTGGTCTAATAATCACTGTCCCTATGGGATGGCCGATTTTAGCTGCCTTTATGCTTGCCTGTTCCGTTATTTTTGTCGTTTTTCAGGGACGAATACGAAAATTTGCTTCAATGCCGTGCAAACGGTCATGCTGATTAAACCCTCATGAAATAAAAGGTGCTCGATCAATTCAGAATACGATCATTTTCTCAGACTACCTTCTTATTCTCACGAACAAGTAACCGATCGGGCTGAAGATTGCTGGGCAATTTGCGGGACCAGCGCCACATGGATTATCGATGGCTCTGTTGGTATGGTCCCCCGCTGTGAGACTTCCATCTTGAGATTGCCAGTTCCTTGGCCAGCCGCAGCAACAGTATGCTGGAGAACGCACACCAAATCATTCTTTTCCCGAATGCCACCCAGGTCATAAGGCCACTTTTTTTAGGAAGAGCATCCACTCGCTTTTGAGATACATCTTATGAGACTGAATTCAGAATAGTGCGGAAGTGGTATTTTTCTTCTCCGTATGTAATATTCATCCTCGTTATTATAGACAAGTTATCTTTAGAAGGGATAATATGCATGGATAACATTTATAATAATGGAACATACCTAGAAAATAACCCTTCTTGGCACGTTGAGGACTCTCCATGGAAAGCTGCCAATATCTTGAAGATGATTAGAAACAACAATATTGATCCTAAACTTGTATGCGAGATCGGGTGTGGTGCTGGAGAGATATTGATTCAATTATCTAAAAGACTGGATCCACATGTAATGTTCCACGGATATGAGATATCACAACAGGCATACGATCTATGTGTACAAACAAACAATGATCGTGTTATTTATTTTTTGAAGGATATGCTTAGTTCAAAGGATAATGAGTATTATGATCTCATATTGATTATTGATTTAATCGAGCACATAAAGGATTACTATGGATTTATAGAAAATGTCAAAAGTAAGGGTAAGTATAAAATATTTCATATTCCATTGGATATTTCCGCTCGAGCTGTTATGCATTTGGCAACTATTAATAGAGTACGTACCTCTGTAGGTCATATACACTACTTTATAAAAGATACAGCATTGGCATCATTAAGAGACTCAGGTTACAATATTATAGATTATTTCTATACCTACAAATCCATACAATTAAAACGCACATCTATCAAATCTTATCTGGCAAAGTTTCCGAAGAGACTATTGTATATGTTAAATGATGATTTTTTCGTTAGGTTGCTAGGTGGCGCATCTCTGATGGTCTTGGCTGAATAATCTACGTTTTGTCCGAATTATGACATTTAGTTCGTATTGAGTTTTACTGTTTTGTTGACTATTAATAAGAGGTACATATTAGTATATTAAGATGAGTTTCTTAATAGCTATTAGAATAAGGACTCGAGTTGACAGCACCATAGTAGAGCTTCGGTTTCCAGCCCAGTGGAACCATTATCGCCGGGGGCTCCGGGGAGAAGCTGGTCATGCTTCGTTTGACATGCTACACTGAGTGTGCATTTACCGCAGTAACCCCTCTCTCATGAGGTACTACATTGAATACGGAAAATAAGATAGCTCACACTCATTCTGTAAGGCTTTGCCCCATTTGCAAAATCGGGGAACTTCAGCGCATAAAACGCAAAGGATTAGCAATTTGGGTCCCGCGTTCCAGGCGCTACCAATGCACAAAATGCCGAGGCAAATTCTTGCGCGTGCTGGATCTTTTCACTGTCCAAATAAGGAAAACTCCAGGGAAAAAGGAGCTTGCAGTTACGGCCGTTGCAGTAATTGCAACCATTTACCTTTCATACAAATTGGTTATTGCAATGTACACGGAATAAGAGATTCGGAGCTTCAGGCGCCAGCATTTGATGAATACCTCATGTTTCATGAATTTGGCAAAAACAAAGAAGTTTCATGGAAAACCCGAAAAGATCCTGCGAAAAGTTCTTGGTCTATTTTCCCATAATCGTTTTGCCAATGTTTGCCGGTGGGGCGAGGCCGTGGTTGTGGAGTGGTGTGGCCGGAATTTTCGGGCTGGTTTTTGCTTTATCTCTGTTGGTGTCGAAGGACTCCATTTCGTTAAAGAACGCAGTAAGGGACGTAAAAAAGCCGCTGTTCCTGCTGCTCCCGATTCTTGCGTATCCTTTTGCACAGATAATCCCCCTGCCGTTGCCCCTCATATCGGTTCTCAGCCCGCAACGGGCCGTATGGCTGCAAAGGTCGATGGAAGTAACCGGCGTTTCCCGCTGGGGTGCAAGTCTTTCTTACGTGCCGCTCGATACTTTTATGAGCGGGTTGTGGATCCTGACCCTTGCCCTTTTCGCTTTGGTTCTCCACCGTTCGATGCGCGACGGGATAATAGAGCCTGGCAAACTCTTAATTCTGCTTTTCGTAATCGCCGGTCTGGAAGCATTCTATGGGATCTTCCAGGTACTGGCGCCTTCGACGGGACCTGGATTTTTCGACGGCGCCCATGGGACTTTTGTAAACCGCGATCATTATGCGGCTTTTCTCGGAATGATCTGGCCTTTGCAGGTCGTTTGGCTGTGGAGACTGGGCGCTAAAAGCAAGAAGGACCCGGTTTCTTTTGAGGAAAAAGAGAGTCTGCGGAAAAGACGGGAAAAGCAGCTCTTTTTTATATTTCTCACCGGGTTCGTGCTTTTGGGTCTCATTTTCTCCGGATCGCGAGGCGGAATAATCAGCCTTGGCATAGGCACGACTGTCCTGGCTTATCTTGGAAGAAGGCGCAGCAGGTCTATAATCCTCATTCTTATCGGCTGCTGGGTAATAATATTAGCTTACGGTTCGATTATCGGTTTCGAAGGGATTCTTAAACGTTTTACGGAAATCGAACACGACGCACCTGCCAGATTTACAATTTGGCGATTCACCTTGAACCTCATTCGCGACCATTGGTTAACAGGGACTGGAGCCGGTACATATCGACAGGTTATCTTCCTTTACCAGGTATTCGATACAGATCTACTCCAGGTCGGCGCTGCACATTGCGATTATCTGCAAATCGCCTCGGAATGGGGTTTGCCGTTCAGTTTGCTTATTTTTTCCCTGCTTTGGGGCTACTGGTGGACTACCGCTGTAGGGGCCGCGAAAAAAAGAGTCGGAGAGCCAAGATCGCTCGAAAGGGATGAGAAGCTCATTCGAGTTGGCGCACTAGCCGGCAGCGCAGCTTTCCTCTCACATATGTGGGTGGATTTCAACTGGCAAATCCCGGCAAATCAATTGTACTTTGTAATGCTGTTAGTCCTGATGAGCGGGAAGGGGAGCGGGGAGCGGGAATCAAGACTCCCGAAGCCTGCGAATGTAGGCTGCCAGTTGTCCTGAGATCCCATCCAACGCCTCTTGAAGATTGATTGTATTGCCGTACCCGAGATCCTGGGCCAAAATGCAATAATATCGGCATTCCTCCAGTGATCCTTCGGCAGTGTTAAAGAAACGCGCCTTATCAGCCGCCGTGTATTTTCGAAACCCCTCGGCAATATTCGCCGGAATTGACACGGCTGCGCGCCGGAATTGGATGACCATGCCGAATCGCTCATCCGCCGGGAAGGTCGCTGTCAGGCGATAGACATCAAGCACGAAGGTATGCGAATTCTTCCAGACATCCAAGTCCTGAAACGTTTTTGCCGGATTCTTCATTCCTGCTCCCTTCCCGCTCCCTGCTTCTCGCTTCAGGGCATTTTTTCCATCAGTTCCACAGAGTCAAGCCAATAGTCTCCTGAAATCTTGTTGTCCATTTTAAGGCTCTCATTCCTGAGGACCCTCAGCACAATGGCTTCACATCCGGCCGGAACACTAAATTCGATTTTATCCTCCTTCCATGGGGAATCGCCGAGCACCTGTTCGCTTGTGGTTTTGAATTCATTCTTGTACCCGCTGACCGTCAGGAACACTCCCCGATCGGTGGTGAGATTGCTGCTCTTTCGGACAAAGCGCAAAGTGTAAGTGGTCCCGGGGCTTACCGGGACTATTTGATATACAAGCTCGGAATTAATATTGCCGGTTCCCTTGAAACGGACATGCAGAGACGAGTTGCCCGAAAAGGTCGACCCGGTTGTGCGCTCTACGATAAAATCCGGACCGCTGTGAAATCTCCAGCCAAAAGCCATGTTCAGAGGCTCTGTCTCAAATCTGCCATCTTGGATGAGGGAGACGTCATTTTTCCTCCAGAGACGCCAAATGCTCTTCGCCTCTTTGAGCCGGTCACTGAAAATCAGGAAATCACAGAACCGAAGCTGGTTCTTTTCTTCCCACTGAGTACCTTCTTTTTCCATGGTTTTGAAGAGAGCGAGCGCGGCATCGGGTTGCTTCGAGTCCATGAGCTCGATTAGAAACGCCGGGTAGTTGCAAGAGAAAACGTGGGGCACAACCTCTTCCCATCCTCCCCAAAACCGCGAGCTTAGCCAACTGGCCTCTTTTATATAATGAGGGAGGTAGGAAAGTATAAAGTTGAAGCATTTCTCAAAATAAAGCTCATCGTGAAGATCGTAGGCAAAGAGCAGCTCCTGCCATTTCCAGGTGCTGATCGAATCAATAGCCGGGGCAATAATGTCCAGGGTCTTCCTGGCTTCCTGCTTGTTTTCGTTTGCGATCTGGACCCTGGCCAGCCCAATCCAGGCATCTATAAGGGAGGGTTCGGCCAAAATCGCCTTTTTGTAACACTCCGCCGCTCCGGCAGGGTCGAGTGCGAGGTACCTGGAATGCCCGTTCAAAACCTGAGCTTCCGGGAAAAAACCGGCAGCAAACTCTCCGAGGCCGGTCGGGTTCTTCCCTGAAATTTTATAAGTCAATATCGAGTACGATAGCAGGCAGCCTGACAGTACCGTCAAGAAAATCGCAAGAGCTATCCTTGGGCGCAAGGCCAATTCGGGTCCTTTAATAGTGAGGATGAACTAAGACGCCTACTATTTTAGAACAAAAACTAAATTCATTTCAAGCTATTGAATTCCCGGACCGATTTGTTGAAAAGGAATGACTCCGGAGTGTTGAGTTGGCTTGGCTCTTTTTAGCGTATCGCTTAAGAGGTACCGTACTTTTGAATTATCCGGAAGGAGAGAAGCAATGAGGATGAATCGACTCGTGGTGCAGATTTTAGTGACGGTCCTCATAGTGTCCTGCCTTGGGTCCGCAGGAGCGGTAGAGTCTGTGATGACCGTACTTCCCAAAGGCGTGGTGAAAGTGACGGAAGAAAGTGGCCAGGTGGTCCAGTTGACGACAAATTTCCCGCTGAAGGAAGGCGCTATCATGGAGGTCAGCGGCGGACCGGCCACAGTTCATGGGATGAATTTCAGCATCATAGCTCAGGATAAGGCCATCTTTTCATTAAACAATGTGGATGGCAAATGGGTTTGTACCGTCAATGCCGGCAAGGTTAATTACATGTTGCATTCGGACGCTATGGTGAGATTCGTGCATGCCGATTCCGTATGTGAGTGTCAGAAAATTATTCCGGAGACGCCAGGTGGAAGTGTGGAAGGCAGCGCTGCCGTAGTTGACGATAAACTCGTGTTTACAAATACTGCAGGTGAATTCGTCTGTGGGCCGACTTTGGCCGGAGTTGCTGCAGCGCCTGTCACGGTGGTAGACCCTCCTGCCGCTGCCGGCGGAATCAACGCAACTACGATCGGGGTAATCGGTGGAGTTGCCGGCGTAGCTGGGGGCGCTGCGGCGCTGGGACTTTCGTCAGGCAATAACACAAAGAGTGCGCAATAGCTTTTGGGGAAATTGAACAAAAAGGGGGGCGCGCCCGCAAATTAAAGGCGCCACAATTCAACTCCCGGGGAGACGGCAATGAAATTGTATGCCAGGTATTTTTATTTCTGTTGTGCCATTATGTTTTTGGCCGGGTTCATGATTGGGTGCGGTGTCCGCAATGGACCTGAACCCAATGCAAAGCTCGAAGATGTTGTGGCCCAGGAAAGTGGCTCAAAGCAGGAAGTAAGAACAATAAACGAGAGACTTTTTGCATCCGTAAAGAGCGCTCCAACTCTCAAGGACTATGTGGTCGGCGAAGGAGACCTGCTCCAGGTCTCTGTCTTTGAAGCCCAGGACCTCAAGTCGGAAGCAAGAGTCGGCGCCCGCGGTTTCATATCTCTTCCCCTTATCGGGTCCGTTGAAGTAAATGGTCTCACAACGCGTGAGGCGGAACAAAAAATAGAGGAACTCTATAGAGCCAAATATTTACGGAACCCCCATGTGAGTATTTTTGTGAAAGAACAGGTGTCCGGCAAAATTATACTAATGGGAGCATTTAAAAAGACGGGGACTTTTCCATATCTCAGTCGCCAAAACCTGTTTGAAGCCATGGCCCTTGGCGAAGGTCTTGCCGATACCGCCGGTAAAATGGTCCAGGTTCGCCGTGCAGCCAGGGATTCTGATCGGCCCGGCACATTCCTTATCGACCTCGACGAGTTAGCCAGGGGTGGTGGAGAAGAACTTAATATCGAAATCAAAAGCGGGGACGTGATCTATGTTCCTGAAGCCGGAATGATTTACGTGGACGGAGCGGTACGAAAGCCGGGAAATTATCCGATAAAGAAGAGGATGAATATCCCCCAAGCCATTGTCGCCGCAGGAGGTTTCGCCCCCTATGCGGAAGAAGGGGCCATCAAGCTGGTCAGGACAAAGGGAGACGGAAAGCCTGACGTCGTTCAGTTAAGCTTTAAGGACCTTCAGGAGCAAAGTTCCAACAACAATATTGAAGTTAAGGATAGAGATATAATCTTTGTCGAAACCAATAAAGCCGAAGCCGTTATTTACGGCCTACAAATAACCGGACTTGGCGGAATCGTTGGAGTAGGCTATCGGCCGCCTTCTGCACAGTAGCAGCGGCCTCTGTCTTGAAGAGGATCTTCAGCTATCAGACACGATAGTGCTAAGCGTCCAGCGCAAAGAACCCCGAACGTGATCCGGGGATGCAGCTACCTCGCAGAGCATTGAGATTGTGGGTGGCCCGGACAATTCGTTATCCGGTCGCGAAGCGCCAAGAGGTCCGGCAGCGGTGAACAGGCGCCGAAAGCATAGCTGGAGCACCTTCTCACGGTGCCCCGCGGATCATGAGAGACTGCGGTGAGCTTTACGTCATAACGGACCTGTTGTCCTCACGAACCAAGCCTCCTTTGTATCCTCCCCCGCATTACCTTCTCGGCCATCCAGCCCTATTCGATTTTTACTCTGCAAATATACCTGCAACTCGCAATCAACCCAGCGTAGTTGAAATCGTAAAATGCACCTCGTAATTACATCGGCTATTTCCACTGAAGACAAATCCTGTTAAATTCCGGCCACGCATTATTCTATTGCTTGTGAGAAAAAATGATCCGATTCGAAAACCTCCGGAAGAATTACAAGCAGGTGGAAGCCCTCAAGGGCATCAGCCTCAGGGTTTGTGAGGGTGAGTTGTTTGCGTACCTGGGGCCGAATGGCTCGGGCAAGACGACGACCATTAAAATACTTACCGGGCTTGCAGTCCCTTCTGCGGGTGACGCGTGGCTGCACGGGTTTCACACAGAGCAGGAAAGCCTGCAGGCCAAACGCCAATGCGGCATTGTACCGCAGAACATCAATCTCGACAACGAACTGACTGTGAGCGAGAACCTGCACCTGCACGGAAAACTCTTCCTGATGCCGCGAAAAGAACGGGCGCGGCGCATCCGCGAACTCCTGGAGTACGTGGAAATCGCAGACAGAGTAGACAGCCCGATAAAGGCCCTCTCGGGCGGAATGAAAAGAAGGGTGATGATCGCCAGGGCGCTCATGCACTCTCCGAAGATACTGTTTCTCGACGAACCTACAGCGGGTCTCGATCCCGCGATCAGGCGCCGCATATGGTCGCTTATCAAAAAGATCCAACAGAGCGGGGCGACTATCTTTCTCACTACTCACTACATAGAAGAGGCCGAGTTCCTGGCCGACCGTGTCGCTTTCCTTGACGAAGGCAGGATAGTAGCCCTGGACACCACGAAGAATCTGATGGATGCCTTGGGGACATGGGCTTTGGACCGGGTCGCCAACGAAGGCATTGAGACCCTCTACTTCCGGGACATAGACGATGCGAACAGGCACATCGCTGAGCATGAGGGCAGCCTTTCACTCAGACGGGTTAACCTCGAAGACGTTTTCATCTCCCTTACCGGGAAAAAGGTTATAGCATGAGAGCCATGCTCGCAATCTACCAGCGCGAAATTCTCATCCTGCGCAAGAGGTTTTTCAGGCAATTGGCCTCCATGTCGGTAAGTCCTCTGCTTTATCTTATCGCTTTCGGAATGGGTATGGGACGGGACGTAAGGGTGGACGGGCATTCCTACCTGCAATTCCTGATTCCCGGTCTTGTGGCAATGAACTGCATGATCCAGGCTTTCGCCATAGCAGGCGAGATAAACATTGCGCGGTTCTATTGGCATATATTCGAGGAGTTTCAGGCGGCGCCAATCAGGAATATATCTTACGTAAGCGGAGAGGTGCTGGCTGGAATTACCAGGGCCCTGTTTTCGGTCCTTTTGATTCTTTTGATAGCGGCCCTGTCCGGTGTAGTGCTGTCTTACAACTTTTATTTCTGGTTAGCTGTGGCGTTGAACAGTTTCGTTTTCGCTTCACTGGCCGTCGGGCTCGCCATGCTTGTAAAATCGCATTCCGACCAGGCACTTCTCACCAACTTCTTCATTACTCCAATGGCTTTTTTGGGCGGAACTTTCTTTCCCGTGGACAGAATGCCGGCATGGGTGCAGTACATCCTTCAGTTTCTGCCCCTCACCCATGCCTCCAAAGCAATTCGGGCGGCTGCCTTTGGCCAGCCTCCCGATTTTTCATCCTATCTGCTGCTCGCTGTGCTTGGAACCGTTCTTTTCGTCCTTGCCTACCATTGCGTTAATCGAGCTAGGGAGTAAGACCTTAGCGGCAGTTTATACCCGTACTGAGAATTTGCAGACCGGAACCGATTTCCACACCCCGCCAGACTTATCCCATCAGAATTTGTCTTTTCCAGAAAACAAGCACGCCTTCTTTTCCGAAATTCGCCTGCACGAGTTCCCACCCCTGAAGGCCTCCTTCGTTTAGCAAATTTTCCATTTTCTTTATCTGTTCGGAAGTGACCACTTCCATATTACAGCTTCCCTCACGGGAACAGAACCAGATCATTTCTCTAAAAGCTTCGGCCGGATGGACGGTAACCCTATATTCAAAAGAATCCATTTTGCTCTCCTGGCAGTTATCCAAACGCAAGCAGAGTACGATTATATCATCTCGACCGATTTCCTCAATGGCGTCCAGATTATGATATCAAAATCTCACCGTGGATTGAAAAAATCGAGGAATACAAATTCCTTCCCGGACTTTGTCTCAGCAAGAGCTTGCTTGTAATCGAGCACCTACCGGACCGTATCGCACAGTACTCTCCTCCTTTGGTTAACAAAAAGATGGAAGATATCCAACGGGTCAATGATAATGCTCGCGAAAGGCAATTCAAGAGTAAGGAGGAAGGAGGTGTTGGCTCTCTTTAATTTCCGTTTATCCCTTTGCCCTCTTTTTCAGAGCGTTGGCATGAGGGGTGCCTCTGACATTTTTCTTTTTTACAACTGTCCTGGTCTCTTCTTTTTTCGACCTGGCTGATTTCGCTTTGTCATGCCGGCCGGTTTTGGCTATAGCGCCCGCAGTCTTTGCACTCTCGGACTTTTTGCCTGAGGCCACCCTGACAGGTCTGTTTTTAGATGAGGCGTGCCGGGAAAGAGTTTTTCCGTTCTTTACCGTCGATTTTTTATCTGCCGTCTTTATTCTCTTCTTTTCATTCAAGGCCAGTTTTTTCGAGGTCACCCGGTTTTTATTGCCGCGTGCGGCAAGCGTAGCTTGTTTTCCGGCCTTTTTAGCCCGCGCTTTTCGAGTTCGGCTTAACTCGGGGCCCGCTTCCGCGGACGTTGACGCAACGCTTTTAAGTTCATTATAAGGGGCACCGGTTTCGCGGAACCCGGCCTCGATCAGCCTCTCAGCTTCAGAACACCTGATCCATGGATTTCTCGCCCCCATTACAACAGCAAGTACCCTGGTACCACTGCGCTTGGCAGTTGCCGATATGTTATAGCCCGATGCACAGACAAAACCGGTCTTCAGGCCGTCCACTCCGGGGCACTTCCCGAGAAGCCTGTTGGCGTTGTGATGCGAATGTTTACAATAAGTATATGACTGCATCGAGTGTATAGTCAGCGATTCGGGGAAACGCCGAAGGTAGGCGACTGAAAGTCTTGCTATATCGCGCGCCGTAGTTACCTGCCCCGCGGCAGGAAGTCCGTTCGGCGTCATAAACTCGGATTTGGTCATTCCGAGTTCACGGGCTTTTGCGTTCATTTTTTTCACGAATCGTTCCACGCTTCCGCTGATGTGTTCGGCCGCGGCGACACAGGCGTCATTACCTGACACCACGGCGATTCCCTTGACTATTTCCTCCAGCGGGACGTAGGTACCCGCTTTGAGCCCCATTCGGGAACCGCCCGTAGAAGCGGCCCGGCTGCTGACTTCGACTTTATCGGAAAGGCGAACTTGTCCTTGCTTAATGGCTTCAAAAATCAAATACAGGGTTAAAATCTTGGTAATTGATGCAGGCGCAATAAGATAGTCGGCATTTTGCTCAAAAAGAACGCTGCCGCCTTCCATGTCCAGCAGGATAGCCGAACGCGCATTTACATGTTGATTTACTTTAGCATATGAGATTTGGTGAAAAAGCGAACAAAGAGCAACAAGAAGGAGAACGCATCCGAACTTCCTTGTGCGTCGCATCAAATACTCTCCTTTTTGATTGTCCCGATTTCGGGAGCGAGACTGGTGAAACATTGCATGGTCCGATTTTTTGAGAACCGGCCATCCAGCCCTTCCACAGAACCGAAGTATGAGTATCTATGGAGATATAGGGGCTATTTGTCAACCCAAATCATTCGATTTTCTTTCTAAAAATGGCAGTAAAGATGAATTTTAGTTCGGAAAAGTATTTTTTGCAAAGAGGACCGTTCTTTTGATATATACTGCGCCAGCCTGATGACCTGATGGTTTTTAAAACCTGGAGTGAAAGGGGATCGTGAAATGTTCGGCCGGATGATGGATTTTCTGTCCAAAGATATGGCAATGGACCTTGGTACCGCCAATACCCTCATATATGTCAAGGGAAAAGGCGTCGTTCTGGATGAGCCATCTATGGTGGCCGTAGAAAAAGAGTCCGGCAGGGTGATTGCCATCGGGCGGGAAGCAAAAAACCTGTCCGGCCGCCACACCAGGGGGACAATTGTAACCAGGCCCATGCGGGACGGAGTTATTCACGATTTTGAAACGGCCTCTTTTATGGTCCGCTCATTTCTTAGCAAAGTGTTCAGGAGGCTCCCCCTCTCCAGGCCCAAACTGGTTGTAGCCGTCCCGGTAGGGATCACCTCGGTTGAGAAGCGTGCGGTAATAGAAGCCGCTGACATGGCAGGCGCCGGCAAGGTGTTCCTTATCGATGAGCCAATGGCCGCCGCAATCGGGGCAGGTCTTCCCGTCGATCAGCCCGCCGGACAAATGGTTGTTGATATTGGCGGGGGGACAACCGAAGTGGCCATCATTTCACAATTCGCAGTCTCCTGCAGCGAGTCGCTCAGGGTGGCGGGCGATGAGGCCAACGAAGCCATCTGCCAGTTTGTCAGACAGCAACACAGCATAGCCATAAGCGAGATGATGGCCGAAGTGATCAAAATGAAGATAGGTTCCGCAGTTCCACTCAAAAGGACTCTTGAAATAAAGCTCCGGGGAAAAGACCTCGCAAGCGGCATGCCTAAAATCATCACCATAACTGATGCCGATGTCAGGTTGGCCATGAAAGAGCCTACACAGGCAATAATTGAAGCTGTTCGGCGTGTTTTGGAAAAAGCCTCGCCGGACCTGGCTTCAGATATAGCCGAGAATGGCATTTGGCTTGCCGGCGGTGGTTCTCTTCTGAAAGGGCTTCGAGCGCTGATTCACCAAGCTGTGGGACTCGATGTGGAAAAATCCGAAGACCCGCTTCGTGCAGTAATCCGCGGAGCCGGCTCGGTTACGGAACATTTCGATTACTACCGTGACGTGTTCCTGAACTAATTTCACCGGCTCACCTCTCTTTTTTCGCACGGAGCCGCACTTTACTGACTGCGGCTTTTCCGGATCAAATCCCATAGCGCACTCTATTTGCCTCCAAATACACTGAAGAAATACCCTCTCCTGTCCGATTTATATTTCATGCCCCATGGAAACTCTCTAAAAAGGTGAGCAGATTTGATGATAGTGCATATGGTAGCCTCCGGTTCATACAAGATCAGCGGGAAGAAACCGGAGATCATGCAGGCTTTCCTGGGAAGTTGCGTTGGTGTCACTCTAGTTGACCGGGAGGCCGGAATTGGTGGTCTCATCCACCTTCTCCTCCCCGAACCGCCCAGCATGGACCTTACCTGGAACCCGGAGGTAAGCGCTGTTACCGGTATGCCCATTTTCATCGACGAGCTTTGCAGACAAGGCGCCAGAAAGGAGAGGTTGCAGGCCTGCGTTGCAGGAGGAGCGCTCATCGACCCGGTCTCACAGGCCGATTTGACGCTCGACATCGGCGGGCGCACGGCGGAAATGGTGCAGTATATCCTCCAGAACGAAAAAATCCCGATCAGGCAGATCGAAGTAGGCGGGTGTTTCGCCTATTGTATAAGTCTTAATCTCACAACCTGGCAAACGACCATCGAACCCTTTGTTATCCCCGCTGCGAAGACTGTTGCCGATCATCATCATACCCGGCCAACGTCTGAGCAACTCAATGAAGTGATCGAAAAACTGATTCCCATTCCTCAGATAGCTCTTAAGATCATCCGCATGATCAACGATGAGGCTTCCAGCTTCAGGGAGGTCTCGCAGGAAGTTCTTCAGGACCAGGTCCTGAGCGCAAGAATCATAAGGATGTGCAACTCGGTTTCCATTAACCACGGTATGAAAGTCGATTCGATAGACAAGGCATTGCTCAGGATTGGGGAAAAGAACCTGATGCTCCTGGCCCTTTCCTCCTCTGTGGAAAACTTTATCTCCCAGGCGTCCCGTGGATATTCTCTTTGCAAGGGGGGCATCTTTCATCATTCAGTGCGCACAGCCCACATCAGCAGCAAGCTGGCAGAACTTACCGGAAAGGCGCACCCCGACCTGGCTTACACGGCCGGCCTACTGCATGACATCGGAAAGGTGATCCTTGACCAATACATGCACAGCGCTTATCCGCTCTTTTATCGACAACTTCAAATAAAGGGCAACGATCTGGCAGTCGCTGAGAAAACACTGTTCGGCATAGCTCATACTGACGCGGGATACCAGATGGCCCGCTGCTGGGGTATGCCGGAACTCGTCAGCGAAACGGTGCTCCATCATCATGAGCCCGCCAAATCTAGCGGGAACCATCCCCTGACGCACATAGTATATGTCGCTGATCTTATGAACTGCCGTTTCGTTCTTGGGGAGTATGTCAATAAGACGGACAGCTCGCACCTGCGCTCGAGCCTGGACGTGCTGCACTTCGACGTCGGGGATTTGCCGCTGCTTCTGGCCGGCTCCAGCTTCATGACATTTGACACGCCGTCTAATGGCGAAACCTGATCGAAAATCCCCTTCAAAAGTTACCAGGCGTAAACGCGATACCGGAAATCAGGCATTCGAATGGTCTGCGTTTCGAACAGCGCCTCCGAGATGCTACTCCGCAGCCGGAGGCCGGAGATTTACTCATAAGACACCTGGCGGTTCAGCGGAAGAAGAAAATTAATGATTATAATATAGGGGACAATAAATTATTGAGGGAGGATCCCGTGACTATAAGAGGATATGACGCTATCAGTGCGGCTAAAGAGCTGAAATTGCCGCTCGGAAAATATAGTGAGAAACATTATAGAGGGTTCAGGCTTGATCTTACGGTTGAAGAAGCCTACCGACTGGCAGGTGAGGACCAAAACCTAATTTTTATCGAGCTGGACATTCCGAATCTTTCCTTCGAACAGCTACTGAAGCTTTCAGCAGCATTGGGAGCCGAGCCCGGAAAGAGCTGTACCCAGGTCAAGGATAAATTTGAATTCGAGGGAGACGACGACAGGGCTGAGATATTTGATGCCATCGCAAAAAGATGGTCTGAATTGAAATCGAAATCTCATTGAAAGCAAGGCGCCCGGCTCAGGGGAGTGTTCGCCGCAGTCCTGCGGTCAGATAGCGAACTGCGCAGAAAAGCATCGCAGCGGCCCGAAACGGCTGTCCTGGCGTTCAGCGCTAAGTTGTCTCTAAGTAATTGTCACGGACAAAATACTCGCAGGGACTGGATCTCCTTTTTCTGCGCTACCCGAAGCCGCGTGCTTCTGCCGCTTCGCAATTGCCTCTATTGCAGTATATCCTTGAGTCTCCGAAGTCCTGCACGGCTCCGGGTTTGAAATACTCTTTTCCAAGGAGACGTGCAACTGATGCAACGGGGCTGGGCAGAAGACGTTAGCCGCGATTTTTTATACGGGGAATTGCGACAGATTCTGTGAAAAAGTAACAAACTCGACATACAAATGCAATGAAACTCAGTTGTAATGACCTGCTAGAATACCCTTATCGGGAAGGGGCGCATGGAATCGGACTGAACAATCCGGTCGACTTAAATCCTTCCCCCAGTGGATTTTAGAGTTTTAACGCGCCTCTTCTCCTTCCTCCTTTGGTTTAGTGCTCACTTCGATCTTAGCTTGAGCAGCGCCGAGCACTGCCCTTCTGATTTGCCTCCCCCCGGCGACAAAGAGAAAAAACCATAGCAGCAACGTGACGGCTGTTGTCAGAGCGGCCAGCACGGGCACGAGGTATCCGCGTATCTGAACGACAAAGGTCCCGAAGCTGCCTAGCGCCATCTGTAAATCTTCCGACAGGACAGGCGCGCCCGGTCCCATCAAAGGCGAAACCCATACATTCAGCGCTTCGAGGATCTTGTCCGCCATAAGGAATATGACTGCGGCAAAAGCCAGGTTAAAGAGGAAACATAAACAGAAGGATTGAATTGCCCAGGCCATCTTGACCTTCATTCGTGCTCCGGTAAGTCATTTGACTTTTTACGATTGAGGCTCCGCAGCATCTGCTCGGCGACAATGAGCGTCCTGTTCTGCAGTTCCTTCCCAATGCAACCCTTCCGGGCGAGCACCTCGAGTTTTTCCCGATCTATCGCGAACGCGATTTCCCCGGTCCTTCGGATCACGTCCACTTCGAGGTCAATGTACCTTGCCCCGTAGGGGTAAAGCTCTGTGGGCGTATTGATGTTGAAGTACTCACCTATTCGAAGATGCTCTTTAGAGAAGTAGACGTGTCTTACGTACCATTCGCCTTCCTTGATTTCAGTAATGCAGTAGTCGCCCTTTCGGATGGGCAGATCAAGCCCGTCATAGCGGCCTTTCGAAAAACTGCGTTTGAAAATTATCCTCTCGTCAGCCACGGACTGAAGAGTCCCTTCCCTTGGACGCATCGCTTTGCCGGATGCCCTTATGTGCTCAAGCCTAACCCGGCCCTCTTTGATCAATGGGTCCAGAATAGCTTCTCTGAGGAGCCTTTTTTCCAGGTCCACCCTGTCCCCGGGATGCCGTGCGAATTCGGTTTCCGCCGCTTCGAGCAGCTCCGGGTTTATGATCTTTAATCTGTGATGATTCTTAAGAGTCGGGACCACGCCAGCGCGAATCGAGTCCAATTTTTCCTTGGCCCCTCCCGGCAGTTCCAAATTTGCGATGACTACCGGTTCGCTGTCGTCCGTTGGAAGAAAACTGACTATGACGGCGTCCAGTAGCGATCCCTGCATATGAACCAGCAACTCACACAGATAGTCGGCCTCCCCCCTGACCTCGATCCCCTGGAGATCGTCTCTGTCCCGAATCAGAATTTCATATTCCCCATCATCCCAGGAGTCCATATGAAACCGTCCTCTGATTTTTTCGGAAGGCTCGACGACCTGGAACCCGTAATCGAGAGCAAGTCTTGTGAGCGCCGTGCTGTAAATTCCTCGAATTTTGATGCGGGGTAACATCCCGAATCTCCCTTCAGTCTAGAACTGACTCCAACCACTCGACTCAATTTGAAGTTATAGTGATTATTCTCGGAAAAAACCGATTCCGTCAATGGAAATCAGATTTTCCTTAAATTCCGTCCTGGCCCCAAGGATTTTCTCGATCAGCCAGAGATTGGATTCCATATGATCGGTGAGCCATGGAACGATATAGCGGCTACGGCCGTTCGCCAGGCCGGCGAACAAAATCAACTGGTCGGCCACAAACCTGTCCACGGTGGCTCCGGTTGAGATGTCAGTCAAAAGGCCTTCCACTGTGCTCCGGGCTATTGACTCCGAACTGCGGCCGCGCTTTCCAGCCATGTCTGATCCAAGCAGGCAGCCGCCTTCGGTTTCAGCCCACAGCAGCATAGCGGCACCCTTTTGGACGGCAGTGGTGTCCTCTATGATGTCGATTTCAGGCCTGCAGCCTTTTTGCGCAAGCAGTTCGCGGCTCCCTTCAGCCATGCGCCGGGCCACCGATTGGCTTTCGAGATGCGAAGCAAGCGCTATGCCTTGAATCCTGCTGATTTGCCCTCTTTGTGTCTTTTCAAAAGCCTTCAGAGGCGCCTTGACCGATTCGATTGAGACGCTCAGTTCGCCATTTCCCTTTGGCACATATCCCGGGCGGATCATTTCCAGGCCTATCTTCGCACCCATCTGCCCCAAAAGCGGCAGGAGGACTTTGTCCATATGCAATGCCGTTGGCGCAAAATCCTGAAACAGGCCTCCCCTTATTGTAAAACTAGTCCGCGCTCCCGTAAAAAGAGCCAGCGGAATCAGAGTAAAAGCCAACATAGTGGCCGAACCTGCCGTTCCAATATCCCATTCGAAAGCCCCCGCCGTCAAGCTCCCCCCGGGATAGTAAGTTATTTCCCTGGAGCCGACCCTGCCCCCCTCCAACTGCCCGGACGAAAGCTGTGCACAGGCTTTGACGGCCAAAAGGTGCTGCGGCCGAAGCCCCGGCTTGTCGCGTTTTTCTCTGATCCGGACCATCCGCATCGGCTGGTTCGTAAGCGAACAGAGTGCAACTGCAAATCTTACCAGAGTACCGCTTCCCGATTTTTGGGCGCCGTCGATTTCGATCAACGAAGTTTCCACCAGGCTTGAAATATCACTGGTCCACAATCCCATTTTTTCATCAATACCTTAAATAAACATCTTTCCCATGATTGAAAGGCTGTACGCGGTCCTCAAAAAGTCTGGATTTCATTTTTGACTAAGTAGAATTGATAACTATTTTCCATGGTATCCGGTTATCCGGAATTTCGTTTCTTTTCTCGTCCGTCTAGGACCTTGATAAACCAATGCCAATAAGGAGATTGTGATGATCCCAACGAACTCGAAATTGTTGTTTCTGGCATGCCTGATTGTGATTTTTACCGCATCTTTCGCCGGCGGAGCCAGCGGATTCACCGTTGTCGGCAAGGATCAACTAAAACAAGAGCTTGGTAAACAGGATGTGATCATAATTGACGTGCGAACCGCCAGTAGCTGGGATTCCAGCCCGTGGAAAGTACAGGGGGCCAGACGGGAGTCGCCTGCGCAAGTCAGCGAATGGGCGACGAGGTATCCGAAAGATAAGACAATCGTCTTATACTGCGCCTGACCCAACGAGGCCACCAGCGCCCGTGTGGCGTCCCAGCTAGCAAACTCAGGTTTCAAGAAAATCGAAGTACTCAAGGGTGGTTGGAATGAGTGGTTTGATAGCAAGTATCCAGTAGAGAAGAAATAGCCTCTTAACCCACGGTCATGCCCAGCCGGCCTCGCGTGAGGCTGCAGAAACCTTCATGGTCGGGTCCGAAATCGATCCCCATTTCCGCGACGGCTATGGCGTTTCTGAAAGGCAGAGGTATGCGGATTGCGTCCTTTGCGGTAGTTATGATCACTTTGGCGCCGTGTCTGGACGCAGAGCCAAAAATCTTCGAGAAATCACCCATCGCATATCTGTGATGGTTCGGGAAGCTCAATGAATCGCAAATCCTCAGCCCGGCCTTTCCGAGGTCACTGAAAAAACCCTCGGGCCGGGCAATCCCTGAAAAAATAACGGCCTTGCGATCCAAAAGTGAACTTAGCGGAAAAAGAGGTTCGCCTTTTGTCAGGCCGATTCCTCTCAGAGTATGCCGGCAGGCAAAAACAGGTATCCCGGGAAAAAGTCCCCGAATCTTGTCTCCCAGCAGCGCCGCGTCGCCATCTTTACCTGCGTGAGTAATCACAAGAGCATCGGCCCTTTTAAGGTTTGAAGGGGGTTCGCGCAGTGGGCCGGCCGGAAGGACAAATCCGTTTCCGAAAGCGCTACGGCAGTCGAGCAGAACGATATCGAGGTCGCGATAGAGCCCAAGATGCTGGAAGCCATCATCGAGCACGAGCACATCCACTCCGCCTCGCGCCAAGGCAGCCATGCCCGAAGCCGCCCGGTTCCCCCCAACCCATACCGGCACCGATGGCAGGTACTCCGATATCATTACAGGTTCATCGCCGAAAAGACCGGAGAGTTCGGCCGGGTTATCGAGAGATGGTACAGGTCCCGGGCTGCCTCCCCTTCTTGCGTATCCCCTGGACAAGACGGCGGGATGACACCCAATTTTTAGCAGAAACTCGCAGATCCAGATCGTAAGTGGTGACTTTCCTGTCCCTCCAACAGAGATATTCCCAATGCTGATGACCGGGGCCGCCAGCTTTACCCGCTTTCTCAAGCGCCTTGTCTGATCTTTTCGGAGTGCTTTTTCATACAGACTTGAAGCGGCCCTAAGGATCGCCGGGGGACCTTTTGAAAATCCCGATCGGGAGGTGTCTCCCGAAAGTGAGACATCGATGGGATACCAAGCGCTAAGCATCCGCCTGTTTATCGCTTTGTTCAGAGTTGCACTGAAATCGGAAATAATCTTCATAATTCCGGTTATCTTTTCGCGCCTTTGACGGGATGCTCTCCCGCCTTTCCCGCTGCCCGCATTTCGGCCGCCTGTTCCCTGATTTCGGTAAGGCTCCTCTGCATCGCGCTCAAGCCATACCAGAAGGAATAATCCGGATTGCAATGAAATGCCCCCTGGAATGTTCTCATCCTGTATTCATTAAACATTGAGAAAAGTTTTAGCTCGATGACCGTCGGCGCGTTATTCAGGGCCAGCAGGTCCGGGAACGCGTAAGAGTAGCTTTCCGGCTTGTTGAGCAATCCATCCAGATAAAGAGCGGCAACTGTGCGTATCCCTTCGGCCATCAATCCGTCTGCCTCCCGGATCATCTGATCGCCTTTGCCAAGTTCTGCTCGAGCAAAATTAATCGAGTGACAGTCATTGCATAACTTGAGGGCTTTGTCCCTTTCAGCCTGCCAATCTTCTTCGGTAAACCTGATCATGTTATAGGTCTCAATAGCAGCCAGTCTCGGAGTTGGCTTTCCGGCGGGGTCGAAGATTCCGAGGGCCTGCAGGATATCGGCCCGGTCCTTTGCCCATTTAGCGTCTTGAGGATAAGGCAGGCGCAAAGCAAGATATCCCCAGGCAGTCACGTTCGCATGGTTTCCATCATTGAAGTGACAACTCTGGCATGTGGGAGCCGCGGCATCTTCCGGGAGCATTCTGCTCTGTTTGAGCAAAAACCGCACGCCGTGCTTGGACGAAGAATACATTTCCCACTGTGGATGATCCACTCCCATATGGCAAGTCCTGCACGCCTGCGGAGACCGGGCTTCGTCGACCGAGAAAAGATGCCTCGTATGGCATACGTCGCACGAACTAGCCCCAAAACCCGATCCTTTCTCCACAAGGTCCTTGACTTCTCCTTCGGTTTTCAGGCCAACACGATGGCAAGACCCGCAACCTTTCAGCCCCTCGACCGAAGCCATCGGCTGCCAGTGAAGAGTGGGCATGGCTTTCATCGAACCCCAGGCCAGGGCGTGCTTACCCCTGCGGAACTGCTCAACCTGGGTAGCATGACATTTTGCGCAGACTTCCGGACCAGCAAGCCTGGCTTTGTCAACATCGGTCATGGAATTGTGCCCGTCGCCATGGCAGGCGGAACAACCGACGTCATTGGCGCTGTGCTTGCTCAACTGCCAGTCCACAACTATGCCTGGAGTGATGCGGATATGGCATTCGGCGCATGGGTCATTTACCGGCACAGCCTGCTGAGCCGGTCCCTCGACAGGACTGTTTCCCTGTACCTCCTGCGAACGCACTGTCCGCGGGCCGAAAGAAATTAAAATAATGACCAGGAAAGACAAAAGAAGAAGCCGCCGCATTAACACCTCCACCTGGCGGAGCGTAGAGTGGCCCCGCTGCGCTCCGATCGGCCCTGCGAAAATAATTGTCCAGTGCTGATATCGTTCTATATACCGCCCTGCCCTATTGGGAGGTTTATACCACAAGCTCTGATGTTTCAACAGAATTGGCCAGAACGCCCCGACCGAGAGGTCCCGAATGCGGTCTGTTCGAAGGATTCTCAGTGTGGTATTCTTAAAACACATTCTTCCTTTAGGAGGTATCTTTCGTTTGAAAATCTCGATTACCGGCGCTGCCCCTGTTTTTAATCCTAATTCCAATTCTGACACCATCGGCTTCGGAATGCCGGCGACAGCTCTTGAAGAGCTTTACGGGCATTTTAACCGCTTCGAGCATATCCACCCTGATCCTCTCGAGTTCGTCTACCACTACGATAATAAACCCGATAGGGAACTGAGCGGATTCATCGCTTCGGCGCTGGCATACGGCAGGGTGCAGCAGATCCTCATGAGCGTTCGCACAGTTCTTAATGTCATGGGCCCGAGTCCTTCCCTTTTCCTGCTTGAAAAATCTCGTGCCGACATCAGAGAAGCATTTCAGTTGTTCAAGCACCGCTTCACAACGGGCGGGACACTATCCAACCTGCTTGAAGGCCTCAAAAAATTGATCGTGGAATATGGGAGCCTGGAATCATGTTTTCTGGCCGGTTTCAGTGAAAATGACAGGAATATTCTTCCGGCTCTTACCGCATTTGTGAGAAAAATTGAAAAGGCGGGTGGACGAACGATGCCGATGTTTTTACCTTCACCTGATGGGGGCAGCGCATGCAAGAGGCTGAACCTCTTTTTGAGGTGGATGGTGAGAAGTGATGATGTCGATCCCGGAGTCTGGCAAGGCATTCCAGCGTCTCACCTGATAGTACCCCTTGACACTCACATGCACAGGATCGCCGGCGCCATGGGTCTCACGTCACGAAAACAGGCCGACATGCGATGCGCCATAGAAATTACGGAGGCTTTCAGCGCAATCCGTCCAGCCGACCCGGTTCGCTATGACTTTGCCCTTACCCGGCTGGGCATAAAAAACGGGACGCCGCCAACGAATTTTTCCGCTTCGCTACTGTCTATGGGAGGGTGAGGATGAAAGATAACGACGTAAAGCTCTACGCTCTGAGTACATGCATCCACTGTAAAGATGAAGTTGAATTCCTCGACAAATGCGGTGTAGATTACGATTGTGTTCACGTCGATAATCTGGATGGTGACGAGAGGCGGCAAATACTCGAGGAAATCAAAAAAACCAACCCGGCGTGTGCCTTCCCAATGCTCCTGATCGGGGGCAAAGTCATCATCGGATTCAAAAGAGAAGAGATAAAGGAGGCGTTGGACCTTTAATGAATGTTGAGCAGCTCTACGACTTCCTGCAAAAAACACAGGAACTTAAAGGTTATTTGTTTAATAAGGATAAGCCCAGGGTTTTCCATCTCCTGCAAGGATTACTGGAAAACAAGAACAGGTACGGGTATATGTGCTGCCCGTGCAGGCTGGCCTCGAATGACCGCGACTGGGACCGCGATATAATCTGCCCTTGCGCTTACAGGGAGCAAGATGTTGCGGAGTTCGGGAGCTGTTACTGTGCTCTCTACGTTTCAAAAGAGTGGAATGAGGGGGCAAGCCCACATTCATATGTCCCTGAACGGCGACCGCCGGAAAAAGTTTTCGGAAAGCTCTAAAAGGCCTAGCGGTTTGCCGGCGATAATTCAAAGTCGGATACATCCGGCAGGTTTCTATTATCCACTGATCCATTTTCTGCGCATCGTCCGGGGCATCCTGCTTAGGGGCAATGGTCTTCAGGACATAATCCCTCAGCTCTGGCAAATCGCGCTTTTCATCGTCGTCGCTATGACGATCGCCGTGAAGCGTTACCGGCGGACCCTTGACTGAGCAATCTCTCCGTCGAATCCCGCACCTGATGATTTCCAAGACGTGACCGAAGCCATCCCACAATTTATATGGTTTGGTTCTCTTTACAATTGGATTTCCAATAAGCATATTGGGGGAAGATTTTACCCGGAACTTTTCAAATCTGCGTATACCTGTATCCTCCATCAAAGGAGCGGTCCAAATGGAGAAGAAATTGCTCGAGTTGGCGGTCGAAATAGTACATGCTCAAGCTTCCATGAGCAAAATGACGGGTGAAGATATCGAGAAGGCGCTGGTAAGAGTCTACAATGCGCTTCAAAGTATGAGGCTCGCCGAAGAGGAAGGGCGATCAATCCTGGTGGGAGGCCAGGTATTCCAGGCTTCTGAGGCTCCCGCTGCGGTAGATGCGCACTCATCCATTCAGGAAGACAAGGTTACCTGCATGGAGTGCAAGGCTGAGTTCCGGCAGCTTACCGCGAACCATCTTCGTATCCATCACCTCACCCCGAGGGAATACAAGAAGAAATGGGGATTTCCTCTCAAACAGCCCCTTTCAGCCAGAATGCTGACCAGTCTCCGCAGCCGCTCAGCCAAGAAACGCGGGCTGCCCGAAAAGCTTAGAATCTATCTCGACCAAAAACGGGAAAATAAGACGACGTCGGCCCAGGAATTCTCAACCGGCGGTCCATCCCCTGGTAGAAGATCATTTCATAGTACTGTATAAGCAGTGGCTACACAGCCGGTGTGTAGATGACCTCAAAAGTCAGCGTCTGAAGTTCACCTGAAGAGATATAAGAAAGGATTACCTCGTTGCAGCTACTTTAGAAGCCTTATATTTTCCAGCCAGTAATCAGTCTGCCGCGTAATGAGTTTCTCTCCCTGAAATACAGTATTTCCCCCATTGAAGATTTCATAGCACGATATAAAATTGCGGCATCCAGTTTGCCTTTTGGCGTTGGTTGACCTCAGCAGACCCGTTTTTAAAGAATTGAGCGGGACTCTCTCTAACGGAAAAACGTGACTGATTAAGATGAGAAACTCCGTAATTTTTTCAACAGGGAGCTATCTACCCGCGTCGGTCGTGCCAAATGAGGAATTGGCCCATTTCCCATCCTCCTCCATAAAGCTCATAGCTCAAAAGACCGGGGTTTTGTCCAGAAGAATCGCTCCGGAAGATCAATGTACCTCAGATTTGGCAATCAAGGCCGCCCGAAGCTGCCTGGAAAAAGTCGATTTTCCGGCCGGGAGCATCCAGGGGATAGTGCTTTCCACATCATCCCCTGACCGCATTCAGCCTGCGACTGCCACTCGTGTTCAACATGAACTGGGAGCAACCAACGCTTTTGCCTTCGACATCAATTCGGTGTGTTCCGGGAGCACTTTCGGAATTTGTGTGGCCGATGCCTTGATCAAATCGGGGAAATTCGAGAACATTCTCTTCATAGCATCCGAGATGTACTCGAAGATCCTGTACAAAAAGGATTTTGGCACCTTCCCTCTTTTTGGAGACGGCGCCGGAGCGATCCTTTTCCGGGCTGGAAACTCGGACCGTGGCGTCTATCATTCATGCCTCAGGACCGATGGGAGCAAAAGCGATGCAATCTGCGTTCCTGCAGGCGGCACCATGCTGCCCTTCGAAAAAATGGACAACCCCCGAATGGCCTATTTCAGGATGAACGGAAACGCCGTATTTGAATTCGCCTCTAAACAGGGTACGCAGATCGTCATCGAACTGCTGGAGCAATCCGGCGCCGCATTAAAGGACGTAGACTGGTTCATAGTTCACCAGGCTAATATTAACATTATCGATACGATCGCTTCCGGCCTGAGCGTTTCGAAAGAGAAGTTCGTTATCAATCTCGACAGGTATGGAAACACTGCGAGCGCTTCGGTCTTAGTGGCGCTGGATGAGGCAATTTCAAGCAATACGATTCGCAGAGGCGAACTTGTTGTTACGTCTGCCTTTGGCGGCGGTTTGTCCTGGGGAGCCAATCTGATTCGGATCTAGGGTTTATTGTTCGTTTGTACATTTTCAAAAGAAGGAGACGACTGCCATGTTAGAAGTTCTTCAAACAATCAGAGAGGGTATTCCGGATCTTTTCCCTGACGCGATGGGTTTTCCAATCGAACCGGAGACTCCGCTCAACCACATTCCGGAATGGGATTCGATGTCATCGGTCAATTTCAAAG
This sequence comes from Syntrophobacteraceae bacterium, assembly GCA_052147195.1. GTDB lineage: Bacteria > Desulfobacterota > Syntrophobacteria > Syntrophobacterales > Syntrophobacteraceae > SbD1. Next base: position 70,826 of record JBKQLC010000087.1, read on the forward strand.
TCTTCCTGGAAGAAACATTCGGGGTGAAGATTCCCGATGATCTACTGGAAGGAGGATCAACTGTGGGTGAGGTAATAACCTTCATCAGAAGGGCTGACTAATGAATTCATCAAGCATGCCCGCCGATCCTTTTGGAATCGCAAGTTCGTTTTTCAAAATCCACCAGTCCTGGATGTTCAACGGACTGGAATTGTTCAACATTACATCTAAGTTAAGCGCGAGCATCCAGGCCGTCGCCGCTGAGCAGCTAACCTCATCGCTGCCTGAGAGCCAGAGTGCGAAGGGTAAGCCGGATAAGCCGGAAGATGCCCTGTTGGACGCGGTAAAAAACAATTCCAAGCTGGCCAATAAACTCTACAGCGCTTACGCAAGCTGGCTTAGAGACTACGTCGCCAAAGCCCCGGAGATCCCGGAACTCGAAAGGCGGCGGTCGATATTCTGGGTCAATCAGCTCATCAATGCGATCTCTCCGGCCAACTTTTTCTGGACAAACCCCTCGGCTGTTCAGAAGTTTGTGCGAACAAAAGGGGAGAGCACGTTGAACGGCTACGAGAACTGGCTCGAGGACATCCAGCGTGGCGACAACCTCATAAAGATTGCCGATACAGGCGCATTCAAAGTCGGGCAGAATATTGCCACAACCCCGGGCTCTGTGGTCTTCAGAAACAGGCTTATGGAGCTTATCCAGTACTCGCCAAGGACCGAGACCACTTTCTCAATCCCTGTCGTTTTAATTCAGCCATGGGTAAACAAATACTACATCCTTGATCTGACCGAAGAAAAGAGCCTCGTGGCTCATCTGCTCAACCAGGGCTTTACGGTGTTCATCACAAGCTGGAAGAATCCTTCCCCGGAGATGCGCAACGTAACTTTTGAGGACTATATGCTTCAGGGGGCGCTGAAAGCTGTCGAAGTAGCCAGGGAAATCTGCAAAGCAAAGCAGGTTCATGCCGCAGGCTATTGCATTGGCGGGACCGTTCTGACCGCTTTGATGGCTTACCTCAACCGAGGTCCCAAAGGTGTTCCTATCCCGATCCGGGACTTTACCCTGTTTGCCTCCCTGGTTGATTACTCTTCTCCCGGCGAACTCGAAGTCTATGTCACTGAAGAGGTTGTCAGGATGATCGAGGAAGTGATCGAAAAGGAAGGATACCTCGACAAAAAGTACATGTCAGTGGCCTTCCGTATGCTGCGCTCAAATAATCTTGTATGGCGTTACTATGTCCATAACTACCTTCAGGGCGAGGTGCCTCCCAAATCTGAATTTCTCTACTGGAACAGCGATTCAACCAGACTGCCTGCGGCAATGTGTTCTTATTATCTCCGTGAATTCTATATGAGCAACAATCTGGTCAAAGGGGACAAGATGGTGCTCGGCAATCGCTCCATAGACCTGGCACGCATCCGGCAGCCACTTTATATGGTGGGAACTGAACAGGATCATATCTGTCCCTGGAAAGAGGCCTTCAAGACATGCAACCTGGTTAAAGGCCCAAAAAGATTCGCGCTTGCGGATGAAGGGCATATCACCGGGATCGTGAATCCCCCATCTGCGCGGTCCAGGAGAAAATACTGGATCAGTGACGTCACACAAGCGCTTACTGCGGATGAATGGTTCTCGGGGCAACAGGAGCAACAGGGGTCATGGTGGATGGACTGGGTCGCGTGGTTATCGGAAAAATCGGATTCCAGAGTCGAACCTCCCGCAATGGGCAATGACAAATATCATCCACTGGAGAAAGCCCCCGGAAGTTACGTAATGGAACAATAGGCCAAGAATAGTATTATTTGGACATCATTTAATGGAGGGAACTTATGTACGAACAGTCTGCAATGGTCAAACAGATGATCGATCTGCAAAGAATGAGCGCTGAAGGCGTGATCAACAATATGATCATGTTCTGGGACCAGACCGGAAGCGTGTTGAACTCGTTTCTTGATAAGGCCGCCTGGGTCCCGGAGGAAGGCAAGAAGACCTTCCGTGAATGGATAGAGAGCAACAAGAAGGGTTGTGAAACTCTCAAAAACGCAGTCAACAGCGGATACAACAACCTTGGAAAATGTATGGAAAGATAGAGCTAAAAGCCCCGCCTGAGCCGTTCCTGCCAAGGCCGGACTATTCCTTTTTAGAACTGGCTGTATCCGAGATGCTTCAGCGTACAGACTTCCCCAGCCCGCAACCTAGTCAAGGGTTGTGAAGGGATTAGTGTTGCATTCTATTTCTGAACTCGTCATTATAGTTAATATGCGGTTTCGCGGCCAGTAACGTTTTCAACTGAAAATCACGGATATCGGAGATTGATTCAGCATGTTGGAAATCACCAATTCAGTTGCGGTAATTACCGGAGGCAGTGGAGGAATTGGGCTTGCGCTGGCAAGATACTGGGCGGGCAATGGCGGGAAGGTGCTCCTGGCTGATGTGGCGGAATCCCTTCTGGCCCCTGCGGAAGCCGAATTAAGAGAAATGAATGCGGACGTGCGGACAATTGTGTGCGATGTCACAAACGAGAATGACTGCTCCAAGATGGCCGACTTTGCCATCGAGGAGTTCGGCCGGATCAATCTTGTGGCCCCTTTTGCCGGAATAATCAAAGACGGGCTGATGGTTTCTCCGGACATGGCCACAGGCAAAGTCACCAAAAAAATGACCCTCTCCCAGTTCGAGTCCGTGATTAAGATAAACCTCACGGGAGTTTTCCTTACCGTGCGGGAATGCGTCGAGCGCATGGTAAATAATAACTGCAAAGGCTTGATATGCCTGATCTCTTCTACCGGGTCGCTCGGAACGGCGGGCCAGCTCAATTACTCTTCCTCCAAGGCCGCAATGTCGGTATTCCCGAAAGTGATTACCGCAGAATTTTTCCGCCGGGGACTGGCCGATAAAATCCGGTGCGTAGCCGTTGCTCCCGGGTATGTGGGAACACCCATGGTCAAAAAGATCAGCCCGGCAGTGTTGAATAAAATAATCGACCAGGTCCCGATCAGCCGTTTGGTCGAACCGGAGGAAGTCGCTTCCCTTGTGGGGGAACTCTATCGGAACGAAGCGCTGGCCGGAGAGGTCTTCTTCATACACGGGGGACTGCGCCTTGGATCGAAAGGATAGCTGAATCTCGACCGGCGTGAACACGCCCCGCGTTCAAAGGCACGGTGCAGTGCGAAAGCCCCTGAAACAAGTCCACTTACAGTGTGCGAGGGCTCCAGGATTACCATCTCGTCTCTTTGATATTCAGTGCTGCAGGGCAAAAAAGCGCCCTATCCCCTCTTTAATCCCATTTATTTCATTTTCCAAAGCCTTATGGCCCAAAATCGCTAAAAATTGACATTGATTCGACTTATTGGTATCATCGCCGCGTTTTCTCGATCAGACCAAACGAGCCATCTTCATCTCACTTCTTCCTCACGCTGACTTGAGCAAATACCGATTTTAAAAGTATCTAAATCGAGAAAACCGGGCACGGGGGAGCCCCCGAACAGTACACCGCTGGAGGGCGGCCAAACCTTTCTACATCCAATGTAGAATACCGGGAGAATGGGGGGGAAAAATGCAAAACTACTTTAGCGCGCCTTTCGAAATGTTTAGCACAGCGGCTAGTTTTATGGGCAGGTCCATGCAAGCCGCCCCTAAAATCAGTCGGGCCGCATTCGCACAAGCAAGAACGGCCCAGGATTATTGGTACGGAATGTTTAAATATTTCGACGCGTTTATGGGGCCGTCTGTAAATGCTCTGAGTGCTTTCGTGAACGCCGAAAAAGTCAACCTCGTCGAAAAGTCTCCCGCTGAGAATCTGAAAGATTACGAAGAATTATTCAATCTGAACGTACGGCTTGCGAGCACCGCGATGACGGGAAGCCTGAGAGCCATGAACACGTTTTTTTGTAGCAAGCTTAGCGAAGGTCTTCTTGCCTGGACGGATACGCTCTCAGACGACGACAGCTTTTGCGATTTTGCCTGCAGACTGGAAGAGACGCTCAAGGTAGCTGTTCATGATTACCCTGAGGCCATAGAAGAGATCAAAGCAGAATACGGCTTCCACCTGGATAGCCCCGGATATGTGAAGGTGGCTGAAACCGACCGTTTCGGCCTGTATCAGGTCCTTCCTGCGGAAAAGAATGTAACCGCCAGGAGCAAACCCATCCTGATCATTCCCCCCTATGTCCTGGGGGCCAACATTCTTGCCTTTTTGCCGGGAGAGCAAAGGAGCTACGTTCACTGCTACGCAAATCAGGGAATACCGACCTACATTCGTATAATTAAAGATATAGATACCAACCCGGCGGTCCAGACCATGACCGGAGAAGATGACGCTCTCGATTTGCGATTGTTCTGCCGGGAACTGATGGCAAGACATAACAGACAGGTCACCCTGAACGGCTTCTGCCAGGGCGGCTACCACGCTCTGGCCGCGCTTCTCGCCGGGGAACTCGACGACCTCGTGGATGCCTTGATTACCTGCGCCACCCCGGTGGACGGGAGCAGGAGCAAAACTCTGGCGGAGTACATGATGAGCCTGCCGCCCAGATTCAGAGACATCAGGTACTCTTGTAAAGTGCTCCCGAACGGAAACACGGTGATCGATGGCCGGATCTTGGGATGGGTTTACAAACTGCGCAAACTGGAGGCCGAGTCGCCTATCGCCTCATTTCATCGCGACATCAGCATGTTTGACATCCACAATGGTCCGCGAAAGAAAATCAACAAGACCGCAGCGGCGGTCAATCACTGGCTGACACATGATCAGCAAGACATCCCGTTGGGCATTACAAAGATGAGCTTTGATTCCTACTCGACTCCAATCGACGCTGAAGGAACTCTGCCGGTGACCCTTTTCGGCCGAAAGCTCAATTTGAAGCGGCTGAAAGAAAAGAAAGTCCCCTGGCTTATCTGCATAGCCGAAAGCGATGACATCGTTGAAAAGGAAGCTTCCCTCGCTCCGCTGGACTATATCGATGCTGAAGTCTGCGTATTTCCCAAAGGCCATGCATCCCTTGCTACCTCGTGGTCCGTTCCGACATCCGAATGTGCCCTTCACCTTCGGTTTTGCGTGCCGAGCCTGTCTGCTCCGGAGCAGGGCAAAACATGCAGAGGCCCGGTTTGTTTCCAGATAGATATGGATACGAATTTAACAATCAAAGCCACCGGCCCTTTTAGCGAGACAAAAGGAGAACAGAAGGAAGAACCGCAAGTCCCTGTATCACTTATTGCAGTCCCCGATCATGCGTATACTGTGGGCGAAGAGGAAAAAATCGGGAAGGCATCGCGCAAGCGCCCGCTTGTTCTGGTTCCGCCTGCCGCGAAAGCTGCAAAAAAAAACAAAACCCGGCCAGGGCGCGCCAGGGAGGCGTCCATCCGGGAAAGCGGCATCGTCCAAGAATAAACTTCCTTGAGATTTCTTAAATAACAGTCTCACATCAATACGGCAAAAAAACGGACCCCCATACCGGTGCTGGAACGGTATGGGGGTCTTTCGATCCGAGTTTATGATCCGTTATGAAATTACTCGGCGGGCTCCGGAGGCGGGTTGGTTTGTGAATCCACTTTCTTCAGAAGTTCTTCGAGCTTTTCCCTAAGTTTGCTCATTTCATCGGTTAGTTCGTCAACTGCCCTGTCCTGTGGCTTAGCAGGAGCTTTCGCAGAAGGACCGTACACCTGCCGCCTGAGCTGACAGTATTGCTCGTATGCATCCGCCGTTTCATGCAACAATTCAGTGTAATTCGGCGATTTGAGCAGTTCCAGGTAGGAGCTCTCAAGGACGGAAAGCCAGACGCCTGAAGCCTCCTCGTAATTTTGAGTGAGCCTGCCATCTCTTGCCGCCCCCTCCAGCTTTTTCACCATGGCTTTCGACGCTTTGTCCATTGGGAGGCAGAGCCGGTAAAGAAGCTCGCTCATCTTCGCGGAAAAGGCGGCGTACTTTACAACAACCTCCCGGGAAGAGCCACTCGCACCGCCAGCCTCAACCTTCGGGATAAGACCGAGAAGTTTCCTGATGGAATCAAGCCAGATCGACGGCGCCTGGCTCAAAGATTCCACATCCTGGAGAGTTGAGGTTCCTTCCTTAGCCCCGTCAATCCATCTCTTCTGCAGTTCAAGATATCCCTCGAACCCCGTTTGCATCAAGTTCGACATAAGCTCAGAAACTGAATCGACCTCCCCGGCGCCGGATTTCTTATCCACGATGAAACCCGCAAAGGAATCGGCTATCGCCTCGGCCATCTTCTGAGGCAGCAGCCATTGACTTTTCCCTTTATCCAACTGCGTAAACCAGGCGAAAGGACTCCCGGCAGGCGTGGCGCATTTCGACCACATATTGACCATCAGTTTGTTCCAGAAATCAAACACCGGAATGTCCATAAGTTTGAAATTCCCCTCAAGTATCCCGCTTTTGCCTTTATTGCCGCAGTTCCAATTCTGACAAGACCCAGGACGGCACCAGTTCCTCGGACATGTAGCTCGCCTTGGCCCAGTAATGATCCGGCGCGCTCAACCTGATGAATTTCACTTCATCTCCGTTAAGTAGAGCGAAGTAACTGATCCTGGGTCCATCCTGTTCCTTTTCATGACCCAGTCCGACAATCCTGCCCTCTTTCGGTACCAGGCGCCGCACCGATTCGCACGGGGAGGTGCATGCGGCTACATGTTCACAATTTTTACACCCTCCAAAAACTCCCAGCACCTCAATATCGAAAATGTCATTGTCAGGATTATTGAGTTCCCATCCGCAGAGGTCTTCTCCTGTGGGGTCCATGATCTTTCCTTTCCTGCAGGTCATTACTTGTGAAAAAATGGACGTGGTCTTGACGGGACCAGCGATCTCAATGGTGGTTCTCGCAGCCATATGTTTTTGGCTCAAAGCGGAAGCAAATCTGTTCCCTGCGGCAAGCTCCCGCGTATTATTATGAAAAGACTACCCAATGATAGCGATTATGAACCATTTACGTCAGACTAAAATAGGCGAAACACTTTATTTTTCACATACGAAAACAGTAGAATACAGTAGATTTGGCAGTAGAGATTTAATTATCGAAAAGACGGGCCGCAAGATGCTTCCGGCTTGATCTGCTCATATTTGCTTTAAACCAGGGATGACGGCCCGAAGAAAACGTTCAGCGGGCAAGAATCGCATAACGGTTTTTTGCGGCAGTAAAGATGGCCGGTGCGAACCAACAGAGCATGGAATTCTTGAAAAAGCGGGACATCTGGGTCCAATACTCCCATGAAATAGTCCCGCAGTTCCTCATATGAAATGGATTCCTCAACCCATCCGTGTCTGTATAAAATCCTGTAGGTATATGTATCTACGACAAACGATGCTTTGAAAGCAGCATACAATACGATGCTGTCGGCAGTTTCCGGACCGATGCCCCGGATTCCAAGAAGATCGATCCGCAGGGTGTCCATATCCTGTATCAGAAACTCTTCAAGAGAGCCACCCCATTTGGTCAGGATATGATTGCAGAAGGATTTTATCTTCTTCGCTTTTTGGTTATAGAAACCGGAGGAGCGTATGAGGGCTGCAAGCTCATGCGCGCTAAGCCCGCAAACGGAGTCGAACCTTAAAAGATCATACCGGCGCAGGTTGCCGATTGCAGTGGCCACATTTTTCCAGGCGGTATTCTGTGTAAGGATAGCGCCCAGTATCACCTCAAACGGAGTCTTGGCCGGCCACCATCGTTGGGGACCAAAAACGGCTAGAAGCCGGTCATATATGTTCTGCAGTAAGTCCTTTCTGCTTGCGTTCAATCCAGTCCGACCCCCGCCAGCGCCGTCCGGCATTTCGCGCAGGCGCCACTCTTCAGATTCTGTTTCCTGGTGGAATATCCGATTCGGCTGATCAGCAGTGTCCCGCAGGAGTGGCAGTATGTATTCTCACCGCTGTCTCCGGGCACATTCCCCGTATAGACGTAACGAAGACCGGCTTCCAACCCGATTTGCCTTGCTCTCCTGATTGTTTCGACCGGCGTGGGTCCTTTATCGTTCAGACGATACGCCGGGTGAAAACGGCTGACGTGCCAGGGAGTTTCCGGCCCCAGTCCGACCAGAAATCGCGCCAGTTCCTTCAACTCAGCTTCGCTGTCGTTCAAGCCTGGGATGAGCAGAGTGGTGGCCTCAAGCCAAATACCTTTACGCTTCATGCCCTCAAGGGTCATGAGAACAGGCTTGAGACGCGCGCCGCACTGCTCACGGTAGAACCTGTCGCTAAAGGACTTGAGGTCTACATTGGCCGCCCCAAGCAAAGGGGCCACCGCCTCCAGCGCCTCTTTGGTCATGTATCCGTTGGTTACGAAAACGTTTGCAAGTCCGTGCTCCTTAGCCAGAGCAGCTACGTCCAGAGCATACTCCATAAATATGGTCGGCTCCGTGTAAGTATAGGAGATCGTAGCGCAACCCTCTTTTTGAGCGAGGTCAGCAATTTTTTCAGCAGATACACTCTGCCCGTAAATCCCCCCGTAGATGCGGGGAGACTGCGATATGTCGGCATTCTGACAGAACAGGCATTCGAAATTGCACCCGGCCGTAGCGATCGAATAGCTCGTTGTGCCGGGAAAGAAATGAAACAGCGGTTTTTTTTCGACAGGATCGACGTGCTGGGCGATCACTTTCCCGTAAACCAGGCTCCAAAGCTTTCCATCCCTGTTTTGGCGGACCCCGCATTTTCCGGTCTCATCCGGCCCGATACGGCAGTGCTGGGAGCAGAGAAAGCAGTGCAGCCGGTTTTCGTCCAGCCGCCTGTACAGCATGGCCTCTTTCATGACCGCCCTTTCGATAATAAATGAGATTTTCTGGAAACTCGGAAAACAGGGGCGGAATTTTTTCCGGTCACCAATTAAAAGGTTTTTCAGTCACTGTTCCGTCTAACAGCACCGCCGCCTTCAGACGCACGCCAGCAGCCCAGAGACTGCATGGAAACTTTCGCTCCGGCCGGCATTTCATCGAATACCGGCGTCTGTAATGTGCGAACGCGGCACCGCATATCAATCCTCATAGCGATGAAATGTCCGAAAGGATGGCGTTGCAAAAGAGGAATTCTCTCCAGAAGGTGAAAATAGCGGAGAAACGGCAAAGGCAAGGAAAAGCAGGTCCGCCATTCAATCGGGACGGCGCCGGAAAGAATCCTGCCGCTCATACTGCGAAGCTGAAAAATGCTGAGGAACCTGGCGCGGCTATAAACCGAATCTTTCCAAAAACTTTCTATGCAAGTGTGGGCTCGACCAATCGAGTACTTATTGAACACACCGAGCAGCACGTTCCGGCGTGCCACACGGAAGGCTTCCTTAAGCGCCAGGAACGGATCGTCGACAAATTCCAGGGTGCTTATCAGTGCCACGGTATCGAATTCGTTGTCATCGTAGGGCAGGTTTTCGGCAAATCCTTTCTCCAACACGGCTTTGGAGCCAAGCCGCCTTCGCGCCAGCTCAAGACTCGCACTTGAAGGTTCGAGCCCGGCAACCATATGCCCCTGCGACATGAACCACTCCAGAAAAATACCGCTCCCGCAACCCACTTCCAGAACACGCTGTGGTGAAACGGGCGCCCACACCTTCTTGAAAAGCTCTTTTTCTAACGCCAGCACCCTTTGCCCCTGCGTGGAGCGAAACCACTTCTCATGCTGCTCGGCGTCAGTTAAGTTGAAAACGTAGCCCACGTCAAACCCTTGCGAAAACAGAAAGACTGTGTCTATTCATCCAATAAAACAGCCCCGCGGGAACCGGAGGTGACCAGACGGGCGTATCTGGCAAGGCATCCGCTCTTTATTCTCGGCTCATGCGGCTCCCATTTTTTCCTGCGCTCTGCCAGCAACGCATCGTCCACCAGCAGCTCCAGTTTTTTACTCGGAATATCCAAAAGAATTTCATCACCCTCTTCGATCAGCGCAATCGGACCTCCAACGGCCGCCTCAGGAGAAATATGTCCTATCGCCGCCCCCTGCGTGCCCCCGCTAAACCGGCCATCTGTTATGAGCGCCACGTCACGTCCGAGCCCACGCCCTATGATCGCCGCGGTCGGAGTCAGCATCTCCTGCATTCCCGGGCCCCCTTTAGGGCCTTCGTAACGGATAACCACCACATCGCCCGGTATGATCCGTCCGTCCAGAATGGCGTCAGCCGCGTCGGACTCGCTTTCGAAAACCCGCGCCCTGCCCTTCCTTATAAGCATCTCCGGGGCCACTGCCGACTGCTTTACCACACCCCCTTCGGGCGCGATGTTCCCATAGAGGATGGCAATGCCTCCCTCTTTATGATAAGGACTTTCGAGCGGCCGGATTACCTCCGGCCGAAGAACTCGAGCGTCTTTCAGGTTCTCACCTACGGATTTTCCCGTAACGGTAAGAGAGTCAAGATATATCAGCTCGCGGCGTGAAAGCTCCTTCATCACCGCCTGGACCCCGCCTGCCGAGTTGAGGTCTTCGAGAAAATGAGTTCCCCCGGGTCTCAGGCTGCACAGGTGTGGCGTACGTGCGCTGATCGTGTTGAAAACGCCCAGATCGAGGCTGATTCCGGCTTCATTTGCGATCGCAGGGACGTGGAGAACCGTGTTTGTAGAGCAGCCGAGCGCCATGTCCACCGCTATTGCGTTTCCGAAGGCTTCCCTGGTTGCGATGTCACGCGGTTTGAGGTCCCGAGCGACCAGATCCATTATCCGCATCCCGGCTTCTTTGGCGAGCCGCACTCTGGCGCCGCTTACCGCCGGAACAGTTCCGTTGCCGGGCAACGCGATCCCCAGGGCCTCAGCCAGGCAGTTCATCGAATTCGCCGTAAACATGCCGGCGCATGATCCGCATCCCGGACAGGCATTGTCTTCCAGCTCTTCCAGTTCACCCAGGGTTATCTGGCCGGCTTTTATCGCACCCACGCCTTCAAAAACCGATATGAGATCGACCGGCTTTCCACCCACGTGACCGGCGAGCATGGGACCGCCGCTTATGAGAATTGCCGGAATGTTGAGCCTCAACGCCGCCATCATCATTCCGGGGATGATCTTGTCGCAGTTTGGAACCAATACCAGACCGTCAAAAGGATGGGCCATCGCCATTATTTCAACGGAATCGGCTATCAACTCGCGGCTAACCAGGGAGTAGCGCATCCCTGCGTGATTCATGGCGATGCCGTCGCAAACACCTATGGTGTTGAACTCGATTGGAGTTCCGCCGCTTAACCGGATGCCGGCCTTGACCCCTTCAGCTATCTTGTCCAGGTGAATATGCCCTGGAATTATTTCATTGGCTGAGTTGACAACACCGATGAGAGGCCGGTCTATCTCCGACTGAGTGTAGCCCATAGCTTTGAAAAGTGAGCGATGAGGGGCCTTCTCGACACCCTTCTTCATTAAATCGCTTCGCATCCTGTTACCTCCCTGAGAAATTTATATGGCCAAAGCCCAAACATATAATAATTACAATATTTTTGGTGACATTGGAAGTAAAAACGCCAAGGTAGCAATGCCGTAAAGCAATGCCGACAAAAGCACGCCGGGAACCATGCCTTGTCAAAAGCTTCTGAAAGTGATAGATGAACCTTGAACCGTAAGCGGCAGGCTGCCGGATGCTGCCTGCCCAAGTTGATCAGAGAATCGAGGAGTTTTTGGCTCATGGACAAGTTGAATCTGCAAGCTCTCCTGCTTGCCGCAGTTTGCATACTGCTGGGACTAGGCGGACAAACGCTGCTCAAGCTCGCCATCGTACGATCCGGCGGCATGTCTATCCTGGAGATCGGCGTTGGTGGTTTGCTCCGCAAGTTTATGGAAGTCCCCTACATTGCTCTCGGATTTGCTCTTTACGGCGTAAGTGCAATTCTTTGGCTGCAGGTTTTGTCGAAACTTGACATCAGCGTAGCATTCCCGCTGGTGAGCGTGACCTATGTCGCCACCCTGTTCATTGGCCGTTTTCTTTTTGACGAACCGGTTAACCTCAGCAGGATATTCGGGGTGCTGCTCATTTGTTCGGGCGTCTTTTTCGTGATTAGAAGCCAGTAAAGGGGCCATGCTCCAGTAGAACTTCGGCCCTCCGTCGAAGTTGAATCTGGGCTGAATTACCTGTTAAGTATAGCATATTTTGCTTGAGCAGCAAGGCACTAAAATTTCTAATAAATTCCGATTGTTTGGTTGTTGCGGTGACGAAATGAAGTCTGCCCCCCTTAACATAAAGCTGGAGCTACCCTCCGGACGAGGACAAATTGCCCTTCTCGTTTTTCTTTCGGCTGTTATAACCACTGCAATGTTCTTAGTTCAGGGGAAGATCGGCTTTAGTTTGTCCGATGAGGGTTATCTGTGGTACGGAGCCCAGCGAGTGCTGAAGGGCGAAGTGCCAATTCGGGATTTCATGGCTTATGACCCGGGGCGCTATTACTGGTCCGCCGTCATCATGGGATTAAAAGGCAGCAATGGCATTGTCGCACTGCGGATCGCGGAATTCGCTTTCCAGGGAATCGGCTTGTTGCTCGGACTCGTAATAGTAGCTCGATCTTGGAAGAAACCTGACGTTCCGTCGATACTTCTTGCAGCAGCGATTATTACCCTCTGGATGTTTCTGCAATATAAGTCCTTTGACCTCACGGCATCGATTGCATTGGTTGCGGCATTGGCGTATCTCGTTGAGCGGCCTTCGGCTCGTCGCTACTTTCTGGCAGGAGTGGTAATCGGTCTCGTGGCCATTTTGGGACGAAATCATGGGATATATGGCTTAATCGGGGGCCTCGGTGTCATTGGCTACCTTATACTGTGTAACCGAGCAGGAGGAACATTTTATTCGATCCTGATCTGGTGGATAGCTGGAGTGTTCGTCGGCTACATTCCGATGCTCCTGGCGCTGGCCCTTGTGCCCGGCTGGGCTGCCGCTTTCTGGGATGGTATACGTTTTTTATTTGAGATCAAAAGCACGAATATAAGTCCACCTATCCCCTGGCCATCACTCAAACCCATCGTGGGCCTGCTCCCATTCACGGTATCCAATCCGACCGCAGTCGTCCTCATTGGCAATGTGGTAGGACTTTTTTTTATTGCGCTGCCAACATTCGGGGTGGCCGGCATTGCCTACGCAGTCTATGCGCGGTTCAAAAATGAAACAGTTCCACCCGTTGTGGTCGCATCCGTATTCCTGGCGCTGCCCTATGCCCATTACACGTTTTCTCGTGCCGATGTCGAGCACCTTTCGTTTGGGATTTTTCCATTTCTTTTAGGAGTTCTTGCAATTTTTTCAGGAAGGCCTGTAAAAATCAGGATTATGGCTATATCACTGTTGCTTGTTGCAAGTTTAGCAGCGACATGGCCTTTTCAGCCTAAAGTTATGGCCTCATGCGGCAAGTGGAAAAAGTTCCAGGTCGGCCGAGATACGATCAGAATCGATCCTGACACGGCATATCGCCTGATCATACTGCGCACCCTGATGAATAAATACTGTGCCGACGAAGGGACATTTCTGGTTGCGCCTTTCTGGCCAGCCTTTTATGCCGTCTTTGAGCGCAAGTCGCCCACGTGGGAAATCTTTGCCGCATTTCCAAGAAGCGAAGCATTTCAGCAAACGGAAATCAAGCGAATCAGTGAGGCGGCCCCCAAATTTGTCGTTATTAACGACTATGCTCTGGATTCACGCGATGATCTGCGTTTTGAAAATACCCATCCTTCGATCTGTAGGTACATCAGGCAGAACTTCGAGCCAGTGGAGGAATCTCTCGAGGCAATACAGTTATATGTTTACAGGAGCAAGCCGGTCGCGCCATGAAAAAGATCGCTATTGTTCAGTCCAACTATATTCCCTGGAAGGGCTATTTTGACCTCATAGCTGCGGTCGACGAGTTTATTCTATACGATGAGATGCAATATACTCGCCGCGACTGGCGCAACCGCAACAGGATTAAAACACCGAATGGATTACAATGGTTGACCGTCCCCGTAAAGGTCAAGGGCAAATACCTCCAAAGCATACGGGAAACGGAAGTCGATGGCTATGATTGGGCCGATTCACACTGGAAGGCTCTCTGCCACAACTACTGTAAGGCTCCGTACTTTCACAAAATGGCGGAAACCCTTAGACCGCTATTTATGGAAACTGAACATACCCATTTATCGCCGCTAAACCGCGTGTTTATCAACTGGGTGTGTGGTCAGCTCGGCATAAAGACCCAAATATCCAACTCTTGGGAGTACAGATTGTGTGAAGGCAAAACAGAAAGGTTAGTTGATTTATGTGTGCAGGCTGAGGGCGATGAATACATTTCAGGTCCTTCCGCTAAAAACTACATCGATGAATCTATGTTCGCGCAATGTGGAGTTAAGCTGACTTGGTTTGACTACGATGGTTACCCGGAATACCCTCAGCTTTGGGGCGAATTCACTCACGGGGTTACCATCCTCGATTTGTTATTCAACTGCGGTAAAGACTCGTATCGTTACATGAAGAAAGCACGCTCATGAGGCTTTCTATTGTTGCAACACTCTATCAATCCGCGCCGTATATCACCGAGTTTTATCAGCGAGCAAGTGCTGCTGCAAAACAACTCGTGCAAGACGATTACGAAATCGTTCTGGTGAACGATGGCTCACCCGACAACAGTCTCGACATTGCCGTGCAACTCACCGAGAGCGACAGCCATGTTGTCGTAGTCGATCTTTCACGTAACTTTGGCCATCACAAGGCAATGAGGGCTGGGCTTGAACACTCTAGTGGAGAAACAGTTTTTCTTATAGATAGTGATTTAGAAGAGGAGCCGGAGTGGCTAATAAGTTTTTCAGAGCAAATGGTCGCCGATAAATCGGACGTAGTCTATGGGGTACAGAAAGAGCGTAAGGGTGGCTGGTTTGAAAGATGGAGCGGTTCTGTATACTACGCTATCCTCAATTGGTTGCTAAATATCGATCATCCAAGAAATATTATTACAACGAGATTAATGACCCGACGCTACGTTAACGCTCTTTTAAGTCATAAAGAATCGGAGACGGTTATATCGTGTTTATGGGTTATTACTGGATTTAAACAGTGCCATCAGGTCATCACAAAACATTCGACGAGTAGCACAACTTATGGTATATCAAAAAAGTTAAATCATTTAGTAAATGTTATAACATCATTTAGTGAAGTCCCACTTAAGTTGATATTTCTTTGTGGTGTTTCTGTATTTTGCGGAGCTCTTGTATGCACTTCAATTCTAATTGTTAACCGTGTCGTTAGATCGCAGTCGGTTGCTGGTTGGACATCACTCATGGTTTCGGTTTGGTTACTGGGTGGTATGATTATTTCGTTTATTGGAATAATTGGTATTTATCTTGCCAAAATATTCTCTGAGACAAAACAACGGCCATACGTAATTATAAGACATATATATGGAAAATATGAATAATAATATTAATTCAAATTATGAGTGTCATTATGCCGGAAGGACCAACTTAAAGGTCTATCCTACCGAGTTCGTAGTGAGGACATTTTTGGCGAATTATCCACATCTTAATTTAAAGAAACCTATACCTGGAAATACAATTCTGGATGTTGGGTTTGGTGATGGACGAAATACGGCTTTTCTGTGTGATTGTGGATTAACTGTAAGCGGAATCGAAATTACACAAGGGATTGTGGATCAGACACGTACACGGCTATCAAAACTCGGACATACCCCAGACTTGCGAGTGGGGAGAAATAGCTGCATTCCCTTTGAGGAGGGGGAATTTGATTATATTTTAGCTTGCCACTGCTGTTATTACTGCGATGAAGGTCAGGCCTTCCGTGATAACCTGAAAGAATATTCCAGGGTGCTAAGAAAGGATGGATTCCTGATCGCGTCGGTAGCAAACAAATCATCCTATATATTCGATGGTGCCAAAGAGCTTACTGACGGATCCTGGCTCGTCATGAATGATCCATACAACAATCGTAATGGCTATCGGCTTCATGCTTTTGCTACAACGCTGGACATCGAACAATACTTCTCCCCATTGTTTAAGAACTTTTCCTTCGGTTATGCCGATAACGACTACTACGGAATTTTTGAACGAGTATTTTGGATTGTTTGTCAAAAAGGTTGATGCATGAAAAGAAACGTGCACTATTGTTGCACTGAAGCTGTTTGTGACCATGCCCTTCTTTTGGAGTGTGATGATGGTTTGCGCTGTGTCAATGGACATGTTTTTCCGTATATTCCGGGGACGAAAGTGCCTCTCTTTGCATGCGAGGCCGAAGATGCCAACGACTATGTGCTGGAAAATGCTGCCAATATTCACGACAATGCTCTTCGTTGGGTATTCGATACGTTCGGAACAGATGAACCTAGCTTGAGAAAGAGCTTGGTCTCGCGGCTACATTTATCCAAGGGTGCGACTGTTCTTGTTACGGGCGCGGGCGCAGGCAATGATTTGCCCTTTCTGGTAGAAGGTCTGGAAGGTGCGGGGGTCATATACGCACAAGATATATCTAAACAGATGTTGATGACCGGTGTTGATCGATATGGCTCCCAGCAAAATACTTTGGGGGTTGAAATACACTTCTCCGTCAGTGACGCCACGAATCTACCATTCGATGAAAATGTATTCGATGCGGCGTATCATTTTGGAGGACTGAATCTATTCCGAAATATTCGGAAAGGAATTTCCGAAATGGACAGAGTAGTAAAGCCGGGGGGGCGGATAGTAATTAGTGATGAGGGAGTCGCTCCGTGGCTAAAGCCGACAGAACTGGGAAAAATGCTTATCAAGAATAATCCACTGTACGTGCATGATGCCCCATTATCCCTTCTGCCTGACACTGCAAGATCTGTCAATTTGTCGTGGGAGTTGAGTAATTGCTTTTATGTCATTGAATTTACAGTCTCAGATACTCCACCCCACGTTAATATCGACGTTCCCCATATTGGGAAGCGAGGAGGGAGTATTCGTTCACGCTATTTCGGACAGCTCGAGGGGATAGACCCTTCCTTAAGAGAGCGGATTTATGCAGAAGCAGAGAAAGAAGGAATTAGTAGGGTTGCGTATTTAGAACGTTTGCTTAGAAGAGGCTGCATGTAATTTGCCGTGGTCCGTAAAACAATTGATTATTTTTGGAGGGAGGATGAAGGAACACCTGGAAAGTGGAAAACCATTTACGTGGAGAAAGGCTGGGTTGGTTTTTGAACCAAATATGCCAGGTTTCACTCATGGGTCACATCCTTGTGCAATACATTTGAAGGACGATGTCTTTGTTGTGGCGTTCACGTGCCGTGATTTAAAACGACGTTCTCATATTTTTTTGTCATACGCGACGATTTCAGATGGACGCGTACTGCTGACAGGAACGCCAAGAATGGCTTTGACTCCGGGCGAACCGGGATACTTTGATTGCGATGGCGTAATCAGTGTATGCTTTGTTAGGCATAACGACGAGCATTATTTGTACTACGTTGGCTGGCAGAATCTTCCAGAAGGCCTATGGATTTGCGATACTGGCAGGGCGACATTAGACACTTCCAATCTGACATTGAAGAAGGAGTTTTTAGGTCCGGTTCTCGGTCGGGATAAAAACAATCCGCTATTTGCAGCCGCTACGGCGTTTCATATAACGGGTGATGTTTGGCATGCATGGTACAACTCAGGGGTTAAATGGGAGAAGACAGAACAGGGATGGCACCATCATTACGGTATACATCATGCCCAATCCAACAATGGTGTTGACTGGGTTTGTAGCTCTGGACTCTGTGTTCCTTTTGCGGACGAATATGAGTATGCCTTTGGCCGTCCTAGCGTTTATTGTAGTAGCGGCACCTATTTCATGTGGTTTGCTCACCGTGCCACAAAAGATATTTCAACTTATCGGATTGGTTTTGCTTCTTCACGTGACGGCTTTAAGTGGGATCGCAATGATGCTTTGGCAGGCATTGACGTCTCTTCCGAAGGATGGGACAGCGAAATGATCTGCTATCCATATATCTTTGAGCATCGCGGGCGGTTCTATATGCTTTATAACGGTAACGGGTATGGGAAAACCGGATTCGGACTAGCTGTACTGGAAAATGACCTATGAAAAAGATTATTCTCGCCGGCAATGCTATTACAGCTGACGTACTTAACTGCTATCTGGCTCAGGATGATAGATATCAGGTAATTGGATCAACTGTAGACGATGATTTTCTGGAGAGCGGAGGGGTAAAGGGTCTTGATACCATCGCTTTGTCACGTCTTAGCGAGGTACATAGCCCACAAGATTTTGCAGTGATTATGGCTATGGGATACGGCGACATCAATCGCAGTCGTGAATCCATGTTCCACCGCCTCAAAGGGCTGGGCTATCGAATTGAGACCTATGTTCACCCCGATGCTAAAGTCTATACCGAACAGCCGTTGGGTGAAGGCTGTATTGTACTTCCTGCGGCAGTAATAGAGCCTCATGTTCGATTGGGTGCCAACAGCATGGTTTGGGCAAATGCAATCCTGGCGCACCATTCCAGCGTCGCTGAAAATTGCTGGATTGCGTCTGGTGCCGTTATTTCCGGACAGGCTCGGGTTGAACGCAATGCTTTTATAGGGGTTAACGCCACAATCGTTAACAAAATGGTGGTGGGTGAGTACTGCATCATAGGCGCTGGCGTTTTGATTACCAAAAACACAAAAGCTTCCAGTGTCCATTTGGCCAGATCGGGAGAGGAACTCCGCTACTCTTCACAGGATTACGTGAAATATTTCGGGATTTAATAATGAATAAGCATTTAGTTTCAGTTCTGGCGGATGTGTTCGGACTGCGAGCCGATCAGATCGTTCCTGAATTGAGTAAAAAAGATGTAGGGAGTTGGGATTCTCTGAAGCAAATGGATCTTGTGATGTCTCTTGAAAGAGAGTTCAGCATTGCCTTGGAAATCGCCGACATCATCAGGATGAACTCTGTCGCGAACATTGCTGATGTACTCACAAGCAAAGGAGTTGACCTTGGAGCTTAAGGGTGCGGTAGTTCTGGTCACTGGCGGCGCCAAAGGGTTGGGCCTGGCCATTTCCACCTACCTCGAAGAGAAAGGCGCGCTTGTGATGGTGGCCGACCTTGATGCAGAGGCCTCGGCTGCATTACCTGAGACGATGGAACGATATGTCTTCGATATTACTAGGCCGGATGATGCGAAAGCAATGGTCAAGGCGGCTGTCGAGCGACATGGGCGCATCGATGTCTTGGTCAATAACGCTGGGGTTATCTATAGCGAGCCTATGGTCAACATTATGAACTCGTCGGGGATGATGCATGATTACGACCGATTTCGTAAATCCATCACCGCAAATCTCGATTCCGTTTTCATCATGACTTCGGCTGTGATTGAACAAATGGTCATGCGCCGAACTAAAGGCGTGATTGTCAGCATTAGTTCGATTAGTGCTTGCGGCAACGAAGGGCAGACGGCTTATTCTGCCGCAAAAGCCGGAGTCAACGCCATGACTGTGACGTGGTCCAAGGAGCTTGGGAGGCTGGGAATACGGTGCAACGCCGTAGCCCCTGGATTCATAGACACCGTTTCGACTCGTAATGCGCTGAACGAATCGATAGTAAAGCACATTCAATCCAATACGCCATTACGTCGCCTTGGGCGCCCCGAAGAGGTGGCGCAGGCGGTAGCTTCGGTCATAACCAATGATTTCATGAATGGCGTCGTGCTAAATATCGATGGGGGGCTGACCATATAAAATGACTAAGTTAGAAAATGGCAGTTACGATGAAATGTATAAGCTTTACCTGACGAGGGACTCCTTCTTCCCTTTGATTGCTGCTGTCTTGCTGGACGAACAGGATGGTGTGGTTTACGTCAACGATCTCGCATCTCCGTCGGAAGTATACGTTGAGCATGCTTTTGGATTTTCGCAGGTTTTCGGAGAATCCGTTAAGAACTTTGAGCAAGAACTGGAGCGTTACTTGTTGATTGATAAGCGTTTTGGTCCAAGCAAGATTCGTCTATATGCTCCATGCCTGCCTGAGTTTCTTAAATTACCTGCATATAAAGCGCTTTGTTCATATAGACAACGTTTCACCATTAGTATTGATGATTTACCGTATCAATGTGGAGCTGAAAATGATCAGGAGAGGCAATTATTTCTAGGTAGGGTTGATGCAAATAATATTTCATTAATCGAAAATAAGTTTGGTGTTGTAGGGAGGTTTTGGCGAAGTCCTACCGAGTTCATTCAAAAGTCAAATGCAATTGTTGCTTTTTATGATAATGAGCCTGCATCAATATGTTATTCAGCGGCTGAAGCCGATCGTCGCGTTGAAATTGATGTAGTGACTTTGCAAGAGTACAGAACTTTAGGACTGGCCAAACTTGCTGTAACAAAGTTTGTTAATCGCTGTTTTGGTTTGTCGTTGCGCCCTCTTTGGGACTGTTTTACTAATAATCTAGGGTCCATGAAGCTTTGTAAGTCGGTAGGTTTTGCTGCCTCCCAAGCGCCATATCCTTTTTTTACCATCAGTAAATAGCTGGAAAAGAAAGGTACACTAAAGGTTATGAGCAAACATTTTTACAATTTAGGCCTGTTCTTTACAGAAGTGGCGGCTGTCTATGCTCAACGGCCGGCCCTGCATTATCCGGAGCATCAATACAGTTACTCTGACCTATCGCAATGGGTTGATAGTTTAGCTTTGCTTTTGCTTGCCAATGGCCTCCACAGCGGTGACGTGATAGCTATCGGCAACAACAAACGTCCCCTGTCTTATGCACTGATGCTCGCAGCCATGCGACTGGGGGTCGCATATGTGAACATCGATGTTGCATCCCCGTTAGCCCGCAACTCACATATTTTAGAGGTTAGCGGGGCAACACTATTATTTTACGATGATCCCAGGTATACGCAGGACATTCAGGATTTGGCTCGGAAGAATAATTGCCAGGCCATGGCCCTCGAACCTGATGCGCTTCCGGCAGTTTCACGAGTTGATCGCGAGGTACAGCAGCGTCTCATGCAGCAGGTGGACGGCGCCTCGATCGCCTATGTGATGTTCACGTCCGGGTCCACAGGAATACCAAAAGGGGTTGCGGTTACACATCAGAACGTGCTGCATTTTATTTCCTGGGGCCAGCAGTATTTTGCGATCAGCGATCAGGATAATTTCGCCAACTTGAGCCCCATGTATTTCGATAATTCTGTTTTCGATTTTTATGTCGGGTTATTCTCTGGAGCCTCGCTCAGCCCTGCCTGTAGAGAACTGATGAGCAGCCCGTATGAATTGGTCACACATGTAGGAAAGATGCAGTGCAGCATTTGGTTTTCTGTGCCATCACTTTTGATCTATCTTATGGCTATGAAGGCTATGATTCCCAAGGCATTGCCGATGCTTCGCTGTATCGTCTTCGGGGGGGAAGGCTATCCAAAAGCCGAGTTGAAGAAACTGTATGACCTGTTTTCCGGGCAGGCAACGCTGGTAAACGTTTATGGTCCTACCGAATGCACCTGCATCTGCAGTGCATACAGCTTGAGTGATGATGACTTCAAGGAAATGGACGGACTGCCGCCCCTGGGTCATTTGAACCAGAATTTCGACTACCGCATCCTTGACGATCAGGATCGGGACACCGAAGCCGGTGAGCTTT
Organism: Syntrophobacteraceae bacterium; assembly: GCA_052147195.1. Classification (GTDB taxonomy): domain Bacteria; phylum Desulfobacterota; class Syntrophobacteria; order Syntrophobacterales; family Syntrophobacteraceae; genus SbD1. The sequence continues at coordinate 92,336 of JBKQLC010000087.1, forward strand.
GTCTTATCGGCCCCAACGTGGCAGCCGGTTATTTTAACGATCTGGAACGGAGTGCTGCATCCTTCTTTACCCTATCTGAGCCCCGGCGTTTCATGAAGCGTATGTACCGAACAGGCGATCTAGTAAGGGAGGTCCAAGGGGTTCTTCATTTCGTAGGACGCAAGGACAACCAGGTGAAGCACATGGGCTACCGTATCGAATTAGAGGAGATCGAGCACGCCCTTGTAAAGCTTCCCCAGGTAAACCAAGCCGCCGTGCTTTATCAAAGAACAAATGCAGCCTACGGAAAACTTATTGGTTTTGTTGCAAGTTCTGCTGACGTGGATGAGAAAGGCTTATTAGCCGAGTTGGCCAATCTCCTCCCGGAATATATGATTCCCAATAGTCTTGTGGTCAAGTTCGAACTGCCCAAGAATCCGAATGGTAAAGTAGATCGGGAGCGACTCCGAGCTCTCATTTGTTGATAACCTTTTTGGGGCTTGATCCTAAGGTTGCCATATCTGTTCTTTACCCCGTGGGGGCTGCGACGGCGTATTTCTGTCATTCGAAATACTCGTTCAACTGTAGGGGCAAAGTACCAGTGCTGTTCGTCGATACATCGCGGCCCTTTTCGTCGGCTACATCGTCAATTTTCCTTTGCTTTTCATGCTTCTGACAAATTTAAGCTACCCCATCGATCTGTTCAGGCTTCGGCCATTTTTGTTGTTGGCGGTATATTGTTCCTGATATTCAAGTTTTTTGTTTTTTCTCATTCTGAATTCGATAAATGAAAGCATGATAATCCCTACCTCCGCCTGGAGCGCAGTCTAAGTAATGAATATGGTCGCAGTCTTTCTATTCCCCATATTGGGCCGTTTCGTTTTTTCAACCCATCCCGTCCAACAGGGAGACGCATGAAACAGTGTCTGCATTGCGGAAACATCCATGAGGCAATCGAACGGGAATGCCCGAAATGTCGCTTCGCACCGCAGATGGATGATGGATTTCCCTCCTATGCAACTACTGGTTGCCAGGGGGGGAAGTTGTTTCCGATCGGGTCCTTCGCACTTCTGGCTAAACGGGAGGCGGGCAGTTTTTGGTTCCGGGCGCGCAACGAACTCATCATATGGGCCCTTGGGAATTTCTTCTCAACGTGCCGATTGTTTCTGGAGATAGGGTGCGGGACGGGGTTCGTGCTCTCCGGAATTGAAAAGGCCTATCCGGAAATGACCCTGCTCGGAAGCGAGATGTTCAGCGAGGGGCTGGCTTTTGCGGCAAGTCAAGTACGGCGGGCGGAATTGGTGCGGATGGACGCGAGATCGATTCCCTTCGTTGATCATTTTGACGTAATCGGGGCTTTTGACGTACTGGAACACATCGAAGAAGATGAAATCGTTTTGGCCCAGATCAGGAGGGCACTCAAGCCCGGAGGCGGGCTGCTGCTCACCGTGCCCCAGCATCCGTGGCTGTGGAGCTGGACGGATGACTATTCTTACCACGTGCGCCGCTACACGGCAGAATCTCTGCACGCCAAGCTGTCGCGAGCAGGTTTCGACATTTTGCTTAGTACATCCTTCGTTTCGCTGCTACTGCCTGCAATGCTTCTGTCAAGATTTTACAGGCGTAAGGCACAAAACGGCGATCCGGAGGCCGAACTCAAAATAAGCCCCCGTCTGGATCGGATACTGGAAGCAGTCTTGCGCTTTGAAAACCGCTTGATTCGCAAGGGAATTTCGTTTTCTTGCGGGGGGTCGCGCCTCATCGCGGCGCGGCGCGCACGATGAGATCGTTCTTCGGTATACTTTCAGCTCCGATTCTGATATTCACTTTTAGAAAATTCGTTTAGCGACCCCAAGTACTTGTGAAAGAAGAGTGTTAAAGATGGCCAAGATAGACAAAATTCCCTTCAACTGGCCCCACATGACCGGCAAGGAACTCTACTATATCGCGGAAGCCCATTTCAAAGGCTGCCTGGCCGGTGATGGCCCTTTTACAAAGATCTGCCAGAAGTGGTTCGAGGAAAAAACGGGTTCCCCCCGCACGCTGTTGACTCATTCCTGTACCGCCGCCCTGGAAATGACCGCCTTACTCTTGGATTTGAAACCCGGCGATGAGGTCATTATGCCCTCCTTTACATTCGTATCCACGGCCAATGCATTCGTGCTTAGGGGAGCCATACCTGTTTTCGTGGACATCCGGGAAGATACGCTCAATATCGATGAGAGTTTGATCGAGCAGGCGATTTCGCCCAGGACGCGGGCGATTGTTCCGGTCCATTATGCCGGGGTTTCCTGTGAGATGGACGCTATAGTGCAAATCAGCGCAAGACGCGGTCTGAGAGTTGTCGAGGACGCGGCTCACGGTGTGATGGCCACCTACAAAGGGCGGGCCTTGGGAAGCATCGGGGACCTTGGAGCATATAGCTTTCATGAAACCAAGAACCTGATTTCAGGCGAGGGTGGGGCACTTCTGCTCAATAGCCTCGAATTCGTCTCAAGGGCCGAAATTTTTAGGGAAAAGGGGACCGACCGCAGCCGATTCTGCCGTGGAGAGGTCGATAAATATACGTGGCAGGATATCGGGTCGTCCTACCTTCCGGGGGAAATAATCGCCGCTTTTCTTTGGGCGCAACTAAAGGAGGCTGAGCATATCAACACAGTGCGCCTGGCAGCGTGGGAGCGCTACAATGAGCTTCTGGAACCCCTTGAATCCGGAGGATATCTACGGCGACCGATTGTACCTGCTGAATGCCAGCACAACGCGCATATGTATTATGTCCTCTTGGCACCGGCAATTGATCGGAAGGAAGTCATCCAAGAATTGCAAAGCAAGGGCATCACGGCTGTTTTTCATTATATTCCTCTGCATTCATCCCCCGCCGGCTTGCGCTACGGCAAGACAGTTGGAGAGATGCGGGTTACGGATTCCGCTTCTGCACGCCTGATTCGCTTACCCTTATGGATGGGTATTTCGGATGAACAGCAAGTCAGAGTCTTTGAAGCTTTATCAGATGCTATTAGATCGCAATGCTAACAGAGCAGTAGCAAAGGTAAGTGAATCAGCCTGCACAACTGATTCTTATGTCTCTCTGAAATTAACGACTAGATCCGCCTGATAAATAGTCGAATCCAACCAGTTGTACTTGCCATCATTCGAGGGAGCCTAAGACAGTCGAAGGATCGCTCATTTAACCACTCTTGGTTTTGGCAGCGGGACGATAAAACTGCCCTGGAAACCTTTTTGCTTAAGTTTTGGAATCAGTTCGTCCGCGATGTGCCAGGACAGCAGAAGAGCATACTCGGGCTGGTCTTCATAAAGCCGTGTCTCCTCCACCACAGGGATCAATGTGCCGGGAAGATATTTGCCGATCTTGTGGGAACCTTGGATCTCAAGGATGCAGTCCAGTATCCCGTCATCCAGGCCGGCGTAATTAATCAAAGTGCTGCCGCGAGAGGGGGCGCTGATACCGTAGATGCGCTGCCCTTTTTGCTTGATGCCCAGCAGCAATGACTGCAGCTCAAGTTTGGAAAGTACCACTCTATCCTTGAATTCCAGGAGAGCTTCTTTCCCCAATACGATTGACTTCTCTGCCTCCAGTAGCTGATTTACGGTATTATGGACCGGAAAATCTCCCCGGCGGGCCGAATAAACGCGAATAGATCCGCCGTGCGTCGGGATTTTTTTCGCATGCGCAATTTCTAACCCATGCGATTCCAGCAGAAATTTCAGACTGTGGAGAGAGTAGTAGCGTAGGTGTTCGTGATAGATGGTGTCGTACTGCAAAGTCTCTATCAATGATAACAAATAGTGTGATTCAGAGATGAAAAGACTTTTCGGGGCCATTAGTTTGATAATCAACTCCACAACTGTATTAACATTCTCGATATGGGCAAACACATTTGTGGCAGTGATGATTCTTGCCTGACCGTGTTGGGCTAAAACGGTTTCGACCACTTGCTGAGAGAAATAGTCAATAATGGTAGGGACCCCGCGCTCAATGGCAATCTCGCCGATTCTTTCGGGCGTGATCCCGAGGACACGGTGATGATCTTTGAAATTGGCGAGCAGGTTGCCGTCATTTGAGCCAATGTCTACCACGAGATCATTTGTCCCCAACTCAATAACAGTTTTGCATTCGCCGTAGAGTTCGGCGAAATTCTCCCGGAGGATTTTTGTAGTGCTGCTGGTATAAGGATACTCAGCGGGGAACAGCACCTGAGGGTCCACGATCAACCCAAGCTGCACTAGGTGACACTGCGGGCAGTAAAGCAACTGAGCCGGATAGCTGCTTTGCTCGCGAGGTTTTTCCCCAATCGGATTCATCCTGTTGACCGGCGGCAAATAGCCCAAAAAAAGAATCGGTTCCAGACTGCTGTTATCACATATCTGGCAGCGCTCGACAACTACGCTTGAATTGGTTCCAGCTACAGACTTCGTAAGAGCGCTCATTATGCCTGCTCCCTGATCTTTGGTTGATTTTTAGCGTATTCCTCCATGTTTCGATCATACCACTCCGCTGTGATAGCCACGCCATCCCTGATAGGGTAGCGGGGTTGGTAGCCCAGCATTGTCAATTTGGTTATGTCAGGGCAACGCCGCGCTGTGCTGCCCTTGGTCAGCTCGCCCGGGACGACCTCAATGCGCCGCCCGTAGTAATCTGCGACAAGTTGAGCGAGCCGTTCAATTGTAATTTCCTCTGGGGTTCCAATGTTATAAATGCCAAGATGTTCGCCTCGCTCCAGGACCCTCATCAGTCCATTCGTGAAATCATCGATAAATACGAAGGAACGGCTCTCCCGGCCCGTACCTTGAATGGGAAAGGGTATAGGGTCATCGGGCTTTTTACACAGTTCCTTCATTCGCATCAGGAACTGCGGGATTACGTGTTCGCGCCCCATATCAGGGCCATAAACGTTATGGGGCCGGAAAATAATCACACGTTCCAGGTGAGTCCGGCCGTAATTGATCGCCAGCAGTTCGCTGATAATCTTCCCGCCGCCGTACGAGTACCGCGGGTTAAGCGGGTCTGGTATGGACAGCGGCACGGACTCATCGGTTGGAATCCTCGGAGGCGTCTGATAGACTTCCGAACTCGAAGCCAGAATGAGTTCCGGCAAACCAGCCTGACAGCAGCCATTCAGCACGTTCATGATGCCGCTGACCGCGACCTCCAGGACCAACTCCGGCTTGGTATAGAAAAACTCGGTCCCATTGATGTAGGCGAGGTGAATAACGCTGTCCACTCCCCGGCAGGCACTCTGTACGGCAGCCGGATCACGGATATCGGCCTCCACCAAATCAATATCAGCCAAAACATCCCGAAGCCGTCTTGGGTCTCCTCTCAAATTGCTGTCAAGTACTCGTACAGTGTGACCTTCGCTAACAAGGCGACGAACCAGGGCACTCCCTAAGAATCCAGTGCCCCCGGTTACTAAATAGGATTTTTGCATCTCTTGCTCTTTTATGTGGCTGTGGTAGATGGAATACGGATAACGACGTTTGAACGATTTTTCCTGCAATTCCGCAGCAGAGGTATCGCACCCCATATGAACCAGTGCAAATACTCAATAAGCCAGGCTCCCAGCTTAAAAGTTGATTTGCCTCCATAAAGACGGTCAATCGAAATCACTGGAACCTCACCAAGTCTGAGACCAGCCAGTTGGGCTTTGATCCCCATTTCAAAGACCACCGCCCATCCAATCGGTTTCGCCTGCAAGTCAAATTGATAGAATACGGAACGCCGGAACATCTTTAAACCCGTTGTGACATCTGTAAGCATGGAACCCGATAACGACCTGAGCAGCCGATTCGCAGATCTTGACAAAAGGCCACCGATCCATGAGCCTCCAAGTCTGCGCCCACCATGTGCGTAACGAGTGCCGCTTACAAAATCACAACCCTGATGAATGAGTTCCAACATGTCGTCAAACGCAAGAACAATACCAGTTTCGTCACAGACGCTTATTAAAACTACCTCTGCAAGCGATGCATCTACTCCGGCCTTTATAGCATTGATAATTCCCCGGCCCATCGTGTTATGAACAAGCCGTACATTGTGATATTTCTTTTGCATTTTGAGGATGATAGGTATGCTATCGTCATCCGGGGTATCATGGATAACAAGGACTTCATGTGGAGACTCTACCATCGTCTCCAGAATCTTTATAAATATTTCCAGGTTGATCCCATCATTGCGGACAGGGATTAAGATTGAAAGTTCAATATCAGAGTCCCTTTGATTGTTCCGTGCAATTGTCATATTCGAAAAAATTCCTTTATATGACTGCATACGGCCGCCACATCCTGGTCGGAGATGGTAAACGCAGAGGGCAGCCAGAGCGCTTTGGGGATCAAACAGCTACTGTTTGGAAAGTTATCGTCAGGTAACAGATAAGGCTTCTGGGTGTGAATGGGGAACCAGAAACGCCGGCAAAAAATGGCTCTCTCTGTCAGATAACGGTCCAACTCGTCGCGCCGATCAACAATTGCATCCGTCCACTGGGGTACCTCGCCCTTGTCAAGATGGAATCCCTGTAATCTGATTCCTTCAAACCCTTTCAGATTCTCCGAATACAGAGAATAAATTCGTTTTTGCCGTTGGATGCGTGCGTGGAGAGCCGATAGTTGACCGAGTCCAACAGCCGCTTGAAGATTTGTCAGCTTAAAATTATATCCAACAGAGTAGTGGATGTCATCTCCGCCTGTTCCACGAGCCGGACGTCCCTGGTCCTTTAATTCGCGCAGGCGCTTATGAAGGGCATCATCATCGGTCAGTATCATGCCTCCTTGCCCTGATGTAATGGTCTTGTTTGGCGAAAATGACAAGCATCCCAAGTGACCGAACGTGCCAAGGTATTTGCCGTTGAACGACGACATGAATGCTTCAGCGGCGTCTTCGACCACAAAAAGGTTGTGAGACTGTGCTATTTCCAGGACCGCGGGCATGTTAGCCGCTCTACCGCTGACATGCACGGGGATCACGGCTTTTGTTCGCGGAGTAAGGGCTTTTGTAATTTCTTCAGGCTCTATGTTTAGCGTCGATGGGTCGATATCGACCAGGACTGGATTTGCCCCTGCAAGCCTAACGGCATTCGCGGTGGCGATAAAAGTCACATCCGGCACAATTACTTCATCACCAGGACCAACGGCTAGCGCGGCTAGTGACAAAAAAATTGCGATTGTACCACTAGTGACGGCAATAGCGTGCCGGGCGCCAACAAGCTTAGCAACATTCTGCTCAAAGCAAGTAGTAATGTCTCCTTCATTGAGATAGTTGCTATCCAATACATCCTTAATCAAAGGATACTCATTACCAGTCATTTGCGGCGACCACCACGGAATTGGTTCCGGCATTGATTCATTTTCTTTCATATTATGAGTTTATTCTTTGGATTATCCCATCCTACGCAAAACAAAACCCTGAATAGGGCCGAACGCATCCCCTTTATCAACAGTAATATTGACACGATCTGCCATTAATTCATGGAGATGTCTCGCTGCGGCGTCAGCTGTATCATATATGTTATCTTTAACGGCACCTTTTCCATATCCATCAAACTTCGCAAACATGTTCAAAAACACGCGCGTTAGTAAATAATATAGATTAAATGTGTGAGTTCGCTCTACCACGAATTTATTTTCTATGAAACTCATGAATTTATCAAAGTGTAAAAAATAATTATGCCAATCGTGAATGGGAATATTAGGCAATCTGACCGCCCGG
>JBKQLC010000088.1:0-7926 GCA_052147195.1 Syntrophobacteraceae bacterium
CCTAACGCAAAAACGATTTCTGTGATGCTGGGGGCTAGGGACACGACACGCAAAGGATTGTCGGGTACGGACACTGTCCGGCCCGCCTGATCTCGCGCGAGCCTGGATTCGCCGGTTTTGGCGACAACTAAAGCGAGCATTAGCATTATCACTATCGGATAGAGTTTTCGACGCGTTGCGAAGTTCGCGTAGTTTGGCATGCTTAAAGAACGCATAGTTTCATCCAATCTGCTAATCTTGTTCAGTTAGTCTAAACTACAAAAGAAGGTTAACCCATGTGGCAACATCTTTTCACTTGAAGCAACAGGGCTTGAACTGCTAGTGGCGTAAGGCTTCCATGGTAGACTGCTCGAAAAAGAACCTTGGGATGAGCTTCGACAATGGAAGGTTTTGAAACACGACCATAAGTATTCATGAATTATTTCCATTCTAAATTGATGATAAAGCCGGTGGTTGTTCAATTCCTTCGACGATTGCTCCTAGAATCGACCGCACCTTGAATCGTCTGGAGTAGTGTTACGTCAACTACAGTCGTCGACGGTAACACGCAGAAGAATAGTTCCCTCTTTTTCGAGTCTTCTTGCTGACGCCGGGTAACATGGTATGACTTTGTGCAGGCATCTGGGACCATCCGGGTTGCCGGTGTTCATCCCCAGTGCCTGGTTCATCCACTGATAGAATGGTTCGGATTCAGTGGTTTGCCGGAGCCGGGCAAGCCGAAATGCCCAGTATCCTACTGTCTTTGCGCCAACCTTTCGTTTCCTCTTGACGCGCCGAGTTCAACTCAACGGTTTTCCGTGTTCGCTTCCGCAGATCAGGCAACTCGGATAGGGTTACTCTTCGGGGTGGTACCGCAATTATTCTGACGTACAAGCAAATCTTATCGTCCAGGGGGTGTTTGATTGAAGATTTGAAAAATCGCGCGTCCCTCCTGAACCGTCAAGTACTTTAGGCACTGCAATTACATTCAAATGATGTCGTGTCACCTTTTTGAGTGCCTTGACTTCTCCTCCGTCCGTAATTTCAAGATTGCATTTCGGGCTATCGGATGTCATCGGTCCGAGGAACCATACTATGAACTCCACCGCGGGCAAGCCAGCGCTTTCACCTTTGGGATTAGCATGTGCGTCCACTATGACGTAAGGCATTTGCCTTGTGCGACTACTTTCCCAGTCCTTGCCCACCGCGCCGTAGTGGCTATAGTCATACTGAAACTCACCGCTCAGTTTTTGAAATGGTCCTTTAGGCGCATAGAATCCTCCACCTCCGTGCCCCGCACCGCCGCCATGACTGCCTGTGGCGTCAGTTGGCTCGTGGAGGAACGGGAACCCCACCAAAGCTGCGGCCAAAATGGCTGCTATAAGGAACTTGAAACTGAACCGTTTCATGACTTGTCTCCCTTCTCTTTCCCGGGAACAGAAGTTGCTTCTCAGGATCGAACTTGACCTTCTGGACCCCGGTGGGAACAAACCTGAACACCCATCCGCCGGACGTGGAGCTGTTTTTCAATCGTTCAGATACGCGGTCCGTTGGGGAGAGCCTTCCAGTTTCCTTTGGAGGAAGACTACTTTTCGCGGCAGTGGCTTAGCGCCGACGCCGCTCTAGAATGGACATCGCCCAAGTCTAACGCCAGATAAAAACTGAAAAAAATATTTATCTTCTCTGTCGACAACTTATCATGCCTGAACATCCCAATGATATTCAGATGTTCAGGCAACATGTTTATTCGATGTTTTATTGTGAATATAGGTCCAACTCTTCCAAATCATACTCCAAATCATCCTTCAAATCATCCTTTATCCGGCCCTACCTGCTGACACGGATTACATGGGGACGGATATGGCTCACACGTCTTCGGCGCACCTCGCGCAATCTCCACGCCCCGCTCCAGTTCCGCACTTCCCGCTTTAGAGTTGATGATGAAGGCGTTCGGAGGCGATGTTGCGACTCCGGCCCCAGTGATCGAAGTGATGTCTCCAGACCAGGTTGTGCCGTTCAAAGACGATTGTCCGGAAGCCGCTAAAGCATTACCCGCGGCTGCGAAAAATAGAACCAAGAGCCCAACAACGAATATATTTCCGTTTTTTGTCATATCAAATTCCTCCTGATGCGATCAACTGCCTCATTATGTAAAAATAATGATAATGACAGTGTGTGATTTTTGGAAGTGTGGCTCACCGGGCGCCATGCCTTTTTCATCAACCGTTTTGTTATTTTGCTTACCGCGCTGATGCCTGCGGGGTGCAGCGAGGAACAAAGTGACGCAATAGCAGGGGGCAAAAAGAGAAATCCAGGGGCGGGGGTCCTGGCTTTCCGGAGATGTGATTACACATTATTTTCTTGACATTTCGAACTGCATGCGGTCAATATTCCTAGTGATAAGCTGTGGGTGTCCCGGAAAGGGGCATAAGGGAAAACGGTGCAAAACCGTTGCGGTCCCGCCGCTGTGATCGGGGACGAAAGCCGAAAGCATGCCACTGTCCGATGGGGTGGGAAGGCTCGGCGAGTAGGATGATCCGTGAGCCAGAAGACCTGCCCGTAGCTTAATAGTTGCACGTGCTCCCGTGGATTGGGGCCCGAGTTGGATAAGCCGAGAATAAAAACGGATTCCCGGACCAGTTGTTGTGGTCCGGTTTTTTTTTGGCGAAACCGGATCGATGTGAAATTAAGGAAAGCGTTTCATATGGTCTTGTGTGTGATTCCTTAACGCGTAAGGTAAAGGAGCAACCAAATGCACATTGAAGATGGTATTTTGCCGCCTCGGGACTGGGGTATGTGGTATGGAATCTCGGTTGTGTTTATTTATGCGGGTCTTTTGGAGATCAAAAGGCGCATTAAAGAAAACCTTTCTTACAAGCCGTTTCTATCCATGGTGGGGGTGGCGGTATTCGTCATTTCAGTCCTTCACTTACCGGTGCCGGTCACCGGCTCTTGCTCGCATGCTTGCGGCACACCGCTGGCGGCCATTATCGTGGGACCTTTCGCCACAGTTGTAATCTCATCGATCGTTCTTTTCTTCCAGGCCATTTTTCTGGGACACGGCGGAATCACCACGATAGGCGCGAATCTTGTTTCCATGGGTATAGTCGGCGGATTTTCAGGCTATTTCTGCTGGAAGATCCTCAGGCGTTTCAATTCCCCCTTATGGCTGGCAGCCGGCATAGCCGGTTTTGTGGGCGATTTGATGACTTACCTGACGACCGCTTTCGAATTGGCTTTGAGCATGCACGGAAATATTCCGTTGGTCAAACAATGGATGATTTTCTTTGCCGGGTACGGCCCTACCCAACTTCCGCTGGCTGTTGCCGAGGCCATTTTCACTGCCGCCGTGCTGCAGGTTATGTATAACCGCAGGCCGGACTTATTACCCGGCGTAGGCAGCAGGAAAAAACCCGACAAACTGGAAAAGATAGAGATGGAGGGATGATTAACCATGAAAACAGGTGAAAATAGCACGGCTAAAACCGATCCTTGGTTTGACCCCTTTACCTCCTGGATGTTGATAATCATGTTCGTCATACTGGCCGCGATTTTCATTGTCGCAAAATACATGGGCATGCATGAAATGACGGGCGGCGGCACCGACGATGCAGTCAACGCTTTGGCTTCCCAGGCGGCCAATGTGAAGTCTCATCCTTTCATCGAGCTGCCCGGGGATGCCGAGCTGGGGGCCTTTACCGTAGCCGGTTTCTTCGCCGGCATGATTGTGGGGCACAACTGGAGGAAGCTGTTCGAGAAAGAGACGGAGTAGAGAGCAAAGGAGTTCTCGAATATGCAAACTGCCGCATCCAGCCCGTTCCCCTCGGGTACACCCTACCTGTACCGCCTCGACGGGCGAATCAAGACCATTGTCCTTTTGGCAGCCATCGTCAGCGTCAGCGTTCTGACCTGGTGGCCCCTGGCGGCAGGCGCTCTGTTCGTCACCCTGGCCCTTATGCTTACGCTTCGTCTGCGGCTGGGAGGCGTCCTCTGGCGGATGGCCGCCCCTTTCGGGATCGCCTGGCTGGTGGTGGTCAGCCTGATATTCAGCTCAGGCCATACGGTCATCGCGACAATCAGTTTTTGGCATATTTCCCTGCCTGTTTACCGGGAAGGGATGGAGCTGGGTTTTCTGGTCGTGTTGCGCGTGCTCTCGGCAGTCTCTCTGGGCATGCTGCTCTCTTTTTCAACTCCCATGGCTGAGATTCTGGCCACGCTTCGCTTGCTTAAAATGCCTTGCCTGATTGTGGACCTGGCCGATATGATCTACCGTTACGCGTTCTCGCTGCGGGAGATTGCCACGACCATGCGCAAAGCCCAGCGTGTCAGGGGAGGCGAAGGGCTGCCATGGCATCGACAGGCCAGAGACATAGGGATGCTGTCCGGGAATCTTCTTGTAAAGGCCTTCGGCCGCAGCGTCAGTGTCTATAAAGCCATGCTGGCCCGCGGGTATGATGAAGACGCCAAAGCGCCGCCCTATTATACCGGTCACATTCCGGCAAAGGATATCCTGGCCGGCGTCCTGGCCGGCCTCATCTTGGTGGCCATGCTCGTTTGCAACTTTGCACTCACCTGGAAGGGCTGGCCATGAAGGTGGACCTTATACAACTGTCGGGGGTAACCTTTGCATACCCCGACGCCACGCCGGCGCTGACCGATATAGACTTTTCGGTCAGCGCCGGTGAAAGGGTAGCCGTCCTCGGGCCCAACGGCGCAGGAAAGTCCACCCTTTTCCAATTGTTCAACGGCCTTTTGCAGCCCACCCGCGGGGTTGTAACTATCAAGGGCCGGGTTGTCGAAAAAGCGTACTTAAAGGAAGTGCGCCGCATGATTGGCATGGTTTTCCAAGATCCGGACGATCAGCTTTTTTCCAGTACCGTACGTCAGGAGATAGCCTACGGGCTAATCAACCTTGGCGTGGCAGGGGACCGCATGGAAGAGGCCATCGCCTGGGCGCTGCAAATGGTGGGACTTTCCGGTTATGAAAATAAAAACCCGTTCAACCTGAGCGGAGGCGAGAAAAAGCGGGCGGCCCTTGCCAGCGTTCTGGCCATGCACCCCGAGGTCCTCGTTCTGGATGAACCGACTGCAGCCCTCGATCCGGTTGGCGCAGCGCAAATAATAAGGCTGCTCAATCACATAAACGGGGAACTGGGCATCACTGTCGTTTTCGCCACCCATGACGTTGACGCCGTTCCACTCATGGCAGACCGGGTTTACGTGATGGACAGGGGCAAGATCAGGCTATCGGGTTCCACAAGAGAAGTATTCGCCAGGAAGGATTTAATCCGCGCTCACAATTTGAGATTGCCTCGCGTAGCCCACCTGGCTGAATTATTGGAGCGCTGCGGCCAATACCGGTTCCCGACGCTCCCGCTAACCATAGGTGAGGCAAAAAAAATGCTTTTGGAGCACGCAAAACACAAGAAACCGATGTCCCCAGATTGAAATCAGAATTAATTCGACCGTCATGGCCGGGTAGGCGAGGATAGTTACCTGCCCTCGTCTACCCGGCTGATGGAGGTCAATTCGCCAAATCAATAAACCAGGTGCAACCGCACGCCGTAAACCTCGACGGGACCACGGTCCTTGTTGTAGCCGGGGTTCTGGATGAATTGAAAGTCCGGGGTTAGTTGGACATAGCGGCCGACAGGGATGCGGTAATAGATTTCCATGGCCTGCTCCAGGCCGTAACTCAGGTTGCCGTCTCCAAGCAGCATGCCGATCCCGCCAGCCTCAAGGTACTGCCTGCGCGATTCTGACAAGCCATTGACTCCATACGCGATACCCACGCAGCGGCGAGGGGGCGTGGGGGCAGCCCCCCCCCGTGCTTTTGAATTTATCGGTCCTTAGTAGACGAGTCGCGCTCTCAGGCCGTATACCTCGCAAGGACCCCGGTCGCTGTTATAGCCGGGGTTCTGAATAAACTGGAAATCCGGGGTGATGGTGAACACTGCGTCGTGTCCATAAATGGGGCATCGGAATACCGGGATCGAGTAGTAGACTTCAAGCACCTGCTCATATCCGTAATTTAGTGCGCCGTCGCCCAGAAGCATCCCAATGCCTCCCGCGGCCAGGTAGGCGGCGTGCGAACCGGAGAGTCCCTCGACTCCGTAAGCCACGCCCACCCGGTCTGCGGGCCTTTGCCAGTTGGCGCCGGACACCTGAACGCCCAGGCTGGCGTTCCAGTTGCACTCTACGTAAGACCAGTCCTCGTTACTGCCGCTTCTCCATCCAAGCCGCCCGAAAATTCCTGTTTCACCGTCGTTGGCCAGAGGTTGTTCGAAATTGAATGCACCGCCGTACTGGTTGCCTCCCAGCCCCTCCACCAACAGAATGTTTGGCGTTGTGTGGGTCGCTTGTCCCAGAAGGATCGCATCCTCAAAGTTGCCCATGCGTCCGGTGTTGAAATAGGTGAGAAAACGGAGCACCGTTCCCCGGTCGTTTGGCTTTAAATCGAATTCCAGGTTGTATCCAAGCTCCCTCAGTATATCCGTGCCATTGTTGAACCAGTCGTAGTTGGCCCCGTTTTGCGTGTTGGGCTCCATGGCCACGGCGAAAGCCAGCCTCCATTTCGGCTCATAGAGGGCGACCAGGGCTTCGTAGCTGTAGCCGCGGGTATCGGAGGCGTAATCCCATGCGAGGTTGTAGAGGAAGTCATAATTCATGAACTGCTGGCGATTGTTATTGGCGTACCGGTTCTGATCGAAATCATCCGTGAGAGCCAGTTTCCCAAATTTGAACTCCCACCTGCTGACCGGTTGCTCCCCCGGAAGCTGGTCCATGCAGCGCTCCACCTTCTCGGTTTCAGAAGAGAGCGGACAGATGTACCGAAAATACAGCCTCGCCACGTAAGGCTCTTTGGGCAGGTTCGACGATCCGGCCCTTACCACGTCTCCGTTCGGAAATCCGGACTGACCGGTGCCGTAGCTTAGGCCGTCGCCCTTGAATATTTCGGTGTCCACGTAAAGCTGAAGACGCGGGGTCAGTTGAGCTCCCAGGTAAATCCCCCCGGTTTCGGTATAGTCGGTGTCCTTGTTGCCGAAGCTGAGCGGACCCGAATAAGGGCGGCGAAAGGGGGGCACAACCTGGTAGACGCCGTTATATTGCAGCCCCAGCAATTGGATAGGCAAGATAATATCAGCGAGCGGCGAGGAGGTCTTCGCCTGTGCCTCTCCTTTTTCAGCGGGCGGCGGGGAGGTTTGCTCCTGCGCCGAGCCTGTGGAAGGCTGGGAGGTCTTCATCCTGGACTCCGCTTCCTCTTTGTCCTTCATGAGCCTTGCGTTTTCCTCGCGCAACTCCAACAACTGTGCATTCAGCTCTTCCCATGCCGGGGAGGTCTGCGTCTGCGCCGAGCCCGTGGACGGCTGGGAGGTTTGCGCCTGCGCCTCTCCAGTGGCCGCCAGGGCCCCAGCCGTCAGCAGCGCTAATAAAACCAGACTCCTGGCGGCTGTCATAACGATTTTTCGCTTAGATTGAACGATAGAGCCAGTGAGATCAAAAGATAAGACCTCGTAAAGCCACGAAATCAGAATGCAGGAAATCATGTGGTCCCTTTCTCCCTCGAAAAAATTTCGTTAAACGCCCCATCAGCAGGTTTTCTGGCCTGCGCTCATCCTACCGGCCGCGCCTTCCCGCCTAAACCGATGACAGTGGCGTGCATGCGGCTTTCGTCCCGACCACAGTCGCGGCGCGGTGGGTGCCTTCCGCTCCCTTTGCCTTTCTTCATGTAGCCCTCCTCTATGGACTGTTGTGCGAGAAGCTGAACCGTTCCGGACAATAAAAAGCTTTGGGTAAAAACCGGTCGCTGCAAACCACAGCGCCAAAGGGCAGTTTCGGGCAAAAAAAAATCCCTAGAGCTAAACGCCCTAAGGATTGCACCCTGTTTACTTGATCCTTATGCCGGCTTACCCGATATTTCCACGCACGGGTTCACCAAACGGCATC
>JBKQLC010000089.1:0-3308 GCA_052147195.1 Syntrophobacteraceae bacterium
ATCTTCAACGCCTTGGCGGCCACTTTGATTATTTACTATGTGCCCCTCGGTATACTTCCCCAGCGTCCCCAACTTTCCCAAAAAACGTCACTCCAGGAGTCTTTATTTAACTTGCTGGTTTCAATAGTTCTCATTCCGACACTGCTTCTCACCATTTTCGAAGCCAGGCGAGAGAAGGAGAGACTCGAAGTCGGGATTATGGCCGACCTACAATCGCTGTCGGCCAACGTGCAATTTTCCTTGCGATCCTGGTATCATATCAATCTGAAACCTGTGCAGGAATTGGCCGCTCTGGCAGGCCAGTCCTCTATGACTCCTTCGGCACAGTTGCAACATGAAACGGAGATTCTGACACGCTCTTTTCCAGATTTTGCTTCCATGCACGTGACAGACGCCGAAGGCCGCACTGTTGCTTTTGAACCCCGAGTCAATGGGAAGAAAGAGTCGACCATTGGCCTGGATTTCTCTGGCAGGGCCTGGTTTCAGAAGGCCAAAACCGAACAACAACCGGTGGTGTCGGAAGTCTTTATGGGACAAGCGGCTGCTCTTTACCCCATCATAGTTCTTAGTGTCCCTGTTATCAGGGAGAATCACTGGTTGGGCTGCGCCACCGCAGCTCTGAATCTCACGAGCGTGCAAGAGATCCTCCGGCCCTACCTGTCGGACAAAATGGCCGGTCTTACCTTTACTGATTCTCAAAGTCGGGTCATTGCCAGCACGAGGTCGGAGCGAACGCCCATGCAATCGTGGAATTGGAAGGAATCAGGGGTGCCTGAAGTCTTAGGTAATATGATGTTTCTCTTGCGCCCTGATGATAAGGGCCTGCCTGCAATGACACGATGGATGCGATCATACTATGTGCTGGAAACCTCTTTAGGACCGGAACTTCCCTGGAAGCTCATCGCAGAAGCCCCTGTGGCTCCCCTGCAGCATGTGTTGTACAACATTTATATAAAGAACTTGGCCATCATGGTTTGCTTGACCACCCTTGCCCTGCTGTTGTCTCAGATTTTCAGCCGGAGACTTGCCCGGCCTCTGGCAAAACTGGCCCAGGTCACCGCCAATCTACCGGAGAAGCTTTCGGGAGCCAGGAGCATTGTCTGGCCTGCCAGCTCCACCCGAGAAGTCGACTCGCTGATCGGTAATTTCGGGTCCATGACCAAGGCGCTGGAGGCGAACTTTCATGAGCTTCGAGTGCAGGGCAACGAGCTCAGGCAAGTCAATTTGGGGTTGGAGCAGGAGATTCAGGAGCGGAAGCATGCTGAAGAAAAGCTCGAACAGTCTGTTTCTCTCTTAAATGCCACCCTTGAATCAACGGTCGACGGCATTTTGGTGGTAGACCGCAAAGGTGGTGTCGTAAGTTTTAATCGGAAATTTGCCGATATGTGGCATCTCAATATCGAGGTCCTCAGTTCTCGTGATTATGAGACTTATCTGCTGTCTGTCCTGCCCCAATTAAGAGATCCCGAGGGTTTTCTTAACCGGGTCCAAGAGCTCTACGAGCAACCTGAAGTCCAGTCCTTTGATACCATCGAATTGACCGATGGCAGGGTTTTTGAGCGCTACTCTCAGCCGCAATACCTTGTAGACGTCGCAGTGGGCCGGGTATGGAGCTACCGGGATGTGACCCAGCGCCGGCGGGCCGAGGAAGAAAAAGAGAACCTCCAAGCCCAATTGCGGCAAGCCCATAAAATGGAAGCCGTCGGCACTCTGGCTGGAGGCATCGCTCATGACTTCAACAACATCCTGACTTCCATAATCGGCTATACCGAATTGAGTTTGACCAAAATTTCCCGAGCTGATCCTGCGCTATGTTGCCTAGAACAGGTGCTCAATGCTGGTCTTCGCGCAAAAGATCTGGTGAAACAGATCCTGGTTTTCAGCCGCATGAAGCGATATCAAGAACGAGTGCACGTTGAAATTGGGCCAGTCATAAAAGATGCCCTCAAATTGCTTCGAGCTTCTTTGCCTACCACTATCGTAATCCGCCAAAATATTGAGATTGAAACGAGTACGGCATTAGCTGACCCTACGGAAATCCATCAGGTATTGGTTAACTTGTGCACTAATGCTGCTCATGCAATGGAAGAAACTGGAGGCGTCCTGGAAGTAAGCTTGACCGAGGTAGCAATCGTTTCAGAGACTGCTGGAACTCCCCCGGGCTTGAATCCTGGGCATTACCTGCGGCTGACTGTGAGTGATACGGGCCATGGTATGGACTCAGCAACTCTGGAGCACATTTTTGATCCTTACTTTACCACCAAAGGAGTAGGTAAAGGAAGCGGTTTGGGATTAGCCGTGGTCCACGGAATTTTAGAGCGTCACCAAGGAAAAATTGTTGTTTACAGCAAACCGGGAGAAGGTACGACGTTCAATGTTTACTTACCAAAGATCGAAAGCGTGGCAGCGTTGAAATGTGAGATTGATACGCTGATTCCAAAGGGTAACGAAAGAATTATCTTTGTCGATGACGAGGAAGTTTTGGCTGATCTAGGGCAACAAATGTTGGAACATCTTGGCTACAGTGTCTTAAGGAAAACTAGCAGCGTTGAGGCATTGGAACTCTTTATGGCCCAGCCGGAGCATTTCGATCTTGTAGTTACCGACTATACCATGCCACAAATGACCGGTGCCGATCTTGCCAAAGAAGTAATGCGCATCCGTCCGGACATCCCGGTCATCTTGTGTACGGGATTTACGGAGAGGATTACAGAGGAAAAGGCCAAGGACATGGGTATCCGCGCATTTTTGATGAAGCCGCTCAGCCTGCGCGATGTTGCTGAGTCAGTTAGAAACGCCTTGGACAAAAAATAGGACAAATCGTCATCCTTCAGGGTATCGATAGCTGACTTGTGTCGCCCTGCGAGCGCTCCAACCCGTCGATTTTCAGACATCTCTCCTCTATATGGCGTTGTGCGGTGGGCCGTCCAGAATGTTTCTATGTGTGGATCATATTTGCAATTCTCATCTTTGGCCCAATGAAAACAATGAAAACATAACTGCGTTTTCGCCTAATAAAAGTTCCGTTTTTAAAAACGAACCGGAACTTTTCGGGCAAGATGTTGAATCTAAGATTCTTTTTTTTCATTGAAACAGTGTAAACGAAGATGTACTCAAGGGAAAATTCCCTATTCCTTTCCGTAGCAGCTTAAACAGCATTGGGTCGGACCCAATGCTGTTAACTTTAGATTCGAATGCTTTTTGGGTCACGAATAGCCTGGAGCAGCATAGCCGCAACCAAAAGACGAAAAGCAATTCACCGCAGAGGCGCAGAGAACGCTGAGAAAACAACAACTTATACACAAAAT
>JBKQLC010000090.1:0-6915 GCA_052147195.1 Syntrophobacteraceae bacterium
GTTGACAGATAGTCTCGCGGCGCCAGAAGAAACCATACAGGCAGTACGGATGCAATGAATGCATAAAGAGGAATGACAATGGCAATCTGATGCTTGCTCAGTTTCAGATACTGGGCCAGCGTTGATGTCGGTTCGATTGCTCCGCCGAAGTAGATGGCCGCGGCGAGCAGGGCAACACCAAATATACTAGCCGTCTTAACGTCGCCGGGGCGAATCTTGTGCATCCAAAGACCCATCAAAATGGCGATTGGGATGGTGGCGCCCACGACGAAGACGCCCCAGAAGCTTTCAAAAAGGGCGTTCAGAACCGCAATCGACAGACCCGCCAGCGTGAGAATGAGAATAAAGAGAAAAGCAAATGATGCGACAATCCCGACCGCTTTGCTGACCTCGCTCTCGGCAATTTTGGCAAGGCTTTGCCCCTTGTGGCGTATGGAAGCAAAGAGGACCACCATATCATGGACCCCCCCTCCCAGAACGCAGCCGATAACGATCCAAAGGGCCCCGGGAAGAAAACCGAACTGCGCCGCCAATACCGGACCGAGAAGAGGCCCCGCGGCAGCAATGGCGGCAAAATGGTGCCCAAAAAGAACGAACTTATTTGTTTTCACATAATCGATGCCGTCCGCGCAGGTTTTTGCAGGCGTCGGCCTATCCGACCTTATCCCCAGAACCTTGTGCGCAATGAAGAGCCCATAAAACCTATATGCGATAGCAAATATGCACAATGAAACAAACACCAGCGTCAGAGCATTCATCTAAAAAAAACCCTCCTTTCTTAGGCTTGTCACTGTTAAAAGAACTGTCGCAGTTTCAGGTCCCAGTACGTTTGGTTGACGAACGTGTTGCGGAGAGAGGAAAACTTCCAGGTACCTTCATCATTGTAAAAGAACGGCTCGCTGTCAAAGAGCAATATGGCTTGGATATCATATCCTCCAGGGAGACGCTCTACAAGGAATAAAGCGGAAGGCAAAGTCGAACAGGATTTGGGGCGATTCGCTTAGCGCCCGTGACATCGAATTGATGGGAGGTTGCAAATATCACCAAAAGTATCCTGAAACCAGCGTTTCCTCGACAAACTCCCAGCCTGTCCTTAAGACTATTGTGTCACGTGCAACGCTTCAATCATACCCAATAACAAGTTTTGGCAAGCTTCCTTAATTCTTGGAAATTTACCCGGGCCTATCGATCCTGTCGGCAAGAGTGTATTCCGGGTCCATTTTTTCAGCATATGCGAAGCAGGCAGCCTGGAACTACGAACTTTCTTCCAGTAGGCCGAGTGCTCTGAGTTGTTCCAACAGTTTCTGCTTTCCGATGGGCTTGGCCAGGTAGGCCGTACACTGTGAATCAAGAGCTTCCTTCATTTTCCGGGGATCGCTCAAGGCTGTCGTCATTATGATTTTGACGCCATCAGGTACTGCGATCCCGTCAGCATTTTCCATTTTTCGAATTTCTTTCAGCACGTGGAGCCCGTCCAGCCCTGGCATCATGATGTCCAGACATATCAAATCATATCTTCTGCCTTCTTTGGCTGCCAGACGAAAAGCAATTAGCGCCTCCCTTCCGCTGATAGCTGTATCGCACTCGCCGTACGGCTCAAGCATAAGCCGCATGAGTTTCGCGGCGACGGGGCCATCTTCAGCTATAAGTATCTTCATGAATTATCTCTACTCCTTTTAGTAGGCAAGTACTTCTCACAGCAACATGGTGCTCGGGAGTTCGGCCAGAATTGATGAACTCAATTATACCATTTTTCATATGGGAATGGGAATCCACCCGAGGGCGGACTCACAGTTCCAGGAGGCAAGCGATCTTCCCCATACCTGACGCGCCATGCCTTCACCACAGCATTTCATGCCCTTGAGGGACACCCCAAACCGTGAAAGGGCGCCTGACCGAGCCGTAGTCTAGCCCCTTGTGGGCGGCCTTATCGTAGCAGATGCCGCCAATCTTGTGGGCCGTAGCGGCAGCTTGCTCAGCCAGTGATAAGGCTTGTTCGACCTGGTTTTTGCCAAGGGCAATTTCGGCGCTAAGACTGGCGACTATGTCAGCAGAGTAGAGTTGCTCGTCAAGCTCCTGTTCAACTGCCTGACACTTTGTCGTGCTTTTCAGCGGCGGCATCGGCTCTCACGCCTGTGGATTTCTACCTCTACGCGCCTGCTTTTAACGAAATCTTACGAAAAAGATCGAAAAAGGAAGATTTCAACCTGTGCTGTTTTTGCGAATGCCGGACAGGATTGACGGATGCCTTTGATTTTACAAGGGAAAGATTTCCCGCAAACTGTCCCTTCATTTCAGGTACTTAGATATTAGCGCAGCCTAACACCCACTTATCCCGATGTATTTTTTCCCCCACTCAGGTTTCGTGTTTCTCTCCCAAAACTGGGAAGATCAAATTTGACGAATCTATGTTTCAGCGGCATGAGACATTCAGGGGAGTCGAATTCGCCGGCCTGGGCTTGGCCACAGTAAAAGAAATCGCCGAACAGCACTCCGGGAGAGTATGTAGAGCCAGCCGCAAAAGGGGGAGTAACTTTCTCCATATCGATTTCGAAGGATCTGCCTTTTTCTTGATCTCCTTGTCTGGCTTTTAGTGAAAATAATCGGGCGCATCTAACGGCTTGCTCCTGCTAGCCGGAGTTTCTCCAGGTATCTCATCCTATCCGTAGGTTCTGATGATGAAAAGCAATAGAGGCCGCAAAGATCCTGAAGATCTCCGAACTCGAGCCGAGGAAAGCCTGAAATCAGAGCCCGGCAGACCGGGTAATACGCGCCTTGAAGAGGCAAACTCCCTACATGAACTGCGGGTGCATCAGATAGAGCTTGAGATGCAAAACGAAGAACTCCGGCGGGTACAAAACGACCTGGAAATTTCCCGCTCACGATATGCCGACCTCTACGATTTTGCCCCTGTCGGCTACCTTACCCTGAATAAACACGGCCAAATCATTGATCTCAACCTGACCGCGGCAAGGCAGCTTGGTATGGAGAGAGGGCGTTTGATTGAGAAGCACTTTCAATATTTCGTTCTCCAGCCTGATAAAAAGGAATTTCTCTCCCACCTGAACGCAATTTTTGATAACCGCGAAAGGCAGACGACTGAAGTAAGGTTGTCTTCGATAGGCGGCGGCCAATTCCATGCCCGGATCGAGAGCATATACGCGGAAAGGGACGAGGGCGCAGGGGAGTGCAGGACAAATATGAGCGACGTCACTCTGCGCAAAAATGGTGAAAAGGCGCTGCGAAAGGCTCACCACGAACTGGAGCGAAGGGTAGAGGAGCGAACATCCGCACTGGGAAAAGCCAACGAAGAACTTCGGCAAATTCCCTCAAAGCTCATCTCCGTTCAGGAAGAAGAGAGGAAAAGGCTTTCTTCCGAACTCCACGACAGCATCGGACAGACTCTTGCTGCTGTTAAGTTTTGGGTAGAGATGGCCTTGAAGCTCAGGGATTCAGGTGACGGCAATGCTGCCTTGAACCACCTGGATCAATTTGTTCCGATCCTCCAGCACTCAATTGAGGAAACCAGAAGTATCTACATGGGTTTGCGACCTTCGATGCTGGATAGCGTAGGGCTTTTGGCAACACTTGAGTGGTTGCGTCACGAATGCATGAAATTATATCCCGAACGCCACATTGAGCTTGAGGTTGGAATTGCAGAAGAGGCAATCCCTAAAAACCTGAAGGTAAATATCTTTAGAATCGCCCAGGAGGCAATGAACAATATTGCCAAGCACAGCAAGGCGGAGTGGGTTGACATTTCGCTCTCAAAGAATGGGGGTGGAATCGAGTTGGCCGTTTCTGATGATGGTGTGGGCATGAATTTGGACATAATCATGCAGACCGTTACCACTACAAGTCTTGGCCTTACAAGCATGAGAGAAAGGGCCGAATTGACCGGAGGAAGCTTCTTAATAGAGTCCACCCCCGGTGAAGGGACAACCATTCGAGCTTTCTGGCAAATTGAAGTTGAGGATCAACTTCAGAAAGGCAGCATCACTTAGAGGAGCAGGAGAGACATGAAAAGACTCAGTTTCTTCTGCTCCTCAATTTCAAAGAGTTAGCCATCCTTAACGCGGGCCTGAATCCCGGATCGGTTTAGAGCCGCTCGCAGTGACAAACCGTGACCTGTCCTCTCAGATGAGATTCTTGTATTCCGGCTTGTATACGTGGCGGCGAACGAACGCCTCCACGTCGGACGGTCGATCAACTCGTGCCAGTCCACTATCAAATACAAGTTTGGCGACCCGGGCCGCCGTCTTGATCTCGGTTTCGAGAATGTTCGCCTGCAACGGGTATATGAGCCCCTGCTTCAACAGTGCATCCGGCACTTGATCTGCGACTGCTGCTGCGGCCTCGATGAACATCTCGTCGGTAACGCGCTTGGCCTGCGTGACGTAGATGGCCATGCCAACTGCCGGAAAAATGAAGAAGTTGTTCGCTTGCCCCGGCAGAAAGGTCTTGCCGTCAAGATGTACTGGCGGAAACTGAACCCCGGCAGCATAGATCGCCCTTCCCTTTGACCACGTGTACGCCTGTTCGGGTGTGCACTCCGCATGCTCGGTCGGGTTCGACAATGCCATGATAACAGGACGTTTGTTGATCAATGCCATCGCCTCGACAACGCGTTTCGTGAAGGCCCCACCGACCGTGCTGACACCGATGATCGTCGTCGGCTTGATGCTTTGAATCGCAGCGACGAAGTCTTTTGCCGGCGCGTGCTGATGTGCGTACGGCAACTGGAAGTCCACGAGATCCGAACGGGTCGATTCGAGCAGACCGTTGACGTCGAACATGTGCACCCGTGACCGGGCGTCCTTGATCGTCAAGCCCTGGGCAACAAGGGCGGAACACAGCAGGTTGGCCAGACCGATAGCGGCCGAACCGGCGCCCAGGAACAGATACTTCTCGTCCTTAAGTTGCGTGCCCTTGAGCCTGGTTGCGTTGATCATGCCGGCAAGTGTTATGCCGGCCGTACCCTGCACATCGTCGTTGTAGACACTGTACTTGTTACGGTAGCGTTCGAGCAGATGGACAGCATCGACGCCGGTCCAGTCCTCGAAGTGAATGCAGCACTTCGGAAACACCTTCTGCACTGCCTCGACAAACTCGTCAACGAAGGAATAGAGATCGTCGGTGGAGGGACGAGTCCGGCGCAGACCCAGATACAGCGGATCGTTCAGATACTGCTCGTTATTGGTCCCTGCGTCCAGGTACATCGGCAGTAGTCCTTCGGGAGGTACTCCCGCCGCAGCGGTGTAGAGTTGAAGCTTGCCGATAGGAATTCCCATGCCGTTGGCGCCGAGGTCCCCCAAGCCAAGAATGCGTCCGCCATCCGTTACGCAGATGAATCTCACATCTTTGACGGGCCAGTTACGGAGCACTTCCTTCACATGTCCCCGGCGAGTGATAGGCAAATACATACCCCTTGGACCGCGGAAGATGTGCCCGAACTTGAGACAGGCTTCCCCAATCGTCGGGTCATAGACGATGGGAAGAAATCGCGCCGGGTCGGACATGATCGTACGGTAGAAAAGGGTTTCGTCGTGGTCGAGCAAATTGACGAGGTAGATGTAGCGTTCGAGATCGGTGTTTTTGTGACTGAGTTGCAGCATAACCCGGCGGAGCTGGAGGTCCTCCGGCTCCGTCACATCCGGAACCAGCCCAACCAGCCCCAGCGCCTGACGCTCAGCTTCGGTGAAGCCCGTGGACTTATTAAGCGCCGGATCGTGCAGGAGATCGATCCCGCGTTTGCTGACGTCAGTACAGAAATCCGGCATTGAATTTTTCTGTGCCGCTTTAGTGTTGGACATGCTTTTCTCCTTTCTTAATTCGTGGCAACGTAAGGCTTGACCATCTTCGCTGGATCGACGACGCGGTCGAACTCGTCTTCCGTCACGAAGCCCAGCTTCAGCGCCGCAGCCTTTAGCGTGAGGTCGTTATCCATTGCGTAGTGTGCGATCTTTGATGCCTTGTCATAGCCGATGACGGGCGCAAGCGCCGTCACCAGCATGAGCGAACGCTCGACGTATTCGTTGATCTTCTTCAAATTGGGTTTCGTTCCCTCGATAAGGAATTTACGGAAATTCGTACAGCCGTCGGTCATGATCGTGATGGAATGGGTGATGTTGAAGATCATCAGCGGCTTGTACACATTCATCTCCAGATAACCGCCGGCGCCGCAGAAGCCCACGGCCACGTCGTTTGCCATCACCTGCACGGCGATCATCGTCAGGGCCTCGGCCTGGGTGGGGTTCACCTTGCCCGGCATGATCGAGGAGCCCGGCTCATTCGCCGGGATCACCAGTTCGGCGAAACCGGCCCTCGGACCGCAGGACATCAGCCGGATGTCGTTGGCGATCTTGTAGAGTGATACCGCCAGCGTGCGTAGTGTGCCGGAAAGCTGAACCAGCGCGTCGTGTGCACCCTGCACCGTGAACTTGTTCGGTGCGCTGACAAACGGCAAGCCCGTGAGCCTGGCAATCTCAGCCACAGCCGCCTCCGCGAAACCGGGCGCCGAGTTAATGCCCGTGCCCACCGCCGTACCGCCCAGCGCCAGGCGGTAAACCCCATCCAGCGCGGCATCGATCCGCTCGATATCGTCTGCAAGCATCCCTGCATAGCCGGACCATTCCTGGCCGAGCGTCAGCGGCGTTGCATCCTGCATGTGAGTCCGGCCGATCTTGATAATATCTTTCCACTCCCCGGCCTTCGCCTCTATCGCATCATGCAGCGCCTGCACTGCCGGGATCAACCGCTGCTTCACGTTCACCGCAGCCGCGATGCACATGGCTGAGGGAAACGAGTCGTTGGACGACTGCGCCATATTGACGTGATCGTTCGGGTGAACCGGCGTCTTGCTCCCAAGCGGCGTGCCGGCAAGCTGGCAGCAGCGATTGGAAATCACTTCGTTTA
>JBKQLC010000091.1:0-4970 GCA_052147195.1 Syntrophobacteraceae bacterium
CGGGTTCCAAAGGCCTCTTTCAGATGCTTCAATCAGCCTTCTCGCCGTCTCTTCAAGGGCATACGGGTTATTTTCTTCAAAAAACTTGCGGTTTTCCTCATCCATTAAGAAAGTCCGCGAGATGTCGTCGAAAATCCAGTCGTCCACTTCCCGGCTTGTTGCCTCCCAACCGTAAACCCTGCCGATCCGCTTGCAGATCTCTCCTGCTCCCTTGTAACCATGCTCCTTCACCCCATCGATCCATTTCGGATTCAGCAGCTTGGTTCGGACGACCCTCCGGATTTCATCAGCCAAGTCCCTCACCCTCACCTCGCCCTGCTCCCTGGTGTCCCCATAATAGGTTTTGATCTCTTTGCCCGAAAGGACTTTTGCCGCGTTGATCAGTCCGCCGTGGGTACCGAAATAGCAACAGCACCCTAAAAGGTCGTACTCGTCGGTGACGGTCTTTGAAAAAGTGAGGTCGACCGTTTTGAGGTTCATGGAAAAATGTTTATGGGCAGGTTCGCCGAATACGCCTTTGCCGTAGGCATAGCCATTCCAATAGAGGAAAACGTCGGAAAGGTCTTTTTCGTCTTTCCAGGCAGATGCATATACAGCGAGCTGAGTGCCGGCCTGGTACACTCCCGGCATGCATGAAAAAAGCCTGTATGAAGCTTTTCGCAAAGCTTCTTCATCCTCCGGACTGCCGCCCGTTTCCTCGATTTGTGCAAGTAAGTGTTTCCTGACGAAGTTTTGCTCTGCGGGCTCATCGAGCCTGGCAACGGCCACCACGGCGTCATCTATCAGATCGATTGACGCTGAGAAGTTATCCCGCGTGATTCCCGACACCCTGACGGTAATGTCGATTCGTGGTCGCCCAAGCTCTTTGACGGGTATTATTTCAAATCTGCCTATCCTACCGTTTGTCTGCCAGACAGGTCGCACGCCAAGAAGATACATCATCTGGGCCATCCCTTCGCCGTCTGACCACATTATGTCAGTACACTGCCAGTAGAAGGCTATATTTTCCGGATACTTCCCATCTTCCCGCAGGAACTTGTCGATGGTGATCTTCGCCAGCTTTACGCCGACCTCCCACCCGGCACGGGACGGCACTTTATGAGGGTCGAGCGAATAGAAGTTCCTGCCGGTCGGAAGGATATCGGGTCTTCCACGGGTAATTATTCCCGATGGACCGGCTGGGATATAACCTCCGTTCATCCCGTTCAGCAGAGCTGCTGTTTCATCGGATTGCAGCACTCTCATCCTCACGTCGTCGATCTTTGCCTGAATGTCGCAGATGATGGATTCAAGCCCGCACGTTTCGCCGAAGTATGTTTTCAAAATCCAGGGAAGAGGGCCTCCTCCAGCGAGATAGGCCGTGCAAATCTCCTTTGCTTTCCGGTCCACGAGGTCTTTTTTTAGGGTTTCGTCCGTTGCCATAAACTCAGGGTCTTTTCCCATCAGCTTATCCACAACCCCTCGAAGCGACTCGGGGGAGTTCTCATAGCGAATCACTGCGTAGATGAATTCTGAGAATCTTTCATCCGCAGGGAGTTTTCCAAAAACGTGCATGCCCTTGGGAATATAGGAGTTTTTCAACAAAGAAAGTGCTTCGTGTGCGGACCGCACCACGTCATCAAAGGGCGCATCTTCGGCAACTTTTAGCATCGGCATGAGGTTCCCGGGTTTTAGCCTGTCCTTAATCATGTGGCTCAGCGTATGGGCTTTGGCGGGCTCCAAATTCTTGATCTTCTCGTATTCAAAGAGAAGTCTTTCGATTTCGTCAAGATCGCCGTAGAGTTCTCCCTGGACCATCACCGCCTGCATGTGATCGACTAAAGTGGCATAGGTCCGGCGTTTAGCGGTGGTCCCTTCTGGCGGGTTATCCGCATTGTAGATGTAGAGGTGTGGCATCTCATCGATCCCTATGTCTGGAAAGCACCCCGAAGAAAGTCCGGTTCCCTTCCCCGGCAGAAATTCCAGGTTTCCATGCGTTCCAACATGAATGATGACATCGGCGCCAAAATCTCTTGAGAGCCATTTATATGTCGCGACATACTGATGGGGCGGCGGCACTGCCGGATCATGCAAGATTTTACAGACCTGACCGTCACACCTCGATCCGGCGCAGCCTCTTTTGGGCTGAACGCAAACGACGGCATTGCCGAACCGCACCCCGGTGACCAGGATTTTTCCATCGTGAACCATTGCCGCCGGGATTCCGTCTTTTTCCTCACCGGGAGGTTTCCCCCAGGCTTCGACCATCCTGTCGCGGGTCGCTTCAGGCAGCTCTTCAAACCAGCTAAGATATTTCTCCGTCTCAAGCTGCTCAAGGCTGCCTCCCTTCGCTACAATTTCCTCGGTCGTGGTCCAGCGGAATTCCGATAGGGCCTTTCTCCCCAGAATTTCATCGATGAGCGCCTTGCCGTCTTTGGGAGGTTCCACCTCATAGCCTTCCTCTCGCATTCGCAAAAGCATCAGGGCGACACTTTCCAGGGTATCCAGGTGAGCGCCCGCTCCTACCGTGGCCTCTACTGATGCGCACGGATTATTGTGCAGGATAAAGGCAACTTTTTTTTGAGCATTAGGTTTGTGCCGCAGGCCCACCCAACGGAGAATCCTTCGCGCAAGGCGTTCGATGCGGTCTGGAAGAGCTTCATACATTTCTTCTTCGGGGTTGCTGATCCCTTTGCTTGCTCCGACCACCATTGGTTCAATTACGCCCTCAAATTCCGGAAGCGCGATACTCCAGGCTACCTGCTGCCCCAGCCCGTCGGGGTCCGCCAGCCACCTTTCCCCGTCCTTGTAATAGGAAATAACCGGATTGATCAGGGGTACGTTCAATTCTTTCAACAGCGATACGCCCGATCCCGCCTGGGATTCGGAATTATCCCCGCGTTTCTGCCCGAGGAAGAATACGCTGAGCTTTACGACGGCATCTATCAGACAAGCGCCATCTTCTCTCATGAGGAATTGCCTGATTACATCCTCTCCGCCAAGATTGCCGAGATTGCTGTCCTTAAACGAATAGAAAAAGACGGGAAGAACACCCAGTTGCTGTTTTTCCAGAGCTTCGATGAGACGGCGTTCGACGTCCATATTTCCCGACACCCAGTTGGACCTGGGAAAAAGAACTGCCACCAGCGGGCGGTTGCTCAAGGGATAAATGTCCAGATACTCCCGTGTAGTTGTAAACGGTCCGCCCCATTCAGGGTGGTAGATGCCTTCCCATGCCGTCTCTTTCGGAGGGATGAAAGAAAGGTCCATGGCGAACAAGGTGGATGCAAGGAACTTCAGCATCTCCCTGAAATTTTCCGCACCGTTAAAAAGAAGATAGCGGTACACCGTTGTGACGATTTCAGGGCTTACATTGGAAATTTTCCAGTAGGACGGTTCCGGTCCGACCACCACAATCGGGATTCGTCCTCCAAGTCTTTCAATCTCATCTTCCACTGCATCCCAGAACGGTTCCGTAGTGCGATAGAGCACTATCAGATCGGCTGTTTTCATTTCCTTTCCGATATCTTCAACAATCAGGGGATCCAGGTTGAGTTGTTTGTTTGAATATGCCCTCAAATTGAAGATGGCCGTGACTTCGGCGGCATCCTTCAAAATCGGGATGAAACTGGACCACATAATGGTGAGAAGTTTCATGCTTTTTCCTCTATTGGAGTTTCTCCGGTCGTAATCAGAGTTTAGGACAGATCACCCGGTAGCCGTTTTCGGCGACGAACTCGACTTCGATCCCGTATACTTCCAGAAGGCTCTTCTGTGTGATGACTTCATCCGGTCGCCCCTGTGCAACGAGCGCTCCACGGTTCAGAAGAAGCACCCTGTCGGAAAAAAGAAGAGCCATGTTCGGATCGTGAAGGTTCATCAGCGCCACCAAGCCCTTTTCTCGAACTATATTTTTGACCTTTTTAAGTATTGTGATCTGGTTTCTAAAATCCAGGTGCGCCGTCGGCTCGTCGAGAAGCATCGCAGGGGCGTCCTGTGCAAGACAACGCGCGATGAGGACCATTTGCCGCTCGCCGCCGCTTACCTGGGTATAGGGCCTTTCGGCCAGGTGATCGACACCGAGAGCTTTCATGGCCTGCCTGGATAAATCCCTGTCCTGTAGGGATGGGGATGAAAAAATTCCGACGTGCGCCGTCCGCCCCATGAGGACGATATCCAAACAAGAGTAAGGAAACGGAGCGTCGTGCTCCTGGGGAACAGCGGACAGCCTTTTGGCGATCTCGACTCGCTTCAGGTGGCTTATCGGTTTCCCTGAAAGACGCACTTCTCCTTCATGGAACTTCCAGATTCCGAGCAAGCACTGGAAAAGGGTGGTTTTCCCCGAGCCGTTCGGCCCGAGTATAGCCGTCACCTCTCCCCCTTTGGCCTGGAAATCGATCTTCCGGAGGACCGGTTCCTTTGCTCCCTGGTGCATGAATGTGAGTTCTCTGACCTCGATCATTTGCCCCAACTCTCCCCGCCTGTGCCTCTTCTCAAAAGATAGATGAAAAACGGCGTACCACTAAGGGCGGTTATGATCCCCACCGGGATATCAAAAGAGGTGAGATTTCTGGCAAGCGTATCGGCAAAAATCATAAAGGCCGCGCCTGCCGCCAGGGAAAAGGGCATAAGAAGCCTGTGGTCCGGCCCGATCAGCATTCTGGTGAGGTGGGGCACCATAAGCCCAACCCAGCCGATAATGCCGCTCACCGACACGGCGCTGCCCACCGCAAGCGAGGCGGCGCCGATAAATATTAATCTGTCTCTTTCCACGGGTATTCCAAGTGACCTGGCCTCCTCCTCGCCCATGGAAAGCGCATTGAGACGCCATCTCATAAGCATCAGGGGAGTACACGCCACGATCATTCCTAAAGATGCAACCCCAATCGATGGCCAGTCTGAGAGGGAAAAACTTCCCATGAGCCAGTAGACAATGCTCACCAGCTTATGGGGGTCGACGAGGAACTTGAGTATGGAAACCAGCGCGCTGA
>JBKQLC010000092.1:0-33156 GCA_052147195.1 Syntrophobacteraceae bacterium
CTTCTGCAGCCTCAGTTCCAGGTTTGGTTTTCATTTCTCCAGCATTGAAGGCCTTGTTGGCGAGAGGTCGAACGAGAATTACATCAGTTTCAATTTTAAAGGTGGTGCGGCGGATCATAGCAGGCGAGTGCGCCGCGCTCAATTTGTCGGAAGCATTCTTGAAGAGTTTGAATTTCACTGCGAAATTAAAGACGACGGTTTGACCGCGCGCCTGGAGGGCTATGATCAGGAGGTGATGAAGGAAAAGCTCAAGATACTGGGGTATCTGCTCATCCACACCCGCCAGCTTGATATGGTCATGTTTAATGACGCTTCGTGTGAGAAGCTCAAGAACAAACTGCTTGCCGACATTTCCACCGTCATACTTTCCAAGACCCCGGGCGCTACCCTTGCTCTGAATTGAAGCGCAGCGCAACCCGGCATAGGGCTGAGTGGTTACGTCCAGTTTTTCCAGGGATATATGACCAGATTCATAAAAAGGAAATAATATGAACGATTCGGTGCGGGACAAAATACTCGTTGCCTGCGATGGGTCCGAACACTCCCTCGCTACTGTCAGGTACGTCGCTTCAATCCTGGATCAAAGGCGGTTCGAGGTGGTCCTTTTTCACGTTCGCACGAAGTTCCCGGAATCATTCATAGACCACGAAAAGAAAACCCCCGCCTACAACTACAGGATAGTAAACGTAGAAGCTTGGGAGCAAAGAGAGGTGAAGGCCATATGTGATTTCATGGAAAAAGCTAAAGCGATTTTGCTGCAAGCCGGTTTTCCCGAAGAGGCGATTTCGCTGACAATTGCCGAGAGGGATATCGGGATAGCCCGAGATATCGCCGCTGAATCTAAAAACGGCTACAAGGCGCTGGTTGTCGGGCGAAGGGGGCTTAGCGATTTCAAAGACTTCATGCTGGGCTCGGTCGCCAGCAACATCCTCGGCCTTGTATCCATCCCCGTATGGATCGTGGGAGGAAAGTACCTCCCCAAAAAATTCCTCCTCTGCCTGACCGATTCCGAAGGGGCAATGCTTGCCTTGAGCCATGTTTCCGAAGTGTTGGGGGCCTCGAAAGATTGCGAGGTCATGCTGTTGCACGCTGTTCGCAGCTTTCGCGGTTTCAGGAATTTTGTGCGCGAGGCCTTCTCCTCGGAGGGGGACAAAACAGAGGTTGAGAGAATCGAAAGGGAGCTTGACGCTGCTGCCAAACTTCTGGAACCCTCCTTCGATAAGGCAAGGGCGGCGCTGGTTTCCAGTGGGGTAGATACCGGGAGAATTCATCAGAAGATCATATCAGGGGCAAGCAATGCGGCCCAGGCAATAATAGACGAAGCAGAAAAGGGAGGATACGATACCATCGTTGTCGGAAGAAGGGGCCTTTCCAAAGTTGGGCAATTGATAATGGGGCGAGTTAGTAACAGGGTCATCCACATGGCGAAGGACAGAACCGTCTGGGTCGTCTCCTGATCTGGTTTGCCGCAATCTATTACTTCACCTTGTGGACAAATACCCCATCCCAATTCTCCGGAGGCGGATCAGTTCTGTAGAGGATACACCGCTCCAGATACGTTCTGGATGGCCGGTCCATAGCTGCAATCGAGCGAAAGTGTCGCTCCGCGCGGTCCCACTGCCAATTTTTGTACTCGGCAAGACCTTCTGCAAAGATATCCAGAAACGGAAGATCCACTTCCCCAGGCTTTCCTATCAGCTCATAAATCCTTACGGGGGCCTGCCTGCCTTTTACCCTGATCGAGTCTAGCTCACGAGCTACAAACCCTGCCCCGGCAAGCTGGAATGTATCCTCACTGATTAAAATGGTTGTGCCGTAGACTTTGTTTGCCCCCTCCAGCCGGGAAGCGAGATTTACGGTATCGCCCAGCACCGTGTAATTGAAACGCTCCATAGACCCTACGTTGCCTGCTACAACCGGCCCGGAGTGAATTCCCATTCTGGCTTCGAGGATGGGCAATTGGCGCTGACGCCAGCCTTCCTGCAACATTGTAATGGTCTGCTTCATCTTGAGGGCTGCATTGCACGCGTATTGAGCATGGTTTTCCAGAGGAATCGGCGCACCCCAAAATGCCATGATGGCGTCTCCTATGAATTTGTCCAGCCCCCCGCGATGCTCCAGAATGATTTTTGTCATGGGAGTAAAGTATTCATTGAGAAATGCGACAAGTTGCTTTGGAGGGAGGTGTTCTGAGAAACTGGTGAAATTGGCGAGATCGGAAAAAAAGATTGTTGCCTGGACTTCTTGTCCGCCCAGTTCCAAAGCACTCGGGTTATTTACAATGGATTCGACGACAGCAGGGGAGACGTATCGGTTGAAGGCCCCGCGCAGCCATCTTTTTTGCCGTGCCTCAGCCAGGTATTGAAGCACTACATTACCGGTGTAAATTGAAGCGGTTCCCAACACAAACATTATTGGAGGGACCCAGAAATCTAAAGCAAGAAAAAGCCAGAAGCAAAGAGCGGTCACGCACAGGCCCGATATGACGAGGATGATCAGCCCGAATAATGGAGAGATTGCGGTGAAAATGAGGGAAAAAAGGAAAAAATAAACCGAGCATGCGATGAGCTTCGTAGCCGTTGGGATTTCCCTCCCCCATTGACCGGTTAGAAGATTGTGAATGATGTTGGCGTGGATTTCGACTCCGCTGGTGTAAACCCCGGTTCTTTCGAAAAAAGGTGTCGGGAAAAGATCGGTCTGGCCCAATGGCGAAGGAGAGGCCTGAAGCTGGCGGCCAACCAGTACGATTCGGTCTCGGATGCGCTCGGCCGGCGCCGGGTGTTCATCATCGAGTATCTGGTAGTATGAAAGCGTGTCGATACTCCTGGCAGGCCCCACGAATCTTATCAAACCGGATGACTCTGGCGGCAGGTCGGGCTTTCCCGCCTCATGGATGGCGCGGGCGGGCAGGGTAGGGGCCCCCATGATCTGCACCTGAAAATGTCTGACCACCCCGTCGTTATCCGGCGTTATCATCGCAAGGCCGGTCCCCCTGGCGGAATCTGCAAAAGGGCCAAGCGGCCGCAGTCTTATAGTCCGGGAAAAAAGACTATCGTTGGTATAGTCAATGGTTTCGGCGAGCAGTACATTGCCCGCGCGCTTTATGGCAGAAGCAAGAGCAGCGTCGTTTTCCGGATCTGAAGGTTCTGTAAACAGGACGTCGAACACAACGAGACGGGCGCCGGCGGCCGCTAGCCGATCGATCAGCCTGGCATGCAAACTTCGGGGCCAGGGCCACGCAAGGCGAAATTCCTGAAAGGACGGCTCGTCTATCGCTACGATCAGCAGCTCAGGGGGGGCCGGCTGGGCCCCTCTAATACAGAAAAACTGGTCCAGGAGCTGGTTTTCAAGTCCCGTGATCAGTGGGGAGAACTCAAGGGGCAGGATCAGGAGCAGGCTGAATAACCAAAGAGCCCCAACCCGGTATCGAGTTCTCAGAAAAGAGTCGATGTCCATGCGTATTCATCACTCAAAGATCTTAAGCGGTCAAAAGTAAAGGCCAACATTAAACACTACTGCACGATCGGGAAAAAAGCTCCACAGCGCAACTGGTTCAGTTTGATAAAAGAAATGTTGATTGAATACATTTGTTAATCCCACGGATGCATATCCACGTTTGTCCGGAAAATATTTACCGACGGTGATATCCACCAGATTGAAAGGGTCTCCCATGTCCGCCTGCTTTTGCGCAAGGCTTTTATCGCTCAGCCCGCCAAGGTCCTGGCTCACCACGGTATCCTTTATCGATGCGAACCAGCCGCTGGGGTGCATGTACGAAAGCGCGACGGCTCCCGCTATCTCGTTGAAATCGCCCGTGAGAAAGGTGTTAGGCGGGGCATCCAGGGAGACCAGTTTTCCGGAGATACCGGCCGAGAGGCCAAGCGATGAGGTCAACAGTCGATTAAGGATAAACGAGCCCTCGACACGCTCGGATCGTGCATCGATTATGTCGGAGTAAACATTATATTGGGGATTGTCGATGCGATGGGCCTGCAGGTTGAGCACGGTGAAAGTTTTGGGGTTCCACTGCGACTCCCATGAAAAGCCCAGCTCCTTTACTTTCGAACCGTCATCTGCATTGACCTGTGATGGAAACCCGGCCACTTCAGAAGGAGCTATGCTCGGGTTTAGAAGAGAGTGGCCATTTACATAGCCCTGGTAAGCAAAACGAAGAGTATTTGATTTATCGATTTCATAATTGAGGCCTACCAACGGATTGGCGGTAGAAGAGGATATAGAATCAGAAAAACCGGCACGGGAACTGGAGGTAAAGTCCCCCGAAATGCCCAGCTCCACAAGCAACTGCGGGCAGATACGCCAGTAGTCGCGTATGTAGAAGGAGGTGGCACGGTCGGGCGGATTGTAATCGTTGATAATGTTGTAAGTAATGGTGTTGTCGTAGGTACCCGGGAAGAAGACCCTGCTCGCACCTGAATCCCGATAGAAATAATCGAGAGAGCCGGTAAAATCGTCAAATCCGGCTATGAAGGTATGATCGCCAACCTTGAGTTGTTGCTGGAGTTGGACATTATTGAAATCCTGGATCGTGTGGCGATAGGTATTGCCGAAAATATCGTTGAAGAAAGGGAGAAATCTATTAGTGGAATAAAAATAGGGATCAGTCCTCAGCCAGTCATCCCTGGCCCAATTGAAGTATCCAATCAAAACGGCCGAAGGTGAAAAACGATGAACGTATCCGCCCTCGGCAGAATTATCGTCGGCTGTCCACCGCATTTTCGGGTCATTTATATAGGAGAAATCATCCGGGTTGTTGGTATCTCCCCACCGGACTTTATTATAGGTGTAGGTGGTGTAAAACGAATCCTTGATTGTGGGTTCGAATTTCGCCTGCGCGAGTCCAAAAAAGGATTCTCTGTCGTCATTGTTTTTCCTGAAACCCGGATCGTATTGATATCCTCCGTAAGCATCCACCGCAAGCCCGGGCTGGCCGGCGAGGACTTCAATCGCGTGATCCTGACTGGGGGCTGAATGGTCGGTCCAGGTGCCGATGCCCGCGTTAAGCGAAACTCTCGTATACGGCATCTCGAACATCTGCGTGTAGTCGGTGTACCCACTGAAGGTGTTTTCATTTGCCGGAGAGAGCAACCGATACAGTAGAAGCTCGGAAGCGGCGGCGCCGATCCGTTGTCGCGTGCCCGCGTATGCGGAACTGAGAAAAAGGTGGGCCGAAGGGTTCAGCGGGTCGTCTTTCACGGCTGTAAGGGCTTTGCTATAAGACCAATCTCCCAGGCCAAGTTGGCCGTATGCGCGTGCCAGGTCGGTGTTTCTTACGGCGAGGTCCCTGTCCAGCATGAGTCTGGACCGAAAAACTGCCCTGTTATCATTTAGTTCAATGGACTTGTTTATCTCCTCTATTGCTTCTCCGGGACGGTACAGGTCGGAGAGGGCAATCCCCTTGTAGAGATATGGGGTAGGATCGTTGGGATCGAGGGTCTTGGCGTAATCGTAGACCTCCAGCGCCTTATCGAAAGACTTCGTTTGATAAAGCGCCTTTCCAAGGCTGCTCTGGTAAAGTGATACCCTGGGCTCGAGCAGCGTCGCCGTCAGCATTTCCGTCAGACCCCGGCTGAAATTTCGATTCCGGAAGGCGACATTGGAAAGGCCAATGTGAGGTTCTCCAAACCCCGGATTGTTCTTCACAGCCTCTGTGAACAGATTGAAGGCTTTATCAAAATCCCTGTAGCCAAGACGAATAAATCCTGCCAGACTCAAAACCTCACTGTCGGTCTTTGAAATTTCGAGCGCCTTGCAGATAATCTCCCATGCCCGGTCAAGATAATCGGCCCCAAGCCAAAGCCTGGCAAGGTAGACGTAAGCTTCCAGGAAATGTGGATCGGCGGCAAGGGCCTCTTCCAGAAGTCTCATCGCCCCAGGTAAGTCAAAATAGGATATCTTGACCAAAGCGGCTGTCATTCGAACCATCGGCGACCCACTATTCTCCTGCAGGGCGATAGCCGCCTCGCTTGACGCCTCCTGCTTGGAGTTCTGGGTGAGGTATATCTGGCTTAGCAATGAATGAGCGATGGCTGCATCCCGCCCGCTTATGCGGCTGTCACAAAGAAGAACCTTGGCCTGGTCGATTTTGCCGACAAGTATTGAAAAATAGCCCGACATAACGAGCACAAGAGAACAGGGGTCCTTTTTGAGTTCTGCGGCCATGAGCTTATAGGCCCCCACCGGATCGCCATTGCGGTAACTTGCCAGGGCCAGCCCGCATTGGGTCAAACCAGGCCAGGCGTTCTGCTTTCCAGCTCTGGTGAAATACTCCGCGGCTCTTTGCGGGTACTGCCTCTGCAAACTTATCCAGCCAAGGATAACAAGGGCAGGCCCATTTTCGGGATCTCGGGCCAGCGCTTCGTCGGCCTCTCGTTGGCTGCCGTCCAGGTTTCCAAGGTCATAGTCAGCCTGGGCCTTGCGAATCGTGGGAGATGACGAACTGTCTTCGCTCCACGCTCCGATCGGAATATCGCGGTAGCTGAAGATTCCAGGATAGTAGAGGGACCATTGGACAGCGTCCTTCGGCTGCAGAATCACTCTTTTGACCGGCGCCCGGCCGACCTCGGCAAGTCCTTCTTCACCGGGGTCGAGATCGATCTGCCCTTGTGGATTAGCCAGTGTGAGTTTCCCTTCCAGAAGGACAAGGGACGTTGCTCCGGCTCGACTCACCTTTAGATTGAATTCAGTGCCGCGAATTGCTGCAGTTACCGCAGGAGTCTGAACCTCAAACCTGGCTTTCTCGTTTTTGTTGCGCAGCCAGATCTCTCCTGTAGGCACCTCGTAGAGGCTTGCGGCCGCCACCGATTGGGCTGCCGGGACGGCGATTCCCATTCGCGCCGAAGGCGCACTGCTCTTGAGGACGACGACAGTGTTTTCATTCAATTTCAGTTGCGTTTCGTCTATACATAAAATCGAAACGCGAGAATCCTGCCCGGTCCGTACAGAATCTCCGGCAAAAAGGTCCCTGCCGCTCTTGGCCTCCTCCCAGGAAACATTTCCCGAGGGTAGAACGGCGACTGATCCCTGAGGATTGATCAAGCGGCCTGCAGGTACGTCGGACGCTCTGGAAAAACCGGCGTGGCAGCACTGAACGACCAGAAAAAGCAGAAATGGCAGTACTATCTTCCAGATCGATGCGGGCCATGATCCTGAGCGGTGTTCGGAACCGGTACCGCGCCTATTTGCGGGTTGCATCACGGCCGGGCATACAATAGTGTGATTAAAACCGCTCGGATCGCAAAAATCAGGCAAAGCGGAACCTGTCGATGGAATGTTGAGTCGGTTGGCCGTGAATGAACACGGAGCTATGGATACGCTCATAGCGATAGCGCTTCCTGAAGTCCGGCAGCAGGACGCAAATTTCATGTTGAGAAATTTATAATGATTCAGGGGGTAAGCTTTAGACGATTCCAGTATACCAAGAATCAACCGTCCATCGAAGTGAAAAATGTGTACAGAGTAGAGGAGCAATTTAGCGAGGGCTAAAAAATACAATGGACAGGGCTTGGTTATGCCGGCGGACTGCATATTCCGGATGCAAGTCCGAAGTGCGAACTATTCAATTCTGTGTTAAATCGGGGGCATGGCTATCGAATTGTCAATTCATACCGAAAAAGAGACTAGGGCGAGCCTTTACAGATACACCTTCGTTATCGGGGCAGCGGCTTTTGTGACCACGATTGCTCAAACGGAGGTAATCGGTCAACTGCCTATCCGGTATCTTTTGAAAGAACACCTCCATGTAGCCCCGGAGGGCATGTCGCTCTTTTTGTTTTTCTCCGGAATTGCCTGGTACCTCAAACCGGTGGCCGGTATTATTTCTGACAGCATCCCACTTTTTGGAACCAGGCGTCGCCACTATCTGATTCTCAGTTCCGGGACTGCAGGGATCTGTTGGATTCTTCTGGGCATCATCCCCGAATCGTATCACTCGATCCTCTTTATCGTCATGGCGTTGAACCTGATGATGGTTTTTGCGAGCACCGCAATGGGAGGGATGCTTGTCGAACAGGCCCAGCGCTTTGGGGCCACTGGAAGGCTCAGTGCTTTGCGGGAAGGACTCGACAATCTCGCCACCACGATCGGACTGCCTTTGAGCGGTTATCTGGCCGTATACGGTATCGGTTGGACCGCGATCCCGGCGACAGGCTTGCTTTTTGGCCTTGCACTTTGTGTGTTTATGTTTTTTCACGAAGAGCGCAGCGCAAAACAAAACCGTGAAGTCTGGTCCGAGGCCGGAATTCAACTAAAAACTCTTCTACATTCCAGGGCGCTGTTGGCAGCAGGATTTCTGATCTTTCTATTTAACGTCACCCCGGGATTTTCCACTCCTCTTTACTATATTCAGATCGATAAACTCGGTTTTTCGCAACCATTCATCGGCTGGCTGGCCGTAATCGACGGAATTACGGGGATGGCCGGCGCTATGATTTATGCGCGTGTCTGTAAAGCAGTGCCGTTGAGTCCTTTGCTCGCAGGCGGAATCATTTTGAGCTCTATCCTGACGCTGCTCTATCTGTACTACGAGTCCCATAACGCGGCCATAATTATCACCGCGCTGAATGGCCTGGGCGGCACATTGGCCGTCATCCCGATCTACGATCTTGCAGCCCGTGCCACACCGCGCGGGTGCGAAGGATTGGGGTTTGCGCTCATGATGAGCCTGCGAAATTTGGCGGTCAATGGTGCGGATTGGGTCGGTTCATGGTTGATGCAAACTTGGCACTGGAGCTTCTCCGGGTTGGTATTCATTAATGCAGGGACAACCTTGCTCGTGCTGTTTGCAGTTCCCTTTCTGCCGGCCGAACTGGTGAGAGGAAGCGATAAAAGTGTACCTGCTGTTAAATGATTAAGGCTCTTGGAATTGGGCATTTTCAAAGGATTCCGTTTTGAGAAACCATCCAGCCGATAGAGGTCTAAGACATTGCCCACGTTTTTCCCGCCTCAAAACGTATCGTAGCGATTCGATATGAAACAGTTCCTGTTGACATATTTTGGCGCGAACTGTAATGTCCATGCTCCGAATAGGCACGTATTGACACTGAATGGAACACGTAATGTTTCAATATGCAATAGCCTTAAAGTTGCGCATCGCGTGCCACGATGCGCCATCCCGGAGTACTGCAATTGCGAGACCTGCATATCAATCTCATTCATGTTCTTGATGAAATCCCCATCGGCGTCTGCCTCATGAGCAAAGAGCGCAGGATTATTTTCATAAACCGTGCGCTCGAGGCGCTCACCGGTTTTTCCAGTAGTGAATGCGAAGGGCTTCCGTGTTCGCACGTTCTGCGGTTCAACAACTGTTTCGATAACTGCCCGGTCGACAAGGCGCAGGAGCGGGAAGGGATCGCGCTGGAAGGCGACATAATCAATCAGGCAAATGAGAAGATTCCGGTGCGGGCGACTTTTGCCCCCCTGAAGGATGGGGCGGGAGAGATTTCTGCATACGTTGAAACGCTCGACGACCTGCGTCAGGCTAACAACTTCGACCCCGCGCGGATAAATCCTTTCAGCTTCGGCCGCATCATCGGCCGCAGCCCTCAGATGGAGAAGATCTTTCAATCTCTGCCCGTTATATCGCAATTGGATGCACCAGTTCTGATTACCGGTCAGATCGGCACGGGAAAAGGCCTTGTCGCCGAGGCCCTTCATCATGCCTCATCGAGGGCCAGGAATCCGTTCATCACTTTCCGCTGCGGCGGTTTGCCCGAGTTTCTCGTTGAATCGGAACTGTTTGGAGTTGAAAAGGGTGCCTTTCCGGGGTCCGGGAATAAACCCGGAAAATTCCGGCTTGCGCAGAACGGGACCCTCTATATTGCCGAAATCTGCGATCTGGCTCCTTCACTTCAAACCAAACTTCTCAATGCTCTGGATGCAAAAACCATTTATCCGCTGGGCAGCACGAAGAGCTTTCAGGCTGACGTCAGAGTGATTGCGGCCACGAGCCGGCACCTGAGCCAAATGGCTCAGGATGGGAACTTTCGAAACGATCTCTATTGCAGATTGAACGCGGTCAGTCTTCATCTGCCGCCGCTAAAAGAGCGCGGAGAGGATCTCAGGCTTCTTATGGATCATTTTCTGCACGCCCATGCTTCACTTTTGAATAAGACGGTTTCGGGTTTTTCGGATGCATGTCTGAAAACGCTGCAGCAATACGGCTATCCGGGAAATATACTCGAGCTGAGGCACATAGTCGAATATGCGGTAGGTTTGAGCCGGACGGAAAGAATCGAGCTTTGCGACCTTCCGGCCTATTTGACCGAAGATCTTACTGACCTCGACGCAGTTCCACCGGTATTGAATTTGCCTCAGCCCGCCGTCGCCCTCAGCGCCGAAGAGCGCCTTGACTGGTCGGCGGTAGAGCGCAAGATGATTCTGGATGCGCTTGTGAAGGTAAATGGGCGTCGAAGCAGGGCTGCCCAATTATTGGGTTGGGGACGGAGCACTCTATGGCGTAAAATGAAACATTACGGGATTGTTTCCAATAAGGTTCCACGTAAATGAGAAATGTGCTCCTTGTGCTCGATGGAAAAAATATCGCTCCAAGATTCGACCTGGCCCTGGAGCTGTTGATCGTGTCTATGGGCAGCGATGGAAAACCTGTGGAAAGAAGGGATGTAGTGCTTGCGCGTCCATCGGCCGATGCGCTTTGCCGTACGGTGGCTTCCGAGAATGTGCAGACGGTAATTTGCGGAGGAATAGAAAAGGAGTACCTGCAGTATTTTGGCTGGAAGAATGTGGAGGTAATCCACTCGATCATAGGATCTTCGGAAGTTGCCGTCAGCCGGTATCGAAAGGGCGCTCTAAAGTCCGGAGATTTACTTTCCGAAAGGCGGAAGGCTTGAGATGACTTTGATGGGCCGGCTCAAGAATTTGAGTTTCCTCGAGTTTCCGGAAGACGGAGGATCCCCTGAAATTTACCGCCTGCTCCGCAGGCGGATCATCGCCCTGATGGTCGTGGTCACAGTTATACCGCTTTTCTCGATGGCGATGATAAACTCACATCAGTACCAGAAATCGCTCAGGGAGGAGATTGTTAATCCGCTTCTCGTCCTGGTGAACAAGAGCAAGCATTCGGTTGAGCTGTTTCTAGCCGAACGGCTTTCGACCGTAAGTTTTATCGCTTCTGAGCATTCATTTGAGGAACTGGCGGACGAGGGAAACCTGAACCGGATTTTTCATGTTATGAAACAGGAGTTCGGCGGCTTTGTAGACCTTGGCCTGATAGATGAAAACGGTGTGCAGGTGAGTTACGTGGGGCCGTACGAACTCAAGGGCCGTGACTACAGCGGGCAGCCCTGGTTTCATGAGGTTGGAGTGCGGGGTACCTACATCAGCGATGTCTTCATGGGTTTTCGAAGATTTCCCCACATGGTTATGGCCGTGCAGCGGGTAATCGAAGGGGGAAGGTCCTGGACCTTGCGTGCCACAATAGATACCCACAAGATTGATGAATTGATTGCTTCGATGCAGTTGGACCCGAAAAGTGACGGGTTTCTCGTGAACAGGGAGGGCACGCTGCAGACAGCTACGAGGAATTATGGAGAAGTTCTGGACACTTTTCCCATTGGGCTTCCACCCTTTTCGAGCGAGGCGAACTACATAGAGACAACCGATTCGCATGGCCGTGAAGTGCTGGTGGCATACAGCTATTTTCAGAACTCACCCTACGTGCTTGTGGTCGTAAAGCCCAGGGGCGAACTTTTCAGGTCCTGGTACACGCTCAAGACCGATATATTTTATGTGTTTCTTGCTGGCGTATTGATAATCCTGCTTGTTGTATTCAAGCTGACCGGCTTTCTCGTCAGCCGGCTCCAGGAAAGTGACGACAGGCGTGAGGCTGCTTTGCGGGAAATCGAGCACAGCCACAAACTCTCGTCCATCGGAAGACTCGCCGCGGGGGTGGCGCATGAAATAAACAATCCGATGGCGATCATAAACGAGAAGGCCGGCCTGATGAAGGACCTGATTGAGCTGGGGGATGAGTTTAGGGACAGGGATAAGTTTCTTGCCTTGACCGAGGGGATTATCAACTCTGTGGAGCGCTGCCGCTCCGTCACCCACCGCCTGCTTGGGTTCGCGCGCAGGATGGAGCCCCATATCGAAAATCTTGACATAAATGAGGTAATTCGCGAAACAGTTGGTTTCGTCGAAAAGGAGGCTCGCTACCGAAATCTCGATCTTCGACTGCAGCTTGCGGACAACCTTGCCGCAATTCCTTCAGACCGGGGCCAGCTTCAACAAGTCTTTCTCAACTTGCTTAGCAATGCCTTTGCGGCTGTGGAAGACAGAGGGACCGTCACGATTTGCACCTGTGACAATGGGGAAACTCTTTCGGTTTTAGTAGAGGATAACGGCTGCGGGATGTCGGAGGAGACGTTGCGTCGCTTTTACGAACCTTTCTTTTCCACTAAGAAGAAAGGACATGGGACAGGGCTGGGGATGTTCATCACTTATGGCATCATCAAGAGGCTTGGCGGGCAGATCGAGGCTAAGAGCAAGGAAGGGCAGGGTACCGCGATAACCGTTCACCTGCCTAAAAAGATCAACGTGCAGCAAATTGCGTAAAGCCGGTAGAAATCGAGGAGGTCATTCGGAAGATTCGGTCGGTCTCTTGCAAAGGGCCGATCGGACGGATTTTCAATTTTCTCACGCGCCAAGGGACTGTGTTTATGCTTAGTAAGGTTTTTCCATTTGTCGACTGGTTGAAGCATTCGAACTTATCCACGGTCAAACAGGACCTGGTTGCGGGTTTGACCGTGGCCCTTGTTCTGATTCCGCAATCAATGGCTTATGCTCAACTGGCCGGGATGCCTGTCCATTATGGGCTCTATGCCGCCTTTCTGCCGCCGCTGCTTGGTGCTATGTTCGGATCGAGCCGGCAGCTTGCAACCGGACCGGTGGCGATTGTATCTCTTATGACTTCAGCAGCCCTGTCGCCCCTTGCCACTGCCGGAAGCGAAGGTTTTATAGCTTACGCCATCCTGCTTGCGCTTATCGTAGGAGTTTTCCAGCTTGCGTTGGGAATTCTGCGGCTGGGACTGGTAGTCAATTTTCTTTCCCACCCAGTGGTAAACGGATTCACCAACGCCGGCGCAATCATCATTGCGACTTCCCAGCTCTCGAAGA
Source organism: Syntrophobacteraceae bacterium (assembly GCA_052147195.1). GTDB lineage: Bacteria > Desulfobacterota > Syntrophobacteria > Syntrophobacterales > Syntrophobacteraceae > SbD1. Next base: position 13,150 of record JBKQLC010000092.1, read on the forward strand.
TGTTCAACGTCAATGTGGATGATGCCGAGCATCATTATGAGACTATATACCGGGTCATCAAGGCGGCGCTGGTCCATACGCACTGGCCGACCCTCGCGTTGGGGGTAGCCGCGTTTGTGATAATGTACGGGCTGCGGTGGATCAACAGGCGCATCCCGTACGTCCTTGTCGCCGTTGCGGTCACAACTGTGATTTCCTGGGCGATTGGATATGAACATAACGTTCGGGTCCCAGTGGATATGATTGCGTCGAGTGACTGCCGGGACGTCATTGCGGCGTTCAACGCGGCCGCAAAGGAGTCAAAGGCGCTCGCGGTCACACGGGCCGAATTCACTCCCAGGTTGACAGAGGCTGAGGAAAAATACGGCAAGCACTCCAAGGAGGCCCTGGAGCTAAAGCACGAATGCGATGTGGTCGATTTAAGACTCTCTGAACTCAAGGAGATAATGGCTCGAAGGCGCTCGAGGATTAGAGGTTATCTCTTTACTGGCGCTACTGCCGCTGATGGCAAAAAGATTTATCTTCCCTCCGGCGAACTTGATGAAACCTTAAAAGGAGACGGTTCGACATGGAGCGTAAAGGTCGGCAACTCTTCGATCGATGAGAAAGCTGTCGTACTGATGGGCGGAGGGAGCGTTGTGGGAGCAATTCCGGCCGGCTTGCCCACTTTCGGAATTCCGAGATTTGACTTGAGTATTCTGTTCAGGTTGCTCCCGATAGCCGCTATTATCTCTCTTCTCGGTTTCATGGAAGCAATCTCGATTGCCAAGGCGATGGCCGCTAAAACAGGACAGCGGCTCGACGCTAATCAGGAACTTATCGGCCAGGGTATCGCGAACATTGTTGGGGCTTTCGGAAAGAGCTATCCCGTATCGGGTTCCTTCTCCAGGTCGGCCGTAAATATTCAGGCGGGCGCGGTAACCGGTTTATCGAGTGTATTTACCAGCATTACCGCCGGCATAGTGCTTCTCTTTTTTACTCCGCTTCTCTACCATCTGCCTCAGTCGGTCCTGGCCGCCGTCATCATGATGGCGGTTATAGGCCTGATAAACCCCTCGGGCTTCATTCACGCATGGAAGGCGCAATGGTACGACGGGCTGATCGCGATCATTACTTTTCTGGCAACCCTGATTACCGCCCCGCATCTCGACGAAGGAATCATGATAGGCGTTTTGCTATCGCTGGGAGTGTTTCTTTACAAGAGCATGCGCCCGAAAGTGACCACACTGTCGATGCATGAGGACCGGTCTTTTCAGAGCGCCCGCGATCACGGGCTCGAAGAATGCAGGCATATTGCCATGATTCGCTTCGACGGCGCCTTGTTTTATGCGAATGCGGGCTATCTTGAAGAAAAGGTCTTCGAGCGCATTCGTGCAATGCCGGAACTCAAACACATTCTCATTATCTCCAACGGTATAAACGATATGGACGCTTCGGGGGAGGAAATGCTCTCGCTCATTGTGGAACGGGTGCGGAGCGCAGGCTATGGGATATCCTTTGCGGGACTGAATGAGAAAGTGCTTGGAGTTATGAAGCGCACGCATCTGTTGCCAAAAATCGAGGAGAAGAACGTTTACTCGACGATCTATGAAGCGGTTGAGGCAATTCACTCCAGCGGGCATACGCAATGCAATGGAAGCTGTCCGCTGGTTTCTGTTCGCTTAGTCAATGATTCGCCACATTTTCAAGTGAAGGGATAGGCAATCATGCCGGTTGTCAGTGTCTTTTGTGGTTCTTATTGCGGAGCTGAGCAAGTCGTACGCAGCGTTATAGAGAAAACGGGTTACCGGTATCTTGATGACGCTGGTCTGGTGGCTGCGACGGGCAAGCGGTTCAATATTGAAGAGGGCAAAATATGGAAGGCTCTGAAGGGCAAGACCTCCATTTTCAATAAGTTCACGCATGAAAAGGAGCGCAGCCTTGCATACCTCAGGCAGGTCCTCGCCGATTCTCTGAAAGACGATGATTTCCTGCTGTTCGGGCGTTGCAGTCTTATGGTGCCGAGGAAAATATCTCACGTTCTCAACGTTTGCATAATAGCGGACATGAGATATCGTTCCAGCCTGGCGAGCAGCCTGGAGAAGATTTCCGAGAAGGACGCAGCGAAACAGATCCATAAGGATGATGAGTCTCTTGTTCTCTGGGTTGACCATCTTTATAGGCAGAAAGACCCGTGGGCTGCCGGGCTCTACGATATCGTCATTCCAACTAATAGAATATCTCACGACGATGCGGTGCGGCTTATATGCGACAATCTGAGGAGCAGCGTTCTTACGGTGTCGGAGGATTCTCTCAAGGGTGTTGCCGACTTCGCGCTGGCCTCCGAGGTCAGTCTAAAACTTGCCGTGGAAGGTCATGATATTACGGTTTCGGCAAAGGACGGGATTGTCGTAATGGAAATAAACAAACATGTAATGATGCTGGCCTCGCTTGAAGAAGAGCTCAAAAGGCTTGCATCGAGTATTCCGGGCGTCAGAGGGGCTGAGACCAAAGTGGGGCCCGGATATTATCAGAGCGATGTCTACCGCAAGTTCGACTTCGATGTTCCCCTGCCTTCCAAGGTGCTGCTTGTTGATGACGAAAGAGATTTTGTCGAGGCCCTGTCCGAGCGCCTCCAGATGAGGGATTACTCTTCAGCCGTGGTTTACGGTGGAGAGGAAGCCCTGTCAATCGTCGACGAAGATGAGCCCGAGGTTATGGTGCTCGATCTTAAGATGCCGGGTATAGACGGTCTGGAAGTTTTGCGGCGGGTGAAAGAAAAGCATCCCAATGTCGAGGTGATCGTCCTTACCGGTCATGGTTCCGAGGATGTTGCCAAGCGTTGTGCTGAGCTCGGGGCGTGCGCCTACCTGGAAAAACCAGTTGATATCGAGGAACTCACCAAAGCGATGCAGGAGGCCCATAGAAAGATAAAGGAGTCAAAATCAAAGCTGAAAGTTGAATGAGTGGACGCCACCAAAAACGCAAATTCTGCGGGGGGAATCGTGGTGAAATCAGACGAGCTTGCTTTTTTCGGTAAAATAGCCGCCGGTGTGACTCACGAACTCAGAAACGTTCTGGCTATAATTAAAGAGTCAAACGGGCTGATGTCCGACTTGCTTGCGATGCTGAAGGAGACCCCGTTCGTTTACCGCGAGAAATTTCTGCGCTCAATAGGAAGGATCGAAGAGCAGGTCCGAAGAGGGACTGAAATCACGTCCAGGTTCAATGGCTTCGCCCATGGCGTTGATCACCCTCTTGCCAGTGTTGATCTGAATGTAATAGTAGCTCAGACGGTTTTGCTGGCTGCGCGATTTGCCAGGCTTCAGCATGTGGAACTCAAAGGGGCTGTCTGCGATCATCCTGTTATGCTTGTTATCAACCCGTTCCGGGTCCAGATGGCTTTGACAATGGCGATCGAGGTCTTCACGGGATGTATGAGCGGAGGTGGCTCTATTTTATTGCAGGTCAGGGAGGATCTCGATCCTCCGGGTTTGGATTTTTATTTCGGTGGCGAATTCGGTGAAAAGGTTACAAAGGAAGCTGTTACTGAATTCAGCCAATGGAGGGAATTCGAGGAACTGGCTTCCATGCAGGATATGCGCTACGAATGGCTAGTGCCGGGTGAAGGCTTTTCTCTCTTTTTCGCTGGTACGCTCCTCCCGAAGCAGACTACCTCCTAGAAATGACGGCCCGGTTACGGACTTTTGTCTTTGAGATTTCTATCTGAAAAGGTTTGATCGAAATGGGAGTAGATATTCTTATAGTCGATGACGAAGTGGAATTTGCTGAGGCATTTGCTGAACGGCTTCGGCTGCGTGGATTTACCGCTCATACAGCCAACAGTGGTGAAGAGGCGCTGCGGATTGTGGATGCAGGCTCCGCGAAGATTATGGTGCTTGATCTCAAGATGCCGGGAATGGACGGTCTGGAAGTCTTGCGCCGTGTTAAAAAAACTAGTCCCGAGGTCCAGGTGATAATCCTGTCTGGCCATGGGTCTGAAATGGACGAAGCCTATGGCCGCAGCATTGGCGCGTTCGCATACATGAGAAAACCGGCCGATATCGGCGACATACTCGAAGCCGTTAAGAGGGCGGAAAAGCTGCTGACAAATCTGGCTTCTTAGCCAGTCCCAAACCGGACCAGTCATCACAGGTTTCCGGGGCACGGGGTTTAACGAAACTGCTGAAATCCAGATATGAAGGAAAAACATTACTATACATCTCTGACCAGGAACATGACCCTGATTGTAGCCCTGGTCTCCTTCACACCTTTGATTCTGATAGCAGGTCTCATTGGCTACTATGTCGAGACCTCTTATCGGGAAAAGGTCATGGCGCATCTACAGGAACTGGTTGAAAAACACCAGCAGAACATAAATTCCTATCTCGATGAAAAACTTTCTTACATAAAGGTCCTTGCAGATTCCTACACTTATGATGAGCTGACCAACGAGGCATTTCTCGAAAACAAGCTGGTTATTCTCCAAAACGCCTATTCGGGTGTTTTCGTGGATCTCGGGGTGGTAAACTCCGCCGGCACACAGATTTCATACGCAGGCAATCTCAAGCTGCTCATGGCCGATTACTCCAAGGCGCAATGGTTCGGGGAAGCCATAAAGAGAGACTATTATGTATCAGATGTTTTTCCGGGTCTTCGCCGGACGCCTCACTTCATCATCTCTGTAAAGAAAAGGCGCGGTGATACCGAATGGCTCCTGAGGGCAACAATAGATTTCGTGGCTTTCAATTCACTGGTTGAAAACATTCACATCGGGAAGACGGGTTCAGCTTTTATAGTCAATAGCGCGGGAGATTATCAGACGCGTCCGAGAACTGAACTCATATCCGACATGAGCGCCCTGCTGAGGAGGACTTCGTGGGCCAGGATTGGCGGACAGGAAACTGACGCTCCTGTTTCATCCCAGGTTCGGGAGATCAAGACGTTTTCATCTGGCAGTAATGCCGTATCGGGAATAGTAAGAAACCAGAACAGAAATATCATATATATTCTGATGCCGCTCAAGGCCGGCGATTGGACTCTGGCCTACGAGCAGGTCGAAGATGACGCATTCTCCGAGATGAATCGAGCAAGGGCTCTAGCTCTGACTATTTTTGTCTTTGGCAGCCTGGGAATTGTTCTCGTTGCGCTTTTCTTCTCCCGGAAGGTGGTTCGCCAGATCGAAAAGGCCGACCTGGAAAAGGAAATGATGAACGAGCAGGTAATAGAGGCGGGGAAGCTGGCCTCAATCGGCGAACTGGCTGCCGGGATAGCACACGAGATAAACAATCCTGTGGCCATTATGGTCGAGGAAGCCGGATGGATGGAAGACCTGCTCGATGAGGAGGAGCTTCAGGAGAGTCAAAACGTGGAAGAATTCAGGCGCTCGCTAAAGCAGATCGGCATCCAGGGGGTGCGGTGCAAAGAGATTACTCATAAACTGCTTAGCTTTGCCCGCAAAACGGACCCGGTTCATCGCGAGATCCAGGTAAACGATACAATTGAAGAAATCCTGAGCATTTGTGACCAGCGGTCGAAATTCAGCAACATTCGGATACAGACCGAACTTGACAGTAGCCTGCCGCCTGTTTCCGCCTCGCCGACGGAATTGCAGCAGGTTTTTATGAATCTCATCAATAATGCTATTGACGCGATGGGTTCCGGGGGCGGCTTACTGGAAATCCGGAGCGGGGTGGAGGGAGACAAAGTGGTTGTGGACGTCGCCGACACCGGACACGGAATCTCCAAAGAGGTTATGTCGCGCATATTCGAACCATTTTTTACGACCAAGTCCGTCGGAAAAGGTACGGGGCTGGGGCTGTCGATCTGCTATGGAATTATCAAAAAACTCGGAGGGAATCTCACCGTGGACAGTTCAGTTGGGCTCGGCACTACTTTCCATGTATCTATCCCCATTCACGGCGAGACTTCCTGATCGGCGTGGCGAAAAGGTTCCCAGATAAGTTGAAAGCGATGGTAAATACCACTGTATTGATAATAGATGATGAAGCTCCATTTATACAGGCTCTTGCCAGGCGACTGACCTGGCGTAAACTCAAGGTCCTTTCGGCGCCTGGCGGTTCTGAGGCCCTCGATGTCCTTGAAAACGAAAACAGTATTGATGTGGTAATTCTTGATGTGAAAATGCCCGGAATTGATGGGATTGACACCTTGCGGCGAATCAAGGCTGAGCGACCTGAAATCGAGGTTATAATGTTAACGGGTTGCACGAGCTTGGAGATTGCCATGGAATCGATGAGGTCCGGGGCTTTCGATTGTCTTATGAAGCCGTGCAGTGTTGAGAATTTGTGCGCCAGAGTTGTTGAAGCTAGGGAAAAGAAACGGAAAAGGGAATGATTCTCTATGGGCCGCTTTTGAGAGATATACCACGGCCGGATGAATAATATATGTCCACTGGAGAGGCTATAAACGCAGAAAAGGAGCAAATCAAAAGTACAAAGCTCCTGCTGATCGACGATGAAGAGGGCTATGTTACCATTCTGGCAAAAAGGCTCGCCAAGCGCAATTTTCTCGTGAAAACAGCCCTGTCCGGAGTCGAGGCAATCCGGATTTTGCGCAGCGAATCTTTTGATCTTGCGGTCCTTGACCTTAAGATGGAAGATATGGATGGCATAGAGGTCTTGAAGGTATTCAAGGCAATGGAACCCGAAATGCCAGTCATAATCCTTACGGGGCATGGGTCGGAAACCGCTGCCAGAGAGGGAATGGAATTCGGGGCGTTTGATTACCTCGTAAAGCCCTGCGATCTTTCTGAACTGGTCGACCGCATCAGGGAAGCTTGCGCCAAAAGCGTCTGAAGTTTATAAAGGCTCATCTCAGGCCCTGCTCCTATTATGAACTATCTGGCTGCAATGTCGAAATGGAGGGCTGCCCGGGATGGGTGCCACGCTTTTTGTTCAACAACTCATAAACGGCGTCTCGCTGGGGAGCCTCTATGCCCTGATTGCCGTCGGATATACGATGGTTTACGGAATTCTAAGGCTCATCAACTTCGCCCATGGCGATCTGTTGATGGTTTCAGCCTATGCGGCCATTTATGGAATTCTGCTTTTTTCACTCCCCTGGTTTTTTAGTTTTCCATTAGCGATTATTGCGACCGGAGCTGTCGGGATTCTGCTGGATCGTGCGGCCTACAAGCCCTTGAGGCAGGCCCCGCGTATTTCATTGCTGATCTCCGCAATCGGGGCCTCTTTTCTAATGGAAAATCTTGCCCTGGTTATAGTTGGAGGTGTTCCAAAGCCATTTCCCAGGCCTGATTTTTTTAGCCACGTGATCCAGGCCGGAGACCTCCACATCCAGGTGCTCACGATATACTCTCCGATCATGACGCTAGTGCTCGTCCTGGGGCTGCTCTACATCGTCTTCAAGACCAGGGCGGGCAAGGCGATGCGAGCAGCTTCACAGGATTTCGAAACCACCAGGCTTATGGGGATCAACCTGGACAGGATTATTGCCCTCACGTTTCTGCTCGGATCAACCCTGGCCGGTGCCGGGGGGATCATGTGGGCGATGAAATACCCGCAAATAAATCCGTTCATAGGCGTAATACCAGGTTTTAAAGCTTTCATTGCTGCGGTGCTTGGAGGGATCGGAAGCATTGTCGGCGCTGTTATCGGAGGCTTTGTGCTTGGGCTCTTCGAAATCCTGATCGTAGCACTTTTGCCCAGCCTGGCTGAGTACCGTGACGCTTTCGCTTTTTTGCTTCTTATCGTTGTCCTGCTTTTCAGACCAACCGGGATTATGGGTGAGCCTGTGATTCAATAGTTCAGGATTTCGGGAAATGAATGACAAACTCAAATTCTGGCTAAATATCGGCACGCTTTTTTTATTGTTCGGCGTTATTTTCCTTTTCGGCCGTTACGGCTCCGGTTATCAAATCAGAATTCTCAACGATATCGGCATCTTCATCACTCTTGCGGTCAGCTACAACCTGGTAAACGGCGTGTGCGGTCTTCTTCATCTCGGCCCCAACGGTTTCATAGCAATAGGCGCCTACACCTCCGCGCTGCTGTCGATGACCCCTGCGGAAAAGGAACTCAATTTCATTCTTGATCATGTGATCTGGCCGCTTAGCGTGATCCAGGTCCCATTCGCGGTGTCACTGCTGGCTGCGGGATTTATGGCCGCTCTTTTTGCCTTCCTCATCAGCTTTCCGGTTCTGCGCGTGCGCGGTGATTACCTTGCGATCGTGACGCTGGGGTTCGGAGAGGTAGTCCGGGTATTGTGCAATGCAGGTCAAAGCGTCACCAATGGGCCGCTTGGACTCAAAGGGCTTTATCCGCATACAAACCTGTGGTGGTCGTGGGGAGTAGCGGCTCTGGCCGTAATCGTCATCAAGAAGCTGATCGACAGCAATTACGGTCTAGCCATGAAAGCCATCAGGGAGGACGAAACTGCAGCAAGGGCGATGGGAGTCGATCCGTTTCGGCGCCTTATGCTCGCCTTCCTGATAAGCGCTTTTTTTTCGGGAATCGCCGGCGGACTGCTGGCACATCTGATAACGACGATCTCGCCAGGTCTTTTTACTTTTGTCCTTACATTCAACCTGCTCATCATCATAGTCGTGGGGGGCCTTGGCAGCACGACCGGAGCCGTGATCGGAGCGGTGCTTTTCGCCTGGGGGGGCGAGGCGCTCAGAATAGTGGAAAGGCCTATGCAGATGGGTTCCTTTACGATCCCGGGAATTCCGGGAATGCGGATGGTTATCTTCAGCCTCATCCTCATGCTGGTGATTTTGTTCGCTAGAAAGGGGATCATGGGGCGCAGAGAACTAAGTTGGAGTTTTCTGGCTTCGAAGTTCGCCGAACTGAAGGGGACTCAAACACATCCATGAACTCTTTTTTCCAGATGCGCCAAGTGACAAAGGAATTCGGAGGTCTTCGGGCGGTAAGCGACTTCTCCATCGCACTTGCACGAGGTGAGCTTACTGGCCTGATCGGCCCGAACGGCGCAGGAAAAACCACTGTATTCAATATGATAACGGGCATTTTGAAGCCCACCAGGGGGGATATAATCTGGAACGGAGAGGACATCAGCAGGCTTCCCGCTCACATGATTACCGCAAGGGGCATTTCGCGCACCTTCCAGAATATAAAACTTTTCGGCGATATGAGCGGTCTGGAAAACGTGATGGTGTCGTTCCACTATTCGATGGATTCTACGTTCTTGAACGCAATGCTTGGGCTGCCCAAACACAGAAGGGAGGAAAAAAGAATCCGGGAGCAGTCCTTGAAATACCTGGAAGAAGCTGGACTTGGGCACCTTGCCTTTGAGAAGGCCCAAAATCTACCTTACGGACTTCAGCGAAAGCTCGAAATCGCTCGTGCGCTTGCCACAGGGCCTGGTTTGCTCCTGCTTGATGAACCGGCCGCAGGGATGAACCCCGTGGAAAAAAACGAACTCGCCGATTTCATCCTCCGGATACGGGAAAAACACGAGATTACGATTTTCTTGATCGAACACGACATGAAATTTGTCATGAGCATTTGCGAACGTATCAAGGTCATCCACTACGGTCAGTCAATCGCCGAAGGGTCGCCTGTTGAAGTCAGGAGCAACCCTGAGGTTATCAGGGCTTACCTCGGAGACTCATTTCATGCTCAGGGCTAGGGACCTCCACGTCTTTTACGCAGGGATACACGCGCTCAGGGGGATCAGCCTCAAGGTTGAGGAGGGGCAGACAGTTGCTTTAATCGGCGCCAACGGCGCTGGCAAGACGACCTTCTTCAAAGCCGTTGTAGGCTTGGTGAGGCCGCGCTCGGGCGCAGTTTTTTTTCTTGGAAATGAAATAACTCGCCTCAAAACACACACTATCATTCAGCGGGGTATTGCAATCAGTCCTGAGGGGAGGCGGATATTTCGAAACCTGACAGTTATGGAAAACCTTGAGCTTGGCGCATACAATCGCTCTGGAACAGAGTTCCAAAAGGGACTGCAATGGGTGTTTTCGATTTTTCCACGGCTTTCAGAGAGGCGGAGGCAATTGGCGGGGACGCTAAGCGGTGGAGAACGGCAAATGCTGGCATTTGCAAGGGCGCTTATGGGCCAGCCTAAGTTGATCCTGCTTGATGAGCCGTCGCTCGGGCTTGCGCCGCTAATGGTGGAGGAGGTCTTCAGGGCCATTCAGAAGGTCAAGGCGGAGGGGGCGACCATCCTGCTGAGCGAGCAGAATGCGGCGGCTGCCCTCAATATAGCCAATTACGCATACGTCCTGGAGACCGGTTCGGTAGTTCTTGAAGGTCCCGGCAGGGAATTGCTCAGAGACGAAGGGATACGAAAAGCGTACCTGGGGGAGTAAGCGTGTTCGGGGAAAAGATTGGGTATAATTGTTTGAGCGGATCAGGCCACCCGCCCACCGGGCTCCAATATATAGCTTATCTCACGAGGAAAGTTTACCCGGCTCGCCAGGGTCCGGAGTGTGAACCTTCTTGCGGGGAAGGGTTGCGACATCTATCCAGTACTCCATAAGCGTCTTGATCGAGGAAACCACCTCGTCAAAGGATGGCTGTTTGGTGATATAGGAATTAGCGCCAAGATCGTAGCAGGCTTTTACGTCGTCCAATTCCCTCGATGTTGTCAAAATGATCACCGGAATGGCCCGAAAGCGGTGGTCCGTCTTCAATTTCTTCAGCACCTCGCGGCCATCCATCCTGGGCATGTTGAGGTCAAGCAAAATGAGATCTGGAATAGGGTACGACTGGACATCCTTGTAGCGGCCGCTGCGATGCAGATATTCCAGCATTTCCTCCCCGTCCCCGACACAACGAAAAGTACAGCCGCTGCAGGCCACCTTGAGGGCCTCGTTTACAAGAATACAATCGTCTTCGTCGTCATCCACCATGACCAGAACCAACCGGTTCCTGTCAGTGGGTTTGTCCAGAATCTGCTGAAAAGGGAGGCAGATAGAAAGGGCTTTTGGCTTTTCGGGATCGTGAGAAAACTGCAGGACCTGTTGCATGGGGCTCTCTTTGCTGCCTCTTGAGGACCGTTGGATTTCTTCCCCAATCTCGGCTCTATATTTGTCATGACTGGAAACGGTTATCCGGCGTTTGGATAATGTTTGTCAGACTACTAAAATTATCATTTATTGCAGGAAGATGCGACTAATATTTTTTTGACTGATATCTTAACTTCAAGACCGGATTACGCAAGGCAGACCGAATGGCGAAAGGGCTTGGGGCAACGGCTGTCATATCTTCAAGGGCCCGAACCAGTAATCACATATTTTTTTCAAAACATCAACGAGCTCATCCCAGCGCAAGGGCCTGGCGACCACTGTATTTGCGCCCAGATCATAGAGTCTCTGTATTGTAGTATCCGGTACCGGGCCAATTAGCACGATAAGGGGTATGTGCTTCAGATCGGGATTTGATTTTATCGTTGCTATAATCTCAAAAGTGCTCTCCAGAGGCAGGTGCAGACCGAGGATTAGCAGGTCGGCAGCGCTGCCCGGATCGTGCCTGCCGCCCAAGGTCAGAAAATCCAGCAGGTCTTCACCCGTTCCAAAAGGATGGACATCTATATCTTGACGGCACTGCTCGAATGCCTCCTTTAACAGAAGGCGGTCATCGCTGTCTTCATCCATGATGGCGACAACGGTGTAGGGCTTTGCTATCAAAGCTCACCTCCGAAGTCTTCGCCGGACTTCGTCCAGCGTGAGTTTGAGCGAGCGTAATAATGGTGCTTTACCGCCGTTTTTTTTTCTTTGGCTATGCTACTGATTTTAGGCGAGATTTGAAGCCCAAGAATTTACGGGGAAAATACGGGGGAAAAACCAGCATATCAAGTGAGACTCAAGAGATGAGATCTCAGATTTATTCCCATTCCACGCAGGCCAAGCTTGGTCCTGATATTATTTCTGTGAAATGAAGCTGTTTTCTCGGAGATGCACAGGAGGTCTGCGATCTCTTTGGTGGTTTTTCCGTCTCTTACGAGCGCTGCGACCCTCATTTCGGTGGGCGTGAGAACCCTGTATTGGAGCGCCAGCGTCTTGCCGAACTTTGAGGTGAGTTCTTTTAAATGCGATTCCAGGATTTCAAGCAATGAGGCTTGAGAGCTGCTCAGAGGGCCGCTTTTTAACCGCTTGACGTAGGGCATGATAAGGTTTTCAATATTGGTTAGAACTGCTTCCTCAAACTCCTTCCTGTCCTCATCCCTTTGCCGCAGTAAGGCTTTCAAGGCGGAGTTGACTTCCTGGAGACGATTGGATTTTGCCTGCAGTTCCTCCTCCATATCTTTGCGAGCTATGATGTTTTTGTCGTGGAGCTCCTCTTCTATGCGTTTACGCTCGGTAATGTCGCGCCAAATGGTAATCCCTGCTATTACGTTGCCGTGCTGATCCAGGATTGGACCAGAATTGCACAGAAGGTTGAGCTTTTCCCCGTCGGAGCGTCTCACCGCCCACTCCTCATTTGTTATGATCTCACCTTTGAGGGTAGACCGGGTTAGCGGCAGTTCCTCCCACCTTGCCCGGGTTATGCCGTCCGCATGTAAAATGTCATGAAGGCCGGTATACTGCAGATCGGTGGACCCCTCGATGTTTTCATCTGGGTGGCCGAGTAGCTCCCGGCCGAATTTGCTCACCATTCGGATAGAGAGGTCCCTGGCATCGGTGACAGTGATTGCTTCGGGAATATGCTCCATGATTGCCTCAAGAAATCCCTTCGCCTCGGCAAGTTCGGATTTTAATCGGGCATTTTGTTCGAGGGATCTCTTGGATTCATCGACCAACTGTTGTTCTCTGGAACTAGGTTTCATGAGTCGAGGTCCCGCAAGACGCGCATTGAAGTTTGGGCCTGATCTTCTCGAGAAGGGATTATATCACATCAACCAGAGGAATGTCCGCGAGCTTTTGGCGGTTCTGAAATGCCAGCGTGAAAAAGTAGGCTAAAAGCCCGCACTATGCCCACTAATGAGAGATGCCAGAGAGAGTCAGAAACCTATGGGCTAAAATGGTTCACTGCTTTTCCCGGGCTGGAATATCTCCCTTGGGGGGAAGTGTAGCAGTGTCCAACCAGTAATTTCTTACGACCTTCAGGGCAGCCCTGAGCCCGTCAAAGGAGGCCTCTTTGACAACGTAAGTGTTGGCGCCCACATCGTAGCAGAAAGCTATATCCTCCTCCAGACTGGAGGTTGTCAGGACGATTACGGGGATTGAGCGAAACCGCTCATCAGATTTCAACTTCAGAAGGACCTCGCGGCCGTTCATCCGGGGCAGCTTGAGGTCAAGCAAAATTATATCCGGACGGGGCGCCCTCGCAGGGTCCTGATAGAGGCCGTACCCGTTGAGATAATCGAGCATCTCGAGGCCATCACGAACACAGTGAAAATCACATTTGAAGTAGGCTTCATAGAGGGCAGCTTCGACCAGCAGGCAATCATCCTCGTCATCATCAACCATGACGAGCACAATTCTTTTAGCTGGCTTGGGGTTCATATTCATCTGCTTTCAAAGGAAGTGCGGCATCCTAACATCGTCAGCCAAAATGGACAATAAACATTTCTGGAAAAACAGTTGCATAAGCCTGCAATATCGCATTCCCTCACCCGACAAGCAATAGGGGGCGGCAAAATCACAAACTGCGCTGCTTTACAGCAAAAAGCTGGAATATTTGTACTTTTTTTTTACAATTAGGCTTATCCTTCGAAAACTGCATTTTCAGAGGCAACATGCGCTTTTCGCCAAAGGGGCAGCGAAGGGCATGAAATCGACCCGGCAAAATCAAAAGTCAATGGACCAGTTGAATATTTTCGAGAAGCATTCGGATGAAGAACTCAGGGGACAAGCTCCCCTGGCCGATCGGATGCGGCCGAGGAACCTTGTCGAGTTCATAGGCCAGCCGCATTTGCTCGGGCCCGGAAAGATACTCGACAGAATTATACGGAATAGACATTTCCAGTCGCTTATCCTTTGGGGTCCTCCTGGGTCCGGCAAGACCACCTTGGCTAAGATCATCTCAACCCATACAGAAAGCTTCTTCGTGTCTCTGTCTGCAGTAATGGCGGGGGCCAGAGAAATTCGGGCGGCCGTCCAGGAGGCAAGGGAAGTCCTCGCAAGAAGGAAAATCCGGACGTGGCTGTTCATGGACGAAATCCACAGATTGAATAAAGCCCAGCAGGATACCCTGCTGCCACACGTTGAAAACGGAACGATCCTGTTGATCGGGGCGACCACGGAAAATCCGTCGTTCGAAATTATTCGTCCGCTTCTGTCGCGTGCTCAGGTTGTGGTTTTGGAGCCGCTCGAAGAGGCCGATATGAGGCAAATAATCGACCGTGCTCTCAGCGATGCAGAAAGGGGGCTCGGAAAATTCCCGGCGCGGCTGACACTGGAAGCTGTGGACTATCTCCTTGCGGCCTCAGGAGGAGATGCCCGAGTCATTCTGAATGCCTTGGAACTTGCTGTTTTGACAACGGCGCCTGATCCCGAAGGCATAAGAAACGTGGACCTTGAAGGCGCAAAGGAAGCTTTGCTGAGCAAGCCGGTGCATTATGACAAGGCTGGCGAGGAACACTTCAACCTTATTTCCGCCCTTCATAAAAGCGTCAGGGGAAGCGATCCGGACGCTGCCCTCTACTGGCTGGCGCGAATGCTTGAAGCGGGCGAGGACCCGCTATATCTGGCCCGACGCATCGTCAGGATGGCTTGCGAAGACATCGGGCTTGCCGATCCCGCAGCTCTGGTGCAGGCCGTAAATGCCTTCCAGGCTTATCACTTCCTCGGCAGTCCCGAAGGGGAACTTGCCCTTGCTCAGGCTATTGTGTATCTTTGCCTTGCGCCCAAGAGCAATTCGCTATACATCGCTTTTGGGGACGCTCTGGAAGCGGCCAGGAATAGTGGTGACGCACGGGTGCCTTTGCACCTGCGCAACGCGCCCACCGGGCTTTCAAAGAAACTGGGATACGGCAAAGAATACAAGTACGCTCACGACTTCGAGGATGGGTGGCTCCCCGAGGTTTACATGCCCGGGGAACTGGCTGGCGTGCTCTTCTTTAATCCCAAGCCTGCCGGCTGGGAAGCAAGCTTCAGAGACCAGCTTGAGCAAAGGCGCGCTAAGGTTAAGCAACTGCTTAACAAAGAAGACGGCTACAAAAAATGAGATCGATTCAAGCCAAGAAAAAGGTTCTGGAAAGCGTCAAGCCGTTTCAACTGGTCAAGTATCTTGCCCTTTCCAGTCTTGTAGTGATCCTGGTTTGCACCATTCTTCTCTCGGGGTTTATCTCTCAGAAAGCCAAGGCTATACTGCTGAAGAAAAGCGAACAATATGCGCATATTGTCGCCGAGAAC
Organism: Syntrophobacteraceae bacterium; assembly: GCA_052147195.1. GTDB lineage: Bacteria > Desulfobacterota > Syntrophobacteria > Syntrophobacterales > Syntrophobacteraceae > SbD1. The sequence goes on from JBKQLC010000092.1 coordinate 28,436, forward strand.
CTCAATCACCAGGTCTTTTTCCAATTCACCGTACCTACACTGATAGCCGATGGGGAAATCCGCCTTAGCCGGGAAAGCCAGTATGAAAGGCTTGACAGGGTCGTAAGTAACACGATCCACGGACTGGCGGTAGAACGCGTTAACATCTACAGTTATGAAGAAATACTCCTCTACAGCACAAATAAGGAAATGATCGGCACCAAGGGCGACCTTGGCGAACCTTTCAAGGCGGCCCTGAACGAACAATCGGTCTCTGTACTGTCTGCCGAGAAGACTGATTTATTCGGATTCGAACTGAAAGGGGGCACCCGGAGGCTCACGACTTATTTGCCTATGTGGGAGGAGAGACCGCTTAGCTGGAGAAAGGGCAAAGTCCTCGGTATTTTTGAAATCACACAGGATGTAACTCACGATTATGAAACCATATACCGGTTTCAGTGGATAGTCGCACTCAGTTTCCTTCTGTTTGTTGGAATCCTGTTTTTGACGATTCTTTTTATCGCCAGACACGCCGAACGGATAATCACGGCAAGAAGCGAAGAGAGATACAAGCTCGAGGAGCAGCTTCATCAATCCGAGCGGCTCGCGGCACTTGGCGAAATGATTGCCGGTGTCTCTCACGAAATCCGCAACCCCCTGGGCATTATAAGAAGCACAGCAGAGCTTCTCGATAGCCGCATGCAGGACGGTAACCAAAGAAGGTTTTCCTCGATTATAGTCGAGGAATCGACGCGCCTGAACAATATCCTGACCGAGTTTCTGGACTTCGCAAGGCCCCAGGCATTGCGGCCTGGAAAATGCCGGATTGAAGATATTCTGGACAGGAATCTTTCCGTGATGGAAGCTGAGTGCCAACGGCTCAGTATCAATATTGAAAAGTGTTACCAGACAGGGGATTATTGCCTGGAAGCCGATGAGGATCTGCTCTACCGTGCTTTTGTCAACATCTTTGCTAATTCGGTGCAGGCGATGCCGCAAGGAGGAAAGTTGACGATACAGACCTCAATTATTAACGGCAGGGATGACGCTTCTCTTGTGGAAATCCAGGTCCAGGACACTGGAGCGGGAATTCCAAAGGAAGTAATGAAAAAGATTTTCAATCCCTTTTTCACCACGCGCGAAAAAGGATCAGGTCTGGGGCTCGCCATCGTTCAGACCATAATCGACAACCACAGCGGCGAAATTGAAGTGATAAGCATGCAAGGATGCGGCGCCACCATGATCATAAGACTCCCGCTCACGCAACCCGAATTCGACGAAGAGGGGGAACGTGCGGAATAGAATGAATTCAATCCTTATTGTCGATGACGAAAGGAATTACCTGCTCGTCCTTGAAGCGCTGCTTTCAGAAGAAGGCTATCAGGTCATTACCGCCGAAGGCGCTCGAAGAGGCATTGAACTGCTCCAGGAAAACGATTTGGATGTAGTTATCACGGATATGAAAATGCCCGGGATGGACGGCATGGAGTTTATGGAACACATTCGACAGCGGCAGGCCGATCTTCCGGTTATTATGATGACAGCCTTCGGCAGCGTGGAAAAGGCCGTGGAAGCCATGCGAAAGGGCGCTTTCGACTACATCCTCAAGCCCTTCAAGAACCAGGAATTAAAGCTCACAATTGCCAAGGCAATCCACCATTATCACCTGGTCAGGCAGAATCGGCAGTTTGCCCGCGAATTACAAGGCAAGTATCACTTCGGAAACATCATCGGCAAAAGCGCGCAGATGCAGCGCATATTCGAGCTGATTGAAAAAGTCGCCCCAACTAAGGCAACCGTTCTGATAACGGGGGATTCGGGGACCGGCAAGGAGTTGATTGCTCGGGCCATACACTACAACAGCCCGCGAAAAGAGCAGCCTTTCATCTCTGTAAACTGCGGGGCTTTGCCAGAAACACTGCTCGAAAGCGAGCTTTTCGGGCATGAAAAGGGCGCATTCAGCGGGGCGGTGAGTCAGCGAAAGGGCAGATTCGAACTTGCTCATGAGGGAACACTCTTTCTTGACGAAATAAGTGAAATGTCACCTCCTCTGCAGGTTAAACTGCTTCGGATTCTTCAAGAAATGGAGTTCGAGAGGGTAGGGGGCAGCCAAACACTGAAGGTGGACGTCCGTATAGTGGCGGCCTCCAACCGAAATCTCAAGGAGGATGCCGCAAACGGTCATTTCCGCAGCGATCTTTATTACCGCCTGAACGTAGTGCATGTCTATCTGCCGCCGCTGCGCGAACGTCCGGACGATCTGCCCCTTCTTGTAAATCATTTTCTTGCCAAATACTCGAAGGAAAACAACCAGGAGCTGATTTCCATCTCTTCGAGCGCTATGGAGCGTATTCTCGATTATCACTGGCCGGGGAACGTGCGGGAGTTGGAAAACGTGATCGAAAGAGCGATTATTCTTTCGGACAGGCAGGAAATCCAGTTCAAAGACCTGCCACCCGATCTAAGAGAGCCAGGCGCGGCCCCAGTAACCGTCACACAAGAAAAGAAAACCACGGATACCGGGATTTTGACTGTTCCAGGGCTGAACGCCGGGGACAGAATGCCCGATTCTGGCTTTAAGGTGAGGCAGATGCAGGCAATGGCTTTCATCAAAACACACGGGTTCATAACGAATAAGTACTATTCGCAACTTGCCGAAATTTCCGAACGCCAAGCACTGCGTGAACTCAACGAATTGGTTGACTCCGGGAAGCTCCACAGAATCGGGAAGGGCAGGGCATGTCGCTATCTGCTCAGTGGGACGGCCGAAGTTTAGCTCAGGATTATAAGGCTTGCTACCCCCCCCCATACTGGCTCATCACCTGGTTTTGCCTTTCCGGGACAAAACTAACTTACTCTATTTTTTATGATCTCACGGCGGGCAAGCTCGTCGCAACGCTCGTTTTCCAAATGGCCCGCATGTCCCTCTACCCAGACCCATTCCATCTGGTGCTTTTGCGACAAATCGTAGAGAAGCTCCCAAAGCTCGCGGTTTTTGACCGGCTGTCTTCCCTTGGTCCTCCATCCGTTTTGCTTCCAGCCATGTATCCAGAGGGTGATTCCGTCCCGCAGATACCTGGAATCGGAGTGGACTCTGACCCTGCAGGGTTCTCTTAACATCTGCAGAGCCTCGATTACCGCCCTCATCTCCATCCTGTTGTTAGTGGTCTGCCTTTCAAAACCTGAAATTTCCTTTTCGGATCCTTTATAGCGTAAAATGGCAGCCCAGCCGCCAGGCCCTGGGTTGCCGGCGCAAGCGCCGTCGGTAAAGATATCAACACCTTTGAGCGAACGCCGGCACTCCGATATAGGGGTAACGCTCAGATTATTATCAGTTTTATCAGGAGGATACACGTTATTTACAAGTTTTCCCAAATGGAGAGAGGCTCTGCCGAACAAAACGCTCGATAGAAGTGGATGATAAATGCCCTATGGTTTCAGACAGGCGCTGGAGGGGAATCTCCGCACGGGCCGTTGCCTCATGTCCCCCTGCACAACCTATTGACCCGAAGGCATTTCTCACAAGCCGGCCGGCATCCTTTCGGTGTCCATCATTACGAACGACTATAACAAGGGTATCGTGATGGGTCCCGGACACAATACTCCAGCAGATGTCGTGGATCTTGAGCATGAATTCGGCAACCTCAACCAGGATATCCGTAGAACTTACCTCGTCGAGATGGACGAAAATCCTGTCCTTTACGACATGTTTTCTCTCAAAGGCCTTATGGAAATATCGGGTATCACGAAGAGAGAGATCTGAAATCTCAATCTTTCTTAAAATATTGTGATCAGCAAACTCGTAAAGGTATCCGAAAGCCTCGATATCATCAGTTATTGTATGGCGCTCAAAGTTGCGGGTATCAGTTTTTATTCCATACAGCAGGGCCGTCGCAATGGCGAGTGAAGGCTTGATCCCTGCGGACCTGAGATACTGAGACATGATCGTCGAAGTGGACCCGTACTCGGGGCGCACGTCACGGAAAGCGGCATTTATCACATCCTCTGTCAGCGGATGGTGATCGATGACCGCCGTATAATGGAACTGACTGAATAGTTCGTTATGCGAAGGCTGGCTGTCGACCAAAACGAATTTGTCGTACTTCTCGGGATCGTGTTTTTTTAAAAGAAACAAGGGAAGCCGGAGCAGCCTTACCATCGAGAGATTGTTCAATCTTCTTATGGGCCTGATCATTCCAATCGAGGTCGAGCACACTTTGTGCCACAGAAGCCTCTTAACGGCAAGGGCAGAGCCGATCGCGTCCGGGTCAGGGTCAATGGTGACAAGGACACGATCTTTGGTCGTGAAATGCGAATAAAATTCCTCGCTGAGGCTTTTCCAGGTCTCCCTCTTGGCTGCATGAGTCTGCTTGGACAGCGCGATTTGATCCATGGTCTAAAATTATAAGCCGGAAGCGGTTGGAAGTCCTCAAAAAGGTGGTCTTAAAGCCACCTCGAATCGCACTATGGAGCGGGAAACGGGATTTGAACCCGCGACTTCAACCTTGGCAAGGTTGCACTCTACCACTGAGTTATTCCCGCTTGACGCCTGTAATATGAAAACAAAAAGCGGGCAGGTTCATTCCACCCTTTGGAAATATAGGCACAAGTCGTTCGAAGTCCACAAAAAAAAGGGGTGGTTTTGAAACCACCCCGAATAGTCAATGGAGCGGGAAACGGGATTTGAACCCGCGACTTCAACCTTGGCAAGGTTGCACTCTACCACTGAGTTATTCCCGCTT
>JBKQLC010000093.1:0-20066 GCA_052147195.1 Syntrophobacteraceae bacterium
AGGTCGATGCGATAAGGAACGGGGAGGTCATCGCCAGGGCTGAACAGCCGCTTACGGTCAACCTGGTGGGTTTTCCCGCCCTGCTCGCCCAACTTGCCTTCGGGCACGCGGCCCTTTACGGAATCCTCGCGACGCTTATAGCCCTGCTGGCCGGCCTGGCGGTTGGACTGATTTTTCAGGGCAAGGGAGCGCACTAGGGGGGCAACGCTGGATTCCGGCTTTCGCCCGAATGACGGTTTGCAAGGGAGCGCATCGGTGTCAGGTACCCCGAGCTCCGCGAGGTGGATTGAATGAATGTTATCGAAGGCCTGAAACAATTTTTTCGGTTCGGGTCACCGCAACCTACCCTCCCTTTCACGGTGCTCTTCAAGAAATTCAGGAGCGTGCTGGAACGAAACAACTGCATTCTGGAACTAATGGCTGACATGGGTGACAAGCTTGGAGGCGACTACGTATTCGATCGCCAGTATGTAGTCGATATCAGCGAGAGAGTAAGCGATCTCGTCTTCAAGTTGATTTCGGACCTGTGCGTCATGAATCAGAGCGAGAATGTGGATCTTTTCCTCGCCTTCGAACGAATTAATTACGAGATCCAGGAAGAATTGTCCGGGAGACGCGCTTTTCCCTTAACCCGGCCTGCGATTCTGCTGGACGAGCTCAATAGTGACCTGGATGACGAGGCCGGCAACAAGTTCGCCAATCTCGGGGACATACGAAATACGCTGGGCATGCCGACCATGGACGGCTTTGTAATAACGACCAAGGCATTCTTCGATTTCATGAGCGCCAACGGTCTTCCCGGGTATATCGAGCATTCTCTGGCAGCCTGGGACAAAAAGGACGAGAGGGCCTTCGACGCCATTTGCCATCAGGTACGGCAGCGCATTCTGAAGGGGACCATCCCCCGCCATATAGTTTCGAATATAAATGCCATGATGGATATCCTCAAGGCCAGGGGAAACGGTAGACCCCTCGTGTTTGCCGTAAGGAGCAGCGCCTGGGGCGAGGACAGCGAATACAGTTTTGCCGGGCAGTATGAAAGCGTGCTCAATGTCACGAGAAAGGGAATTCCGGATGCTTACCGGCGAGTGATTGCAGGGACCTACGCAGCGGAAGCCTGGCGGTACAGGCTCCATAGAGGCTACCGGGAGAGTGAGACGGCCATGGCGGTCGGGTGCCAGTTGATGGCGGAGGCCGAAGTCAGCGGTGCGATGTATACTTACGCTCCGCTTCCGCAGGAAAGGGAAGCCATGGTCATCAGCGCGGCCTGGGGTCTTGGGCCGGCGGTCGTGGGAGGAGAGGCCGAATCGGATACTTTCATCCTGGACAGGCACCCGCCTCACACCGTCCTCTCGGCGGAAACAGGGCACAAGGTAACCAAACTGGTCATGGACCCGAGCGGCGGGACGGTCTGGGTTGACGTTGCGGAACCTCTGCAGGATAAGCCCTGTCTGCCTGAAGAATATATCCAGAAGCTCGCGCAGGCGGCCATGATGATCGAAAGTTACTATAAGCATCCCCAGGACGTTGAGTGGGCGTTTGACGGCAAAGGCAATCTCTATATCCTGCAGTCGAGGCCTCTTAACGTTCGGCCGAACCAGCCGGAGGACCATCGGCTGAATATCGAGCAAGCTACCCGGTCGGCGCAGGTGCTTTTCTCAGGCAAGGGAAGCGTTGTCCAGGGAGGCGTCGCATCGGGCAAGGTCTATGTGGCGAACGAGGATGACGACCTGAATGATTTCCCCTACGGGTCTATTCTGGTTGCCCATTATACCTCTCCGAAATACTCGCGTGTCATGCGCAAGGCAAGGGGCATACTGACGGATATAGGTTCGCCTACCGGGCATATGGCCACTCTGGCCCGTGAGTACCGGGTCCCCACCGTGGTCAATACCGGCGTTGCCACCAAAGTCCTCAAGACGGGGGACGAGGTGACCCTGGATGCGAGCCAGAACGTCCTTTATGAGGGAACGATCAGAGAACTGACCCAATTTGAGATCACACAAGGGGAAGTTTTCGAGGAATCATATGAGTACCGTCTGCTCAGGAGGCTTTTCAAAAAGGTGAGCCTCCTCCACCTGTTCGATCCTTCCAGCGAAGATTTCAAAGCCTCCCGGTGCCGTACCTTTCACGATATCACGAGGTTCATTCATGAAAAAGCTGTTGAGAAGCTGATAGACCTGAGCGAAAATTTTCAAAAATATCACGACCGGACACCGAAACGACTGGAGTCGGTCCTTCCTCTCGGCTTGATGGTAATCGACGTCGAAAACGGCACCAGTGCGCTTCCGGAGGCCAAGACGCTGAAGGTCGATCAAATCGTATCTCCCCCGATGAAAGCGTTCCTGGAGGGGCTGTCGGAGAGCGGCATGTGGGAAACCGACCCCGTTTCCGTGGACCTGGGCAGCTTCATGTCGAGCTTCACCCGGACTTTCAGCTCATCGCTGGCCACCCCCGAGAAGGTCGGCCGCAATCTGGCCGTTATATCGAAGGAATACATGAATCTGCATCTCAGGCTCGGCTACCACTTCAATATCCTGGACGCCTACATTGGAGATGTGCTCAACGATAACTATATTTATTTCCGGTTTCTCGGGGGTGTTTCCGATTTCATCCGGCGCTCGCGCCGGGCCAGGTTCATCGCAGAAGTTTTGGAGCGCCACGATTTTCTGGTTGAGGTGCATGGGGACCTGATCGTCGGCAGGCTCAAGAAACTGCCGAAAGAGAGGATGGTCGCCAAGATGAAGGTCCTGGGCGGGTTGGTCGGCTACACGCGCCAACTCGATGTCAGCATGACCAGCGATTCGCAGGTTGAGTTTCATTTATCCGAGTTCATGCAGCGTATTCAGACTATTACGGAGGTTAGCCACGATGTCCCCATGTGCGAACTGCGCACCAAAGACTAAGATTCTCATCCTGGACGATGAGCCAATAGTCGGCAAGCGCTTAAAGCCGGCCTTCCAGAAAGCGGGCTATGAGGTGGAGACATTTACCGACAGCGCTTCGGCAATGGCCAGGGTCGAGGAGCAGGTCTTCGATATTGTCATTACGGACCTGAAGATGGAAGGAACAGACGGAATGCATTTCCTGGCGCGAGTCAAGGAGTTGGCGCCCGATACCGGCGTTATTGTCATTACCGGGTTCGCTACGCCGGAGAGCGCCAAGGAGTCGTTCCGCAAGGGCGCCTATGATTTTGTGGCCAAGCCGTTCAAATTGAGTGATATCGTCGATACCGTCCGGAAACTGGAAGAAAGACGCCGTGGCGGGGCAGGATAGCTGCAAGCAAAAGACTAAGAGCTATTCACCGCAGAGGACGTTCGATAATTCCAAAAACCCGGTGGCCTGCTCCGAGGGGCTAGGGTCGATCTTTAGAGATCGCTGAGAAAAACGCTGAGGAACAATAGCGGTTTAGTTTTATGCACCACGAAGGACACTCCGTCCTGCCCGAGTCAATGCCGGGGAGGGTGCGCAGCGGGGTTGATAGCCACGGATAAAATCTCTTTCTCAGCGTTTTTCTCAGCGATCTCAGCGATCTCTGCGGTGAATTGCTTTTGGTCTTTTGGTTGCAGCCAGATGCAGTAAACGGTTACGCGGCGGGAGCATGCGGAATCGACCCGCTGCAAAAGCAGGCGATGTGAAACAGGTGGGATTTTATGCGGCTGCCGTTCTTCTCAGTCAAGCCACGCGGGCCTGCTTCCGAGCAGGGGCTGGAATACGTCCGGTCCCTGTTCGCCAAATTCCAGCGCATTCAGAAACTCAATACGAAAGCGCTGGAGGTAATGGCCGAGATGGACCAGGCCCTGGGCGGTGAGTACATCTTTGACCGTGCCTTCCTCGAAAGCTCGGTTCGCGAGTTGGGAAAGCTTGCGCATCAGGTTGTATACAGCCTTAACGCGATGTCCCGGGACGGGTATGTTGGGCTCTACGACCGGTATCAAAGCGTTAAGGACGTCCTTAATGACATACTGGCGGGAGGCCTCGGACCCCTGGGATCGAGTCTTGCCTTGCCCTATTCGATGCTGGGCGTGGAAATGGAGCCGCTGGCCGGCTCTTTGAATGTCTGCCTCGCCGAAGCCCGAAACCGGTTGGACATTATGGCCCCTGACGGCTTTGCCGTGACGGTGATTGGCTGCCAAAGGCTGGCTGAGGCCCCTGAAACGGATTTCCCGCCGGAACTGGCGGAGGCTATCAATAATCAGGTCCAGGCCCTTTTTGAGCGCCGGGGAGGTCCGGTTGACCTGAGTGTGCGGGTCTGTTCGTCCGACATGAATTTCATGGCCCTGACCGGCGTTGCGTCCGAAGAGATCTTGCCCGCCTGCAGGCAGGCTCTGTCCGGCTATTTAGAGGAGACCGCAGATCCGGAGAGCGTCCCGCTCACCCTGGCGGTGCACGAGAAAGTGTCTGCGCGTGTGGCCGGTTCGGTTTCGGTTCAGGCAAGCAATGAATCTCCTTTGGGACTCTTTCACATCACGGCTTCGCCCGTGGACGCTCCGGACCAGGCTGAGAACTATTTTCTTCGCAGGACATATCCATTCGATCTCACCGTATCCGAGATTTCCGCAAAACCTCTCGACCAGCCGCTCCATGGCAGCGTTAAGCCTCTGTCTCTTACGCCAAAGGGCCTCTACAGGGGTTCGGCGCTCCTCGGCCCCTCCTTTCTTCGAAGCATCGCCGAATGCGCCACGGCTTTTGAGCGGATTTTGGGCTATCCCCAGGATCTTGGCTGGGTAAGGGGAGACGGGGACCGGCCCGTCATAGTCAATGTAAGCCCTGCATGCCGGCTGGACGGCTCTACTGCAACTGTATCCGATCCTGCAGATTCGATTGAGAGCGCCCATGTACTGCTTTCCGGGGGTGAAACGGCGCAGATGGGCATAGCGGCCGGCCGGGTAGTTCACGTCTCGGAAAACGACCTGGACCAGTTCCCTCATGGGGCGGTCGCAGTAGCCAGGCAGGCAAGCCCGAGGCTGAGCGAGATACTGCGAAGGGCCTCGGCCATCGTGACTGAGATCGGCACCACGATCGGACACCTGGCGACCATAGCAAGAGAACTGCGCATCCCGGCGATCTTTGGCGCTTCGGGGGCGCTGGAGCTGTTGCCGCAGGGGGTCGAGGTCACAGTGGATGCCGGGGAGAAAATCGTTTATCGAGGTATTATAGAACCTCTTCTGGCCTCCCGGGCGTCGAGCACTGACCTCTATCCCGACGATCCCGAATATGCCACGCTGCGCCGCCTGCTCCGCTGGATAATGCCACTCGATCTCGTAGACCCGGACTCCAGCGGCTTTTCCATCCGCAATTGCCGCACCTATCACGACATCATCCATTTTGCCCATGAGTGCTCAATTGAGGAATTGCTGAAGATTCAGGACCACGCAGGGCTGAAAAATCAGTGTGCCCGGAAGCTTGAAATGGATGCGCCGATCGATCTTTTTGTGTTGGACATAGGCGGAGGCGTGTCTCCCGGCGCACAAAGCCGTATTCGAATGGAGGATATTATTTCGAAGCCGTTTGTCGCATTCCTCCGCGGGCTGACCTGCAAGGAGACCTGGGACCGGGAACCGGGCGCCTTGAGTCTCAAGCAAATATTCTCAGGGCTTGACCGCACGTTTGCAGCCCTGGGCGGCCCTTCCGAATACGCCGGGAAAAATCATGCCATTGTGGCCGAATCCTACATGAATCTGGGTCTTCGGCTCGGTTATCATTACAGTGTCATCGACAGCTATCTCAGCGGCAATGTCAATCAAAACTACGTTTACTTCCGTTTCGCAGGCGGATTCGCCGATGAAGACCACCGCAGGCGCAGGGCCAGATTCATCCGGGGCATCCTGGAGCAAATGCGCTTCAAGGTAACCGTCAACGGCGATCTTGTGGTGGGAAAACTAAAAATCGCCGACGGCCAGGAGATTATCTCAGCTCTCAGGAGCCTTGGAGAGCTTACGGGATTTACACGGCAGATCGACCTTGCAATGGACTCGGATGACAGTGTGGAGCAATTCACGAGGCTGTTCCAGGAAAAGTACGGCCGTAATGGGAACCCATCCGCGGGAGAGGAGAAGGCTGGTGCGTAGGCTTGTCGCGGCAATATTTGAAAAATGGCGCGAGCGGCGCCTGGCTCGAGCGGAAAAACTCCTGGAAGTCCTTAAAGTCCGGTATCACACTTTCCGTATTCTGCTGGCGAACAATGAGTATGCCCTCGACCTCATGAGGTCCGTGGACCAGGCACTAAGGACCTGCAGTCCCCTGGCCGATCTGCAGGAAGTCAGCGATGAACTTCTAACCGTTACCTATGAACTCATCGACGGGCTTAACCGTCTGAGCGACGACCGTCACCAAAGGCTTTTTGAAACTCACCACAGTCTTGCATCCGCCGTCCGGGAGACGCTGGGCGCACTGCTGGAGGCGGGACAACCTTTTGGCCAATCCTGCATTTTTCTGGATGATCTCACATCCGAACTCGGGGGGCAGGTGGGCGGAAAGGCTGCCAGCCTCGCCCAGTTGCGGAGGGCCGGTTTTCCCGTACCGGCCGGTTTTGCCGTGACTGCGACCGCCTGTGAGGGAATATTATCGGCCAACGGAAACGATCTTTTCATCCGGCAGAGGGCGCAGAGGCTGGAGGCCGGTTATAACCGGGGCGCGGACTTTGAAGCCGACGCCGAAGAGATCCGCCTCCGAATTCTCGACGGGGCCCTGCCGGAAGGCTTCGAAAAGGAGCTTCGGGTCTCTTATGAACGCCTCGCGGGTTCAGAGGGCGCGGCGATATCCGTCCGCAGCAGCGCACTGGTCGAAGACCGGGTGGAACACTCATTTGCCGGCCAGTTCAAGAGCGTGCTCAATGTGACCTCGTTCGATTCGTTGAAGGACGCGCTCAGGGAAGTCATTGCAAGCAATTACAGCGCCCGGTCGATTTCCTATCGCCTCCATTCCGGACTTTCCCTGGCCAGGCATGATATGGCCGTTTTATGTCAGCAAATGGTGCAGCCAAAGTCGGCGGGAATACTTTTCACTCTTGACCCGGCGGTGTCCGAAAGCGGACGAATGCTTATCAGCGCGGTCAATGGGCTCGGGGTCCAAGCCGTGAACGGGAGCGACCCCACGGACATTTACAGGCCCTTGAGAGAGGGGATGGACACCGGGCCGGCGGGCGAATGGGCGCAAGTTGCCGAAAAGACTCACCGGACTGTGGCCAGGGCCGAGCATGGCGGCCTTGAGGAGCTGGAATTATCCGAAAGTGAACGGAATCTCCCGGTGCTTTCAGAAGAAGAGATTCGCTCGCTCGTTCGCATCAGCCGCAGGATTGAAAGCCTGATCGGAAGGCCGCAAGACATCGAATGGGCGATTTCGGGCGAAGGCGATATTTTGATCCTGCAGTCGAGAGACATCCGGCTTCCCCTCAAAAGCAGGCAGGCAGCGGAGTGCGCGCGTGGAGAGGCCGTTCTGAGAGGAGGGGTCTGCGCCTCGCCGGGGCGTTGCGTGGGTAAGGTCAAAATAGTGCATTCGACGCGTGATCTCGAGGACTGGCGGAAATCGACACGCGAGCCGAGCATAATGGTGCTCCCCCAGAGTATGACGGATGCGGCCGGATGGCTCCCAGGCTTTGAAGGCGTGGTGGTCGATCTGGGCAACCCTGCGGATCATTTGGCATGCGTTGCCCGAGAGTACTCCATGCCTATGCTGACCGGGGCAGGCAGGGCAACCGATGTGCTGCGGGACGGTCAATGGGTGATTCTGGACGCCGACTGTGCCATGGTCTTGAAGGCGCCCGAGGAAGTATGGTCCGACATCGCGCTCACCCGGCATGGCAAAGCGCAGCGGGAAGCCCGCAGAGCAAAGCGCAGCGATGTCTCGTGTCCCGAGACAACCCGGCTGCGGCAGTTGATAGAGCCCTTGAATCTGACCGATGCCTACGGTCCAACATTTTCAGTCCAGGAATGCCGCTCGATTCATGACCTTATACGCTACACGCATGAGATGGCCGTCCTGGCGATGTTTCAGACAGGAGACGACATTCTGGAGTCGGCGGGAGTATTGGTTCGGCGTTTAGAGGGCTCCGTACCGATGCACTTCATGATTATCGATCTGGGCGGGGGTATCGCTGCCGGCTGCAAGGGCTTCAGGGTGCGGCTGGAAGATATTCTATCGCTCCCCCTGCTGGCGCTCTGGGAGGGAATTTCAACGCCTGGACTCAGGTGGCATCAGCCTCCGCCGGCGGCTGCAATGTCGGGGCTTCTTTCACGGTCCTTGTTTGACGCGGGCAGCGCCCGGCCGGTCGGGCAGCAAAACTACGCCCTGATCACACGGGACTATCTGAACCTGAATGCTCGCGTTGACTATCATTTCGCCATGGTGGACGCAGTCTGCGGGATGAGCCCCCGGGAGAACTACATCCGTTTCAGGTTCAAAGGGGGCGGCACAATCGCGGTGCAGCGGGAGAGACGGGCAAGGTTCATCGCTGATGTGCTCGAGGCGAACCACTTCCTTGTGGACCAGCGCGGCGACTTGGTGACCGCCTCCATTATGGAGACGGTGCAATCCGAAACAGAGGAACGGCTGGTCATGCTGGGAAGGCTTTTCGGCTTCAGCAGGCTGCTCGATGCCACGATGCGTGACGACACCATGCATCGAAGGGTGGCAGATGCATTCCTGGATGGCGACTACGGCCTGGACAGCCTCAAGGAAGAACTTGCCCAAGCGTGAAAAAAAATTGAGGAATTGAGGAATTGAAGGATTGAAGGATTGAAAATCCCTAAATCCCTAAATTCCTAAATTCCTAAATTCTTAAACGTGATAAAAACGCATGCTCGGCAGTTCCACCGCCGTGAGCAGGTTACCGTGAGCCGCTCCGGTGTCGATGCCGATTTTATTCCGGGTAACCAAAGGTGTCTCGAAAGGCGTATGGCCGAAAACAGTGATCTCGTCAGAAGCCTTTTCATCGTGCAGAAATATTTCCCGCACTGTGAGAAGGCGATCCGGCGGGCAGCGATCGATGTCTTCTCCGGGTATCGTCCCCGCGTGGATGAAAAGGTAGCCTTCGAGCCTGAAGTATAAGCGGAGGGATTCCAGGAAACGGACGTGTTCGCGCGGTAAAAACGATAGATCGCCAAGAGAGTGGACCGCGCTATTCGAGTAGCTGGTCAGGGTCTCTTCAACGCACATTGTCCGGAGCATCCGCAGAAAATCGAGATTGCCCGTCCGGTAATATTCCAGCAAAGCATATTCGTGATTTCCCATCAGGAAAACCGTATTTTGGACCTTCCGTCCAACTTCCAGAAGGTATTCGATCACCTCCCGGGATTCAGGCCCTCTGTTGATGTAATCACCGAGGAATATCAGGAAATCCGTGGCTGCATCGAGCGGCAGCCGCTCCATAAGGCTGACCAGCTTTCGATAGCATCCGTGAATGTCGCCAACTGCGAAGACCTTGTATTTTGGAAAGGGCCGCTGCATGGGATCCTTCGTAACAATTGTTCATGTCCTTTTTGGACACCCTGAAACCATGAAAAGACGTGTAGGGTGGGCTAAGCGTAGCGGAGCCCACCAAAACTTTTCGAGCCTGAGCCTTTAACTCCGTGTAAGACGTCATTCCCGGCTGCACCTGGAACGGGTATGAGTATATCCTATCGAATTGGATACATAAAGAATTGGTTCATCCGGCAACCGAGTACCTGCAGACGAGAAAGGGCAGCATCTGTCTGCTATGAACTCGCCCTGTGGGGGATTTTGAGTTTCTTGCCCTGAAAGGGCTGCATAGGGTAGCCCAGGGTCAGCACCGCGCCACCCTGGGGAGAACGGGGCCACAAATTAGTTGTAATACCCTGAAAGGGTTACATAAAAAGAGTATTCATGATTAAATCACAGGGTGCTCGAACATCAAAGGATCGGCTATGCGACCCCTACAGGGTAAGAACTGGTTCTTGTTGGCGTCACAACCCCAGGGTCGCGCTCCTCTGACCCTGGGCTATTATATGCAGCCCCGGGGCAAAAATCCGAACCACGGGTCCTCATTTGCCGGAAGACCCAAAGAATTGATAACCGGAGGGAACGGAATCGCGGGGCGGATTATCCCGCCCCGCGCAGAAAGCAGGTTGTCAAAGCGCTTGTTCGATCTCCCGCAGGCTTCAGACTCTCGCCGTCACATCATGGCTCCACGCTTGATGGTACAGAGCAGCGGCCTGCTGCGCCACTGTGGCGTCCTCGATTTTCCCTTCATCGGCCAGTTCCGTCGCCAGGACAAATGGAATTATCTCACTCAGCTCCACTATAAAAGGTGTGAGGCCGATCAGGTGCATTTGGGCCACGGTTGCGATTTCGACTTCATCCAGGGCCAGTGCGGCGGTATGCAGCATTCCGTAGCTGATGGCCACATGGTTGAGTGAAGTATAAATGTCCCGAAGACTCCTTGAAACGGGCTCATTGGTCCGAAGTCTATCGTAAAAGACGGCAACGGACTCCGCGATGGATGTCGCGGCCTTTTTCAGTTTTGATTCAAGGCCGCCGTCAACTGTTATGAGATGGCGTTCCAGTTCAGCAGTGTGCGAGCGCAGCACCGGCTCGATTCTTTTAAGCAGCTCGTAGGCATTGTAAAACTTCTTTACGCGATCGTCGCGGGTCTGGCGCTCTACGGTTTGAAGGACATGCTGTTCGATTCCCAGCATGTCCGTAAGATTCTCCCGAATTACTTCCGCTTTTGTCATTGTCGAACCTCCGCTAACCATTATCGCCTCTTGGCAAAGTCCCTTAAATTCCAGGTGCTTATCCTGTAATTTAAGCAGCCTTGAGCAAAAGGAAACCCGGCGTGCTCTTTCCCCGGGGAAAAACACGGGCCACTTGGCGAGAACTACATTTGATGCGCTCACATTCAGGCCGGCGTCCTGTTTAAGCTCCGTCTTTTGAGACGAGGCGGGTCCGAACCTTTTCGCAGGTCAGGTCCTCCGGTTTACAATGGCTGTGATATCATTATCTTAGCTATAGAGAGGTCAACCCGTCCGGCAAGAGGATAGTCAACATAATGTAATAATTGGCGGATGGTAAACATTTGGTAAACATCCCTCAGGGGAGGATATATCGATGTACAGTAAAGCCAAGATCATGGGACACCCCGTTCACCCCATGCTGGTGACTTTTCCGATAGCCTTCTATTCCTCGACCCTTATAGCGTTCATCATCAACGGCATCTCCGGCAGCGTCTTCTGGTTCAAAGTGGGGATCGCGGCAAATGTCGCCGGTATCGTAATGGCGCTGATAGCGGCCACCTTCGGGTTTATCGACTGGAATTTCGGAATTCCATCCGGCACGAGTGCGAAGAGTACCGGAGTCAAGCATATGTCGCTCAACATTACCTCGCTCATTTTGTTTTTAACTTGCCTGGTTCTCAATGCCGGGCAATGGAGCGCCGCGGTTCCCGTTTCAAGGGGAGCCATTGTTCTGCCGCTGTTTGGTGTTATTGCGACGATATTCGCGGGCTATTACGGGTGGACACTGGTGCAGAATCATCACGTCGGGGTCGAGTTCTCGCCTGATGAAGAACGCTGTATGACCGAGGTCCGGGGATTCACCAGGCGTACGGCATAGTATTCTCTTGTTTTCTATAATTTTTTGCCGGTTGCGGTTTTGAAAGGATGCTCCAGCTTGGGCGTCCTTTTAATTTATGCATGGTTTTATCGGCGTCGTGTATTTCGTGAGCATTGGACCGGGAGTCGGCTTTGTTTCTTGATTTTTGGGATGTGTTGCGCCTGGTGATTCCTCTTGCCATGCTGCCTGTTGTTGCAGCCCGCAGCCAGCCTGCCGCAGCTATTGCCTGGATGCTCCTGTTTGTGTTTCTCCCCTGGATTGGACTGGTCCTCTATGCTCTGTTCGGCGGCAACTGGGTTCTGCGGCGCCTGACAAAATCTTACTGCCAGAGAATTAAAGAAATTCGTTCGTTCCATGATTCAACCGTTTGCAAGCCCCATCTTCTCTATTCACCACACAGCAACGGCCTGTCTCTTGCGACAATAAGCGAGCGGCTGGTCTGCCTCCCGGCTGTGGCCGGCAACAGGGTCGAACTGCTCGAAAATGGGAACATAATAATAGACAGGCTGATTGCCGATATTGAGGCCGCAGCGAATCATGTTCACCTGCTTTTCTACATCTTCAGGGACGATCCGACCGGCCGTCGTGTGGCCGAGGCAATGGCCGGGGCAGCCAGAAGAGGTGTAAGAACACGCCTTGTCGTGGATGCGTTCGGGTCTCGATCTATTGCAAGCGAACTTGGGCCATGGCTGGAGGCAAATGGGGTCGAGCTGAAATACCTGATGCCGGTCAATCCCTTCAGGCGGCATCATACGCGGCTTGATTTGAGGAATCACAGAAAGCTGGCTGTCATCGACGGAAACATTGCATACACGGGGTCCCAGAATATCGAGGCAAAAGACTACGGTGAAGGCCGCCCGGAAGCCTGGCATGACCTGATGGCTCGGATCACAGGGCCGGCGGTCCTCCAGCTTCAGATGGTTTTCATTGAAGACTGGTATCTTGCGGCCAATGAAATCCTGGACAGCCCCGAGCTTTTTCCGGTTACGCAGTTGGAGGGCGACATCCCGGTGCAGACAATCCCGACCGGACCCACCGAGCCGAACACGGCCCTCAGGGACATCCTCATTTCAGCTATCGGGGCAGCGCATGAGAGCATCATAATCACCTCGCCCTACTTCATCCCGGACGAGCCTCTCCGGGTTGCGCTCTACCTGGCTTCGCTCAAAGGGGTGAAAATCGACCTGCTGATCCCCGGGCACACCGATCACGTAATTGTGGGAGCCGTTGCGCGCGCATATATTTCAACCCTTATAGATTCAGGCATCAATATTTACTTTCACCGCGGGCTGCTCCACTCGAAAACGATGAGCGTTGACAGGTTAGTCTCGGTGATCGGGACCGCAAATTTCGACCGCCGTTCCTTGTTTCTTCACTCGGAGCTGAGCCTGTTGCTTTATGGACAGGAGATAACCCAAAGGCTGCGGGCCGTACAGGCCAAGTACATTGCTCAGTCCGTTCCTCTGGTGCCGCTCAGATGGAAAAGGCGTTCCGCAGTTAAAAGGATGCGTGACAACATCCTTAAGATCTTGAGTCCGATTCTGTAAACCCGGCTGGACCACTCGAAGAGCTTGGGTACCGTTTGCCGCGCCGCGAGCCCGCAACAGTCAATTTTGACAGGAAGAACGAGGTGAGCAAACAGTATTTATCTTAATTTAGTGTAATTTTCGCCTTTTTTTTGTTAAGAGGTTTTCCACAGTTTCTTTTCCAGGCAAAAGAATTATGTTAATTTCGACAATCCACTGTTAATTCTGGTTCAGGTGTTTCCGGATAGACATTGGTCCACCAGGTTCTACTTTGAGGACAGGTAGGCTCGCTTCTCATGCGGCCAATCATTATAGTTGGTGGAGAATTGGTGCACTGCGGTCATTTTTGAAAGGAGATGGGTTTAATGATTCACGTATCAGAAAAAGCCGAAGACGTTTTGAAAGATTATTTCAAGGAAAAGGAGATCACTCCGATCCGTGTTTTTCTCCAGACCGGTGGCTGAGCGGGTCCGTCCCTGGCGATGGTTCTGGACGAACCAAAACAAACTGATGATGTATATCAAATAAACGGCTTTACTATGCTGGTCGATAAGGACCTTCATGTAAAAACCAAAGACATTACAATTGATTATGTTTCTTATGGAATGGGTTCCGGCTTCCGGGTAGCATCCGAAATACCGATTAGCGGAGGTAAAAGCGGCGGCTGTTCGCCTTCGTGCAGTTGTTAGCCGGCAGCTAATTTAGTAATCCTGCAATTTGCAGCATCAAAACGGGGACTTATCGTCTCCGTTTTTGATTTGGGTTTCTTTTGACGAAGTTCCTCTCAGGAGATTTCGGCTGTGCGATTCGGCAGCTATGGTCGAGCCGCCTGCCGAATACCGGGACTGAAAGGCCGGCGTTTGCGCCGGCCTTTCCCTGAATAGCGGCAAGGTTCAAGTTCGTGTAAGCCAGGATTATTTCACGATTCCAATCACGCCGCAAGCTACCCGCGCGCCGGCCGCGCCGGAGGGTTGGGTTTTGAAATCGTCGGTTTGGGCGTGAACGATCACAGAGCGGCCAATGATCGATTTCGGCCCTTCGAGACTCAAAACGGTGTCGGTTAATTCGAGTCTGGCCAAGCCGTTCTTGTCGGCTTCGATGTTACCAAGATCGCCAACGTGGCGCATCTCGGCTTTTGGACCGGCGTGCGGCATATCGGTGGGATTGAAATGGCCGCCCGCGGAATTGGCGTCAGGGGAGCTGCAGTCCCCGAATTCATGAATATGAAACGCGTGGGGTCCCGGCGACAGGCCTTCGATATTTACAGTGATTCGAACTGCCTTGCCGTCTTGTGCGAAATGGACGACCCCCCGCACCTTACTGCCCTGGGTCGGGTTCATAACGGCGGTTGCCTGTTTAACCTCGACTTCGGCGGTTTTGCGCGAGCATCCCACCATGGCCACGCCCAGAACCAGGGCAGAAAGCAGCGCACCTTTGACGATTCCTCTCATGTTTTCCTCCTTTTCGTTCGTGAAATGATTCCAGTGAAAATAAATCATTATTTTCGACTGAGTAAATGGGGCAATGAACCAAATCAGGTTTGAGGCGGTTAGATAATCGCCTGTAAAATGGAGCCCGGCAAAGATACAAGAAAAAACGCATCTGCGAAAGTGGAGGTTTGAATCGCGATCTGTTCTGTTGAGAGGTGAAAGTAAGATTTTTGAATTAAATCGAATCGAAAAGTGTGTTACCTGTGTCTATCAGAAACCAATTAAAATACGATATGGGAATTTGAAATGACAAATTCGAGAATGAGTGGAATAGCTCCATTTTTCATCATCGCAGGCATTCTGGCAGCTCTAGACCAACTGACAAAATACCTGGTCGTGCAGGCAATTCCGCTGAACACCGGGATGCCCATAATCCCCGGCTTCCTGAATTTGATTCATGTTCACAATACGGGAGGGGCTTTCAGCATTTTTGCAGGGTCGGGATATCCATGGCGGCCATACGTTTTTATGGGCCTTACGATCATAGTGGTCGCAGCAATCGCCTATGCTTACGGCAAAATCGGCAAACGGGACTACTGGACCCGAATCGCCTATATATGCATTGCGGGCGGGGCCATCGGTAATCTTATCGACCGAATTCGATTACGAGAAGTGATCGACTTTGTTGATGTCTACGTGGGGAGCTGGCACTGGCCGGCCTTCAATGTGGCGGACTCCGCCATTTCGACGGGCGCCGTGATGCTGCTGATCTCGCTTATAAGGAAAAAGTAATCCCTCGGGCTACTTTTGCGCCGCGCATGCCCCATTTTATGGAGTGATTCAGGCCTGAGGAACCGCATCCATGAGAGTTACTTTTTATCATCCGTCTTTTTGGACAGCTTTATGGTGAAATCCTGCGGAAATCTCTTTTTTGCCTTCCTGTCCCAGATTTCCTGCTGAATTACAAGACGGTCGTTAAAGATTTGCGTGATAACCCCGCTGCGTTCTCCCGCCGGCGTCCCTACGGCGACTATATATCCTCTGCCGGTGGAATCTTCGATAACCGCCTTCTTGCCGAGATCACCCCAGATGATCGCCTTGAGCCCTTTTTCGATTTCGCTCACAGTCATTTTTTGCAGAGGCGTAAGGGGAGGACCCCCATCTTTTGGTTCATCCTCTTCAGCACGAAACTGGGCGCTTGTGTCCATGAAGGGGACAAAGGGGTCAAGCGCTTTTACCGGGTAAAAAGTGAAGCTTGCAGTCATCAGGGCGGTGTTCGTTTTCAGTATTAAGGGGACATATTCAGGGGGACAGCTTATGCCGGCCGTTTCAGTTTGGGTGGCAGCCGCAACGGGTGTTTGCGGCGCAGAGGGTTCCGTTAGCTGCGCGGCCTCCGGCCCGGTAGCGGGCGGCGGCATATTGGCCTCCTGCTTGGCCCCTTGCTGGGCCTGTGCTTGCAAGGCTTGCTCTGAGGCCGTAGGCGCGGGTTGCGACGCTGATGCAGGCGGCGGCGCATTGATCTCCGTCTTGGCCCCTTGCTCAGCCTGTACTTGCAAAGGTTGCTCTGAGGCCTTTGGGGCGGGTTGCGGCGCCGATTCAGCCTGCTTCGCCTCGCCCGGAGAGTCCGGGGAGGGAGATTGGGATGGCTGAGTTGCTGTTTGCTCGGGGCTCGGTGGAACAGGTCCGGTCCGTTCAGCCGCTAGCGTTGAAGAGGTCCAGGCCGCCAATGTAAACAGCAGGACGAAAATCAAACAAAAATGGCGCGCAATTGCTCTTTTCCCTGACCGCGCTTTCATGGTCTCCCCCAGTTTCTCTCGAAAAAACTGCCAATATTATGACCCTACAGCCCCTGAAACTTCTTAAACCCTGTCGAATAAGGCCAACTTGCCTGTCAAAACAGTTTACTCTATTTTCCAGCGAGATGGAATAATTTGAAGCGATTGCGCTTTTCATTACCCGTTCGAGGCTGATTCGATTGATTTTCCCTGCCTCAACTTCCTGCAGAACTCTTCTACGATAAATCGCTTCGGATAGCCCGGATAAAGTTCGATCACCTTTTCGAAAGCAGCGATCGATCCGGCAGAATCGCCCGCCCTGGCCAGGAAGAAGCCCAGCGCGAGCCATGCATTGGAGTTTTCCAGGTCGAAGGCGAGGACTTTTCTTGCCGCTGCCACAGCGTTTTCCGCATCGTCCTGGTTATATAGGTACCATCCCTTGAGCAACAAGGCGTCACGCGAGTCGGGAGAAATTTCCAGGGCCGCGTCCAGGCGCCTCTCCCCGAAGTCCTGAAAAACCTTCGGCAAATGTTTCTCCTGCACTAAAAATGCCACCGCCATGTCGAAATTGAATCTGGTAAAAGGATTTCGCACATATTTCTGGAAGTAGTTCCATTTTTTCTTCTGCGCAAGGTTGCGGGCGTCTTCCTTTTGGAAGTTCTCGATTTCTGTCTTCAGGCGCGGATCACCGGGGTCCTTCGCGTATTCCCGTTCGATAATCTTACGGGCGTACTGTTCTTCGCCATGTTCTTTGAGTACCATGGCTACCTGGAGCGCAGGCGGCAGGTCCCCCGGATCGGCGACACCCTCGAGGTGGAGACCGGCTTCCTGCGGGCCAAACTCGGAAAAGATCGCCAGCAAGCCCGTTTCAACCAGGTCTTTCTTGTAAGGGGCGTTATCGGTACGCTGCACGTAGCTCAGGGATTCGAGCACCCACTTGTAAGCATCTTTGGGCTTTTTCTCGTCCATGTAGCCCCGTGCAATGACAAGGCATAAGTTAGGGAGTGCGCTTGCTTCGACGTCACTATCCTTGTTCCTGAGAAACTCTTCGCCCCGTTCGATCGCTTCTTCTGTTTTCCCCAGCTTCAAAAGGGCTATCGTTAGGGCATTGTAGGCCAGAGAATAAGACTCGCGCCGTTTTCTCCCGAGATCAATAGCTTTCTCGGCATATTTTATAGATTCCTCGTACCGGCCCTGCTCGCAGAGGGTGTTGGCATAGTCGGCATTTGCCCTCGGGTTGTCGGGCGCTTTTTCGACCGCATCGTAATGGATGGTGTCAATGTTTTCCCAGGCGCCATTCCGGATAGATGTCAGGAGCGCAAGGCATGCTGCTCCAATGAGAAGCAGCGAGCATGCGGTCTTTGCAAACTCGGCTTCCGCAAGCCGTTTCGCGGCCAGCCGGAAGAGAGTCGCAAGAAGCGCAGCCGCCGATAGATAGAAACCTATGGAGGGCAGGTACAGCCTGTGTTCGAAGACCAGTTCCAGCGGGAGGATCGTCGATTCGATTACGAGATTCAAAAAGAACCATACGATTCCGTAAGTAATAACGGGAAATCGCCTTCTAAACCTGATGGCGAGAAAAATCAGGGCAGCGATCAGAAGCAGAGCGGGAAGGGTCGTAAGAGGGCTGAAAAGCGAAGTGGAGATTTGGGGGTCATGCTCCATACAGAGTCTAGCCGGGTCAGGCCAGAGCAGGATCGACATGTACCATACGACCACCCGCCCTTCAGTTAGCAACCGTTCCAGCAGATTGAAATCCCTGACGGCGTACCCGCTGAGAAGTTTAGGCAATACCACGGTGAATCCGTAAAAGGAGGATGAAAGCACCGCTGCAGCGGTAGCCGCGCGTACTTTCCATCCGGTTTTCCGGCATATGGCCCAAACTTTTTTCAGCCAGGCCGAATCGAAGAACCAAATGTCTGTTAAGGCCAGGGCGACTGGCAAGACCGCGGAGTTTTCCTTTGAAAAGAAGCTGCAGAGAGCGGTGAGTGTGCAAAGAAAATAGAAAAAGAACGAGTATGCTCTCTTTTTTCCGTAAATAAGCCGGGCTTTTATGAAACACGCCACGCTCAGGGTAAAGAAGAGCGCCTGCATGGAAGCCATGCGCTGCACGAGGTATGTTACGGCGCTGGTCTGGACAGGGCTCAAAGCCCAGATGGCGGCAACGCACAGCGGGAAAAAGCCCTCTAGTTCATAAGCGATTTCGCCGTGGTTCCTGTTCTTTTCCGCAGCCAGGACCTGCCTGATGAGCCAGAAGACCGCAAAGAACGCCAGCACGTGAATCAGCAGGTTTACGGCGTGAAAATAGATAATATTGCTATGCCCCAAAGAGTGATTGAGCGCCAGCGTGACTACCGGCAGAAACCTCGTCCAGCCGAACTTTGACTGAAAGAGTGAAAGAATGCTCGATAACGAAATGGAAGGCAGATAGAGCGCTTTTTCGTATATGAATGAATGAAAATCGTCGAGGTAAGGCGGCGAGGTGAACGTGTTCAAGTAAGCGGAAAAAATCATCAATACGGCAAAGAAGGGCAGAATATAAGGAAGCGCTTTTTTCACTCGTGTACCAGACCTGACTTCCATTGCCAGTACCATCATTGCAAGGTTGGAATAATAAATAAAATAAAGGAAAAGAATGCCGGCATTTTGCCGGCATTCTTCGCGCGGTCCCATCTTGTTTAAAGCAGACTACTGTATTCCAGCCAACCCCAGGTTCGTCGCAACCGAGCCGGAAAACGACCACACGGCCGTAATGTTCGTCGCGCCTCCAATGGCTGATGCGATTATAGATTGGCCGTTGAAGGCTTTGAGCGGACTGGTGGGATTCGCGCCAATCATTTGGAAGGTAAGACCAGTGTTGGTACTGTTAACGGTTGGAGTAAAGTAATGGGTATTAGCGTCTGTGCACAGGTTAGTGAAGGTGGCACCTGTCGGAAAGGCTCCGTTAAGGCTGTAATAAGATGCAACGTTAGTCTGGATTGCGTGCATTCCGGGGAAAACCAGGCTTGTAAGACGCGATTTCTGAATGTACCTTTGATAATAGGGGACAGCAACCGCAGCCAGGATGCCGATGATCGCCACGACGATCATAAGTTCCACCAGTGTAAAACCTTTGCTCTCTCTCATCTTGATAAACATGTTCTTCTCCTTGTTGGTTAACGGTTTTATGGACTATTGTTTCCTATTGGGTCTCTCACTGCTCATATGAAGTATCGTCAATCGCCTCCTGTCGCTTTAGTTTTTTTTTCGCCTGTGTTGCGGAAAAGGTTGAGCAAGATTGATGCCTAAATTCCGACTTTTCTGAAATTTTTGTTGAATCTTTGTAGCTTGGCCTTGGATAGCATTTTCAAATACATTGTTCCGATAGCGAGGTAGTTGAAAGTTGTGATGCTGGGCATGAATCTATTCACCGACTGACAAAGTTTGTCATTCCTATTGACGAAAAACGGCAGGGCCGAATTTGAAGGCCGCCAGGCGAAGGGTGAGGACCGCCAGAAAGCGGATTTTACGGGTGCCAGTCAAAGCTGTAAAATCGGAGGCACGAGGGAGGGTTGGAGACTAATGCTGTTGTAAGGTGGTTTAAGGTTTTGTAGGACGGGCTTTCCAGCCCGCCCACACATGATTCAGGTTGTTCTTAAGAGCTTATACGTAAATAAATTGCATTTTCTTGCTTGCTTTGCTATGTTCCCTCCTGTTTGGCTGACATTACCATCCAGGAGGGGGAATGGCAAAGGTTCAGTCTTGGGAAGTATCTGATCTGTTCT
>JBKQLC010000094.1:0-5281 GCA_052147195.1 Syntrophobacteraceae bacterium
GACAGAATTACGGGACTTTTTACGGCGCGTCACACTTCCCCTCTCTCGCATTGGGGTGCATAACGCCCCATAACATGCAGTGCTAAGCCAGAACCGGCTTTAGTTTTGGGCAAATTAGCGCCAGTCTTTTTCACGCTCTGCTTTGATATGCGCCCCTGTGAGAAGCATAGGAATCAAGGAACATGCACAAGTCAACGTTATTATTATCAGATCCCTGTAGAACAGGTTAGCCGTGATCGCGCCTGTAGCGCGCTTGACATATTTATCCTGATTTCCTAAAGTGCAATGTTTGCTTAAAATTAGATGCATGAGGACTATCAAATCCATCCTGGAAAGTGGAATTTATGTTCGACCCAAAGCGTCTGAAACTCTACAGAAATATCGGCATAATAGCGCATATAGACGCGGGGAAGACCACGGTTACCGAGCGCATCCTCTACTATACGGGCCGGTCCCACAGGATGGGCGAAGTGCACGACGGCACCACCGTAATGGACTGGATGGAACAGGAACAGGAGCGCGGGATCACCATCACTTCCGCAGTTACCACCTGCGAATGGCGTGACCATGAAATCCACCTGATAGACACACCCGGCCACGTTGATTTCACTATAGAGGTCGAACGCTCGCTCAGGGTCCTTGATGGGGTTATAGCGGTCTTTTCGGGAGTCGATGGGGTCGAGCCTCAGTCTGAAACCGTCTGGCACCAGGCCGACCGATATCACGTACCAAAGATAGCTTTCGTGAATAAAATGGACCGCATTGGGGCGGATTTCAATAACACGGTGAGCCAGATCGAAGACAAGTTCAAAACCATTCCACTTTCCGTCCAGTTGCCGCTTGGGGCCGAATCGGACTTCAAGGGCGTAATCGACCTGATTGCGATGAAACAGATATTCTGGCTCGATGAGACTTTGGGCGCGGAAGTCAGAATCGTGGAGATCGAACCTGATCTGTTGCCTGCGGCAAACGAGGCCAGGGAGAATCTGGTCGCCAAGCTCGGCGAATTCGATGACGAGCTGATGGAGTGCTACCTTGGAGGCGAAGAAATTACGGCCGCGCAGCTCATAGCCGTGATAAGGCGTCTGACGCTCGAACTCAAAGCGGTTCCGGTGCTTTGCGGAAGCGCTCTTAAAAATAAAGGCGTGCAGCCGCTTTTAGACGCAATTATCGATTTTCTGCCCTCCCCGCTCGATGTCCCTCCAATCCAGGGGACCAACCCCCAGACAGGCGTCGTTGAGGAGCGCAAATCCAGTGAACAAGAACCACTGGCCGCGCTTGCTTTCAAGATATTCATGGACCAGGGCCGGAAACTGACCTATCTGAGGATTTACTCGGGGGTCCTCCAGGTTGGCGCCGAGGTTCTGAACGTTTCAAAAGGTGCCCGCGAGAAGGTATCGCGCATATTTCAGATGCACGCAAACAAGCGGGACCGGATCGAAAGATCGGGGGCAGGCAATCTGGTCGCAGTACTCGGTCTGAAAACGGCTACCACCGGCGATTCCATCTGCGATCCGGGCCGGCCCTTGTTGCTCGAACCGGTGGATGTTTACGAGCCGGTTATCTCAATATCGGTAGAAGCCCAGACCAGGGCGGACCAGGAAAAACTTTTCGACAGCCTGTCCAAACTGTCCGAAGAGGACCCGACGTTCCGGTTTGCCGAAAACGCCGATACGGGTCAGATAATCGTAAGCGGCATGGGCGAACTTCACCTGGAAATCGTTCTCAACAGACTCGAGCGCGACTACCATGTCATCGTGAACGCCGGTAAACCGCAGGTCGTCTATCGAGAAACCATCAGCCGCGCATCTGAGGGAGTAGCGGCATTCGACCGGGAGATCGGCGGGGCAAGGCATTTTGCGCAGGTTCAGTTGCATTTGTCCCCAAGGGAAAGAGGTCTTGGCAATACAGTTGTGAACAAGGTGCGCGACGAATCCATTCCTGAGATGTTTTTCCCGGCAATCCGGCAAGGCATACTGGATGCTCTGAGCAGCGGGACTATTTCCGGCCATCCTGTCGTTGACGTTGAGACGACCGTTTTCGCAGGGACTTTCCAGGAAGGAGTGTCGAGTGAACTTGCCTTCCGGGTGGCCGCATCCATCGCCTTCAGAAACGGTTTCGAGCAGGGCGCCCCGATATTGCTCGAACCCTATATGTCGGTCGAAATCCTCACGCCTGACGAGTTTCTCGGGGAAGTACTGGGCGACATAAATATGAGGAAAGGAAGGATCGAAAGCATAACCTCGCGAAAGGCAATCCAGGTGACCGAGGCGGTCGTGCCGCTGTCGAAGATGTTCGGCTACTCCACGGCCTTGAGGTCATCAACTCAGGGCAGGGCAACCTTCACGATGCACTTCTCACACTATGATCTTGCTTCGCAGTAAGAAAATTTCTGCTACAGCTTTTTGCTTGATTTGGTCTCCATCCTGTTATAGACTTAAAAGCTTCTGGTGTGGCGAAGCTATGCCCTGGCCAGATGATTTTGTTGCCTCCAATGGGAGGTTCCTTTGAAAGGCAGGTGAAATTTATTGTTAAGTTCGGAGGCGGAACCTAAAGAGAACATAGAGAAAAAAATTCGCAAGCTCCGCAAAGATTTTCAGAAAAACGTTCAGCCCGTTTTACGCCGGCACAATTATTATCTCTCCAAGGGAGAGCGCAGGCGAATCAAGAAGAAAAAAGCGATAAAACGCATCCAGCGCCGAGAGCGCCGAATGTTGCGCACGGCATGATCCGCGGCGGCGGCTTTTGCTGCTGATTAATCCTGCCTGAAAATGTCCGAATCCAAAATCCCGGGTTTTTGCCCGGGATTTTTTTATGTCGTGCGTCTACGGCACACCCGCTTCATCCCTCGTAAGTTAGACTATAAAAGCAGTCATCACTTTATTGGGATAATATCTGCGGGGCGCACGCCACGCGCGTCCATCGAAGCCAGGCACTCTAATGCGGGTGGCCCGATCTTACCTGGGGGCCTTTTGAGAGGTTTTGCCGCTCTCGAGCATATCCTTTATGCCTCCTATGGAACTCAGTATAGCCGTGGCTTCGTACGGCAAATAGACCACTTTGTTGTTCTGCCCTGAAACCATTTCCTTCAAAGTCTCGATATATCTTACTGCAATAAGATAATTGGTGGGGTCCCCGTTACTTGTCGATACGGCTTGAGTAATCATCTTTATTGCTTCGGCTTCCGCCTCGGCAACTTTGATCCTTGCATTGGCCTCGCCTTCGGCAACCAGAATTTTCGCCTGCTTGCTTCCTTCGGCCCTGTTTATTTCCGAGGTTCTTATGCCCTCGGCTTCGAGGATACTTGCCTGCTTCAGCCCCTCTGCTTCAAGAATGGCCGCCCTCCTGTCACGTTCTGCCCGCATCTGTTTTTCCATTGCGTCCCGGATTTCAGGTGGAGGAATTATGTCCTGAAGCTCAACCCGGTTGACTTTGACCCCCCATTTATCCGTTGCATCATCGAGTATTGCGCGAAGCTTGCTGTTGATTGTATCTCTTGAAGACAGGGTCTGATCCAGGTCCAGTTCCCCGACAACATTTCTCAGGGTGGTCTGGGTCAGCTTTTCGATTGCGTCGGGAAGATTAGCGATTTCATAGACGGATTTTACCGGATCGGTAATCTGAAAATAAAGAATGGCATTCAATTCTATTACCACATTGTCCCTGGTGATGACGCTTTGTTTTGGAAAGTCATAGACTGTTTCACGAAGATCGATCCTGGTTACGCGCTGTTTTCGAATTATTGTTTTACCGCTCTGGTCCAGCAGAACATAGCGCCATTCGATTTGCCGAGGCTTGTCGAAAAGAGGCCACAGGATGTTTATGCCGGATGAAAGCGTTCGGTGAAACCGCCCGAGTCTCTCTATCACCATAGTTTCACTTTGCTGGATGATCAGAAAGCCCTTTACTGCGAAAAAAACAACGAATAGCGCAAAGATTGCCAGGATGATCAATGCCCCCATTGCCGGCTCCTTTTCAGTTTTGAATCGGTTTTACATACACTTTGGCGCCTTCAACCCTAACCACCTCGACCTTTGAATTCTTCTCGACAATGCTTCCATCCAGCGCGATTGCCTTCCAGTCGTCTCCACCTACGAACACGCGGCCGGAATTGATCTCCTCATTGATTACTTCGGTTACCCGGCCCGTCTTGCCGACCAAAGCATCAGCATTCGTTTTGACTCCCGGCGACGCCCGGTAACAATACCTGGTGAAAAACGGACGAATCCCGAAGAACGCGGCCAGGGTGCCGACGATGAAAGCCCCTATCTGCATCTTTATCCCGAGGTGCAGGAGCGCAGCAACCGAGGCCGCCAGGCAGCCGACTCCCAGGGAGACCAGGACGAAGGCAGGAATGAGTATTTCGAATATACTGAGAATAATCGCCGCAATTAACCATATATGCCAGGACGTCAGCACTATTTACCTCCCTTCGGTGTTTGAATGCCCCTGGACTCCCTGGTAACCAGGGTAATGATTATTAATGACTATGCAAAGATTTTTTAGGTTATCTTGTCTGCCACTCCGAAAGGATCCGAGGCTGTCGACATTACTTCGATCCGGGGATCAGAGCAAAGTATTTCATCAAGTGTTTGGCGGACCACTGCCGAATCACGAACTAACACGTGACATTCAGCCGTTTCAGTTGAACAGAGCTACCTCTCCCGATTCTTCAGCTTTGCTCCGCGCCAATTCCACAAGTCTTCTTTCCGCTAAACCGGCATTCCGGTAACATGCGGGATGAGTGCGTTTCAGGAAGATTTCACCGCATCTGCTCCACATGATCCGGGATACGGCGTTCTGGGGGCAAAGCGTCAGACCACCCATAGACTCGATCATCAGGCGGCATGTAAAGGTTGGCGCGAAAGTGGTCTACCATGCCATGAGTGGTACGTTCATCCTTGCGTCGGCTTTTTCCCTTGCACGTTACTATCGCATCCTATTCGCCTGAGCCTGCCACCCAGTGGCGAGGCGAAGCGAGTGCGAGAACCAGGTGCCTTTGGCGTTTCACTTGCATGTTTGATTGGGAAATCGTATGATTCTACGTTCTATCGGGTTGTTCAAGGATTTTTTCCGGGCGGAATCCGCCTCAAAATGGGGTTCGGCATCTCAGATAGTCAAGTTGGTGCATTATTCAGGATTATTCCAATTCACACTAGTACCACGTAACACTTAAAGTTGCGGATAAAGATGCCTCAGCTTTATCCGCGCCTTGGCATTCGAGAACTGCCATTGAATCTTTGCTTGCCGGTTGTTTCGGTCGTTTTCCCATGCGGCGATA
>JBKQLC010000095.1:0-44918 GCA_052147195.1 Syntrophobacteraceae bacterium
AATGGCTTTGCTTGTAAAGGGCCCAGCCGAGTGTATCGGCAATATTCGGATTGTCGGGGTCTATCCCCCTGGCAGCTTTTGCCAGTCTCACGGCTTTGTCGGTCTCGCCCAGGTATTCACAGTAGACATAGGCCAGGTTATTTGCCGCGGGCGCAAAACCGGGATTTAGGGCCACAACCGCCTCATATGCCCCGCGCGCGCCGGGAATGTCACCCTGCTGCTGTCGCAGTATCCCGGAGAGCATTAGAGCACCAATGTTTTTCGGGTCCATTTTGATAACTTCATCCAATTTTACCAGCGCCTTGTCGAACTTCGTGGTAACGGAGTAGACTTGGGCGAGGTCCATATAGACCTGAACAAGTCTGGGATTGATTTCAATCGCTTTCAGATAGGCCGCCTCCGCTTGATCCGTTTCCTTGCGCGCGATGCGAACCCGCCCCAGAAGCCCATACAATTCAGCATTGCCCGGAGAGATCTCAATTTGCTTCGCAATGCGATGCAGGGCGGAATCGAGGTTCTTATCGGCAATATCGATAGAGACAAGCTGTACCAGAGAATCCATGACGGGCGGAGAAGCATTGAGAGTCTCCTCAAAATACCTGACTGCTTCCGCCTTTTTCCCCTGGCCGCGCAATGCCAGGCCGAATGAATACTTTCCACGAGCATCCCCCGGACTTTTCTCCAGGTATGTCTGAAGGGCCGCCCCCGCTTTGACGGCATCCTGTTTCCCGAGGTAGCCCGAGCCAAGCAGCAAATAAAGAACAGGTTCTTTAACCCCTTTTCCGAGCAGGGCTTGCACATTATCTATTGCTGCCTGAAAATCGCCTGAGCGCAGGTCGAGTTCAGCCAACCGAACCCTGGGATCGTAGAGGTCGGGATCGAGGCGGACTACTTCCATGAAGGAAGACCTGGCCTTGGCGATATCCTCCGTCTCCAGATAGGCAAGGCCCATGAACTGCAGCGCCATCTCGGAAGAGGGGTTGATTCTCAAGGCCTCTTTAAAGTCATGGAGAGCTTCGGCCGTTTTTTTTCGGGCGCCGTTTATCTGCCCCCTCAATATAAGGGCATCGATATAATTGGGATTCTTTTGCAGAATCGCGTCGAGCAGTTTGGTCGATCCATCGAAGTCATTTTCGGCAAATGCTATTCTTGCCAGGTACAAAGATGCGGGCAAAAAATCGGGTGATTTAGCGGCGGATTCCGAAAGTATTATCTTTGCCTCCGCCAGGTTGTTATCGAACAGGTAGAATACGGCCAGTTTTATATGCGCCATGGAAGCCGTGGGGGAAAGCTCAACTGCTTTCCTGTACTCCAGTGCGGCCCCGTTATGATCTTTTTTCCTTAGCAAACAATCTCCCATGAGCATATGAGCATGCGCGGAATCCGGCTCCAGGGCCAATGCTGTCTTTATGGAATTTTCGGCTTTGGCAAGATCCCCCTTCTTGAGGTACAGGGAACCCATAGCCAGATTAAATCCGGGGTTATTTTTAAAAAAGGGCTCTCCTTTTTCCAGGAGCTTTTCCGCTTTTTCGATCTCAACCGATGTTCTGGCCGCCTCCGGCAAAAGGATGTAAGCCTCTACATTGCCTGCGTCTTTCTCCAGCACTTCGACCAGGTTGTCGGACGCGGACCGAAACGCGCCGGTTCGCAAGTTCGCTTGCGCAAGAAGCAGGAGGGCCGGCACGAAGTTTGGTTCCAGGTCGACCGCCTTCTGCACGGACGTTTTTGCCTTAAACGCATCACCGTTTTTCATATAGGCAAGGCCCAGCAAAAACTTTGGGAAAGGAGCATCCGGCAGCGCCTTGACGACCTCCTCGAGTTCTACTGCCGCCTGGGTTGTTTCACCTCGGGCCAGCAGCAACTGGGCATGGATTGCTCTTCCCTCTACATCCGATGGGTTTTTCTGAAGAGCTGTCTGCAGATATGTCCCGCATTCGTCGAAGTTTTTCTTTTCGAGCGCGATACGAGCCAGCCGGTACAGGGCCGGCCGGAAGTCGGGGGACTTTAGGAGAATATTTTCAAGGACCACTGAGGCCGTGTCGTTATTTTTCCTGAAAATATAGAAGTCCGCAAGCTTCAACTGCACGGAGGAGACTTCCGGGAGCAGCTTGGCTGCCGCCCTGTATTCCTGCTCCGCCTGCGCAAAGTTTTTCCTGGCGACGGCCACGTCGCCCAGGGCTAGATGAGCTTCAGGGAGATCGGCAGCCTTGAGGGCATCGAGAAGATAGTTTTCCGCATTCGAAAGGTCCCCCTTCCTGGCATACAGCTTACCTAGAGCGAGCTCTACCGCGGGCAGTTCCTTCGGATCGGGCTGCAGGGATTTCAGCCGTGAAACAGCATCCTCTATCTCCTCGGGTCTTGCCGCAAGCTCGGACAAAAGGATCAGCGCACCCGGGTGCTGAGGGTTTTTCTCGAGGATAAAATCGATCTCTCGGCGGCTCTCATTGGTCTTGCGGGTCATGGCGAAGCCCCGGGCCATTTTGAGCCTGATATCGAGGTCCTCGGGATCTACGTCCCTGGCTTGTTGGAGATTGGACAGGTATTGGTTTATGTCTCCGGCTGCAAGAAAAACCGCGGCGAGTTTCACGAAGGTGTTCTTGTCTTTCGAATCCGCCCGCAGGGCGTTCCTGTATGCCGTTATGGCTTCTTTGTACTGTTTCATGGCGAAAAACTTGTCGCCGTTTGCAAGGTAGCCGGCTTTTTTCGCCTGCGGTGAAACGCCGCAAGCCGCCAAAGCAAGCAAAAGTGAAAGGGCGACTAAATTGAACCGAAGAAAAGCTGACATGATCTACCTCACCCGGTGCACTCGAAGATGCGAAGACGCTAAGTCTGAATGGTTGTTGACAATTCGTTTGATGCCGTTTTTGAAAATAGGAACCCCGAAGTTCATGAGGAGGTCAAGGGGCAAGTCGAGGAGCCTCAGATAAGTGCACCACCTCACGGGCAATTGGCTCGATCTATACCAGCTTTTCTTTCTTCGCGTCTTCGCGACTTCGCGTGAAACATTCCCAGCTTTCACATCACTAGAACAACGACTGGTGCACGCGAAGGCGCGAAGACGCGAAGTCTGAACGGTTGTTGACAATCCGTTTGATGCCGTTCTTGAAAATAGGGGCTCCAAAGTTCATGAGGAGGCCAAGGGGCAAGTCTAAGAGCCTCAGATAAGTAAGTACTTGTTTGCCGTGGACAGGAGCAAGGCTCTCAACAGATTTGATCTCCACCAGGAGTTTCCCTTCAACCAGCAGATCGGCCCGGAAACCTTCATCAAATCGGAGCCCATCAAAGATTATCGGAACAGACTTTTGAAATCAACCATATAGAATGTATAGAATGCGTCCGCGCCTGCGGAACCAACCCGGCTTCCATGTCGACAACTGCTGCCTTGGGATGAGTTTTTCACTTCGGGTACCCGAGCTTGTTTTTGAAAGATTGTTCCAATCTTGTGCAACAAAACCCCGTGGCGCATCCTTGTCTAAATACTTCCGGATTGGAGTGTTTCCGCCTCTTAAGCTTGAGATGTCTTCTTAATCGCTGTCATGCGTTCTGCTACGGTGGGTAGACCCAGTTAGCTAAACCAGGAATTAAGCTTCTTAACGATGCGGAGCTATGCATCCTCTTTGGTTGTCATTTCATCTGCTTGCCTCGATTTATCAGAGGCCTGAGCCCGCGAACAAATTCCTGATGACTAGTCTGCAGGGTAAAAGGAACCGTCACCTTGGCTATTGCCTTGATCCGAGGGCCGGCGCACAGGGTGTAAGAAGGAATGTCGTTGGCGACTACCGAGCCGGCAGATATCACCGAGCCTTCACCAATGGTCAGGGTCTGTCCCGATGAACAGACGATTGTGCAGCCTGTTGCGATCGTGACATTCTTTTCGATGATAATTTTGCCTGGCCCTCTGGTGTGGGCGACGATGGTGCAACGAAGTCCAACCGCAGCGCCGTCATGAATTTCTACACACTCCGGGTACTCGTTTTCGAGATAAACATCATCACCAATGAACACACTTCCGTGGATCTTGACGCCGCGCAGTCGATGCAGGAAGGGTCTGAGAGTGACTGAGCCCGGGAGGAAGCGCGCCATTAGATGGAGTACGCGGTTGAAACCCCTTCTTAGAAACTTGCATTTCAATGGCTTTCCACTCCTTGCAGCATCTTTCTGCCAAAACTCAGCTTTCCCTTTGCCACAACATTGCCCTCAACCGTGACGTTCCCTTCGACAAGTGCTGCCTCTTCCACCATTTTAATGACGCTCACTTCGATGATCATCGTCTGACCAGGGTAAACCGGGGCGAGAAACTGCATGTTGTTTATGATGGCCAGCACTATCGCTTCCCCCTTCTCGATTCCTTTCTTTTTCGTCTTGCTGAATAATATGGACGCGCTCTGGCCAATAGCTTCGACAATGAATACCCCTGGCATGATGGCATACTCGGGGAAATGCCCAAGGAATTGAATCTCATTGGCCGTCACATTCTTGAGGGTTTTGATCTTCTGCCCGGGTTCAAGCTCCAGGACGCGGTCCACCATGATGAAGGGGAATCTCTGTTTCAAAAGCCCCCTTATTTCCTCGAAACTCATACTCATAGTTGAATCTCCCAGTTACTTCTCAATAACCTTACGCCAACCTCCAGGATTCCCGCCTGCGCATAGGCCTCAACCTGGGGAGATGGGCTCTGCAAAGGCCCCATTTGAAGGAGGATCGAGGGGATTTTTTCGGGAAATCACACTCTATGGCTCCTTCAAGAGGGAAATCGCAATCCAAAATAAGTGGCTATCAACGGCGACGCAGTATCATCGCCATCGCACGCGGCAAAAAACGAGCCCCGGCACGAGGCAAACTGCCGTCGGAGATCAGCCGGGTAACGCGGAGCCCAACATTTTCTGCCATTTTCAGGGGTTCGCTTTCCTGATTGAATTCATAAATGTGATCACGCTGGGCAGACTCAATGGCGGTGCTGAAAAAGACAATCCCATCGTCGGCAAGCAGGTGCGAAATAGCCTGGAAAAGAGGGCTTGGATCTTGCAAATGTTCTGCAAGCATCGCGGCAATGATTCCTTTGTACTGGCCCCCGGGGTTCCCCTGCCCGATATCAAGAGCATCTTTGATTCTAAAAGTTACCCTCTGGTCGTGTCCGGAGACGGCAAGGAGGCGGTTGGCAACGGCCACCGCCGGGGGGCTGATGTCGATGCCTTCAAGCCTTATGTCCAACCGTTCTTCTGCTGCCAGCAGTCCGAGAACTCCATGCCCCGAGGCCAGCTCCAATATGTTGGCTTCCTGCGGAAGCGCTCTCAGGAACTCATCGCGGTACAGAGCGAGGTGGTTGACCATCGATGGCCAGAAGGCATAAATAAGTATGGCTGCCCACATGTAGGGGACCATATAGCCTTCATCTTCGTACACCTCCGAAATAACGTAGGGCAGGTCCTCAGGCGTGTATTTGCCTGCCTGTTCGTAAACCTGCTGAGATTTGGCCACGCCGAGGCAGTATTGCGCATAGCCCCGAGCAGCGTCCTCGAACGCACGCTCTCCATAAGCGGCATGAGCCCACCTGGCAAGGGGATTCAGCAGCCATGAACACAGGGATTCGTTAGCTCCGAAGGTTGCCCGCGCTGCAGGCGCAAGCATCCTGGCCTTTCTCTCCATCGCCGCCAAAAATAACCTAGCATCTACCATCTCAACGTTCTTCCGTCTTCATAGTTCCATCTGTCGAACGCACGTGGCGCACCATCCTCACCATGGGTCTGATAAGGTCGGCGCCGTCCCATGGCGCCGTAAAGACATGCATACGCCCCAGTTTCACGATTCTGTCCACGCCTCTCCTGGCCGCTGCTACTGCAAGTTTATCTTCTTTCTCAACGTCTCTAATCCCTAACCCAAGGGTCTGTACAGCGCCATCGAATTTTGAAATCGGCTCGAACAAATCATCCACTTCAAGAACGGTCAGAGTTTTTCCTTGCGTCGGCTTAGGGATCGAACTCCCCTGTCCGAGAAGAATGGTCCAATCAGGACTCAAAGGGAAAAGCGCGCTGTTTTCAGAGTGGTCCCACAGCCAGGAAGCGCGGGCCTGGCATATTGCCGACGTTATGCCTGCCTGAATTGTTTGCCTTGGATGAAGGCGGTTTTCAGCCTCGAAGGCGTCCTTGAGGTCTTGCAGGAATTCGGTGGGGGAGTGACCATCCTTTCGCTCGATAAACAAAACCTGAGGAGAAGAACAGGCTTGCTGGTCAAACTGCCAGACATCTCGAGCCAGACGCTGACACCGCGACTTGCGCTCCTGACTGTTGCACCAGGTGTCGGCGTCCATGGCAGCCGCCGAGATGCGCGGCCCGAAGACGGCCAATCGCGCCCAATGAGGGAACGGCAAATCTCGCACCTTCAAAACGGCCTCCGCCCCACCCCAAATCATGGCTCCATCCACAGCTCGGGCCATCGCTTCCTGCAAATCCTGCCGGGAATGATCAAAGGCGGACATAAAAACCCGCTCCGTCAGGAGATGGCCGGTATCACACTGAACCATCTTCTGCATAAGCCGCCGGGTATGGTCGACAAGCCCGTTGGGGATACGCACCAAACAAGCGTTACCTCCCAGCAGACCGCAGGTCATGGACAGAACCGGCTGAATTTCTATGTTTCCAGCCGGCCAGTGGCCGACAACACCGATGGGACATGCTTTCAGTCTTGCCCGCCCATCTTCCATCCAACCTGAGTGCAAAGCCTCATGCCCGAGTTCTCGGGTGATGATAGGCTCCAGCGTCCCTCGCCGCAGCCACATACGCAGGAAGGCAACGCCGGGGATATCCGCCGTGTCGGGCGCTCCCAAGGCGGCGGCCCAAGCCTCGAACACATCCAGGATCGCATGGGGGGTGAGTTCCGACGCCATCACCGTCTGACGCATTCTTTCGGCGGCAGCGGAGATCTGTTCAACTGAATCGATAACGTAAGTGGCGTCAATCATTTTTTAAACCGTGACCCGTAGCGCATACTATCGCCTGTTGTCAATGTTTCCGCAGCCCCTCAGCTCGGCCTTCGGAACCCGTCCTACAAAGCGAAACGCCATCCCCCGCCTGCTGCACGGGCATCCATCGTACATCACAACCTCTGCGATGTCTTCGGTGAGCAGAAGATGGCCTGGAAAACTGGTGGGCAAGATACTGCACACCTGAAGGATGCCGCGTTCCCCCTCTGCAACGGGATCGAAGGTCAGCGGGTTTCTGACAATCACTTCTCCAAATTGTGGAACATGTTTGTTTCCTGCCGGACAATCGGGGTAGATGATTCCAACGTTTTCAACCATGCCGTAAAAATCGATGACGCAATCAGGTGAGCACCCGAACACCTGGGCGACACCCTCGTTAAACTCCCGCTTTTGCACAGCTTCTTCTTGCAGTCGCTTCCAACCGCCGCTGTGAAGGATGTGTACCTCCGGCATGTCGAGGCATATACCATCTGCCATTAGTGGTTTTACCAGGTGTTTCCAGATAATGAAGGTAAATCCATAGACCAGTACCGGCCCTCCGCGCCTATTTTTCGCAAAGTCCAGGACTTTATTCAGCTCCAGTGTCAGTTCTCCCTGGCTGCCATGACCCAGGCCATATGTGACCTCTTTGGCAAAGGGCTGAAGGCTCTGTATGGCGGCGCCTCTCGCCCCCAGCTCACCTCCACGGACTGAGTCCTGCACATCCACAACCAGGTACGGCCTGCGAGCCGCGCCGATAAAATTTTGGACGATGGCAGCGACACCCTTGGTCATGCGCCTCGCCGTGGGCGAGTCGAGCACTATCCTGCTGGGCATCTGCCCCGTCGTGGAACTCGAAGTAAGGGTTCTCCTGATCTCTTTCGCCTCTACCAGCGACAGCGGGGGTTGGGCCTTCAACAACCCCACGGGCAAGTAGGGAAGATCGGCAATGCTTCGAGCGAGCCGAAAATCGACAGGCCAGTGCCGAACATAATTTTTAAGCCCGGCGTTCCTCTCACACGCATAGCCCAGTTCATCCTTCAGCACCGCCAACAGAGCAGGGGTTTTCTCTTCCGGGGGCATGCGATAGGGGTCGCCTGTAAGCAAACAAGCAATCCTATCTTCAAGGGTTTCCATAGATAACGACTACTTTCTCAGGGAAGAACGGGAGATTTTCCCATGGCAATTTTTGGGTATTTCAGACACGGTGTTGATCGATACACAAGTCCAGTGCGTAGGAATGCTACGGCGCACCTGTTCGGCGATATTCTCTGCTCCGTGCTCCGGGACAACCCACAAGACCAGAGCTTCGCCGACCTCCACATGGGGAGCGGTCGTGGCAACGCACTCGTGGACTCCCGGCAAGGCAGCGACCAAAGTCTCGATTTCGGCGAAACTCACCCTCACTCCCCTGATTTTCAGGAAGGCACTTTT
The DNA here is from genome assembly GCA_052147195.1 of Syntrophobacteraceae bacterium. Lineage (GTDB taxonomy): Bacteria > Desulfobacterota > Syntrophobacteria > Syntrophobacterales > Syntrophobacteraceae > SbD1. The sequence continues at coordinate 8,393 of JBKQLC010000095.1, forward strand.
GCGTCCCTCGATCCATAGATAGCCGTCTTCGTCCCGATAAGCCAGATCACCCGTCCGGAGCCAGCCATCACTAAGGATGCTGCTATTCTCTTCATCGTCATTGAGATAGCCGTTGCTGACAGATGGGCCTTTTACGAGGATCTCACCAACCTCCCCCGTGGCTAGTTCTCGCCCCTGCTCGTCGACGATGCGAACGGTTAGATTGTCCAAAGGAGCACCGGCGCTGCCCAATTTCTCCTCCAGTCGCTCTGGATCAAGACAGGCAATGCGGGCCGTCGCCTCTGTTTGGCCATACATGACATAGAATCTTGCGTTTAGGACGGCTGTCCGCATTTCACGGATCAGTTCTGGGGCCAAGGCGCCTCCAGCCTGTAAAAGCCGTCTCAGGCCGGGCATGGGGATAGACCTGACATTAGACCTGCGCAGGAGAATGTTGTAGACGGTCGGCACACCCGCGAAAGTGGTACACTCGTACTTGTCAATGGCCCGAAGGACCTTATCCGGAAACATGAAGCGGCGGTCAAACACTACGCCGCCACCCTGGTAGAGATGTGTGTGAAAAACACTCGCCCCAAAGCAATAGCAGAGCGGCAGGATCAACATGGCTCGTTCGTCATTTGCGAGGCACTGGCTGCGTATGATCGCCTCAGTATTGGCAGTCAGATTGCCGTGGCTTATCATCACGAAACGTGGTGCTCCGGTGGATCCGGAAGTAGCCATGAGGGCCGCGAGGTCGTTCTCATGGCAGTAAGCTGGAGGGGTTGTACTGACCGACCCTTTATCCGGAAGACTGTTCAGGATCAGAACATCATTCTCGTTAACGTTGTCGAGGTGAATGCCCTTCTCCGTCCAGACCGCCCTGGCACCGGTAGTCTGCAGCAAGAGGTTTCCAGATGAGACCAGAACGGTCTCCTCGACCGGCACCGGGACCAATCCGGCATACATAGATCCCAGATAGGCAATCCCGCTCGCAGGTGATAGAAGGCACCCGATGAGTATCCGATCTCCCTTTTTCAAGCCGGACGATATCAGGAAGGCACCGAAACTCGAAACCAGATGAGGCAGCTCGGACGGGTGGACGGTCTCTCCGGTCGCTGCATCGATCAGATAGGAAGATGTCCCAAGGCGTTTAACCAATCGCCAGGCAAAGTTATGTTCTGGGCTTATCCTCATTTCAAACGTGGTTCCGTTTCGATTGAACTATCCTGAAGATTTCGCGAACGTTCTCCATCTCCATGAGTTCGTCCACATCGAAATTCACTTCGCAGATAGACTCAAGGCTGCTTGCCAGGGTTAAGTGCCCTACCGAATCCCATCCCGGTACGTCAGATGGGGTTGTATCCATCGATATCAATTTAGGATCAATGTCGAATGCCTCATGGAACGCGTGCTGAATATTGGTAAGCAAGTCATTCATATTTGTTCTATCCTCACAAAATAATATGTATGGTTAATCTATGACGAATACCCCTTACAGACTCTATCCGATGATGCTGGCGCCTCCGTCAACGCACAGCGTGTGCCCAACGATGCCGGAGGCTGCCTGGGAACAAAGAAATTGAGCAACTGAGGCGACCTCGTCCGGAGTGACGAGACGCCCGATGGGTGCGCGGCGAGCTGCCTCGGCAAGACGCTGTTCACTATCTGGAATCGCCTTCCAGACATCGGTAAGCACCGCTCCCGGTACGAGGATGTTTACCCGGATGCCTTTGGGAGCAAGCTCGACCGCCAGGTGCCTGGCCAGTGCGGTGAGTGCTCCCTTGGAGGCTCCGACAAAGGAGTAATTGGGCAAGGCCCGCGTTGCCCCCATTGAACTTACGGCTATAACGCTGGCTGTTTCTGAGAAATAAGGCGTAAGGATCTTCACCAGTTCGAAAAAAGCAGTAACATTTAAGGAAAGTGTCCATTCCAGGTGACGCTTTGTGAGTTCGGCTAGGGGGCGATGAACGCCGGTTGCGGCACAATGAACAAATCCGGAGAGGGGCTCACCAAGATCCTTCACCGCATGTTCGATCTGTTCAAGCCCCCTTGGGCTGGTGAGGTCAGCCCGACACAGCTCAATGGGCAATCCTTCCTGAGCTGCCAGGTACTTCAATTCTGCGGCGGCTTTCTCGTCGCGGATGTAGTTCGATATCACAGTAGCCCCGGCCCGCGCAAACCGAAGGGAAATCGCCCGCCCGATTCCCCGCGTGCCGCCGGTGACCAGCATCCTTCCCGAAAGTGAAAACATGCTGCCCATTCTTCCTCTCCTATTAACCTTGTTCTCGGAAAGCCGCTGCCCTTATTATGAGGAGTCTTTGATACTTAATCGAGAGTGCTACCAGTTGAGGTTGGAAAACCTCATTTCTGCGTCCCCACGATTTTAGTCGAGTTCATCGGTATCCCTGAAAATGCAGGATCTCAACCTCAAAAAGGATAAAATCGGCAATGGCCCTCTAAACATCCGGGAGACCCGGTTTGCGCCCGAAGAGGATGGGCAGCACCCTGTCCCTGCACTCAGTCAAGAGCCTGCGAGCCAGCGGCCAGAGATCACACGGTGGTGATGGCAACTCGGAATAGTTTAGTATTGTCTTGGGAACCGCGATAATTTCAACGGTTTCATTCTGTTGCACCGAAATGACCTCTGACGCCTTTCCGGCAGCCAATTTCAGAGTCCCTTTCGGGACTTGTTTGATCAGCAACATCTCGGTTTCGCCGTCTTCTCCAATCCATGGCCGCTCGACCGACATTTCCTCAATGCCTTCCGGAACGTACACGGCGATCCGCCTCGCACACATCCTGACCCTGAGATGTTTCCCCTCGGACCGCGTCATGTAGTTTGATCTCAAGATACCCTTCATATCCATCCACTTGACCCTTCCCAAGCGGTTGATGGTCTCAGCAACCTGTGCCAGAAGTTTCATCCCCCCCCACGCATCCTCATGATGGCCGAGGAGAATAACCGGTTGCGAGAGGAAGGCGGAAAGAATGATTCCAGTCTTCCAGTCAGGATAAAATCTCAACTGTGGGTTCAAGTCCGGTCGCAGCCGAACCCGTGTCATTATCGGCAGACCGCCGCCTTGAAAATCAACCATGTCGAGCCCGATTGCCGGGTTCCAGGAATCGTGTGGGTTGAACCGAAAGAGTGAATCCCAGGGGATGCAGGCGGCTTCATAGCCGAGCTGCAGCATGAAGTTCAGCATGTCCCCAGTGCAGGCGCTGTGAGGGGCTGCCATAACACGAGAAACTTCCAGTCCTGACTTCTTTTCAAGTCTTTCGATGCGTCGTAATGCCTGGGCAAGAAGCTCGATCTTCGATGCATCGGAGGGACATGTGGCCAGCTCTCTGCAACTATGGTTGTTGCCATGGACTAATAGAGAGACGTGCGATGGGTTTTCGCGAAAGATAGATGCGGTTTTGGAGTGAACATGCCATGCATCGAGTGGAATGGTCGCAAGACTGACGTGATAGTTATGAGTTTTCGCGTGCTGTACCAAGTCTCGATAGTTAATATATCCGTATGACAGACTATGCAGATTCGGATCATCGATCATGAGGTTGGCTCGAAGGGGTGGAGCTTCCCAGGCGATGTCCCTCGTCACTTCGCGCAAAAAATGGAATAGAGGCAGAAGGCGCAGGAATTGGCCTGCCTGCAGATAGTGGCAAAGATATTGATCATCGGCCAGCTCAGGAGGCGCCATCGTGAGAAAATCGACGGCCGACCGGGCTTCAGGCCGGTAGATCCAGAACACGTTGCCAGCCTTCGAGGCAACCGGCTTCTCGCCGGGCAAGGGCGTAAGAGGGACGAGTTCCTTAACGTCCTCGTCTATCAGGGTCTGGTTATGGAAATAGGCGTGAAGGTTGGGTGGACTGGCAAAACTGACGCTGGATGTCGTAAAATGCACCGGTTTTTCGCCGGTGTTCAGAAACACCAAAGAACGAATTCCTGCAGCGGCAGCTTTTATACCGGCCAGTCTGCTTCGGTCGAACAGCACCAGCGCATCTAACGCCGCATAGCAATCTCGCTCGGTCTCGCGGAACTCCACGGGAAATAACGAGCTTAGCGCGAGGAATAGTTTGCGATACTTGTCACACTCAGCGTCGCAGACAACCCCGACTATTTTTCGTACCATTCTCTGGCCTCATTTGCATTAGCGTGCCTAAAAAACGCCCGAGATTAAATTGGGGCAGAAAGATATCGCTTTTCAACTTTTTTTGCGTACACCTGTTTGGATGCTGTCAAGGACGTCTCACTCGTTCATGAGAAGGCCAAGGGGCAAGTCGGGGAGCCTCAGGCAAGTGCGCCACTTTACGGGCAATTTCCTCGATCATCTATACCAGCCTTTCATTCTTCGCGTCTTCGCGACTTCGCGTGAAACTTTTCCAGCTCACTGCTCCTCGGGTGGCGATAGAACCAAGAGGAATTATTTTCTTTTGCTTTTTCTGTTCACTGCTCACTGCTCACTGCTCACTGTTCACCGTTTTCTCCGCTCACTGCTCACTGCTCTTTTCTTTTCCAGCTTCTTCATAACCATAACAACGGCCGAGAGCAAGGCAAAACCCAGCATAAAAACCAGGATACCTCCACTCTTGTGCAAGGGGCCGGCCAGAATACTTGGAGTTACGTAGAGGCCGCCCAGCGTGAGGCCTGCAATTCTCACCCCGTTTTTGAAGATCGCGATTAAAACTGCGAAAAAGACCAGGAGAATTCGATTGAGGTTCGACCGCAAAAAAAGATGACCGCACAAAAGGCTCAGGATAACGAGCGCCATGCTGCCACGTATCCCGCTGCACTGCGTGGCTACCTCGATCGTTCCCTCCGGAAACTTGAACGCGAATCCCTGTTCGAGCGGAAAGAACCCAAAGACATTGAATATCAAGCCGGTCATGGTAAACGATGCCGCCTGAAGGAAGCCGACTATCTTGTCCAAAAGCAAACCAGGAAATGGAATCGTAAGCAGGAGCAATAACAGAGGGAAAATCGCCTTCTTGAAAGTATGCGTACCGAAGAAAAACATGAAGGTCCCTGTAAGGAACAGCCAGAAGGAAAATGTCATGACACACAACCCGTCATTGGTCCCGAGGAGAGCCTCATTCCTAAATCCGGTCACGCCCGCAGCCAGGCTCAAAACCAGAAGAAACCCTCCATAACCGAAGGACAATGCCGGTTTGTCGAAAATCTTTTTTCGGCCGCCTGCCAGAAGATAGCAGCTCACCACGAATATAAGAGGGATGTAGGAGTATAGTTCAGACTGCAGCGACATTGCGATGAGTGCTCTGAGGGGCACGTAGAATGCGCAACTGCCGAGAAAAACCGTAGCAAAAAAGTACGCGAATCGTCTGGCGCCTCCGTCAATATGGCGCTCGATCAGGGTAGGGAGGGAGCAGGCCGACGTCGCCGTGGCTTTGTGTTCTATCAATGGAATTTCCTTTGAGACATCTATATTGCCCTTTGCCCCCTGCTCCTCGCGTAGCGATAGAACCAAGAGGAACTATTTCCTTTAGCTTTTTCTGCTCACCATCTTGTTCTTGCCTTTTCAGTTCACTGCTCACTGCTCACTGCTCCCTGCTCACCCCTCACTCTTCATTCTTTTTCAGATGTTTGAGCAGGCCCACAGTCATCTTCCTCACGTTTTCGATGCCTTTTTCCACCGCGGCGCAACCATCGGTATAGCGGAATTCTTTTGCCAAAATGTACTGAGTGTCAAGTTCGGCTATAGATCCCAGTGTAACGTGGAGAAAATATATGAGTTCCTTATCAGCTTTTCTTGCCGCGCCTTCCGCAATGTTGCTTGGTATGGAGACCGCTGAGCGCCTCATTTGAGAAGTCAAGCCGTATGTCTCAGATGATGGAAAGTTCCTGGTGAGATCATACACAGCTTTTGCAAGTTCTATACTTTGCTTCCACACCTCAAGGTCTTTATGATTCACTGCTCATTGCTCCTCGCATGTCCATAGAACCAAGAGGAATGATTTTCTTTTCCTTTTTCTGCTCACCATCTCGTTCTTGCTTTTTCAGTTCACTGCTCACTGTTCACTACTCACTGCTCACTGCTCACTGCTTTTTCCGCTCACCACCCTAACCGGCAAAAAAACAACCTCAGTATAGATGAAAGCAATGGTCTCATCGATGACTGTTTTGAAACCTTCGCTCGTTTCCCACCACTGTTTAGGATCGTAGTACGGGTCCGCGCATGAAATGATTCCAACCGTAAAACCAGGACCCAGCGCTTTACGGAAGAGCAGCCGGCTTCTGCGTCCGTGCACCCCCTGGGTATAGACATTAATAGTCTTGCCCGACAATCCTGAAGTCAGAAGCCAGTTTCTAAGAGCCACCGCTAATGCGAAGGTACGATCTTTCAGCGCTGGCTGAACAGGGATCTTCACGATCAGCCTTGCGTCAACGCCTGCCTCCTTCAATATAGGAACAACCAACCGCCTTTCATTACCAATAACCACCAATAGATCATAGCCGTGATCTTTGAACTCTGAAGCCGCGCTTTCAATCGCGTAAGGAGAAATCCATTCTTCGACGGCAAGGATTTGAGCCTGCACCGGTTCGGAGACGGCGAGAAATGATTGAACGCTTCTCATGTAGCCAGCTACTATTACGAATACAGAGAAGACTATCAACACCCATCCCCGGAAGGTGGGGACCCAGAGTTCCTTCTTCTTAGCCAGCCTTAGTGAAGTCATTCAGCCACTCTGCTCAAGTTGCCCACGATCAATTTGCCTTTCCTGCTCCAGATGCGCTGGGTGTAAGGGTTTGTAATTTGAAGCCTATGAATTATGAATGATGTAATGATTGAACCTGCGAATGAACAGAGGCTCTAGACATCTGCTCTGTATCCAAAGTCCTGTCGAACTTTGCTGAACTTAACGAGGAGCGCCCAATGGAGTCTGGTTCCCCTCCGAAAAAGGTTCTTTTCCGCCCTAGCGGTGTCGATCTTCGGACCTTACCGAGTGCGAATACTCCGATGGATCAACGGGATATATAATTACTTAACCTCGCAAAGCGCAGGAACTGCGCACTAGCCTAGCATAGAATGGATACTTTATATATCGCAAGATCTATTTCTATCAATAGCATTATCACGCATATCACATAACTGTCGTCTTAGTGCCGCTTTCAGGTAAGACTTTAAAGTACACTCGGCTTGGCCGATGGGATCATGTTGCAGGAATATGGGTTCATCCTTAATATAAAATAGTAGAAATGGGGAGCTTTCTCCCGCCCATTGGCAGTTGGCCCAAATCCAGCTTGTGCTAGATTCTAGCGGCCTTGTCTACCGGATACTTACACCTTCTTAGCGACACAAGCGAACTGAAGGTACTTCATATCATCTAGTTTATTAGCAAAAAGCAGATTTAGAAGGTTGAATTTCCTCGAGTTATACTCACTTATTCCGGTTAATACATGTATTTTGAATCCAGATTTGGCAAATAGATCGACAATACTTTTTTTTGTAAAAAACCTAAGATGCGTTCTATCTAATATTCCCAAATCGGTGTAACTCCATTCGCCGTCGATTAATAGATGCTTTATATTTGGGAAATAGCGTACATTGGGAATAGAAGCCACAATAAAGCCATCATCCGTCAAACTACTTCTGATCTTTGATAGAACAGACCATGGATCCCTTAAATGCTCCAATACGTCATTGAATACTATACAGTCAAAATAATCAGTAGGTAAAGATAAAGGTCCACTTTCAATATCGGCTACAAGAACATGGTCAAGCTTTTTCTTTGCCTCGAAAGCTACATTTTCACATACTTCGATTCCCCATACCTCGGAGACACCCTTCCTCTTGAGGATCTCCCCAAAATTGCCCTCTGCGCATCCGACTTCAAGGATCCTTCTTACTCCAGGGGGTATAAAATTAAGCATGTCTTCGCGCCCTAGCTTATAGTACAGCCCTGATTTATTATTCATATTCACGTGTACCACCTTAGACATGGCTATGACCTATAGTCGTAGAAGAATCTTACCACAGTTGAAAGCTCTAGCCACTACTTGCTTGCGTAATCGGGTCAAATTGAAGACCGACTTGCTTTCAGCAGGACCGCGCCGATGATTTCCCTGGCGTCTTTCGCCATTCTCCATTTGGTGATACAGCCGTAGGTGACCAGGTATAGGCTGCATCCCAGAGTAAGCTTGACCGCCAGAGAGAACCAGGATGTCTCGATGAACCGGTCGAGGGCAAATCCAAAGGCTGCGAGCACGCCCCCGCAGAGTAGGGCAGGGCGTACGGAGCGGAAGACCGTGGAATAGCGGAGGCCTATCTCCCGGCGCAAGGCCGGGAAATAGATGAGAAATTGGACTGCGTATGAGAAAGTAACCACGAGGGCAACGCCCTCAATCCCGAAATATCTGAGGGCTGGATATAGACAGGCAATCTCCAAGGCCGCAACGGTAAAGGTACTCCTGAACATGAGCGCCGGCCGGCCGATGGCGATGATCATGCTCCCGACCGGCTCGAGGATGGCCCTGAGCGCGCCGTATACGCAGAGGATCTTCAAGGCTGCCAATGCCGGGAGCCACTTTCCGGTCCCGCCCCCGAGCACCAGGGTCAACATCTCCCTGGAAAGGACCAGCAGAAGCACGTTGGCTAGAATTGCGGCGAAACTGACATATTCGAGGATGGTCAGATACCCTCGCTTTAGCCTCTCGGTTTCCTGCTGAACCCTGGAGAAAGTGGAGAGTAGTGTAGGGCCGATAGCTCCGACAATAAGACCGGGGGCCTTGGTGGTCCAATTGAACGCAACTGCGTAGAACCCCAGGACCGCTGCGCCGGCCACGGAGCCGGTAATGAAATTATCGGCGTTAACCACCAGGAAGGACATGAACCCGGAAAGGAAGATGTGAGCGCCAAATTTCAGTTGCTCATTCGCGGCCTTCGAGTCCCACTTGAGTTTGAATGGGACAGGACGGAGCGCGTAGACGATCGCGGCAAACGCTATCCCGGAAGCCAAGCTTGAGAAAACGATGCTCCAGTACCGGAACCCTGTGTAAATTGCGGCCAGGGCGACGGCCGTAGCAGCTACCTGCGAGCCGATCTGCGGGACCGTCAGCCGCTTGAATTTGAGCTCACGTGACAGTGCCGTCGTTGGAAGGAACCCAAGGCAGCCTATCGGGAAGCCGGCAGCCAGGACTATGATGACCGCCCTGACGGCCGGGTTGTCAAAGACCCTTTGACTCACGCTTCCCCATATAAATGACAGGAAAAATAAGATGAGAGCAAATAGAATCTTGAGCGTGAAGGCCGTGTAGAGGTCGCGCTCTTCGACGCTTTCCTTTTGTATAATGCTGCACGTGATGCCCATATCGCTGAACTGTCCTAAAAAATCTATAAATATCATCGCAAAGCCGACAATGCCGTAATCGTTCGGACTCAATTTTCGGGCGAAGACGATTGCGGTAGCTGCGGCCAGTGAAAATGTAAACAGCTTTGAGAGCAGGTTATAGCTGAGATTGACCGTGGTCTTGATTCTTAGAGAATCGTTCATCACCTGGGCCTATTATAATTGTGAAGGTTTACTGCCCGATCGTCGGGCGCCTGACCTTAGCAAGTAGAGCTTTATTGAGATAACCCAGTACTGTCCCTTTGATGGCCCGCGATTTGTTATACATCCGCCTCGGAAGGACCTGCGGCGCCATCTTGAGAGCGAGTTGGAGGCCGCCATGTGACAGGATTTGGGACAGGGCACCTACGCGAACGAGAAATCCCTGGGACATCATCTGCTCCTCAAGTGCGTAAAGTTCTCGGATCCGGCGCGCTTCCCGCTCCACTTCGGCCAGATATTGCTGGTCGTGGCCATTCATTCGCCGCAGGCCATCAATGTCATGGATCACTGCGTCGCATGAGGTTATCTTCATGGGCAGGACCCTCCTGCGCTTGGCATCGTATTCACCGGAGGGCCTCGGGTCCAGGATGTCGTCGGCTGCATGAAACGACAGGTTCTCGTCATGTCTGCGGTACTTAACAAGGGGCCGGTTGATGTGGAGAATACCGCCAGCCGACAGCGATCGAAAACAAAGCACGAAATCTTCTTGCTTCAGGTAGACTGGCAGTTGGCCAAATTGATCGAAGAGCCGCCGCGGCCATACACGGCTACAACCGTTGATCATTGGTATATTCGTTGACATGAATTCACGCAAGTCCCCACGTTGAACCTCGAAGAGAGGGGCATTCTTCTCTTTCGCGCGGTCTCCAGGATTGCAGCGCAGGGAGCCTGATTTGTCGATTATCAAGTAATCGGAATAGATTGCGGTCGTGGAGTGTTGGGAATACTCCCACGCCTGGTAGACGAGACTCGTTCTCTCGGGCAGGGATATATCGTCTCCTTCGGCGATGACAACCAATGCCCCAGTCGACAGCTCCATTACCCTGTTGATGTGCCCGCCGAGTCCGAGGTTGCTGGGATTGCGGTTAACAATGACGCGGTGTGGTCCTTTGTAACTGGAAGCCATCTCCTCCATTGCAGCGAATGTCCCGTCAGCCGAGCAATCGTCGCTCAGGACGATCTCCAGAGGGGAATACATCTGACTGAATGCACCCTCGATTGCGTCACGTATGAAGCGTTCCTGGTTGTAGGCCAGCACGGCGAAAGTGAGGAGATGCGGGCTGTTTGTCGGGTATATTTCTGGCATTTCATCGCACCTCTGAAGAACCATTAGCGTTTTGAGGCAGGCAAGGGGCAGCCCCGTTTATGACCGTCTTGAAGCCCGCGTTTTATTTGCGCTGCCCCTTTGGACCCATAGTGTGGTCTTTCCAATGAAATGGCTCCAAGTTCAGTGCCGGACTCTAGCGCTTCACGCAGGAACGGCGGCTTATGCTTCAATGGGGCGCTACAGTGAGGGTTAGCTGGTTTGCCGGATATTCCAATCGGAACATGGGGCTATTTGCTCCGCCAACCCGCCAGCATCAGTCCGGCTTTTACGAGCCTATGGGCGTAAGCAGGCTCTAAACAGAAGGCCGTCAAGGCGGCACGAGCGGCCTCCTGGCGGCGTGCCTGGGAGGCCAGCACGTTTGCAAGATGGGACCATTTGGAAGCCAGGCGCTGATTGGCGGCTGCGTAGGCACGGGAGTGCACGCCGCGAGTCCGGGCTTTCATTCGTTCGAAGACTTTGATCAAGCTGCGGATGGACTTCTCGCTCGTCTGACTGGTTTGATAACTATGGTAGCGAATCCTCAAAAAGGCTTCGGCACTATAGTGGAATTTCATCCTCGAGGCAGCCCTGCTGAACCAATCCTCATCCTCTCCATAGGACAAGTCTTCATCAAACGGCCCGACTTTTTGAAAGGCGTCCTTGGAGCACAAGAGCGTCCCTAATTGCAGATACCGACCCTCAGCTACGTCGAGAATAGGATCCGCAACGAAACCATCCGGGCGGCATCGGGGCCATTTAGCAGTGTTGGTGCCCTTCAAGAGGTGCGAGTCTTCTTGACCGTCCACAAACCATTCTACCCCGTGAAAGCTCAGCGTGTTTTCGGAGGTGACATTATGCAACTGCGCACTCAACTTACCGGGTGTCCAGAGGTCGTCGCTGTCAAGAAAGGCCAGAAGCTTTCCGTTGGCTTTGCTTACCCCGAGGTTCCGCGCCGCGCTGACACCGCGGTTCTCCTGATAGAAGTACCTTATGGAGTGAAGGTACGCGGTTAACACGCCGCGGGTGTCGTCGGAGGAGCCGTCATCGACTACGATAATTTCGAGATCGTCGATGCGCTGGGCAATCACGCTTTCCACTGCGCCGGCGATGTAGTTCTTCCGGTTATACGTTGGCACGATTACGCTGATTAGGGTGCGTCCTGACATAGGGCCTCGGCAGCGTCCTTTTATTTTTCTGTGTCTGGTGCGGCGTAGCAATCCTGCGGGTCCTTTGGAAAAAGCCAGGGAGCTTGAGCAGCCGGGCGGCATATGGCGCGCAAGGGTGCATTTATTAATGGCATGTCCCGCGGGAGGCGAAGTTATTGCATCAATAGTTTATTGGCATTGCCCTACCGCGGATGTTTTAGAAGCCAGAAGGCTCCGCGCCCAAAGGGAGAGAGGCTTCCTCAACAGGCGCGTCCGATCGGAGTAGTGAAATTCGGTCACCTTGAAACCGCTCCTTTCGAACAATCTGAGGATGTATCTTTTGTCGATTGGCTGCAGCAGGTGCTTTTCGTAATTCCACTTTCGCAGCATGGGGTAGGGGAAGTGCGCTTTTAAGAACCCCAGGTAGTTGAGATTTGGCACGGTTATTATCAACTGGCCGTCATCGGATATAAGCCTTCTTGCCTGGGACAGTACCCAGCGAGGGTCGGGCAGATGTTGTAGTGTGTCTGAGAGAATAATGCAATCAAATCTCCTTCCGTGCAACTCCCGGAAAGCTTCCTCGAAGTCGGAGGCCGTCACCTCGATTCCCTTAGCTGAGGCGAGCACGGCCATGATAGGGTCCAATGGAATGCCTGTAACGCTCAGTCCGTTTTTCGTCAAGGCCGCCTCGGTGGAGGCGCAGCCACAGCCGATGGAGAGAACGCTCCCGGCGGTTGGACGGACCAGTGACAGCAGATCCTGGTCGCAGTGATCATAGAAAAGCTTGTCCCACCGGACATGATCGATATTCTTTTGTGTTGGAAGTAGCTGTCTGCCCGGGCAGTCTCCGGCCACATGGGAGAGCATGAATTCGATTTGCACATTTAACTCAACCTCGGAAAGCCCCATTTTTCCCTGGTAATTGTTTGGCATGTGATGAACCGAGAAGTCGGCCAGATCGGAGATGCAGATCAATTTTCCAAATCCGCATTGCACGTAAACGTCAGTAGCCGCCGAGCAGAGCAAATCGTAACGGCCCTTGTGCGGACGCACCAGATACCCGCCTGATCTGATAGCCCTTTGCAACTGGTTTCTGTTCACGATGTAACAAGCGGAATGGTAATTTGAGAGCTCTGCGAATACAGCCCCTCCCGCCCTCGTCCCCGACCCGGATTTCCAGTGGTATGGGCCGAGAATGTCCGGGAAATGTTTTTTGCCCTCTGCGTCAAGTTCGTATCTGATAAATCCTGGGATGTAATTTTCTGGGAGGACTTCCGTCGCGCGAAGAAAGGATTCGATATTCTGCCATGTCACCAGCATGTCGTCCTCGCTGTAAATAAACAGGTCATAATCGTCGATTCTTCTTGCGAAGATTTCCTGGTGCCTGAAAGGCAGGGACCAGGGGTCTTTCGTCGGGGCCCCCACAACCAGTTCCGCATCGAAGTCAAACTCTTTTGCCACATCGGTGATAATTATTATATCTGTACTGCACGGCATGGACTTGTACTCTCTCATTGCTGCCCGTAGAAAGGACGAGTTCTTGAAGCCGTGATTGGCGATTGCTATGAGGATCCGCATCTTGCCATGTCTCCGTTGGTGGTTGGACGGTCGCCCCGTTCGTGCACCGGAGTTCGAGAGAATGGGAGCACTCGGGATCGCAAGAGATTTGCAGGTGGCTTTAGGGCTACTGACTTCGAGATATGTCAATTCGCGATCGCGTCAAGTCCTGACGGGACTGCTCCTGTCCTGGGGGAAGGGTCGTCGACTCGGGAGGAGGCTAAATGGAGAGCAATGTCTCGATCATGGAAATTTTTAGCCGCCATTCAATGATGTCGTAGTGGCAGCCAGTACGCGGACGGGGGTGTCTCCAGAAGGGATGCGCCCCCAGTCAGTGGGGCCAGTGTGGAGATCGAAGTTCCAGTGCCCTCATCGCAAAACGAATGTCAACTCCCGGAGATAAGCCGCAAACCGGTGGGCGGGGACAGTGCAGGGACAGACGCTGCCTTATAAGCAGCCGCTACAGCAGAGTATTCTTGCACTGAGCCGTCCGGCGTGGTCCACGTAAAAGTTACTTGACTGGTGTCCGGGTTGTTATAAATCGCGAAGCCGTTGTTTTCATCACATTCGGAAGGGACATACGAGGGCAACTCATAAGCATTGATAGCGTACTGTCCGGTCCCGGTGAGACTTCTTACATCTTGCGAATCAACGGACACGACATGGACTATTAATCCGTTGGCAGTGCTCGGAGTGATCTGAGCGACCTGGAGGGTTGAACCGGAACTCTGGTCGCCTGTCGGGTTCACTGCGGTATCAACCGGAGAAGCTGCCGCTCCCGCAATGTCTAGCAGAATGACATTATCGGAAGCCCCCGTTGCCAGAGCCCAGTTAATCGTAAGAGTTTGATTGCCCGGAACAGTATTGACGGAATCGTATATCTGCGCGTAAAAGGCGTTTCCGTAAAAAGCCGATGCCCTCTGCGACCAGGCATTTGTGTTCGCTCCGGTGCTCGACATGGAACTCACAGCATTTACGGCGGTGCTCAACATGACCTGAAGATTACCTTGAGTCACAAATTGGGCGGTCGTGGGAGAAGAATCAAAAGTCCATACGCTTTGAGCAGCGATAACCCTCATGCCGGTTCGCTGCGACCCTGTAGAGGCACTTTTAAGAGCAATGACCACGCCGGAAAAATCATAGGCATGGCTTGATGTGAATTGCGGATTGATGGAACCAGAACCAGACCATACGCCATATTGAGAACCAGAACCGTCTTCTGTCTGAGTGCTTCCCGGAACAATCTGCCATGTTATGCCGCTTTGTCCAGAACCGGCCGTAAAAATAGGGAGATTGCTCGTAATCGGAGGCGCAGTGCTACTGCCCGTCGTACTGTCCTGAAAGGCTTCCACAATGAGAAGATCGCCGTATGTGGGAGATATCGACCCTGCTGTTATCGTCGTATTATTGGCCGCAGCCGAACCGAACGTATCCAGAGCATTTACATTACAGAATTCGTCCACCTTGACCGCAATATTCTGGGATGCCCCGGACATGGTTACGGTGACGCTCTGTGCCGAACTCACGCCAAATGCGAGGAAGACGCTCACATATCTGTTGTTTGGCGTTTGGGCTGTGTAGACATTGCTCCCACTGTGGACTAGACTGTAGGTGTTGGCGCCGTCGGATACAGAGGAGACGTGGGCTGAGTTGCTATTGAACACCGTCACCTTGACCGCATTTCCGCTTAACCACGGGTACTGCATCTGCACGACAAAACTCGCCGCGTTCGCAGCACCCATGTCGAACTGGTTCACGTCGCGATGCTGCACGAGCGTCGGAGTCTGAGCCAGAGCATGACCAGAGAAAGGGACCGCCAGCAAAATGAACACGAGCAATTTAAGGATTTTGCTGTTCATAATAACCTTCTATTGATGCTTGAATATGGCGATAACTTTCTGGAAGCCGTCGGAGCCTTCCATGTCCAGGTCGCCGAAATTGCTGTCCCGGAAGTGGGGCCGACATAATAGGCCTTTCGCCCCAAGCCAGTGGATCCAGTGTGGAGATCGAAATTCAAGCGCGCTCAAAGCGAATGTCAATTCCCGGACATAAGCCGCAAACCGGTGGGCGCGGTCAGCGCTCCCGCGGTGGACTGATACGCCCCAATGTCCCAAGCTCCGCTCGAAGGCCGTGCGTTACCTGCTATATCATAGGCAAGCGGATTGTACGGGCAACTGCCCGTTCCGGCTCCGGTGCAGCATGGCCAGGGACCACCGCTCTCCGTGCATAAGGAGTTAGAACCTATTGAAAGTGATACTCCAGCAGTAGTAAGATTTTGTCCCGCGCCTATTGTGGGGGAGCCTGCCGAGGGGACGCCCGTTGAACTGAGTTGAGTTATCGCCCCGGTTTGTATACCTGAATGAGTTTCATTGGTGGAGTTCGCAGTAGGGTTAACATCTGTGCCCTGCACAATGGTTTTCCATGCAGCAAATTGAGATGCGAAAGTTCCGCTTCCAGCACCCACACTGTAGCCCAGAAATCCAAAACTATTGCTACCGCTTCCTCCAACTGGATTAGCGTAATAATTATAATCCATCTCGGTCAAAACAGAACTTAAACCTCCCCCCGTACCGAAGAATTGCACACATCCTTGTTGCAGATTATTTCTAAAGTCTATGCCATTTCCAGAAGATATCATTCCAGGATCGCCTGCGCTTTCGCAAATAACAGTATTGTTATAAATAGCTATAGGGCCATTCCCGGTGCTATTTCCTCCAGAAGTAGTCGTGGAATTGCCCGACTGAACGCATATACCGTTAGCCCAGGAATACGGTCCAGAATGATTATTATAGAAAACATTATTAAACACATAAGCGTTTGTTATTTTGCCTTGATCTGGTTCGTTCATATAGATAGGTGAGGTGCAATTTGCCCCCCAATCTCCACCAAAAACATTGTTATAAATATATAGATGATCTAAAGTACCAACATCATCCATACTGATGAATAACCCATCATGGTGATAGTGTCCGTCTGTCGTATCGTAAGTATTGAGGTCATGTATATGATTATTAATATAGTAAACGTAGCTGACCGTCCCGGTATGATTAGACGTGTTTAACCCCCAGTTGCAATGTGAAACGTCAATATTTGCAAATACCAGATTGGTGTCTCCGCTGTTTACATAGTTTTCGTGACCTTGATATACATTAGAGATATTGAGATTATGAACGTAGATATTGCTCCCATCAATTCGTCCAATCCCAACTCCCGTTGCCGTAGTGTCGGTAGGTGAAGTCATTACATATATATTTTGAATTGTAAGATTTCGGACTTCACAGTTGTTGCAGAGGTCCATATAAATCCCCTGCGCATTATCTTGGTGTGAACATGTTCCCCCCGGACAAGCCCCTCCAGGAGTTCCGTTGAGGGTGTTCTCGATGATGCCGTTGCACGATACCTGCGCTCCGTTCACCCAACCGCAGGGGGTAGTGACACCGCTGGGATTGCCGTCAGCAACTACATGACTCACACCTGACAGATTAAGGGCTATCCCGTTCCAGGAAGGGGAACTTAATTTAGCTCCTGACTCGAACCGAATAGTGATTGGGTTTCCGCTCGAACCGCTTCCTTGAGCAGCTAGCGGGTTGGAGATTATCCCGCAAAGATGGACTGTGTTTCCAGGACCGATTTGCGTAGTCGAACCGGAAGAGGAGGTCCAGTTACCGGACGTATTGAACCATGTGTAGGCGTAGGCGTTAGAGCACGACGTTCCGTTGGCCGATCCCGCAGCAGACTGCGCGATGTAGAAATCTGCCGCGAAAAGGTTGCCAGGGAGCATTAAAATGGTGCCAAGAATCCCGACCAGGACACCAATCTTTCTTAACGACTTCATGAGTATCTCCTCATTGAATTCAAGTTAATTTTCATAGGTAGCTTTCAGATGAAGAGGTTATGCAATATGGATGCCACGGGCTTTCGGGCCTCCGGGCACCGACCCTGCGGGATCAGAGAGGGTCGTACAGCTGCGCTTAGTCGGCAGTTGACGTGCCAACGATTTCGAATATGTAATTCATGCCGAATAATTCAAAGGGCGATGCAGCCTTTGCCACGCGGAGGCGCGGAGGCGCAAAGAAAGCCGGTAGCTCATTTCACGATCCTGGCGTTGCCTGAGGAGCAACCAGCAAGCTGCGGGGCGGAGCTCACCGCCTTCGAGGCTGAGACGATAGATGTATTTTGATACATTGGTGTAGGGGAAACCATACACAGGGCCTGACGAGGCCGGTGAAGCCAACCGGATTAAGGTAATGCAGGGAGCGTCATATTTTCAACTGGTTAATGATCATAATACACGGCCGAACCTTTTCCGACGTCTAACG
Source organism: Syntrophobacteraceae bacterium (assembly GCA_052147195.1). Lineage (GTDB taxonomy): Bacteria > Desulfobacterota > Syntrophobacteria > Syntrophobacterales > Syntrophobacteraceae > SbD1. Next base: position 26,047 of record JBKQLC010000095.1, read on the forward strand.
GTTGGGCCTGTGGTTGATACTGATGGCACGGGAGCGTATCCGTGACCACGGGTGAGATTCGAGATGACTGCCAATTGCATGAACCAGATAACATAGAATTGGTCGAAATAGGTTATGGCAATAAAATTGTTAACATGCCCAAAGAGCATGACGCCCAGGCCCCAGAGGAGGTATTCGCTTTCACCTGGTCGTTTCGAGGCGTGGCGGACTGCTGCCAACTTTTTCCCCAAGCTTCGGAATGCCGTGGTCAACAGCCAAATAAAAAGGGCAATTGCCATCAGCCCGGCGGCCAGCCCGAAGGAGATAAACTGGTTGGTTATATCGGCCTGGTCTGGAGCCCCGTATGGAAACCAGTCGACTGTGTTGGTGATCGGCATGCCCCAAAGCCACCACTCGCGGAGATGCTGAACGGCTACGTCCATCAAGTAGGACCGGTGCCAGGCGTCCCCTCCCGTGAGAAAAGAGATCTTTGTCGGCAGATACCAGATCGGCGCCTTCATTGTCAGGGCCAGGGCGGCAATCAAAACTAAAACGACTCGGCGTACCATTTGCATCCTGTTACGAAAAACCCATAACATCCAGCCCAGGATCCCAAAGGCGGCGAAAGCCAGCGGCCCGCCGGAATTGGAGAAAACTACGATCGCCAGGCAGAGAATAATCCCCGTTATGGCGTATAGCCGATTGGATTTGGAAATGCTCAATCCAATGTACAGGGGCAGAAAGCTTGCGCCGAGCGAGCCTGTGAGGCTGGGATGGCGAAAGCTGCCTATACACCGGGATCTTCCTTCGCGGACCATGTCTACCATCGTCGCGCCCCCGAGGATGGAAAAAGGATTTTTGTTCGTGACCATCTCGACAAAAAGAAGCGGCACATATGGTATGAGCAGGATAGCAAAACCACGCAGGAACCAACGAAAATCGTCTATATTTCCGATCAGTCCGCGAAAAATAAAGTAGCAAAGTGTTGCATCGACAGCCAGGCCTATCTGATAGGCCTGGTCTATGGTCGAGCGCAGTAAAAAGAAAATTGTAGTATAACCGTAAAGCAGCAGAAACAGGCTGTCCACCTCATTCAGATTAGAAAAAACGAACTCGCGTCGTGCTATCACGCGGACAAAACAGGCCATCTCAAGAAATCTCACCGGGAACAGGTTAAATCCAAGCACCACGATTGTCGCACCCTGCGTGAGGTACAGTACACCGGCAACCATTCCCAACGACGCCCATCGCCGTGGTGCAAGAAGGACGACGGCAATCAGCACGACCAAAATTGATAATGCAATTGCGTTCACGCCGCCACCGAAAAGTCTCGATAGATATGGCTGTGGAGAGATCTCCTGGAAGATCGCTTCCCAATATTCAAACTGCCAACCCCGCAAGCCGCGCGTGAGGTCCTGCCAGATCGTCAACCCCAGTCAGGCTGGAGCCTGGCAATCGCTCAAAGCGGCTGTAAGCACTTGCCGACTTCGAATAAATTATGGAGCGCAAAATCACTGTGTCAATCTTCGCCTCCATATGGTCTTCACTCGCTGTGTGATGCCAAACCGGTCGAGCACACTAGTGACAAATCGTGTGCCAAAATCCGTTATGCTGAACAGGCTACGCAACAGGAAACCTCGGCATGAGTTCGCGAACAAGTGAATCGATCTCTCATCAAAACCGCCTGAGCCAAATCGCCGCTTGTAGTCTGCATCCCCTTCACCAAAGTCAACGCAGGCAAGGTCCGTGCCGCAAGATTCCTCCAGGACTTTCATCAGGAGAATGGTCCCTAGTTCATAGTTCCTGTATGCAGGATCGTAGCCTGTAGCCGCGAGATATAAAGACTGCTTATAACAAAAACAGTACCAAAATGCTTTAGGGTCATTCCTGATGTGGAGTACATAAGCCCTCAGCCGCCCACGTTGAGCGTCGAGCTCAACACGCCGCAGGGTCTCCTCGTTTTTGCGAAACCCCGCTCCGAGGCCCCGCTGGTAAGTTTTAGAAGCAATAGCTTCGGCGGCATCCACAAACATCGGCCCTTCGTCCCGGGAAGAGTAGAATTGAATTTCCCATTGACCATTGAAGTCTCGGTCCAGGACCTTGGGCAAACGCTTAAGCCAATACCGGTGTTTGCTACTCCGGCTTTTCAAAAAGCCATCCCATGTAGATGGGAGTGTCAAGAACCGGTGCTTGGAGGCATTCCGGGCGGGCCACAATTGTGAGCGCTGAAAGGTCTTCAGTATAGTTTCGTACTCGGGTGATTCAGTCTTCAGTTGCTCAAAAAAAGCCAAATCCGCATGGATTTTTCGCAATTGACCTTCTATGCAACCCAACAGGCGCTGCCAGTTAGCCTGGGTTCTTTCCCCCATATAACCGCCTGCAATCAGAACGAGCTGCCGCACCGGGATTTGCGCCACTGTGGCATAACCAAAGCGAATCGGCGCCTTTCCAGCTTCGATGCGGCCTGCTAGCAGGGCCACAGGTTTTTTATCTCGTAGCACAATAAAGATGCATGGGGAAATGACATTGTCGCGCATCCCGGTAATTAATGTGAAAAATTCGTAATCAGCTCCTGGGTGCCACTGAGCCGATTCCCACAACGGACGTATAGCATCCATCTCTTTTAAAGAGGTAACAACGTTGACTTGGTAGTTGCCGACCTGGCCTGATGTTGACTCCATCACTTATTTGGCCCATTCCGCTAGATTAGATACGATTAGATCTTTCGGAACCAAGGGCAAGCTCTCCCTGGCTAAGCGTACATTGACCGATTCATCTGCCTATTGGCCCACTATGATTTCACGAAAAACGTGATAAAGTCGCACTCCCGCAGCCATCCACGTGACATCCGGCGCAGTACGCAAACACGCTACGTACAATTGCTGCAAAAGTCACGATTTTCATGTAGCAAGGTGATTTGCTCACGAAGCGACTGGATGTCCCCAATCAAATGGACGAGAGCACTATCCGTATGCCGCAGATTTCGGTGCATGCTGCCAAAACAAGCAAGACACATCCTACTACTACAGGCTTCAGAAGCACAAGCGGGTTTTCGAACTTTCCGGCAAAAAAAGCGCAGTGCGCTCGCTCATTGATCAATTACGCAATGGTTGTTTCGATGGGGCCGATGGGTAGCGAGGGGGACTTTATACAAACCGAAATTTCGCCTTTTGAAGATTTTTCAACAAACCCATGAACGGCCGCGTTAAAGGCAACGCTGCACCCCGGTCGAATGTTGTCGTGCAATTCTGCCATGATAACGCCCACTCTGTCTATCCACGCGGAACAGTTCTCGAACACCTCTTTTTCGGCGCCCTCAATATCGATTTTTAACAGATGGACAAATGCCCATCCCCTGTCTTCCATCAATGAATTCAATGTCAGAGATATCACACTGCCTTTCACTTGGCTATCGTTTGTGGACTTAGCGATGATTTGGAACCCGTGATGGCCTTCTCCAGAATCAATTAAAGCAATTATGCCATCTTCTTTCCAGAGAGCGGCTTGTAAGGGAAAAATTTGTGAATATGCCGAAACGTTTCGCTTGAGCAATTTAAAATTTGAATCCTCTGGTTCGATTGCTACGATAGTTGCACCAGCATACTGGTTTGCAAAATAAACTGCCGAAAGTCCAATATTGGCGCCAGCATCGACAATACTTTTGGGAGGTTTGGGAAGTGGGGAGTCATAATGCCGCTCCACAAAGACCTGCTTGAACACAGATAAATCTGTAGTCCCGACCCTTAGGTATACGGGATGCGCAATCCCGACCAATTTCTTCCTCATTAAAGCGCGATAGCCGGTTATTTTTGAAAAAAGAAATGCCATCACCCCGAGAAGCCCCAAGACAAAGAGTGGTAGTGCCTGATTTTATAGAGAGCCCGGCCCAAAGTATATCTCCTCCAAAAATCACGATTTCGATGTCAATAGGTTGTGATATAATTGTAAAAGTTTTATCCCAGCTGCACACCATGTGATCTCATGGACAGTGCGCAGAGAAGCTGAACGCAACCTTTCTAAAAGAGCTCGATCTCGATCCAGCATAGTAAGATGTTGTGTGAGTTCTTTAACTTCTCCAACCCGGTGCACTAAAGCATTCTCCATATGTTTGCAAATGGCACCAGCAGCTTCCGAAACGAGAAGGACACAACCGCTACCACGTGCTTCGGAGGTAACCAGCGCGCTACCTTCTTCTATGGTCGGCAAAACCAGAATATCGCTTTTGCGCATAAGCTCAGGCACATCTCTTCTGAACCCGAGGACCTGTACGCTGGCATGCGACAGCGTCGCGGAGAGCTTTTCGGCATAGCCGGGGACGAACGCTCCGGCAATTGAAAAAGTCCCATCCCGGTGAGCCTGAGACTGCAACCACGCCTCCAAGGCAAAATGCAACCCCTTCCTCGGAGCGCAGCCGCCAACAAACAGCATCGTTAATCCTTGGCCATTCGCTTTCTTCTTTTCAAGCTCAGGAAAGTAAACGCTCTCGTCAAAACCGTATTGATGCCTTGCAAGCTTCTCATTCCGAAAGCCCTGTTCAATGAAGGTGCGGGCAACGAAGTCGGAAGGGCAAAGAAGGTGGCCTGCCGCTTTAAACTCAGCTTCCTCTCTACTTAGGACATCCCCTTTGAATGCGTGTTCATGATGGGGCGGCAGAGGCACCCCAATGCGATCGCATTCCTTCTGCACTACCTCGTATGCAAAGCGCGTGTGGGCGTTGGGTCTTTCCAGCACAGTGGGTATCCCGAGTCTCTCAGCGGTCTTGAGCGTTCGCAGTGCGCCGAGCGGCCAGGTGTGGATGATGTCAATTTGTCCCGCCAGCTTTTCGATCCTGCGAGACACAATGTAATCATGCAGAATGCAGGCGCGAATCGTACCGATCAGCTTATAGGGAATCCGCAGCTTTCCCCTGCCTAGGGTTGGGCTGACTTTCACGCCCTCTGGCACGGCCCGATGGAGAACGCCGGGGTGGACCAGGAGTTCCGCTCCTGCCGCTGCAAGGCCGTTCACCTGCTGCCAAGCGGTGTAGCAGATTCTGTCCGCCCCGAGTTTGTGGGGGAAGCTGTAAAGGACTCTCAAGCGCTTTTTGGTGCTCACAGGAGTCTCCTTCAAGCTGCTGGACAACCCATTCCGGGTTGATCGATAAAAATACGATGCCACATTTCCAGACAAACCAATGAAAAGATTTCTTTGGGGTTGCTTTGCGCCGAACTGTACTCTTTTTCCACGAAGTTTCGCATAAACTTCTTGTCGAAGTAGCCCCTGTCCAAGGTTCTCTGGTCCAAGAGAATATCGAGGGCCTCTTTGCGGAATTCATTTTTCAACCACCGCTCATAAGGAACGGGGAAGCCCGCCTTTTTCCGGTTGATAATCTCCTTTGGCACCCTGGGGGCGAGCACTTTTTTCAGTATATGCTTCGTCGTTAACCTGTTCAGCTTGGCATTCGCAGGAAGGGACGCGGCAAATTCCAGGACCTTGTGATCGAGCAGCGGGACTCGAAGCTCCAGGGAATTCGCCATAGTTATCTTATCCGCCTTGATCAGCAGATCGTCCGGGAGCCAGGTGTTCAGATCGACATACAGCATCTTGTCCAAAGTACTCAGGCCGTTACACCGGGACATCAATTCCTCGATTATGCCGTCTGCGCAATTGGGCGAAAGGTCCCGGCCGAACGATTCATTCAAAAGTGACCGTGAGTTTCTATTAAAGAAATTATGGGGACTCGATGTTCTGCTGTAGTAATAGCTTTCGAGAGGAAGATCGAGCAGTCGGGCGTACTTGTTCACCCTGGACACGGGAACATGCGATAGTACCAGCTTGGCCAGCCAGGTTCTCGAGCTGTCAGGTTTTCCCAGCAGATTCTTAAATCCTTCCAGAAATCCGAGGTTGCGGTAGTTCGGATAGCCTGCAAAGGCTTCATCACCGCCTTCTCCGGAAACAAGAACCGTCACCTGCTCTTTGGCCAGTTTCGAAATGAAATACAGGGCGATTGCCGGCGGTTCGCATACGGGCTCTTCCATGAACCAAACGAACTTTGGAAGAAAATCCATGAACTGCGATGCCGAGATGGTCATCGTGTAATGCTCCAGGCCGTACCTTTTGGCGGCAAGTCCCGCGTAGCTTCGCTCGTCTGCAAATCCTTCACCTTCAAAACCGATGGTAAATGTCTTGATCTTCCACTCAGAACCGGCGACCGCATAACTGAGAAGACCGGTCGAATCAACTCCGCCGCTCAGCAGGAAACCCACAGGCACATCGCTTATCATGTGCAGCCTGACAGTCTCATCAAGAAGCCTGTCCAGTTCACCTTCCAGATCGCCGGTTGCTTTTTCCCGAGTGTAGGAGCTTAAAATATCCCAATATCTCCTGACCTCATATCTGCCGTTTTCCATCACCAAAAAATGCCCTGGAGGAAGCTTCTTTATTCCGTCGAAGAGTGTCTGATCCCCCGGGGTGTAGTAAAATGAGAGGAATCGGTAAAGGGCGGTTGGATTCAACTCCCTTTTTATGTTTTTGTCCGTAAGCAAGGCTTTTATTTCGGAGGCGAACGCAAAAATATCGGTCCCGAAGGTATAGTATAACGGTTTGATTCCAACCCGGTCTCTTGCGAGCAGGAGCCGCCGCTTTCGCATATCCCAGAGAGCGAAAGCGAACATCCCGCGCAGTTTTTCAAGAAAAGCATACCCGTATTCTTCATAACAGTGGATGATAACCTCGGTATCCGTTTTGGTGCTGAACAGATGCCCCTTACTCTCCAAGTCCGCACGAAGCTGCTGAAAATTGTAAATCTCGCCGTTAAAAACAATCCAGATGCTGCCGTCTTCGTTAGAGATGGGCTGCTGGCCGCTGCTGAGATCTATAATTGAAAGCCGCCGGTGGCCTATCCCTGCAAACTCATCGATGAAAAGTCCCTCCTGATCGGGTCCCCGGTGATCCATTGTTTCCATCATCGAGCGAATTTCCCGCTCATCTATCTTACGGGTCCTGCCAAAGCTTATTTTGCCACAAATTCCGCACATAGGATCATCCCGCAGTTTTTGGGCAGATACCTGCCGGCTGAAGCACTCCGTATCGACGGGTCCATCGCTCGAGCCCAAACCCCCATCTCAGGATAGCAAACCACTTTCGAAACGGAGCGTTCAGTGCCTTCGCCCTGCACCGAACCGCATAAGCAGGAAACAACATTGCCATAAAGACCAGCCTGCACAAGGCCGCACCGGTGAGGGCAAGTCGATAGCAAAAGCTATAGAAGCTGCCGTTCGACTTCCGCAAGAACCGGCTCACCGATTCGCGCATCATCACAATGGAGAAGTTGCTGCGAACCTGTTGCAAGCTGCCCCCGCCATGATGAACAATGACTACATCGTTTATATGGTAATTCCGAAAGCCGGCCCGCCGCGCTTTCCAGCAAAGGTCAAGGTCTTCCCCATACATGAAAAAATCACCGCTGAACCCGCCTATGCTGTCGAAGACCTCGCGCCGCACGATCATACACGCCCCCGAAACAGCTTCCACTTCCACCGGCATGGGCGCTTTTTCGAGCAACGCCTCAGTCCCCCAGAGGCCGGATTTTGGAAATACCCGGCGGAGGATATCGGCATCAAGCACCTGGTTCAGTATTGTGGGAAGCGACTGGACGCAGCTTGTCTGCAGCGAACCATCGCTGTTGAGCAGGCGGCAGCCGGCCATGCCCGGATTCACGAGTTGCAGGAAATGGCCATAGAGCCGTTCGATAGCCCGTTCCTGTATCTCCGTATCCGGGTTCAGGAACAGGAGAACTCTCCCACGGGCATGATTGGCGCCCAGGTTGTTTGCGCGGGCAAACCCCAGGTTATGTTCGCTTTGAACAAAAACCACATCGGGATATTTTCGCGCGAGTTCTTCTCCGCAGCCATCATAAGAAGCGTTGTCAACCACGATCACCTCGTAGTTGACACTGTACGTCTGCTCGCAAATCGACCGCATGCACGCAAGCACGTAATCGGATGAATGATAGTTCACTATAATGATGGAAAGATCTATTTCCGGCATGTTCTATACTGGCCGGCCATCGCCGGTGTAAATGCTCGGCAGCCCCGAGAGGCGGCGCAACTGCTGCCGGCGGAGGTAACGGATAAGTTGGCGGTCTTCAACTTGCGGTAGTTGTTTAATATACCCGGAACAAAAACCGGTCCAAAGCGCTGCGGCAGCTAAGAAGGGCGGCTTTCGAAATGTCCGTTTTACACATTTGGCCAGCATAAAAATCGGATGATACCCGGTCACATAATTGGCCAGACCGTTTTTGAACAAGTTGCGCCACTTGCCGTCTGCGGCGCCGGTGGGTTTATGCTGGACCAGCCTGAGATCCCGGAAAGTCCGCGAAGTCCAGCCAAGCATATTCGCCTTTACTTCGTCTACGGTATCCCAACCTGGGGCCTTGATCAGCGGACAGATCTGTTCCCAACACGAGCGGCGGTAAATCTTGGTGGCCCCCCGCACGTGAAAGGGAGGATCTCCGGCCGAATCCTCTTTCATCTGACCATCGTCCAGTCTGCAAATCATTCCACCACCAATGCCCAACCGAGGTTCGTTAGCAAAATAATAAAAGCATTTCTCAAAATAGTCAGGGCCGAATGAGAGATCGCCATCCAGTTTCACCAGGAAATCGAAATCTTTCCGATCGATGGCGGAGTGACCGTCATAAAAAGCCTCGATAACCCCACCGCCGGATTTTCGAAATCCACGATCCGGCCTGTGGACATACACAATCCACGAATATTGCCGAGCAGCAGCCGTAAGGATCTGAGGTGTGGTATCGCTCGAACCATCATCTACTATGACCCACCTTGACGGCAAGATGGTTTGTCCGGCCATTGAACTGATAGTTTCGCCGATATAATCCGCCTCGTCCCGGACCGGCGTAATCACCACATAGGTTAACCGCCTCATCAGAACCCTTTTTTGGTCAAATCCGACCCTGCATAGAGATGGAATTATCGCTTCCGTTTTTGCGCGGCCGCAGGTGCTTGTAGAAGAGCTGACACGCGTGAACCCAGTCGTAACCGCCTTCAATTTTGGCCCTTAAAAAACGAATGTCGTCCTGCGTGTTTACCGGCAACCGTTTGAGTGCATACCTGTCAGGCTTAAACGATGCGCTGCCTATTCTTGTGGTAACTGCGTTTTCATACCCACTTTCAAAGAGAATTGTCTTCATGAACTTTACGAGATCATGGTCGGTTTCCGGATATGCATAAGGATATGAAAAGGATTCTATGAAGCAACCGATCTTTGATTCCGCCACGTGTTTAGCGTGTTTTATTTCATACTCTATTTCCTTACGACTAAGGTATTCGAAGTTTGAATGGTTCACCGAATGCGTCCCGAAGGAAACTCCCTTCTTTTGCAACTCGAGAATTTCAGTCCAGCTCATGCATTCCTTCTCATTGAGCAGGCGGCCCCGATCGTCGATGAAACCCGTTGGAATAAATACTGTGGACGTAAAGCCATACTTTTGAAGAATGGGAAAGGCGTTCGTATAAAAGTCACGGAACCCATCGTCGAAAGTAATGACTACTCGCTTATTTGAGACTGTCTCAGAGGGATGAGCATTGGACACAACGGGATTTTCCAGAATCTTTACAGCCTCCCCTATGCTGACGACGGAATATTCGTTGCCTGCCAGGAATCTCATGTGTTGCTCGAAAATTTCAGGGGAAATATTTGTGTGGTAATAGGGATGTTTGTACTTCTCTTTCGAATTCGAAACGCTATGATACATGAGAATCGGAATGCTCACCTTACGGCGCAGCCGGACCTTATTAACGTGATTAAAAAAACATAGGGTTGCTAAACGATCGATTCTGGGGGCGGACATACAGAAATCTTGTCACCTTTCACGGCAAAAAGAACAGGAAGGTATCACCACGGGTAAGCGTTCACCGCGGAGGCGCTGAGAGCGCGGAGGAAAACCAAAAGCAAACCACGGATCACACAGATATCACGGATTGGGCCTGTTGCAAAACTCGTTTTTAAGAAAAATGGATAATATTTCCCTACTTCAACCAGGGTAATATTATTTTGATTCACCCCTGTGTCCTCTAAAGATCGACCATGACCCCTCGAAGAAGGCCACAGGGGTCTCTGGAATTAGCGAACGTCTCAGCGGTGAACGCTTAACATGCTTCTAAACTCTTGTATGCCGCCAACAGATTTGCAGATGAATGGTCCCAATTGAACTGGTCCCTGATCTTCTCTTGACCGCCGGCGCCCAGTCTCCTCCCCAATTGAGGCTCTCTCAGCAAACGTTCTATCGCACAGGCAAACCCCTCAACATCGCCAGGGGGAATCAAAATTCCGAACTTGCCCAAGGAGTACCTTGTTTCTTTCAGATCGAAGGCAACAACAGGTTTTCCGGCTGCCATATACTCCATTACCTTAATGAACGTGGAGTATCTATTCAACTCATTATCGGGGGCGGGCTCAATCCCGACATCACACGACTTGAGATATTCCTGTATAGCCTCTCCATCGTCGGTAAAGCCTTCAAAGCGGACATACTCCTCAACCTGCAAATTATTAGCAAGTTCCTTAACATAAGGCAACGCATCACCATCGCCCACTATTTTACATACGAAATCGCCTACCCCGCGCTCCCGCACTAAATATCGAATGATGTGCAATAGCACATCAACTCCATCTTGGGGATTGATCATCCCTAGAAATAGAAGCACTTTTTTGACATTATCTGGTACGTCTTTACCAATCGATGAGGGATTACCATTAAGAATTGGATTATTTCTTACTATAAAAATCTTATCGCCATTGACTTTATGTCGTAAGATTTCGATATCCCTATATGATTCATTCGTACTAATTATAAGGTCTGCAATCTTGCATGATAATTTTTCAAACATCATAAGGATCCTGTACATAAAGTCATTCCCCTTGGAGAGACGAATACGGTACAGGTCAGGGCTTAGGTCATGATGATCGAAAATATAATATGCCCCTATTGACTTGTAGAAGGCACCAATGAGAAAAAGAGTATCTGGAGGATTATGCAAATGAACTACGTCAAAACCATATTGCAAGTAGACGTAAAAACTCATCGAAAAAGAAATAAGCGTAAATAAAATGTGCTCGAAACAAAAACTGCTTATAGTTTGAACTTTAGCAAGCGCTTTCCAATAAGAAGAAGATCTCCGGGTACCCCGCCTCACGGGAAGAGACATCTTTGGAATCCGGTAGACCAACACACCGTCGATCTCTTCGCGGATCTTTTGTCCCTTTCCACGAACGGCAATCACGATTACTTCGTAATTGGCTCGCCTCAAGGTTGACGCTTCTTTCCTGACTCTGGGGTCCCACGGATAGCACTGATCCACGACCATCAGAACCTTTTTAGATTTCATTGCTACACCCTATCCTCTACACTCTTCGCGAGTCATTCTTCACGCGAGAAAATATAGCAAGACTGGTGCCATGGGCTGTAAAATTCCAGCCGGGCTCATCAACAGCTTCGGTTGGACCTGCCCAGGCTGGCCAATTTGCATGCCGCTTCAACGTGACGTCTCGTCCGGAAACGAATGCGTAGTGAAGAAATCAAGAGTAAGATGCCGGGGTCGGCAGGGCGCGGAAATTAGGGCCAAACCCGTTTACCTCGGCGAAGGAATGCCTGACGTCGCCTTGCCGAAAGTTACGATAGATGGCTTTTACTCTTGAGTAATTTAATGGCCCTACAATGATGTGCATATAAAAGAAGCTTTCAACAAGGTCTAGTTAATATTCGTTAATGGAGGTAAAGTTTTGTAAAATGATTCTATGCGCCGCTTTAAGGTCGATGCCGGAGTGAGCCAACGATAACAATCCAGCAGTTTGAACCTGAATTCAATTGCCCAATCTTTTGGATCAGCCCCAATATGCTTCTTCACATAACTCGATACATTGTAAGTGAGCTTAGGAAGACCACCAAAAGCGCGCTTGTTTCCTCCTAAGTTTGCCAAGTATGAGTAACAACTCGAAAACATCCCGTAATGAAAGCCCGGAGCTGTGATCTCTTGTTCGGTCGTCACAAGATCTCGCTTTGATTTCACATTAGAACGCCAAGGGAACTGTGAAAAAATCTTTCCGGGTGGGTCGAACCGATCTGAACGAGCCGCACGTCTATTCCTGATCAGGTTATCTGATTGAAACGGTAAGTGAGTCCACCAAGTCCAGGTATTTCGTTTTCTTCAGGTCCCAGGAAAAATCTTGTGCAAAGGCAAGGGCACTGGCGGAAAGGGTCATCCTGAAAGATTCGTTTGTCAGCAGAAAAAGAAGTTTGTCAGCCAAATCATCTTCATCTTGCGCTTTGAAGAAATGCACGACATCATCATTGAAATAAAATTGGTCGATTCGGGTCGAAGAGACGAGTACAGGGACCCCGAGACTCATAAATTCAAGTACCTTGGTGCTGAATGCTTCGTTTCCAAAAGAATTACTTCGTTTAGGCACGATGCCCAAATCTGAATTAGCCATTACATTGGCTATTTCATAAATAGGAACCGTTCCAAAAAACTTAACGCGTCCGTCAAGGGCAAGCTGGGCTGACAGGTTCATCAGGCTATCCAGTTGATCCCCGCCTCCGTAAATGTGAAGTTCAGCTTCCGGAAGCTCCCCCGAGATTCTTGAAAAAGCAAGGATCGCGATATCGAGCCCCTGGTGATAGTTCAGCGTTCCGGGATACATGACTATTTTTTTCCCGTCTATTCTTGATTTTTCGCGTTTTAAGAACACCCTCGGGTCGGGATAATTTAAAATTACGGTGCATTTGCTTTCGGGGACCGAACGTTCGACCAGCGTCTCTCTCCAAAGATGATTGGAGATGATGACATGGTCCGAAAACGACGCCGAAATCTTTTCGACAGCGAGCAAAAGCTTAAAAAGAGCGCTTTTTGAACTGGAGCCAAACTTGCTGGCGTAAAATTCCGGAACAATGTCGTGAATGTCCAGGATTACCCTCGCCCCGGTCAGTTTAGGCACCAGCGCGGCAAACACTTCAAAATCGGGTACTGAATGGACGTGGAGCAGATCGTAAGATTGTCTCAGGTGGAATTTGGTTATAAAGAAACCCGATTTCACGAAAAACTTCAAAAGTCTCAAGAGATAGCTGAGCTTATTTCTCTCATTTCTGATCCTGCCTTGAATACGATGTACATGGACGCCATTTAAGTTTTCGTAAAAAGGCTGCATTTCTTTACGCAGCGAAAGAACATCAACCTGATCTCCTCTCCTCACGAGAGTTTCAGCATAGCGAATCACTCGATTATCATTCTCATAAAAAGAATATACGGGCATGCAGACCCTCAGAGGCCTGGCAGCCTTCGGGGCCAAATTCTTACAGCCCTTTTCGCAGTAGCCGGCAACCTCCCCGGGAAGAGCGTTCCAGAATTGACCTTCGTACTTTTCTTTCACATATTCGAGGAAATCTCTGTAGCGGGTCGCGGGGTATTCATCCGACTCAGGGTTATTCCCAAAGTTCATATAGTCGGGATGAGTCAAGATCAGGGCCATTCCACCCCTTTCCGCAATCCAGTCGAGTTTCTGTTTCCAAATATCAATGTTTTCCTGTTTTAATATTACAAAAAGGGTGAAATCCTGAGGTAGGGTGTATGGAAGTTCGACAAAACCAGTCCGGCCCCGTTTATCGTACACATAGAACGGGAAAATGGTGCTGACCGCTCCAAATTGGGGCTCGAAGGGATCGGTATCGTAGGTAGAGCAGTCGTACCTGATGTCCAGGTCATGGAGCCATTCAAGTCTGCATTGCATCGCGGGCGACCGAAAGCCGGCGGCGTTCCACTCTTTCAGGTATTTGTTGATCTTTGGTACCCGCTCATTGAATATGCGCCTGGATTTAAATTTTTTCCCGTCATGATAAAGACCGTGCAATCCCACTTCGAAACCATTGGCGACAAGGTAGTTTCTCAATTCGCTCGAAACCGGGTATCTCTCAGCAACAAAATTAAAGCCTGATCTGAAGCCCAAGGCTCGTTCCAGTGCGGCCAGATCGAGGCATTTCGCATGGCCGTTAAATGTCTCCACATCATGCGTCAGCACGAGGGCAAACCGCTTGTCATCGGGCCACCCGGGCCAGCCCACCGGGACCGCTCCGGAAGCGGGATCGACAGGCCATACTCCATGGCACAGCCGCAGTTTCCGCGAGGCAATGAACCTTCTCAACGCAATTTGAAGATTTCGCGGGATCAAGGGCCTGACGTTATAATAAATTCGGTTTCTGATACTCTGAGGTAGCAATTTTGTTCTCATCCGACGTGTCTGTATAGTAAAGATCCCGCTATTCGGGACACTCCCCGGGTCTTCAGGCGAAGGCTGAATTTTCCTTTTTAAAGTGATACTTCAAACAATTCGTCCAAGAGCTGTACCGGCTTTGTTCGCGTCTTCGCTTGCACCAAGCGCCTGACCTATGGGACCCGCACCGGTAAACGCTTATTTAAAAAGCATTGGTCTGTTCACGCTCACTGTTCGCTGCAACGCCGTTTAAGCTTAGGCCATGAAGTGGCGATTGAGGCGGGATACCTCACGACCTGAGATTTGGTGAGGGCCGGTCATAAGAAGCACCAAATTCATTAACTCGCACTTTTTATGACGCTACGTAAATATTTATTTAAACAGGAAAAGCTCCGGAATTCAGATACGACATTCAAACCGTTTATTCCTTTTCGATGCGAGAGATAAAATTAGTATTAATGCGCCTGAGTATAGTGTCCATTGTTTGCTTCGGATTCAAAAACGACTCCAGCAGCTTCCTGCAAAAGCCTTTTGCCAATCTTCTGCCATAAAAGGTATATCCGCACCCCGTTAGCCTCTCCCTATGAAAGTCCCAAAATTCCTTATTTCTCAAACTGATAAAAGCACCTGCCAGCATATTATAGTAATCGGAAAGTAGCACCTTCATGCGTCCTTTAAATTCGTCGTTCGTTAAAAATACAGGGCCGAATTCCTTTAGAATCTCGATACGATTTAAGCAGTAACCATTAAGTTTATGGATCTTGGCGGACACAGATCCATCATGGAGCCGTTCAAAAGAAAGGACCTGGTGGACAAAGCCGAAATCACTTGCCTGCAGGCAATTAAGGCAGGCAACTACATCGGGACTCAAGGCAGCTTCAGAAAAGAAAGCGTGTTCGGATCTGACCAGGTAAGACCGATACAAAACGG
The DNA here is from genome assembly GCA_052147195.1 of Syntrophobacteraceae bacterium. Classification (GTDB taxonomy): domain Bacteria; phylum Desulfobacterota; class Syntrophobacteria; order Syntrophobacterales; family Syntrophobacteraceae; genus SbD1. Next base: position 41,221 of record JBKQLC010000095.1, read on the forward strand.
TAGATGGTAGACCAAAGGTGCCATTGCCAAGTAATCCGAGTAAAAAAAGCCGGCAAATATGACGACCTTCGAATATCTCTATTTCGGGAGACAGTCCGTTCCAGGACATTCCTTGGGTGTTGAATGAGTGTGACCCGACGATTTCAACATTAGGATAGCGCTCTGCAAGATCGACTAACTTCGAAATACATTCAGGATAAATCCAGTCGTCGGCTGACACCACCTTGCAGTATTTGCTATCCGGATTAACTAAGCGAAAGGCAATATTATGATTTTCTGTTGCTCCTACAAAATGCTTATTGCTGTATACCTTAATACGTTGATCTTTCCCGGCATAGTCCTGGGCGATCGCCAAGGACTTATCCGTGCTGCAATTGTTTACGATCGTATAATCCCAGTTTCGGTAGGTTTGCGCCAATACGCTCTCGATGCACTCGGCGAGGTACTTTTCTCCGTTATATACGGGAGTTACGATACTAACAAGAGGCTGATCCGATAAAACCATCTCATTACTCCCCCAAGCGATGTAGAAAAATACCAGTGTAAAAAGCCAGTCGATTTCGTGCACTGCGCCTGCGCACGGAGAATTTTAGGGTTCATCCGGCAAACGAGTACCTCCAATATTTTCACGCGACCCTTTATAACGGGCCCGGAGGCGGGAATCCAGTCTAAATGCAGATCGTGCTGTGCAGATCTCTCCACTCAGGATTACTCTCCTCTATTAATCTCATCTTCCAGGCCCGTTCCCACTTCTTGAGCTGCTTTTCCCTTGTAATCGCAGACTCGGCAGTTTCGTGCGGCTCAAAATAGACAAGCATTTTAACGCTATATTTGCTGGTGAATCCTTCAGCCAGACCCTGTTTGTGATTCCACACTCTTTGCACCAGATTCGATGTTACGCCGATATACAGTGTGCCGTTTCGTCTGCTTGCCATGATGCAGACAAAGAACTGTTTTGCCACGCTGGACCGCTCTTTCTGGATTCCCGCCTTCGCGGGAATGACGAATAAAGGCTTTTAACTCACTAAATAAACACTGGATTCCCGCCCCCCGACTAAACACTTCGAGGGCAGGCTTCGCGGGAATGACGTTTTGCAATCCCTTTCATCGCCGGCAAATTGTCCAGGTACGCGTTTGCCGGATGAACCAATTTTAGCACCCCGTTCTCTCCTCCTGGTAAGTTCGATTCTCAGCGTTTCAATCTTGCAAATGTATTGTAAAATCTAAATAGCCTGATCGCGAGTCACTCCTTACCAGGATCACATGTCCCTAAAGATAAAGTTGTATTGCTCATCCAAAGCCATACGAAATCCTTCTGTCCTCTGCCTGATCATAAGCCTAAGATCCTCGGCATTTGTCCGGAGGGCGCAGAATTGTTCAATCAACCTGTCAACATTTAAGCGATCAATGTCCTGGCAGTATTCAGACAATCCCATCTCGTCCATCAGAGAAACACATTTCTGATGGAATGAGATAGAGATCACCGGCTTGTTAAGAACCAGGGCCAAGAGAACATTATGAAACCGGGTTGCCACTACTACGTCGGTTACTGCAAGCTGCGACAGAAAATCTTCAACAGAAAGAATCGGCTCGTCGATTATTCGCCCTTCATAATGAGGAGATGCATGTTCTTTCAATAACTCCTTGAACTCTTGCTTCACAGGGCTGTCGCCAATTTCGCCGATTAGTAACCTGACGTCGTATTCATGAGCGAGCAGCCATTTCACGAAAACCGCCAGATTCTCCAAATAGGCCTGGTAGATCGCCTGACTGGGCCTCTCGACGCGATACAATCCACCGTAAGCTATCAAACCAAGGCCAACGACAGGTCTGGGTCCTGTTGGAATGTCAATATCCGGTATCACAGCTCTGGACAAGCTGAATGCTAAATCCGGATAGACGCGGTCATTGTTTGTCGGGAATCCGATACTTCCAAGGTATTTTATGGTGGAATTGTCCCGATAAGACCGGAAGTCCGCCAGAGAAAGAACTGATTTAACGAGGAGCCTACCAAGGGCGCCGAATATGGGGCCCGCCCCTACGCTCACAAAGAGCAGTTTGCAGCGGCACAATTTTGCTACCAGTGACCATTTGAACATACTATAGGGCCCCCAGTTGCGAAGGCCGTAAGCATCAGTCAACAATCCCGTTCCTGGAACGATAAGCACGTCCGCGCCCCTCAGCGTTCTGAAGGCATCAAGCCATCGGTAAAGCTCGGCTGGTATTCCAATAAAGACCTGTCGCACCAATCTAGCCAGTGGGTTGCGGCGGGTCCAGGGTCTAAGGATTATTCGGCTGATTGGAACGGCTGCAGTCTTGTGAATTGCCGAGGCGTGCTCAGGGAAGGTGCAGATACACATAACCTCAGCATCCGGCAGGTGACGGCTAAGATGGTGAAGAATCGCCTGGAGAGTACTCTCATTGCCGAAGTTACCCGATCCGAAGTGTCCAAAAAAGCAAATCTTCTTCCCCTTCCTTTTACTTTCTTTCAACTTCCCTTCCTTCCGTTCCACTCGCGATGCGACCGATATGCTCACTCTCCTAAGCCTCCTGATCAGATGAAGACCGCCTCCTCATTGCTCGGAAATGATCCAGGTATACTGCTTTCTGTCCCATAACGTATAAAAGCATCCAAAGGTTCGAGCCGGACAGAACACCAACTCCCAGTCCAAGCCTCAGAATGGGCGACAACCGATCAGATAAATACGAATCGACCTCCAAAGGCGACGCTACAGCCGAAAGGAAAGGCCGACATGCCGGCCACTTTTCGGCTTTAAATTCACTTCCGATCAAATCCCATCCTGTTCTAAAAGCGCCTGGCTGAGCGGAGGCGCATACTCCATCAAATTTCTTCACCCACCCGGAAACACGAGGCATAGCGGACTTCCCAATCCTGCCTTCTTTTGTCGAAAGGTTCTAAGCCCCAATATTTCCAGGGCCAGTCAACCCTCAAGTAGGCGTCACCTTCGTGGATATCTTGGATTTGATCCCGGATGGGTTGCCAGCCAAGATCTCGTGCAACCTTCGTTCGGACATCGAGGTCCATCCCTGCAACGAAAAGATATCCACCCGGCTTGACCAGCCGGACAATATTACGGAGACATCTCTCAGCCTCCGGTGGTTCCATGTGGCAAAGAAAATTGTTTGCCACAACCATATCTTGCGACCCTAAAGCGGCAGCAATTTTTGGATCGGCTGCATCCCCATGGAGCCAAACAATCCCTTCTTTAATCCAAGACTTGATCTTTGCCTGACCCTCCACGATATCAAACATTCGCAGCTTGTCCTCTTCGGTCATGCATCCAAAAATAGGGATGTCCACGAATTCCGGAGTATTAAGGGAGTAGACTCCTTTTTTGGCAAATTCTATAATCTCGTTTGAAATATCCAGGGCATGCATCATGACTTTCAAGTCAGGCCGTGCCGTGCGGATTGTCCACAGGACCGAATAGACCTCGGCCCCTTTGCTGCAGGCTAAGACTGTTATCTCCAGGGTAGAATTCTTCCCTTTTTGGTCTGAGAGGATACGCATCAATTCAAGTTGCGGTCGATTCCGAAAAAACAAGGTACCAAAATTCTGCGTCCGATTGGCTTGCAGCCGAACTAAAGCGAGCAAAAAATTGCCGTAAGAACATATCGGACGAAGGGTGGTTAGGCAACAAGGCAGATGGTCCCAAAGCCATTTATTGACACATAAA
>JBKQLC010000096.1:0-6408 GCA_052147195.1 Syntrophobacteraceae bacterium
CTTGGACAAGTCCGAAGTTCAGTGGTTCAGTTGGCGGAAGTAGATTGATCTGATAAGGGGGGACTATCGGCTGCTATATCAAAAATACTAATACATTCAGTGTGTTGCTTAAGTTAACGGCATTCGGGCAGGACTGCGTAAATCCTGGATTTCATTCGCTCTCTGGCCACAATCATTTCAGCCAGCGTAGCCGCCTGCCCCTTGGCAATGGATTGAACTTTGGCTTCATCAAACGGCCCGCTCTTTCGCAGAGCGTTGAGTTGATCGCGTCCAGCCTTCAGTTGTTGGAACAGCGGTTTGATTTTTGGACGCTCTTCGGACATGATGGTCTTGATCTGAGTCCTTTGGGCATCGGTCAAGTTGAGTTTTTTCCAGAGACCGAAATGCCCATGATGACGACCGAAACGCCGGTGATGGCCCTTCCATTTCCCGCAATGTCCTTTAGCAGCTTCATCTTTCGGAGCAGCCTTGTCAGCATCAGCAACTGCCGGAGTGCCCGACCCCTGGGCCCCGGCTGCGATAGAGTTGAAGAAGAGCCACGATCCGATCATCCACACTAGCGCCACCAGAGTTATAATAAAGCCTGTCAAAAGTTTTTTCATACCACCTCTCCTCATGATTAGGCGATAGGTTTCTGTTTCAGTGAATATATAAGAAAATCTACATTAAGGTCCAGTTAATATAAGTTAATGGAGGTAAAGTTTCGTAAAGGGGATATCCGATAGAGCCCAAAAGCAAATTTCTCTCATGGAGGCGGTCCCATATCTAACTTAATTTAAATCCAAATAATGCATGAACCTGACCACCAACTAATCTCTAAGAACATTTGGAGCTTGTCCTCTGCTCTCAAAACCTCTGAGGACACCCTATAGATCCAGGAGACCTTTCCATATTGGAAACGCAAGTAGAAGGACGCTGTCACAAAGTCTCATCGAAGCTGACGAGAAGGCAGAATCAGATATTCATGAGGGGTGATAATAAATCATCATAAAAGCGTGGCTGGGGCGGTCTTCTCCTCTCGGAAACTGGGGAAGGCTCATGAGTGAATTTCGCTTTTTTCTCGTAAAATGCAACCGCCGTCGAACTCTGCCTTTTCTCCGGTCACAATGCGAGGATGAAACCCGAATCCGAGTGACCGAACAAACCGTTTCTATTCGAAAATGTAATATGTCCGGCGCTTCTTATGAAAAAAGAGAGTTTTATTCGGAAAGGCGCCGCCTGGCATGGTTACTGTTTCTTAACGGTGTCCTCCACCACCATGGCCTCCGCCATGGAAGCCGCCGCCACTTCCACGGAAGCCGCCGCCACTGCTGCGCAAGCTGCCGCCATAGTTACGGGAGCCACCGCTATAGTTACGGGAGCCACCGCTATAGTTGCGGGAGCTGCCGCTATAGTTACGGGAGCTGCCGCTAAAGGCGCGCGACGACGGAGTGCTGCTGAAACTCCGCCCGCTCAAAGACGCAGACCTCGCGGCAGAGGCTGGGCTCATTGTCTGCGCATGGTTGGTTGACGCTAACCTGTTCATAATTTGGGTTGTTGTAACCGGATTTCGCGTGGCTCCATTCGTATTTCCCATGTTACCCGAGGACCCGGATGAGCCAAGATTTCGCGACGTTGTTGACGCACCGGCCGTGTTTGCTGCTCTTGACGCCCCCGGCCGGTCCGTTGCTCTCGCGCTTGCCTGGGCGTTGGGGGAACTGAGCCGAGACCCTTGCGTGGACCTGCCTGCCCCGGCAAGGGTTGAAGAACTACGTGTCCCCGTTCCCGTTGCACGGGTAACCGCATTTACCCTGCTCACTGTCCCGTTCGCATTCGTTACATGGTTGGAAAAGTGGTGGAAGTGATCGTGCCTGTCGAAATCGTTCAGGATGAAGAAACCTCCGAAGCCGAAACCTCCCCACCAAAATGGCCAAGGGACCCAGGCATAGAGATAACCGTAGTCCCAGGGAGGCGGATAATAGCTAACGACGGGAGGTCCGTAATTGCCATAGTATTCCTCAACCTCGGTGGGCACTGCATATTCGGAAACCTCCGGAGGAGGAGTGCCGGAGCTGGACTGATATTCGGAACTTGCTCTTGACTCGTATTCGAAACTGGAACTTGAACCGGATTCATAAGCGCGTTTCGCGCCGGCAACTTCGATCGGAAGATTCATTGCCGTGCTGACGCTGTCCACGATGCCGGTCGCCTCAGTCTCCGCCATCCTCAGACTCCCCGCTGATGCCGATCTTGCGGTGCTTTCCCTCACCTCGGCAATAATATCGGGAGTTATCGGATAGTCGGAAATCCATCCGTTTCGAGGCGCAATGCTTATCGAGCCCAGAGCATCTTCTGCTGCCGCTTCATCGTGCGACGAGGTTAAATTGAGGGCTGTTGCCAGTTCTACGGCAAACTCGCCTTCACTGACAAGAGGTTGTCCAATTGGGGGACGATTGGAGGTTGAGCTTTGAGCGTTCACTGAGGCGGTATGGGACGCCAGAACCAGACCTGCGGCAACCATCATCACGAGCACTCTTTTCATTTAATACTCCTTTCCGGCGGACTCACGGTCAACGCAATGCCCGTCAGAAGTATAAACATTCAGAACCATTCTCGCTCTAAATCCTTAGATGCGCGGGCGATGGTTTTCGTCCACAAAATGGTGAATTATTTTTAAAAAAATTTAGCCGGAATAATGTATCAAGTTGTGTTCCATGCATCCCAACAGCATTCTGGGGTTGGATTCTCCCCCAAAAACCTCTCGGACAACCTCAAATCCCGCAAAATCATACAATTTCGTAATTGAACATGCAAGTGACATGTCCGTCAATGAGATATGTACCAAAAATTAATCCGATAACTGGCATATTGGGTATGTTTGTGAACGATTTCTACCCCCCAACTTTAGCTCTTGACATTTCCATAATTCTATAATATCAATTCGCATCTACAAAAGTCATTTTAATAAGCACTTTACCTCACGCTAAGCATACATTTGCATTAAATTCTTGTTCTTATTCATTTTTGACCGGAGCGGGTTGTGGATAATTAGCTGAAATGCCAAGCATCCTTACTGCGAGGTTCGAAATTATGCAAAAAATAAGAAAACCTTTGGGCTGGTGTGCGGTTTTTACCTTCTGGTTTTTTGGCGCTCTGCTTTTGCAGCAAATATGGAATTATCAAAAATCGCTGCCCGATCCGCTTGGCTCCTATATCGAATTTGCAATTATGTTTTTTGTGACTTTTTATGTTTTGGCACTTTTTCCTATCAAATCTTGTGTAGACTGGTTCTTATGCCCCTCTGGGCCCTCCGCTGTGACGAACCAGGATTTTTAAACCTGGATGATGTGTAAACTTACCACCAACAGCTCTCGAAGAGCCATCCGGAATCAAATTCCGCCCCCAAAAGCTCTTGGAACGTGCAGCGTCTATAAATCATACGATATGCCCATCAAAACACACAGGTGCAATGCTGATTAGACCGGTCTTAGCGCCCTTAAAGTCAAAAGAAATTGACCTGTCGAAGCTTGGATGAACAGTATCATTTTGTCTCTCGCCAACTCCTTTCATGCCACCCTTCCTCACTTTGATTAATTTGCCTGACTTTACAAGCTGACGTATCATCTGGAGGAAGCATTTCAGCGGCCGGAAGATGTCGGCTCCGGTGCGTCCGGAAGGGATAACTGAGAATTTACATCGGCGCTGAATCAATGCGGGATCATCGGCAGCAGGCGGTATAATGGATCGGATGCGTACGGCCTGGGACAGCCCATGACGGATTCCGCTCGTTATTCCGCATATACACAAGATGATTGCCGGCTCTTAGTCGCCACTGCCAATCTGACCGGACCGGCATTATTCAAATTCAAAATGGATCGCATGACACGGCGGGGAGGAAATAGTGCGCAGAACAGTTCTGATAACCACATTCGGATCGTTGGGCGACATCAACCCGTATGTTGCTCTTGCTTCGGAGCTAAAGGAGCGAGGGTATTCTCCCATAATCGGAACTTCCGGTTTCTACCGGGATATGGTGGAAAAAGCAGGAATTGATTTTCGCCCTATCAGGCCTGATGTAAATCCCGAGGATTACAGTCTTATAGAGAGGGTCATGCATTCAAAAAATGGCCCTGAGATTCTCATACGAGAAGTCCTCCTTCCCCAACTGCGAAAATCCTATCAAGATTTGCTGCAAGCTATTAACGAAGCTGACATTCTTATTACGCATCCGATTACCTTTGCAGGCCCGATAGTGGCCGAGAAGACTAATATTCCATGGGTTTCCACAATCCTCGCACCTTTTTCGCTCTTTTCGGCATACGATCTGCCCGTATTTCCCCTTTTCCCGTTTCTGAAGAATCTCGATCGGTTTGGGCCAAGGGTGGGAGGGCTGGTCATCAGGTTTGCCAAACTGGTCGCAAGGAACTGGAGTGAGCCAATACGTTGGTTGAGAGCTGAAATAGGTCTGCCTCCTGGTGGAGATCCAATCTTTGAGGGGCAGTTTTCGCCGGAATTGGTGCTGGGACTTTTCTCGCCTTTGCTTACAAAACGAGGCACAGACTGGCCTCAAAATACCCGAATAACCGGATTTTTGTTTTACGATAAAGAAGCCGATCAGTTGGTCGATAAAAGCGGAGCAGATTCCGATACGCTTGGCAAGCTGGAGCGATTTCTCGAATCGGGCCCGCCACCAGTGGTCTTCACGCTGGGGTCTTCAGCGGTGATGGCCGCCGGCGACTTCTATAGGGAAAGTGTGGAGGCCGCAAGGATGCTGGGAATCCGGGCCGTTTTGTTGGTGGGGAGACATCCACGGAATCTACCCGCTGAGCCATTGCCTGATGGCATCGCGTTATTCGAGTATCTCCCCTATTCTCAAATCTTTCCCAGGGCGGCCGCAATTGTTCACCAGGGGGGAATAGGGACAACAGCACAAGCCCTCCGGGCCGGAAAGCCAATGCTGGTGGTCCCGTTTGCTTTCGATCAACCGGACAATGCTTACCGGGTTACTCGGCTGGGTGTAGCCGGAACCATTTATCGGCATAGATACTCTGCTCATCGTGTAGCAACTGAATTAAAAACTCTGCTCTCAAACACCACCTGTTTGAGGAGAGCGGAGCAGGTGGGAGAGATTGTTCGGGCGGAAAAAGGGGTGGCTGTTGCCTGTGATGCAATAGAGATGCACTTGCGCAGGTAAAAGGGTTCAATGCCGGCTTTGCCCCCCTTCCATTGATGCCCGCCAGATTGAGGAGGCATAAATGATAAAATGCAAATTACTATTGATATTGGCACGGCTGGTCGGAATCAAATACTCAAACCAAAGGGGAGACCGGCATGAGTAACGCTGAAAGGACGGTACTGATTACAGGTGGTTCCTCGGGTATTGGCAAGGCCACGGCTTCAATTCTGGCCAGGAAAGGCTGGAAAGTGTATGCGTCTGCGCGACGCATCGAGGCAATGCAGGATTTGACTGATATCGGTGTGATCCCCCTGAAACTTGATCTTACCGATGAGCATCAGCGCCGTACTGCCGTCGAAGAAATCCTGCGCAACGAAGGGCGCATTGATGCCCTTGTTAACAATGCCGGTTACGGTTCCTACGGCGCACTGGAGGATGTGCCGGATGAAGAGGCACGGCGCCAGTTCGATGTGAATGTTTTCGGCCCGATGGGACTGACCCGCCTGGTCCTGCCGCATATGAGGAGGCAGAGGCACGGGCGGATCGTCAATGTCAGTTCTATCGGCGGTCGCATGACAACTCCAATGGGCGGCTGGTACCATGCCACCAAATTTGCCATGGAAGCTCTTTCCGATTCATTAAGAACAGAGGTCAAGTCGTTCGGGATCGATGTAGTGGTGATTCAGCCCGGCTTCGTCTGGACCGAATTCGGTGGTATTGCCAAAGAGAATGTCCTCGCCGTTTCCGGTAACGGTCCTTACAGAGAGAAGGCCAGAGACGCAGTTAACTTCCTGGAAATCATCGGTGGCCCGGGCAAGTGGCCGATAACCAACGCTTCGCCGGATGCCATTGCTCAAGTCATCGAACACGCCCTGCAAGCGAACAGGCCCAAAACTCGTTATGCGGCGCCTCTTCATGCAAAGCTCTTTCTCTTTTTCCGCTGGCTGCTTCCCGACTGCGTCTTCGATAAAATGACTATGAAACAACTCACGTGGCTGGCTGGACCTGGTAGACAATATCGGTAGTGTGAAGTGGATTGTGTGCATTCAATCAGGGCAGAAAAAAGGTGTCTTCTCTGTCTTTTTGGTTCATAGGGTTGAATCAGGCCGGCTAATTGGTCCTCACGAGGCGTACGCCCATGCCGGCGCCCCCCAGGTGGCCCCCCAGGCCGTGGGAGGTGGGCTCCCATTGGCCCCGGAAGGTGCAACGTACCCATGTCGCGTCGCGGGACCAGGAACCGCCCCGTAAGACTC
>JBKQLC010000097.1:0-16909 GCA_052147195.1 Syntrophobacteraceae bacterium
CTTCCCCTCGGGATATGCGGTTCCTGCCCTGGGTTTGATGTGGGTCCTGGACAACCGGGACGCCATGGTCTCACACGCCTACATATCCATGCTTTGGGGTGCTGCTTTCACCATCGAGCAGAACGCCCTGACCGCTGTACCGGAAAAAATCTTCCCTATTCTCAAACCTGTGATGAAGGCTGTCTATGGTTCAGAGGAAGCGGCAGAATTTTTTCAGCCGGATGGAAAGAGCTTGAATTGGAAATGGGCTGCCCCCGTGGTGAAGCGGTATCAGGAGCATTCCATTCTTAAGGACAGTTACATAGTGTGTGACATCCTTTTCCCTTTTCTGTTCAATGCCAATACTTCCGATCATGTGGGAGACACCACCCTTGAATCTCGCCTCTATTCTGCAGTTACAGGAGACGAGATGAGCGAGCAGGAATCCTATCGAAAGGGAGAAATGCTTTGCGCATTGGAGAGAGCCATAGCCGCGCGAGACGGTCGAACCCGTGGGGACGACATTTTCAATGACCTTTACTTCGAAAGGGAAGACGCAGGAGGCAGGAAGTACCTGCGAGAAGATCTGGAACGCGCCAAGAGCGATTTTTACAAATTGATGCAGTGGGACGTAGAATCCGGCGTTCCCACCCGTTCAACCTTGGAACGACTCGGGCTGAAAGATGTAGCAAAAGGCTTGGGAAAAAAACCGGAACCGGGGCGGCCCCCTTCATGATGGAAACAACGGAATAGCGAAAGCCGGACTTCACAAGTAGATAGGCGAAGTGGTCCCCTAACATCAGAGAAAACAGATGAGCAAGAAGAAGGGCATCACACGCAGTGAAATGTTGAAAGAAACCGGTTATCCGACCTCAGGGGCAACGATGCCCGGTTCAGGCATTTCGGGACCTGGCGGCCTGCGGGCTGCGACCCCCATTACGGAGAAACATGAATGGAAGTCAACAACGGTTGTACCAAGAGTTGCAATTGTTAAATGCGCCCCTCCCGCAGGAAACGCTGCCTTTATCGCAGGCAAATTTACTCGTCTCGATGATGACATCGCCAAAATCAAGGCGGCAGTGAAGAAAGCGGTCGAACTGGCTATCGGCTCGCCGGACGCAATCATCAAGGCCGGACAAAAGGTCCTCATTAAACCCAATCTGGCTTTCCAGGCTCCACCGGAAAGCTTCGCCGTTGTCGATCCCCGCATGATCGAAGCGGTTGTATCCTACTTCAAGGAATACTCGAAGGCTGCAGAAGTATGGGTTGGTGACAATCCCTCGTTAGGCATGCATGTGGGTCGCGCCAGGCTGGCCTTCAGTGTCGCCGGAATGGAAGAAGCCGCGAAACGCGGCGGCGCCGACAAGGTGATCTATTTCGATGAAACCGACGTAGTCGAAGTTGATATCCCGAATGCCAAGGTGTTCAAGAAGGCCGCCATTTTCAAGCCCATCCTCGATGCCGACGTCATCATAAACCTGCCCAAGATGAAGGTCCATATCGCCGGCGGGGTCACCCTGGGCCTCAAAAACTTGAATGGGATTATCCCCAACATACATCCCAGCGCCCAGCAGCAAGGGGCGCACCGAATCGACCTGGGACAGAAGTTCTCCGACCTTTATCGGATTTGCAGGCCGAACCTGACTATCGTGGACGGCATCATCGGTATGCAGGGACAGGGACCTCACGCAGGTGTGCCAATCGAAATGAATCTGGTCATCGCAGGGACGGACACAGTTTCTACCGACGCGGTGACCTGTTACTTGATGGGCTTCGACCCTGTCGAGATTCCCGCTATCCGCTGTACAGCCAACGACGATCTGGGCGAGATCGACCTGAACAAGATCACCGTGGTTGGCGAACCGGCAGACTCTGTGCGCAAGATCTTCAGACGTCCGAACGACAATCCCGTAGGCATGTACAGAGGCCTCACGGTTTACGCCCAGCAGACCTGCCCGGGTTGCTATGTAAACGTGCGGGGAGCGCTGGATTCCTTCTCCCGCAGCGGCATCTCCATGCCCGAGTTTTTGAAAGAGCGCGGCGAGGTGGTGGTTGTCGCCGGAGGTCTGCCGGACTTCGATCCACAGTTTGCGAAAGAAAAACACCTCTTCATTTGCGGCGACTGCTGGGAATACTTCCCGACAGCCGATAACATCCGGCAAGCCGCCAAGCTTGCCGAGTCGGTGACTTACTACCCTGGATGCGCGCCGGTTTATATCTTTGCGCAATTGAACACAGATCTGCAGCAGCTAGCGAAGACGGGATCAGTATAACTCCCTGGCCGCCATTGCTGTCCATTGGGCGACGAGCAAAGGGCACGGATGGCGTTTCAACTTGCATCCTGAACGCGAGGAATATATCGTTTAATTCACTGTTGCACGGCAACGAAATATCGAAGAGCAACCCACTTCCATGTAACCGCGCAGGATGCTACAATCAGTCCGAATCCGGATCGAAATGGTTCCCGTTTTGGGACGGGAAAGGATTTCCGTGCGCTCGGCATAATCCGGCCGCTCCGGCCGTCACTATGATTTAGGCCCAATCGTTGGTAGGTTACCAGTATGAGCAGTGCAGTTACGATTGACAGCATGCACGGCAAAGAGGCTTGGGACAAGTTCGTCACTACGGGAGAGTGTGTTCCTGGCGTGGCGCCTCTTATTGCCCAGTCATGGGCGCGTTGCCGGGCCCTTGGACATGATCCCAGGCGGGGACCCGGCGTTGTAGTTGTCGAGGGAGAAGAACTGGAGCGGCGCGTGGCGCGAAACCGGGACCTGTTGGCCGTCGCTGTGCCGATCCTCGATGAACTGCAGGCTCTCGTGAAAGATTTGGGCTTTCTGACGTTACTCACCGACAATGACGGTGTGATTCTGGAAATGCTGCCCGGCGGAGAGTTGAGAGACGCCGGCACGGAGGGAAACCTGCGAGCCGGTGGGATGTGGGGGGAAGAACAAGCGGGAACAGGAGCGATCGGACTTGCCCTCCGGCATTGTCAGCCGGTCCAGGTCGTTGGCTGCGAACACTTCTTTGAAGAGGCTCACGACATGACCTGTTCTGCAGCCCCGATCTTCAATCATGACAACCGTCTCATCGGAATTCTCAACCTGAGCGGACCCAGAGAAGAAGCCCACCTTCACACCTTGGGCATCGTGGTTGTGGCTAGCAAGGCTATCACCAATCAGCTACGCGTCGAGGAGAACCGCCGGCAGATCTGGCTCGCCAACGAATACCTGAGGACCGTAATCAATTCGGTCTCAGATGGCATTGTAGCCATTGATTCCAATGGATTAATCAAGGAAATCAATCCGGAGGCAGCCAATATTCTGGCCACGGACACCTTACTCGCCCGGGGAAAAGACATTCAGGAGTTTGTGGGCAAGCAGTCGCTGCTCAAAAGAGTCGTAGCCGACGGTAAGCCGGTGACCGACATAGAAACCACTCTGGAGACCAGGCGCGGCTATATTCACTGTCACGTCAGCGCCACGCCCATCTTTCTCGCCAATGGCCAGGTGGTCGGGGCGGTTGCCACCTTGAAGGAGATGAAGAAGCTGCAAAGGGTGGTGAATCAAATCACCGGGGCGGAAGCGAGATTCACCTTTGCGAACATTATTGGGGAAAGCTCGGCTATGCAACGGGCAATCCATCTTGCGCAGGTTGCATCCCGAAACATGCATACGGTGCTGCTTCAGGGGGAGAGCGGAACGGGGAAAGAACTCTTCGCTCAGGCTATCCATAACGCCTGTATTGCCGGCCAGCCCTTTGTAGCTTTGAACTGCGCCGCGATCCCCGAAACACTCATCGAGAGCGAATTGTTTGGCTACGATGGCGGGTCTTTTACCGGCGCGAACAGGAATGGACGCCCGGGCAAGTTTGAGCTTGCAAACGATGGAACCATTTTCCTCGATGAAATAGGGGAAATGCCGCTCAACATCCAGACGGTGTTGCTGAGGGTATTGCAGGAGCGATCCGTGGTGAGGATCGGTGGACTTCGCTCAATACCGATCAATGTTCGGGTGATCGCTGCAACCAGCAAAGACCTGGCCGTCGAAGTTCCCAAAGGTAACTTTCGCCAGGACCTGTTTTATCGCCTTAATGTGTTCGAGATTCGCATCCCGCCCTTGCGGGAGAGAATCGGGGACATCACACAGTTGGTAGACCATCTTGTAGCCGGCATTTCGGCAAGGTTTGGCAAATCTGTAGCCGGTGTCTCGCTTCCAGTCTTGAAACGCTTGTGCAGCTATCACTGGCCCGGCAATGTTCGCCAGTTGGAAAATGTCGTGGAGCGTGCTATCAGCCTTGTTGATGGAGACATTATCGAGGAACAGCACCTGCCCGACTTCCTGAAAGCCGAATCACCAATACCGGCCGATGAGTTTTCCCGCGACAGCAGGCCATCGAACATCGAGCAGGTTGAGAAAAAGGCGATTCTGGAGGCCGTTCGCCAATTTGAAGAGCGGCAACAGGCGGCCAGGTCCCTCGGTATATCGCGGAGCACGCTGTATCGGCGACTCAAGAGGTACAAACTGGAAAGTTTGGATTGACGAGTCCGTTCCGGCTCAATGAATGCCATCCTGCCGGCCGCTTCTTTGGCCGGCGCTGCTGGGTGATCGACATTAACCTGACGGGCGCATTCCTGGTTACCAGGGTAGCTTACGGGCGGATCAAGGCGTAAATGACCGGAGTGTTGGCTCCGCAGATGTTCATGGCCGTTGGCACGGCCGTACGCCGCGTAGGGTTTGCCTGTGTGGCGGCAGATCGCGAAGGCTGTTACTCCGGTTCAATGAATGGAATTCTACCGGTGGAAGTTCTGGCGGGACACCTCATAAGCTCCACAGACGCTCTTGCGTCGGCCAGCGCTCCCAGCAGCATGTCTACTGTTGATACCGGCGAAGCCATAACTGAACCAAATGAATGCGATAAGAGGCCGAATGGATTTCTTCCGGCAAAAGACGCTCCTCTGGGCACAGAGATCACTGGCGCCGGCGCCGGTGGTTTTTTAGGCGGCGATGATACCCGGGGACAAAATGTTGCCGGACGGATGGGCAGGACCATATCCACCAAACTGATCCCGAAACGACCATGCGTCAGATGGGGAAGAACCGCGAGCCATTGATGCAGCATGCATGAGGGGTCTTTTCCACATGTGCGAAAACCGGCCCCAGAGAACATATGCCAGTGCGTGGAATCGTTGTGAGGTGCACATCTTTTTCCCGGAGGGGTAACCATGGACGAGAACATTTTGTGTCATGAAATGGATCGCAGGACATTTGTGAGCAGCCTCATCACCGGCTGCGTCATCGCAGGGACGGGAATGTTTGCCCTTTATGGAGACTCAATCGCGAACGCCAGTCCCGAAATTACCCTGATGCAGCTCCCATTCAAAGAGGACGCTTTGGAGCCTTACATATCCAAAAAGACTATTGAATTTCACTACGGCAAGCACCACAAGGCTTACGTGGATAAGACCAATGAACTGGCAGGGGCTGCCGGTTTCGGGAGTCTCTCACTTGAGGAAATCATAAAGAAGACCGCCGGTTCGGCAGACCAGATACCCATTTTCAACAACGCTGCTCAAGCCTGGAACCACAACTTTTACTGGAAGAGCATGCTGCCTGGGGCAAAGAAGCCGACTGAGCGCTTGACCAAAATGATCAATGACTCTCTCGGCAGCTATGACAACTTCAATAAAGAGTTTCAAAATGCTGCAGTCACCCAGTTTGGAAGCGGCTGGGTCTGGCTGGTCCTGGATCAAGGCAAACTCAAGGTGACAAAGACATCCAATGCCGACAACCCTCTCGTCCATGGCCAAGTCCCCCTGCTCACCGTGGATGTGTGGGAGCACGCCTATTATCTTGATTACCAGAATCGTCGCGCCGACTATGTAAAAGCGGTCTTCGACAATTTGCTCAACTGGGAATTTGCTGAGGCGAATCTCCCTAAAAACGCCTGAACCGGGCCGGAGAAACCGAATAAAGCGTTCTTGAAACGTGCGCGTTAGGAGAAAAAAGGTAAAGGCAGGTGCGGGGAATTGGTATATATACGGCACCGGCTTTTAACAATGCCCGCTCAGCATGAGAACCAGATCCCCTGAGGAATTCAAAGCCCCCTTCGGCAACTCTTCGCAATCCGAAGGGGGCATACCATGCTCAGTGGTCAGCCGGCGATATCCCATGGGAACTGGAGCGGATGAACAAACTCATTGCGGAGTTACCAAGGCGTAAAGAATTGTTTTTGGCAGTTTCAGGCAATCAGGATGCGACGGCCCTTGCATGGCGAGAAACGGTTTTGCTGCAGGACAGCCGGTAGCTCTGTCCAGGTTTGCCATTCCCGGAACCACGCCCCTTCTGAATTGTTCTACCTGCCTCAATTCTCATCACGCTGTGGCTACCGTGAATATTCCGGCCCCATCCGCCAGGCTGCCTTCGAGCCCAACGGTGAACCCGTTTTCGTCCTCGATGCGAATCTCCCCTGCCAGCGCAGCCTTATACAGACTTTGATCGTATGCTGTGAGGGCGTGCTTTACTTTCATGCCCCGGTAGAGATTTATTTCCCTGCCGTTTACGTAAACAACAATGTTCTCGTTCACTGCGATCTTTCCTGATTGAATCCTCTAGTTTCTGAAGACGATTCTATTCTTTGCCTGAACATTTATAGGCGAATTTTTGCGGATGTAGTCGGCCACCGCATCCCTTTGCGCTGGTCCGGACGAGATGTTTCGCCCTTTTTTGAAAATATTGAACTGGTCCCCTCCGGAGGCAAGGAAATCATTTGTTACAACCCTGTAGGTTGCCATGGCCGCCATTGGTTTTCCAGCCACCTCTACCGAAGCCACCTTCGCTCCCGCAGGTTTGGACAGGTCATATACGATTTGTATCCCTGAAACCTGAAGCATATTCTCCGATAAAACGCTCCTCTCCAAAAGCTCCATGATCTGCTCTCCCGTCAGGTCCATCGAGACCAGGTCATTGTCAAACGGCACAGTAGTAAAGACTGTCTCCAGCGTTATCGGTCCCTTCGGTATATCGGCCCGGATACCGCCACCGTTCTGGAAGGCGATCTGAGCGCCTGTAGCGCTGCGCATGGCGTCTGCAACGGCATCGCCGAGGTTGCTTTCCCCGGACGAATCCCTGGTAAGATCGGCCGCCGCTGTGCCGAGTACTTTTGAAAACTCGGTCTTCACCTGTGAATCATACTTATCGACGATCCGGGCCACCTCCGGATCGATCTCAGCGCCCATCGCGGGTGAAACCAGCCGGAGCTCGTCTTGGCGTGTGTAGCTGAGGACCTTTTTCCTGTTCCGGTCAAACGTGATGTTCAGGACACCAAGATAAATCCCGTTGGAGCCTGCCTGGACTATCACGGTTCCCGACTCGATCACAGGGTCCCTTACGGCCGTATGGCTATGCCCTCCAACTATGAAGTCGATTCCCCTGACTTTCCTTGCCAATTCCCGGTCCGCATCCAACCCGTCATGGGAGAGCACAACAACGATGGACGCCCCTCGCGCCCTAACCCGCTTAATTATGGCGGGCAGGACTTTCTCCGGGGCAGCGAATGCAAGGCCGGTAATATTCCCCGGTTTTGTGGTGTAGTAGGTGTCGGGTGTGGTGATGCCGATTACCGCGATCCGAACGTCTTTCTTTTTCAGGATTATATAAGGCTTTACTCCCCGGATGCTCTTGTCGCCGCGCTCGAATATGTTTGCCGAAACTACAGGAAAGGAAGCCGACGAAATAATTGATTGGAGAACGTTTTGTCCCCAGTCGAATTCGTGATTGCCAAGGGCCATGGCATCGAAGCGCAGGTAATTCATAATCTCGATTACAGGCTTTCCGTGGAAAAGATTGGACACGGGGGTTCCCTGGAACATGTCCCCGGCCGACAGAAGGATCGTACCGTCGGGATTTGCCGCCCTTTCGCGTTCAATCATTTTGGCGAGGTATTCAGCCCCGCCGACCTGTTGCCCGGGATCAACACTTTTGTCCAGGTAGGGAGTGATATGTCCATGGGTATCATTCACGTGCAGGATGGTGAGGTTTATTTCTGACTGCAGTGCCAGGGCCGAGGAAGAAGCCGAGAGAACCAGCGGCAGTGCAAGGGTTAAAATCAGGCAAAAGAGGCTTGCCGTTGAAGAGAACAGGAATTTTCTTCTGGAATTGCGCGAAAATCGCATCGGCTCCCTTTCCGGAACAATTGCAAAATCTCCCCTCATTCGAGAACATCCTACAGCATCCAAGACATGGATACTTTTTCAAAAGGGATTATATTTTCGATTTTTGAAATTATCTCAAATAAGTCACAAACCATTCCAGACTGGCCTGGATCGCTCTTTTACGCCATGCTTCATCGCTGACCTGGTGGTCGGCGGTGCGCATGAGCATTAGCTTCTTTGGATCATTCAGCCGCTCATAAATCCGAAACGAATTGTTCCACGGCACGATTTCATCCAGTTGCCCGTGAATGAGAAGGACTCTTGCAGCCTCACCGAGTGCGCTCAAGTTTTTCGGGGAGCCGAGACTGAAGCGCTCAGGGACAATCGTTCGCAAATCCTCGAAATGCTCCGTATCGGGATGAATGTTGCTGATGTCGAAAGGAGCGGCCCAGGACACAGTGGCCCGGATCAGCTCGGGTCGTTCATCAGCGGCAATAAGGGAAAGGAACCCGCCGAAGCTCGAACCGAGAAGCCCGATTCGTCCGTCCGACCATGGCTGTTCCAAAGCAAAACCCATGGCTGCCGCCAGATCGCTCTTCCTTGCCTCGACAAGGCTCAGCGCACGCCTGGGAGGGCTGTTTCCACAGCCTGAAAAATCAAACCGTAGAACGCAAAAACCCGCTTTGCTCATCTGCTCGCCTATGGCGATAAACTTTGGGCTTTCCTTGGAGCTCAAAAGGCCATGCGAGCAGACTATCACGGGGGCCGGGACCTTGCCCGGCAGGTGAACGGCCGCCGCAAGATCGATCTCCCCTGCCACGATAAGCAGATCCATATGGTTTTCCTTTTCAGCGAGCAGTGAGGGTAATTCCCTATAGCCGGTCTTTGAAACGAATTGCATAAAGGCTTACCTGCTGGGATTCCCCGCAGGACCGCACGGTCTGAACGGTCTGTTTGAATTTGAAATACCCGGTCAGCTCCTCAAAAAAGGCGGGAGCATGGAGACTAGTACCTTTGGCAAGGAAAATAGTCCCGTTCGGGGCAAGCGCCTTTCTCAGGAAAGAGACAAGAAGAGGATAAGAATCCCGGTCATATATGGCTTCGGCACCGAAGATCACTTCATAAGGCCCGTTCATTTCGGGAGCGTTCAGGTCAAGCTTCCGCACTTCGGCTTTTGCGCCGTTCAGCAGGACATTGGCCCTTGCAAAAAGCAGTGCATCCTCATTGATTTCCGTGATTGTAACCTGATGGCCGCAAAGAGACGCATATGTCCCGACCATTCCCATGCCGGCCCTGATCTCGAGCATCCTCTGCCAGGGCACGAGCGGTTGATTGCCGATGAATAAGGCGAGAAGAAGACTCGATTCCCACAGCCTGGCCCAGTAAGGCAAGTCCATAGGGCCAACCTGTTGCGACTCGATCAGTTCTTCCAGATAAGCTTCGAAGTCGGTGAACTGGAGAATCTTGAGTTCCCTGCCGCCAAGTCTAAGCGGTACAGCTTCGACGCTGTACTTCTGTCCAATCTGTTTGAGCAGTTCTTCCAGTTCGGGCACTATCCTCTCCTGGTTTCCAGGCAGCGGCTGTACGGCTTCAGTAGCCGGAATTCATTCATGAAAACGGATCAGCCACTCACGTTTTCGAAATCGGCGACGGCTTTCCGGAAACGCGCAGAGTCTCGTCGAAAAAAGCCCGCCCCTTGTACTGGCAATTGGCCTGCACATAAAAAAAATCCACTCCTTCGCCCAGAAAATCATTATAGTTGTAACCGACTGCCCTAAGATATTCGATCAGCCCCACGTCGAAATAGGTGAAATAATGGCCGAAGAAGACATGCCCCTGCTCTATTTCAGCGTATAGGACCTGGACCGGAGCGAAAAATCGAAAATGGCTTTCCAAATCCGTCCTCCTTTAAAAGCACTCTTCAGTGTTTCAGGGCATTTGCGCTCAAATATAATCAGTAACCGGACCGTTCGGAGAAAAATATGCCTGAGATTCTAATTTCTCACAATTTTGAACAGGCCCACCGCGAGATTTTGAAGGAAATCCTTTCCGGCCCGGCACAGATCAAGTTTTTATCCGATATCGCTAAAGAGGATCGCGCGAGTGTAATAGAGCGAGCCGATATTGTAATTTCCTGGAACCCGGCCAAGGAATTCAGCGCGGAGGAATTAAAGCTGCTCGGCCGGGTTCGGCTGATCCAACTGGTGACTGCCGGAGCAGAGCATCTGCCCTTCCCGCTGCTGCCTGGGAGCGCGATAATTGCCTCCAATCCGAGTGCGTTTGCAGAGCCGATGGCCGAACATATACTGGCTATGGTTTTCGCGCTTGCAAAAAGGCTTTGCGTAAATCACGCCAAATTGAAGCAGGGGGAATTCGATCAGAAAACGAAGAACAGGAATTTGCGCGGGCACGTGTTCGGAGTGCTTGGATTCGGCGGGATCGGGCAGGCGGCGGCCAAGGCAATGCGCTCTGTCGGGCTGAGGATTTTGGCTATAAATACGAGCGGCCGGACTACGGAAAAGGTAGATTTTATAGGCACGCTTGACGATTTGGACCATCTGCTCAATAAAAGCGACGTATTACTGGTCTCGATACCCCTCACGCTTCGCACCAAAGGGATTATCGGAAGCCGCGAGTTAGCCCTCATGAAGCATGACGCCATCCTGATCAACGTGGCTCGCGGCCATGTAATAGATGAACAAGCCCTCTACCGGCATCTGGCTCAAAATCCAGGGTTCAGCGCGGGGATCGACACCTGGTGGATCGAGCCTTCAAAAGACGGTGAATTCAAAGTAAACTACCCCTTTTTCGACCTGCCCAATTTCCTTGGCTCCCCGCACAATTCCTCCATTACTCCCGGGACGATGGCCAACGCGGCAAGACTTGCCGCACAGAACGCGGCCGATTTTCTCAGCAGCGGGAAGATAAGAGGAGCGATCAGAAAAGAAGACTACGTAGAAGAATGATTGCCGATGATAAGAAAATAGTTTTCGGCCGGCAAAAAATCTAATAATCCCGCGCCGGCTATTTGGGAGCAGCCATCGTCTCCGAGATCGGGCCACGCACCTTCGCGGGGCGTGGGGTTCGTTCAGGCCCGGACAGTGTGAGCTGCGCTGGAGGGGCATTGCCGCACAGGCCTTTGGTATTGCTCAGGCTGCACTCGATGAATCGATAAAATAACCCGCGATGGGACCTCGGATATGATGAGGACGGTAATTGCAGGCGGCTTTGCTTAGTTAACCGGGAGAGGAGAGTAATGATCAAGATAGCGATGTAATGATTACAGATAAGAGGAAAATGGTTTTCATACGATAAAAAACCTAATAAAATAGCTGCTACTATTTGGAAGTAACCATCATCTTCGCCACCAGGATGGAAATTTCTTGGGATTTATCAAGTTGAGGACAAAGTGAATATCGGCAAGTTGGCATTTCCTTATTTAACCCGATTTATGCGGCATTACTTTTGCAACAGGGAACTATGTCTTTTTGTGTGTCTGCTAAAGTCAAGTTCCCTGGACGTTGTTATGAAAGGCTTCCTCGAGATGAATAAGGCCGCGAATTGCTCGTGCTCCCTGCAAAAACTGGAGAATTCGTTGGAACAATGTTCTTCATGTGAACTGGAAGATATCCTCGAGGCATCCTACGATGGCCTGTTTATTACGGATGGAAAAGGCAAAGTTCTTATGGTGAACAGTGCCTGGGAGCGTATCTGTGGAATTCCTCGCGACTCTGTAGTGGGACAATACGCTCAAGATCTGGTCCAGGATGGGATGTATTCCGAGTCCTGCGCGTACCGCACTCTGTGCGAGCGAAGAAAGACCACGATTATGCTCAAGATGACTGGCGGGGATAAAGTAGGCCAGAAAATAATGGCTACCGGCATCCCGATCTGGGGAGAGAACGAAGAGATCAGGCGGATCGTAGTAAATGTGCGTGACATCACTGAATTAATTTACCTTAAAGAACTCCTCGAAAAAACAAAGCAATTGAATCAGATTTACGCTGCCGAGATCGAGCAGATGCGCTTTCAGCAGAAGGACCAGGACGGCGATACCATTGCCAGAAGTCCCAAGACAAAGCGGGTTCTCGACATGGCCGCTCAAGTTTCCAAGGTCAACTCCTCCGTTCTGATCACTGGAGAGTCGGGCACCGGGAAAGAGGTCATTGCTAATACCATTCACCGCTTGAGCCATCGATCCAGCGGCCCGTTAATAAAGGTCAACTGCGGCGCCATTCCTGAAAACCTTTTGGAATCGGAGCTGTTCGGGTATGAACCGGGAGCTTTTACCGGGGCCAGGAAGCAGGGAAAGCCCGGCATGTTCGAATTGGCGGAAAAGGGGACCCTTTTTCTGGATGAAGTGGGAGATATTCCGGTCAAGGTGCAGGTAAAATTGCTGCGGGCGCTGCAGGATCATGAAATAATCCGCATAGGGGGCCTGAAGCCCTTTCCTGTGGATGTCCGAATCGTTGCCGCAACCAATAGAAATATCAAGGAAATGGTCAATAACGGGTCCTTCAGAGATGACCTCTACTATCGGCTGAATGTCGTCGCAATCGAAATCCCGCCTTTGCGAGAGCGCAAGGAAGATATACCCCTGCTCGTTTTATCGCTTTTAAAGAAAATCAACAAGAAGTACCGGTTTGAAAGACGCTTCTCTCCCACGGTTATCGAACACTTTATGAACTATTTCTGGCCTGGAAATATCCGCGAACTGGAAAACGTAATCGAGCAAATGCTCGTTATGACCGACGACGAAGAGATTAATATCGGGCATTTGCCGGCTAATATGCTCCACCGCTCTTTCACTGTTGCAGGCGACACGATGGTTAAGTCCAATATTTCTCTTGATAAAGCCATTGAAAACCTCGAAATGCAGATGCTTCAACATGCCATGAAAATTCATGGAAGTACCCGCAAAGCTGCTTCGGCATTGAAAATCAGCCAGTCTGCCCTGATGCGCAAGATAAAAAAGTACAGGATTTCTCACCTCGAAGATGAGCATGACGATGAGCATGAAGGGCCCTGCGTGTTCAATGACGATTTAGGGCTCAGAATTTAGCCGCGATATTGCCACGCCAAGCTTTTATTTTCAGATTGAAGCGGTATCGAACCGAAATCGGTTCATCGAAGCGATTTAAGATCATCCCCACCTAAGACTCCAAATCATTGCTTTCGCTTGAACAGAAAGTTGAATCACCCCTAAAGGCGATTCTGTGCCGACTCAACCGGGTAAACACTGTATTCCGGTAAAAATCGAGTAGAGCTTTGCCCAGCGTCTACTCAGAACAGTGTAGTCTCGGGTGTTCAAACTGGCACGCTGCTTGCCTTAGGTAAGAGCGACCGGAAATTGCCGGTATGCCGGGCTAGACGCGAGTACTCAGATGAAACAGGAGGCTTAAACATGGCGAAGTTCATTTCCGCCGATGAAGCAGTCCAGATGATCAAATCCGGAGATACGGTGGCCATATCGGGTTTTATGGGAATGGGCCATCCGGAGGAGGTCTCCCTGGCGATGGAGAAGAGATTTTTGGAAACCGGCGAGCCAAGGGACCTCATTTTGACCCACGGCGCCAGCCAAAACGACGGCAAGTCAAACTGGGGACTAAACAGGTGGGGCAAAGAGGGCTTGCTCAAACGGGTCATTGCCGCGCACTGGGGGCTTCAGCCCGATATCATCCGGTTGGCCGTAACCGAGAAGATCGAGGCATACAATATTCCCCAGGGACCATACATGAACCTCTTGCAGGCTATTGCATCCAAGAAACCCGGCATTCTCACCCACGTTGGTCTGAAGACGTTCGTTGACCCCCGGGAAACCTGCGGCCGCCTGAACAGTATCAGCAAAGAAACTTTTGTCGAACTGATGGAGATCGATGGGAAAGAGTACCTGTTCTACAAGACCTTCCCGATCAATTGGGCAATCATCCGCGGGACCACCGCCGACGAACTCGGCAACATTTCCATTGAAAGAGAAGGGATCATGCTGGAGTTTCTGGCCATGGCGCTGGCAGCCAAGGGGGCAGGCGGCAAGGTTATCGTCCAGGTCGAAAGGCTCGCCAAGGCCGGCACGCTTCATCCGATGATGGTCAAAGTACCTAAGATGGTTGTCGACTACGTTGTGGTTGCCAAGCCGGAAAACCATTGGCAGGTCCCCATGGCGGAACAATACAACCCGAGCCTGTGCGGAGAGATAAGGGTCCCTCTGAGCGAAGTCGCTCCGTTGCCGATGAACGAAAGGAAAATCCTCAGCCGCCGTTGCGCGATGGAACTGGTTCCTGATGCCGTAATCAATCTCGGAATCGGGATACCCACCGGTGTCGGAGTTGTGTGCGCCGAAGAGGGCCTGAGCGACAATCTTACGATGACGGTCGAGCCTGGAGTGATCGGCGGGGTTGCACTGGGAGGACTTTACTTCGGATGTGCGATTAACCCGGAGTCAATGCTTGACCACCCGAATATGTTCGACTTCTACGACGGAGGCGGCCTCGATCTTGCCGTTCTGGGCATGGCTGAGATGGACCAGTTTGGCAATGTCAATGTCAGCAAGTTCGGCCCTCGAATTGCCGGGTCGGGTGGGTTTGTTGACATCACACAGAGTACGCCTACCGTTGTGTTCTGCGGGACCCTTACGGCAAGCGGCCTGAAAATTGAAATACAAGACGGCGCTATAAAGATCGTGAATGAGGGCAAGGTGAAAAAACTGGTCAAAAAGGTGGAACACATCACCTTTAGCGGAGAATACGGCCGTACGAGTGGCCAGAAGATTCTCTACGTTACCGAGCGGGCTGTTTTCGAGCTGAAACCGGAAGGCGTGACCCTGGTTGAAATTGCCCCCGGGGTCGATCTGGAGAAAGATATTGTCAATCAGATGGAGTTCACGCCCATCATATCTCCCGACCTGAAGCAGATGGACCCGCGCATTTTCAGTGAAAGAATCCCTATGGGCATAAAGCCTGAGATTTTGGCGAAAAATGGCAACAGCGCCCAGTCCCGGACTGTAGCTGTGAAGTAACCCTGCAGCACGTATAACACGTGTATGACATCCAGCAAGGAGAGTGCAAAATGGCAGTGAAGACGAGGAAAGAATATCTGGAGTCCCTGAAGGCGATGCGGCCGAATGTCTACAAATTCGGCAAGCTCATCGAGGACGTAACTACCGATCCGGCGACTAAGAGAACAGTTGAGAGCCACGCTCGTGCGTTCGACGCATCGAATGATCCCCAGTATGCCGAAGATTTCATCACGCTTTCCACATTCCTGCCCGGTGAAAAGATTCACCGCTGGAACGGCATGATGGAGACGTTGGACGAAATCATCGCCAACTCGAAACTCAAGAGATGGATGTACCGCTTCAACGGCAGTTGCAATGGCGGTGTGTGTGTGGGCTGGAACGCTCAAAATGTCATGACGAATGTCACCGCTTTGATCGACAAGGAATACGGCACCAATTACCAGGAGCGGCTAAGAAAATGGATCATTTATTCACAGGAAAAAGGGCTCGTTGTGGCCGGAGCCCTAACTGACGCCAAGGGTGACCGCTCTATGCGGCCCTCCCAGCAGTCTAATCCAGACAGTAATGTCCACATTAAGGAAGTTCGTCCCGACGGCATCGTCATCAGCGGCTATAAAGCGATGATCTGCGGTGTGGCTGCCTCCAATGAAATTTTCATTCTGCCCGGCGGCGGCTACCGTGAAGAAGACCAGGATTACGCGGTCACATGCGTGGTCCCCAGGGACATCAAGGGCCTTACCATAGTTGAAACACGCCGCCCGAGCGATTCACGGGAACTGGAAAAAGGCTGGGATATTCCCGATACCGGGATCACCCAGGCATACTTGCTCTTCCAGGACTGCTTCGTGCCGAACGAAAGGGTCTTCATGTGTAAAGAGTTCAAGTACTCGGGGAAAATAATCGAGTACTTCACAGCCAATTACCGGGCCTGCATCGGAGCCTGTGTGGCCGGGCAGGGAGACGTAATGATCGGCGCTGGTGCGCTCATGGCAAGAGTAAACGGTTTGGCTGCCGGTACCTTTGCAAGCAAGATGGTCGAAATGGCCGTCAACAACGAGACCACCTATGCGATGGGGATCGGGGCCATGGCTCTTGGCAAGAAAGGCCCCGGTGGCACATGGGTGTCAGACTCGCTCATTGCTCATGCCAACAAAGTCCATGTTGCAACCCTGCCCTACGAGACCAAGCGAATTTGCCAGGACATCGGCGGAGGCATCGTCGAGACGGGCTGCTTCCCATCCTGTGAGGATTTCCAAAACCCGGTTTATGGCCCAACAATCCAGAAAGCCGTTAAGGCAAGCGACAAATTCAGCGCTGAATCACGTGCGCGGGCTGCCAGACTCTCCGAATGGCTGACCCTTGGCGCCGGCGTCCCGGGCTGTATGCACGGCGGTGGCTCCCCTGACGGAGCAAAGCTGGTTGTACGAGCTTTAACGCCGGTCGATCAGTTCGCAGAGTATGCCCGCAAAATCGCAGGCATAGAAGAGCAAATTCCCGAGCCCGAAAAGAAGAAAAAGTAACCTCCTAAGCCGCACGACGGGGGCGGGCGGATTTCTTCGGGAGATTCTCCCGCCCCGCCGGCGCACGAAGCTGTTGTTCGCACAACGGGTTGCATTCACGTACTGTGAAGAGAAAGGAACCTCTGAGATGGATTTCAATCTGACCGAAGAGCATAAATTAATTCGTCAGGGTGTACGGGAATTCTGTGACAAATATGTCTGTCCGATTGCCGATGCAGTCGACCAGGAACCGAGGTTCCCGGCCGA
>JBKQLC010000098.1:0-5644 GCA_052147195.1 Syntrophobacteraceae bacterium
CGCTTGTCAACAAGGGCTACGCTTTGGGAGCCATGGGAAGGCCAGAGGAGGCGGTGGCAGCCTATGACAGCGTAGTGGAGCGGTTTGGCGAGTCAGAGGACCCCCGTCTTTTGGAGCGGGTCGCAACGGCGCTTGTCAACAAGGGCTGCGCTTTGGGAGCCATGGGAAGGCCAGAGGAGGCGGTGGCAGCCTATGACAGCGTAGTGGAGCGGTTTGGCGAGTCAGAGGACCCCCGTCTTTTGGAGCCGGTCGCAAAGGCGCATAACGACAAGGCTTGGACGATTTATCAGCAAAAAATAATAACGCGGCTCGATGCGGCCATTCAGGCTGCTGCAAACGCGGTCCGGTTATTTCCAAACAATAATCATTTCCGTCACACCCTTGCCAGTGTTTATAGCCTTGCTGGCCGCTGGTCCGAAGCATTTGAACAAGCTGTACTCTTTGCCGATGATTCTAAATTGATCGAAAATTGTCCGGATGAGATTATGAACTTTTTCATAAGCGCCGCAGCAGCCGGAAAAGCTGAGGCTGCCCTGAAAACGATACAGAAAACAGCCGCGGTAACCGGCCTGGAACCTCTTGTGGCCGCCCTCAAAATTTCAGCTGGAGCTGATTTTCAAGCCCCAAAGGAAGTGATGGAGGTCGCCTTGGATATTGTAAAGAAAATCGGAAATTCCGGAGGCACAATACCAAATTTCTAATCTGTGATAATCCCAACATTGGGTGTATTAAACAGAAAGGAAAAATTCACCACCAGTGCCTTGATACATTTCTCAGAACTCGTTTTGTTTTGAGAAGATTTACTTTTGAGATCTATGTGCTTACGAAACGGAAGAAATAGCAGGCCAAGGAAGATACATCCTTAAAAATCATGCACTTGGCGTATCGTTAATCAGGCTCTGAAACAGAAAACTTGGATCACGAGTGATTACGTAACTAATTGAATTTCTTATTACCTTCAATCCTAGCGTGCGATAACTTCCCAATCTGGGCAGAGTCCCCTTTTAGACGCGCGCAAAACGGGCACAGTCGTATTCGACAGAGCGGGCAACTTCCGTTCCATTGGCGCCCCTGTTTTCGACAGCTTTGTCGACGACCCTCCCGCACTTCTCGGAGCGCGGGGTTATCCGGACCGCCCTCAAAGCAATCCGGCCCCCCTTTTGTAAAGGGGGGCCGGGGAGGGAATTTCTGAAGAATCACGGTAATGCCCCGATCCTTAAGACAAAATTACTCCCTCCCCCTGCTCCCCGAAGGCGCGTTGGAGAAGGCGCCTGGGACTCATCCGCATTATGAATAGGTGTTCGTTAAATTCCCGCTTGCGGATACGGTTGAGGAAGCGCCGAGGTTGGCAACCAGGTCTTTGAGGAAAGTCTCCAGGCCTGAGCCGGCGCCGGATGTGCCGGTAGTGCTGCTCGATGAGCTGGATGCGCTGTTCGATGAGCTATTGCCGGAGGCATCCTGGATTGCTGACACCAGGTTGCTGAAGTCCGATTTCAGCGTGTCGAGGCTGCTGCCCGTGGAGGCAGTGGAAGAAGTAGAGGAAGTGTCCCCCAACTCCGAAATCAGATTCTCGATTTTGCTCGCAAAGCTGGAGTAAGCCGACCCCGTTGTCGAAGCCGTGGAAGAGGATGAAGACGAGCTGGCGCTTGAATCAGATTCCGACTTGACGGCCTCGAACAGGTCATGCATCAACTTGCCGAGCGCTTGTCCAGGGTCCTGGGTGGAGCTGGTCGAACCGGTTGATGAGGTCGAAGAGGTCGAAGAGCCGGAGCTGTCTGAAGTAGAGCTTCCGCTCCCATCCGGCGGGGGGCCGCTTGGCGGAGGAGGCATCGAAATCCCCATTTGGCTGAGCGCCCCCATGATGCTTTGCATCAGCGTATCATTCCCTCCCGACGTCGACTGACTGCCCGAAACCTGGGTGCTCGAACCGGTACCACTGCTATCTGTCTGGTTGAACAGGGAAAGAAATTCCGTGTAGAGTGAATCGGTACTGCTGACTCCTGAAATTGTCATGGCTTACTCCTTTCATTGTAATGTTTTTAAAATGCCGTTAAGTGAGTACAATTTGTCACCTGTATATTTACCTGATAGCAATAATCGGACGGTTTTTGAAAAACTGTTGTAACGATGTGTAGAGTAATGTAATTATTTGTAACATCGTTACGTCTAATATGAAAATAAACGCCTGGCACCGCTGAATGAGAGTGACCCTAACGCATAATGTGTCTGCAGGAACTCTAGGTAGGATTGAGTTTTTGGACGAACAGAAGGATGAAAACTCCAAACATTACCGATATAGACCACATGTTTTATTGACAATTGCAAAAAATGCCGGTCAGGTAGGAATATTTTTCCATATTATTACATCTATAAAATGTGCCTTACCGTGTATTATCTCTTTCGGTACCTGAATTATCGCCGCCGCGCAAAAAGCGTATACAACACTGATGCAGGACGCCACAACAGCAGCCTCAAGCTTTTTTAACAACTCTCAGGCCAACGGCAACATCGTCAATCTAACCGCTTAACTTTTTATATTCGACCGTTATTGAGTCGTGGCGAGCGTACACTCCCCATTGAGCGCATCCGAACCAGGAAGTCGATTCAGCCACCGAATCGCTTGGCTCTTCGACTGGTGACCATTACAAAACTTTACACGAAAGCAACACTAATTTACATGATTTCTTAAGGATACTTGCCGATGAATATTAAAGATGGTTGCAAAATCCAAAAAGATTCACGCATGCACGCGAAAGGGTGTAGTGATTTCGAGTAAAGTTGATCATGAGTCCAGTGGCATATATTCCACGATAAATTACGGGAAAATTCTCTAATTTGATCCTTCTTGACAAGGAGAAAATGAATGTCAGTAAGCGGTGTTTCTTTAACTGATAGTTCGTACCAGACCAATCAGCAGACCGGGTGGCAGCAGGTGGTGAATGATTTCAACCAGCTTGGACAGGCTCTGCAGTCCGGCAGTCTCACAGGGGCCCAACAGGCATTTGCGACATTGCAGCAAGACATGCAAAATGTTGGTCAGAGCCAGAGCGGTCAGAGCCAGAGCACACAGCAGCAGAGTGCTCTCAATCAGCTCGGACAGGCTCTTCAGTCCGGCGACCTCGCGGGGGCCCAACAGGCGTTTGCAGCACTGAAGACAAGCCATCACCATCACCACCACTCCGGCGGCGCTCAAGGCACCAGCGGCGACTCGGGCGGCAGCTCCACGATAGGAAATGATCTCAACACGCTCGCAACCGCCCTGCAGTCCGGCGATCTCGCAGGGGCACAAAAGGCATTTGCGACTCTTCAGCAGGACGTGCAAAATATTAGTCAGACTCAGAGCGCGCAGCAGACCGCTCAAACCAGTCAGCAGAGCAATCCTCTCAGCACGCTCGCAAATGCTCTGCAGTCGGGTGATCTCGCAGGCGCCCAACAGGCGTTTACATCACTCATGCAGGACGCCCAGACCGCTGCCGCTAACTTCTTTAACAGCTCTCAGACCAATGGAAATATCGTCAATACCACCGCTTGATTTTTGGATTTGGCCTTTATTCAGGCGAAATTAAGCGTACCTCCCATGTTTACTGCAGCCAGGCCCGGAATGGCCTGGCTGTGCAACTCACCTCTTGGATTGCATCTCTTATCACATTACGACGCATCATAATCGCTAATGAAGAGATGGTTTTACGGCTGCAAGCACTTCGCGGATTCAAATCTCGCCGTGCGGATGACCGGAAAAAATAAATATTCAACTATTGCCTCCCTTTTTTTGCTATGAGGACGGTTACAATATTCCTGTTGTTTACAAATTCTCGTTCATTGGCGAGAATGCCGGACCTCGGTTGCGCCGGGGTATTTGAAACCGAGTGCGTTTCTGCAAGACCGCATAAGGACATTTCTATCCTTGAAAGGATTATGATGCATACACGTGACGATGTTCGCAACTTGGCCATTATCGCCCATGTTGATCATGGCAAGACGACCCTGGTTGATGCCATGCTATGGCAAAGTGGCATCTTTCGAGACAACGAGCAGGTTGCTGAACGGGTGCTCGACAGTCTCGATCTGGAACGGGAAAAGGGAATCACCATCATGGCAAAGAATACCGCTGTCGTATACAAAGGGGTGAAAATCAACATTGTGGATACCCCGGGGCATGCGGATTTTGGTGGTGAAGTGGAGCGTACCCTGAACATGGTACAGGGAGTTCTGCTTCTCGTTGATGCGACGGAAGGCCCGCTTCCTCAAACCCGCTTTGTCCTCGGAAAAGCACTTGCGCTGGGGCTTCCTCCCATTCTGGTCATCAATAAAATCGACCGGCCGGACAGACGGATTGATGAAGTCCTCGACGAAGTCTACGATCTGTTCATCGATCTCGACGCTACGGAAGAGCAGCTCGATTTTCCGGTTCTTTTCACGAACGCAAAGGAGGGAATCGCTCTTACCGACCCGACCGGGCAGGGCCAGGACCTGGTTCCGCTATTCGACACGATTCTTTCAGCCATTCCCGCTCCATCCTATGACCCCGAGGCGCCGCTCCAGTTTCTGGTTACCACTTTGCACCACAGCGATTATGTCGGAAGAATCGCAGTCGGCAAAATTGTGAACGGCGAGTTGAGGCATGGCCGGGAAGTGATGCTCCTCAAGGCGGACGGCACATCTCGAAAAGCTTCTCTTAGCGCGGTGTACACCTACGACGGGCTCAACCGGGTGGAGCGCGAGGTCGCCGTAGCAGGCGACATTGCCGCTGTTGCAGGTTTGGACGATATATTCATAGGGGACACGCTCGGGGACCCTGCAGATCCCCGTGCTTTGCCGGTGATAACGGTTGAGGAACCGACGATCTCGATGGTTTTTGCCGTGAATTCCTCTCCCCTTTCGGGAAAGGAAGGAAGATACCTGACTTCTCGACATATAAAGGAGCGTCTGGATAAGGAACTCCTCTACAATGTGAGCCTCCGGGTAGAGCAGGCGGAAAATCGCGAAGCCTACAGTGTGAACGCAAGGGGGGAGCTGCAACTTGCCGTTCTGGTTGAAACGATGCGCAGGGAGGGCTTCGAGCTTTCGCTGTCAAGGCCCAAGGTAATCACCCGTGATGTCGACGGACAACTTTGCGAACCCGTGGAACTTGCCGTCATTGATGTTCCGGAGAAGTACATCGGGATAGTCACTGAGATGCTGAGCAGCCGGCGGGGCCGAATGAACAAGATGGTCAACAATGGCTTCGGTCGAGTCCGGTTGGACTTCGAGATTTCTTCGCGTGGACTGATCGGCTTTCGGAGCCAGTTTTTGACGGAGACTCGAGGCACGGGCATCATGAACACGCTGTTGCTGGGATACAGGCCGCATGCCGGAGACATAGCCGCCCGCCCCAATGGAGTTCTGGTCTCCGATCGCGAGGGCAGGGCGGTTACCTTTGCAATTCATCACCTGCAGCCGCGCGGGACAATATTCGTGAATCCCGGAGACCCTGTTTATACGGGAATGATTGTCGGGGAGAACTCTCGCGCTGAAGACATCTGGGTTAATATTACAAAAGAAAAGAAGCTCACCAACATAAGGGCCGCCGGTACCGATGAAGCCCTGCGGCTCATTCCGCCGCGTCAGTTCAGTCTCGAACAGGCTATGGAATATATCAGCGAGG
>JBKQLC010000099.1:0-9800 GCA_052147195.1 Syntrophobacteraceae bacterium
CATTACTCACAGCTTTTCAGCCATTATGTCGACCCTGCCGAAATCCTCCACCAGTTCAGGACCACGAATAACCTGACCGAGTTCTATAACCTGAAGCTCGGCATGGCCTATGTGGAAGCCACGAACCGGCTGAGCGTTCAAGAGGTCCTGGGGCTTTGCGGAAATGAGGGTATCGCCTCGTCCGATCCGGGACCCTGCAGCATGGGAGTCGACCAGGGTAAGCTCCTCCATGTTGTAATAGGGAAGCGCGAATGGGGCAGGGCCGGAAAGATCGTCCACGTGGGCGAGTACCAGGCATGGGAAGAACTCGACCGGCTTATGAAGGTTTTCAACGTGAGCCGCTGCGTGGTGGATGCTCTGCCCGAGACCCGGAACGCCAGGGCCTTTGCCGGGAAGCACAAGGGGAAGGTTTTTCTCTCCTATTACTCCGAGCACCGGAAGAGCGGCTACAAATGGAACGATGGCGACTTGACCGTCCACAGCAACCGGACGGAGTCGCTGGACGCCTCGCACGTTGAAATTCAGTTCGCAAGGGTTGCGCTGCCGCGCGAGTGCGACATCATCCGGGAATTTGCGGAGCATTGCGCCAACACGGCCAAGAAACTGGAAGAGGACGCGGAGACCGGGTCGAAGCGTTACGTCTATGTTCGATTGGGACCGGACCACTTCCGCCATGCCCTCAATTACGAGGCTATGGCCCGGCAATATGGCGCTTCCGGGAGGTTTGCCAATAACGACCTGAGCTAGTGTCCTGAGTCAAAGGTTCACAACATAATTTGAGTACTGAAAGTTTAAATGCGTACGTCACCCCGGCAGGGCTTTTGAGCCGGGGTCCGGAATTCGCTACATAACTCCGGTGAGCCCAGGGCCGTCATTCCGGCACGTTTTAGGCCGGAATCCAGCTCTGATTTCATCTCAAAAGTTCGTCTTCCGACCCAGGACACTGAACATGAAGAGGCAGAAATGGACATCACTAAAATCACGCGCCGGCACAATGATGCAGGCGCCCCTTCAGGCTGGTTGGATTTGTCCGATCCGGAGAACCCCCGCTGCTATTTCCGTATTTGCGGGGGCGCCGCCTGGCCTCACAAAGGGAGGCCGGGTTTTGTGGTCCTTGTCGGAGAGCAGGAGCGCAATCTGCGATCTTGCAGCCCCCCTGTGTTTTACGGCCTGGTGGAATCGGAACAAAGAACCAGCGACGATATGCTCTCAAAATGCGTGGAACTGGCCGCTGCCGTCGATACCTGGTATTCCAACATTATTGGGGAAGCTCATCGCGTTGCACTGCATCAATTCAATCTGAGGCAGGAACAAAAACATTTAGCAGGGATACAACTTATCAACGCTCCGATGTTATCGGAAGCCGGTGATGCCTCGCAGCTTTTTTCCTATGCCGATGCCGAGCTCGATCAAAGAACGTGCGAGGGCCGGAAGACGGTATTTCTGGGAGGGTGTACACGAGTTAAGGCTGCATTGCAAAGGGTCCCTGAAGAATGGGACAGCGCGGAAGACATCCTCAAGCCGCCTGAAGTAACCGCGCTCTACTATGTGTTGGGAGCAATGTTTCGTTTTCCCTACAGCGTTCCTTCGCGAGAGCCGGTCTTCGCCCACATGGAATACGACATATTCAACCCGCCATGGGAGAAGAACAGGGATGATTGATTACGAAGGGCAGCATCTGTCTGCTGTGAACTCGCCCTGTGGGGGATTTTGAGTTTCTTGCCCTGAAAGGGCTGCATAGGGTAGCCCAGGGTATTTGAGAAACGCGCCACCCTGGGGATAACAGGACCGTAAATTAGTTGTAATACCTTGAAAGGGTTACATAAAAAGAGTATTCAGGATTAAATCACAGGGTGCTCGAACATCGAAGGATCAGCTATGCAACACCGGCCGGAGATTCCGGTTACTATTGGTGTGCATGGTGACTGGGCCGCGTCACACAAGAGAGCTGACCGAGCGGCCCATGTCAATGGCGCCATAGGGTCCGGCCACGAACTCACTTTTTCGGGGTAGGCCCGTGTGCTCTTTGGCGGAAGGTAACCGAGGGGCCAGCCCACGTTCTCATACTCCTCTATAATGGTTATTCCTCGTGCCCCTAAAGTCTCTCGGGGACTTTTACATCCGGCCCATATCAATCTGCCCGGTGTTTTCGGGAAACGAGAAAATGAAGAAATGATCCAAATATTCAAAGGTCCCGGATAACCCGCCGCATAACGCCATGGGAGAGATAACTGAAATTCGGGGCACCGAGCCGATACAGCCGTGTTGTGTCGAGAGTGAAGGTGTGACCCCTCGCTTCATCCTCATGAATAATAAACTGCCACTACCGGAAAAATAGGTCAAGCGGAGCCTTGACCCCTTTTTCCACTGATTTAATATTCATGTTTTACTAAGCTTATCTGCCACCTTTTTAAGTGACTTGGACTCTTTGTAGAAAGTAACTCTTTGACCATTTCTCGTTGAGGTGATCGTTTTAATACGCTGTCCAACATTTTCTGGAAGTAAATTCATGTCGCGCACGTAATAGGAACGACCTTTCTTTGTAAGAACTCCATCTTCGATAAGTTTTTGGAAGTTAATGGGCTCTGCAAAAGACTGAGCTACCTTTCGAACTTCTTTGATCATTCCATCGTAATCCATGTTTCATCTCCTCACTTACAGTATCCCGATTGCGGCACTTTCAAACGTGAGCACCTGATGCAACCAGCACTGGCGAAGGCGCGCAGCGGCGGTGCTGTCGCAGTTCGCCCTGTTTGGGCCGGCATTGGCTTCGGTTTGTTCGCACGGCACTCGGCAAGGTCTTTCTTGTAAAAATACAGACGCGATCCGTGATCTCGTGCCAAGCTTGTTAGGCGCTTGCTCCCATTCCTAATCGACTGAGCATTTGCCGGAAATTCGACCAAACCCTGCTTCGGACCTCCTCCGGCTGAATGGTCCACAAATGAGCCAGGTGATCCTCAACTGACATCACGTCCCATGGTTTTGCCGGTATTCGTCCGATTTTGACATACGGTCCATCCGTCTCGGTGAGCAGCCGGTC
Source organism: Syntrophobacteraceae bacterium (assembly GCA_052147195.1). GTDB lineage: Bacteria > Desulfobacterota > Syntrophobacteria > Syntrophobacterales > Syntrophobacteraceae > SbD1. The sequence continues at coordinate 3,041 of JBKQLC010000099.1, forward strand.
CGGCGGAATTCGAGAGATCACTTGCTTTCCCTTCTCAGAAATTATCATTGCCGGATTCACAGAGAAATAGTGACCCTGTAACACCGCCTCGTCAAGCACGGGCAACGGACCACTGTACCAGTGAAAGACTACGGCTTGAACGCTAAACTCTGAGAGGATTTCCAGAACAGTAGATTCAGCACCGCGAGAATGCAATGTGACAACCTTGGGGATACGAGCAACAGATTCTGCAATGAGCCGGAAGTTCGCCATCTGGATGTCACGTGTATCTTTCCCCTCACGGGAAAAGTCCAGGCCGACTTCTCCCACAAACGATGTGAGGTGTAGCGACTCGCGAAACAGTTTGTGTTCTTCAGCGTTATTAGTTGCGGCAAGCGGATGAAATCCAAGCGCCAATCGAATTCGGGGAAGGCTCCGAACGTACGGTAATCCTGCTCGGAAGTGACTTGGAAGATTCGTCACCGCGATAGTGAACACTCCCCTTTCGGCTGCCTCGGTGGCCACCTCCTTTGGGTTCGGAAATCGGTCGAGATGACAATGGCTGTCAAGTATCAACAAGCGGTTATATCCCCGCTATTCGTTTGATCTCTCGGTTAGCTTTGTGACGAAGAAGTGTTCTGATCTCCTCCATCGCCCTCTGCACTAAGTTGGCATAAGACTGAAGTCGATTCATGTCCAATCTGCCGCTTGCCATCAGGAGCGATGAGATCATCTCAGCAGATGGATTGCGTCTAAGAAAAGCCAAACATACACGGAGATCATTGGGTTTCTCCCCACTATCATCTAGCTCGACTTCGCCCTGGCAGATGTCGTCTCCATATAATTCATCGTCCCATCCCGCCGCATGAAGCGCGGCGCGGCGATAGATGCATGGCATGCATCGACCGCAGCTCTTTGCATCACGATGCGTCCAATGAACTTTGTGGCCACGTTTGGCGCAAGAGACGGAGAGACGAGCTGCTTCTTCAAGGAGTCGCGGATTAAGGCACTGTGCTACAGCTTCTCCTTTTGTCTTGGCCTCCAATGGATTAGTAATTGAGTTTGACAGGCCCACATCGGCAAGCACACGGCCAAGCACAGTCAGATAATATGGGTGAGCTGTGCGTGTACTGCAGGACCCGCGTCGTGAGGGGTTAAGTGGAACATTTAATGCAATAGTCCCATTCTCAGGGATCAGCAGCGGGACAGTAGGACCTAACGCCGAAGCCACGAAGATCCCAAGCGCAATAAAAACAAGGGAGCGCGCTCTGAGCGTGATCTCCCTCTCGCTTACCCATTCATTACTGTGCCCCACGCGTACAAGGATAGAGTTGACGCGGAGAGGATATGCAGGGCCAAGCTCTTCAAGAAGTGTTTTCTGGTCCGTATATGGCCCCGGCATTTGCCCGTCGTGATGTCCCACCAACAATAGCCTGCGTCCGCTGTAATGTTCGAGCCAATCGATTGCACCGATCAAGGAATCAAGTCCGCCCGAAAAGAGACAGACAGTCTCACCGGTGGGCCGCAAGGTCAAGCGACGACGCCGGGAATACCGGCGAAAAAACGGGCGGATGAGAGTTGACGTTTGTGCCACAAAATCAATATTCCATAAGTCGCCGGTTAGGAATGAAAAACAGCTGTTGAGATCCTGCTTGACTGCATTCCACACTGCTACGTCAGAGACAGGAAGCACTAGTGAAAAATCGCGAGTCCAGCCATCGACAGAACTCTCTCGGAGAACGAGTTTATCAAGGGCATAGGCCGCTGCAGCAAGAAGTAGAAAGTCTGTCGCACGAGGATTGGGTTGACTAAGGGGTGCAAGTTTCGAATACTGCAAGTCGAGTTGGCACAGCCTCGTACCATCATTCTTCAGAAGATCGACCGGCGCAAAGCCTTCGCGGGTTGTTACATTTCGCTGGATTTCGACTGTGGCCCTCATTTTAACCCCCAAAAACATTGAGAGTGCTTTCCATGATTTCGGCTGTCATTGCCTTACCTTCGTCACCAGCCCAGTCAACTTGACTGATATTACGGCTTGCGGTTCTGTTGGCTAAAGTCGAGTTAATGAAGTCACCGATCTCGTCGAGGAACGAATGTGCTTGGACCTCTCCGATCCTTTGCACTAGCCGCTCAAAGAACACTCGACAGAACACCTCAAAAAGATAAAAACCGAAAAATTCCTGCAGAATCGCATTAAGAGAGTGTGCTTGAGTGGTTAGAATTTCTTCCAGTTCATCTGATGTTGCCGCGTCAGCAAAATATTTATCCTGCAGTTGGGAGAGTGCCATGCGGGCGTCCACGTCATCGATTGTGCTCGCCTCTCCTCCTAGACGATCCAGAAGCCCAGCGAGAATCTCATTAACAGGACGATCAATGAGATCTGCCCACCCGGCGTTGCGGAGCGCGCTTTCGAGACCGACTCGCCCGACATCGGAGATAAACCCCCCTAGATTTCGTGCTACACTGCGAGCTGCTCGGCCGATGGCGACGGTTCCTCTACTATGTCCGCTAGATCCTCCGGCCATCGCGCTGGACCCGCCGTTGTGACTGATGAAACTCCGAACTAGTTCCCGTGCTTTAAATGGGCTTACCGATCCGTCACCCGCAGCACGGGTTACGTCACCCTTGAGATCGCCCCAAGAAGGAGGAGCACTGTAGCTAGACGAGGTTCCCATAAGTCGTCATTCCTTTACCTGCATTGCGGATTGAGCGGCTTTGCCGATGCGCGTCTTAGACTCCAAGAGGCGGTCTTTGGCTACATCGAGGATACTGCGAAGTTTGGTTTTGGCCTTATACAAAGTCATAAAATCCATGCCCACATTCGGAGGGACCTTCTCCAACGGACGCTGCGAGAGAGTGTTTGCCAAAAGTTCTGCTGCCCCGGTTACGTCAGCTTCTATAAGATATAGAATGGCCCTGTAGCCAGTCTTGTCCTCAGGTTGTCTGGAGATTAGTTGGTCAACAAGAGTCAAGAGACTGGCTCGCTCATCTTCAGTAAGTTTCCGCGCCGCCTCCATCGCAGAGTTCCGTTTCGGAGCTAGGTCGGAAAGCAGCCCATCGAGAACATTTCGGACGATAGGGGGTACCATCGAGATACCGGTAAAAGTTGATTCCAACCGGTCTCTTGCAACCCAGAAGTAGTCACGCAGGTCCACATCATTTAAGAGTGGCTCCATGGCGACCCACCTGCGCATCGACATCGTTGCCCACTTTGCATCGATCTTCTTGGCTGCGTCTTCATTGTTCACGTCTCCTTCTCGGCCGGCGAGACAATCTTCGAGTTGCGCAATTTCCTTAGGATGCCCATCTTGCTGAGCTTGCCAAGTGAAGAGCTGCGTGAATAGCTCCGTGTGAGCATATTCGAGGATCATCAGTTTGACGAGCACGCCATCCCTGATGTTCTCGAGTTTTGCCACGCGGGCAAGTTCCTTTCGAAGAAGGAGCGCATTAAGAAATCGCTTCACTTGACGAGGGTTACCCTTGAGCCCTTCAGCGATCAAGGGGGCAGCCGCTGCGGAAAGCGTGAGGGCCTCAGTTAATGAGGAGTCCAACTCGGCGCTTTGGAGTGCCTCACGTACACTGGCATAGCCGAAACCGGCGTAACGATTCTTGGCTCGACTCGCCTCACAAGCGTTGAGACATATGCTGAATTTTTCGGCTTTCAAATATTGTTCGCAAAACAGCAGTGTCATGTATGTCTCGATCTCAGTTGCCGAGAGCCGGGGAAGACTGTAAGGCAACTGCACGAGCTTTTCGAGATAATCTTTTACCAACCGCTCCCTCTGCTCATCGTTCGCGGTGTCTATTGCGTGCTCTGCGTATCGAGAACGTATTGCGTGCTCGACGATCCGGCGATCCGCCCCAATGACGAAGGCTGTCTGTTTGACGCTTAGAAAGAGCTTTAGCGCCTCCAGGTTTTCAATGATCCGTTCGGGCGTGCAGCGGTCCAGGTCGTCCACTAGGACGACGAGGGTAGTGATTCCGCCATCATCGAGCATCTTGCCGAACCGTTTTCGAAAGGTGCGGACATCCATCATCTGAGCCTGAAACGTATCTTTCTTAAAAAGCCCGTCCCCGCTGACTTTCTCTTTTTCAGAGGAAGTCTCCTGCTTCCCAGTATCAGCGCCTGAGGAGTGACCGGCAACCCCAGTCGAGAGTGCGACGGCGGCAGGAACTGCGCTCAGGCCGCCGGAAAAAAATGCGGCGACTGCAGGAAGGGCCACATGTTTCATTAGCATACGGGCGCCTCGCATCAAGTCCACCCTCTTGAGCAGTGAAACCGCTGCATCACGGACCTTTGCGCCGAACCTCTTGTGCTCGGCGAGTTCCAAAATGACTGAGCTGAGGAGAGCGGCCTTGGCATCATCGTAACCCTCAAAAAGCCAGGTATCGACATAGACAACTGCAACGTTCTCGTATTTCTTGCGTTCCTCTGAATTATCGGGCCAGTGCTCAGGGTCAAGATCCCGCTCAAGCATTTTCATAATGCTGGTCTTGCCACCACCCCAATCACCAAACACCCCTATTGTTAAGGGCAACATCGCAGGGTTAGTCACCACTTCACGGATTAAGTCTGAGTGAACTTGAAACCCGATTAGATCATCAGTTGTTTCATTATCTGGCCACATTCAAACGCTCCATAATCTTGGCAACAGAGAAGTCAAAAGCTATCGGTTCCAAGCTGGCCGAGGATAAGAAAGTTTTGTTCTTACCGTGTCATGGATCGACTCCGAGCCAACTAGCCACGCCGCATTCTGATGTGCTTGCTGCGTCCGACCGGTCGGACCCCGATTGGCTCGCCGTCAGAATCAGTAAGAACCGATACGGGGATCATTTTCACCATGACAGCAAAACATAAGTGCACGCAGGAGCTATCTCTTTTCGCGTGCCCTTTTTACCGCATTTTTTATTGCCCTTTCCAACAATCCAATCTGCTCTTCATATCTTCGCTCATCTCTGAAGTCAGCATATTTGTAGTCAGCTAGGAAGGGGGGTATTTCGCATTCCTTGTGCAAGACTGGTACAATTTTGAATTCTCCACCCAGTCTCAAGCTGTATGCAGCCCTCAATTCCTCTTTAACCCATGGCCTCAACAGAGCCTCGGGGGAAAGAACGATCATAAATGAGTACGATTGAGACAGACCCTCTTGTATTCTATCCGAAATAGAATCACCAATTTCAATTTCTCGGTCATCCCGCCAGGTATGCACCTCTCGAAGGCGTAGAGACTGTTCCAGCCTGATAACAAAGTCTTTGTCGCCGCTAAAATAACTAATAAAGCAGTCATACTGCTTCTTGCGAGAAACATCTATCATCCGTCTTGACGGGAACAACATATCTAACATACCATAACCAACGCCACTTCGAGGGCTGAGCCGCTGCAGAATTGCTCCAGGGCCTGTATCTATCATGTAGGCACCACGCTTAGTCCAGTAGCCATCAAATTCAGTGTCAATTCTGGTTGCAAAGTTCACCACTTTTTCGCAAGCGGTGTCAATGTAGTAGAGGTGTAATACTCCTTCTGCCTCGAAATGCGAAATATCTAGCAAGATTAAATCCTTACCCGACAGCATTTCTCGCATGTTTTCTAGTTGTATCCGATTCTGTTTCGACCACCCAGCAGGCTCATAAATCCCGAAGAAGGATGAATGATCAGCAACGTTTGGCAGCATGAAAAAAATGTTCGGGCATTCTGGGTTACTCTGCTTCCAGCTACCGATCATCTGTCTATTCCAGTCATGTAGAATTGGTGTTCTCCCTGCTTGGGTAAGCGCCTTATACAAAGACCGGTCAAAAGTAGTATCGATGAAATTGGAAATCGGGATACTGGCGATTTGGTTGTGGATCTTAGATGGATTAGATCTTGCTGCAATCTCATGAACAAATTCAGTTAATTCCTGTCTGGTGACGATCTTTTCAGTTTCGATAATAAATTCGTTCCACTTCTGAAAGAACTGAAGCCGATGATTCACTTCATAATCTACATGAAACTGCGCTCTTATTCTCTCTGCCAAACTTGGTATAGAGATTACTTCTTCTGAGGAAGAGGAACCTACAGCAATAGCAATCTCGTTCCCTAGTGATTTAATGTATAACCTTTGCAATAAACCATCTTCCATTGCACATTCTTTCCGATTTGCGAAAAACAAAGGGGTCAGCCCTTGAAAAAGGAAAATTACGATTCGAAACGATTGGGATCGGACAAATATTTTCGTGAGCGGACTAAGGGGCTAAAGGCGGAATATTCCTTTTTCATGGGCTGACCCCTGTTTCACTTTTCTTTGCTCCAGCCTTCAGTAGCAATTCCATTATCTCGCTGTGGCCACTTTGAGAGGCGGCTATCAAAGCGGTGGTGCCTCGATTCGTCTTGGCATTGATATCTGCCCCCTTGGAAAGCAACAATTCCACGATCTTCTTCTGGCCGTAGTGACAGGCAACCATCAAAGCGGTCCCGCCGTTATTTGTCCTAGCATTTACGTCCGCACCCCTGGCTAGTAGCCACTCGGCAATATCTCTTTGGCCACCTTGAGAGGCAGCTATCAAAGCCGTTGCCCCGTTATTCGTTTTGACATTGATGTCGCCGACCTTAGCAAGCAACAACTCCACGATCTCTCTGTGACCACTCAGACAGGCAGACATCAAGGCGGTATGGCCCTTAGTGGCCGCTATCATAAATACGATGACGTATATATTGCATAATTCTTTCGACGGTGGCATACTTCCCGCTCCAAGGGGGGGGGGATATGCCACGGAAAAGCCCGTACTCGATTGAACTGTCTCA
>JBKQLC010000100.1:0-15319 GCA_052147195.1 Syntrophobacteraceae bacterium
ACTTCGCGGTAGTTCGAGCATTGCGAGCGGTTGGGCATGATATCAAGGCCAGTATTGGTCGAACACGAAGAAGAGAAAGCACACGAAAACCTTTCTCATACAAGATCCCTGACAATGATTTTCCTTCGTGCACTTCGTGTATCCTTCGTGCTCTTCGTGACCAAAAAAGCGTTCGAGTCTAAAGTTAACAGCATTGGGCTCGACCCCTACACGAAGGTCCCAGTGTCCTCCAATGCGGTCCTATCCCTTATTGCAAAGCGTACCCATCGAAATCATGAAGATTCGCCTTCGGACCTTCATTCTGGATCATTCCCGTCCCGGGCGCTGTGGATTCAACCCTTTCCGGCTTGCCGTATTGATCCAGTATATGCACAAAAAATCTCACTATCTCATCAATTTGTCTGAGTTCCTTCAAACCCTGTCTGATAACATCCAGCTTCTTTTCACGTGCTATCAGCCCCCCTCAGGAATCTGCAGGTTTTTACTTTAGATTGCCTGACCAGAGACCGATGTAATTTAGGTGTATATCTGAAGGGAACTGCTTTAAAGATGAAGAAGGACGGGAATCCGACATACAAGACGGTCGTGCTGGTTGTTGACGCCGATCCCGCAAGCAGAATGCAAACTTGTGATCTGATCGAGCGGTGCGGATGTTTAGCTGAAACGGCTCAGGACGGAGTGCAGGCCATTGAGATTTTCAAAAAAATTGAGCCTGACGTCGTGATCCTCTACGCTGAGTTGCCGGGCATGAATGGATATGCCCTCTGTGCTGAGATCCGAAGAATCTCACAAGGGAAACACACTAAAATCCTGATGATTACCGGCCCTGGCGAGGCAGACGCCAGGAGCTCCTATGAAGCCGGGGCGAGCGATTTTATTGCCGAGCCCGCCACCGCATTTAGCCACCGGGTAATGCACATACTGCGGGACGTATGTTCTCAAGAAGAACTGCACCGGACCCAGGACATGCATCGCGCGACCGTCGATGCTTCTCCCCACCTGCTGCTGCGAATCGGACAAGATGGGACCATCCTTGATCGCAGGTCTCCGGCAGGTTTTAATTTTGGATGTTTTGCCGATGCACTGCCGGGGTGCAGAATCGGTGAAATCCTCTTCAGGGAAGCGCCAGGTGCTGCGGATCGATATATAGAGCAAGTGCTTCATACCGGGCGGGCCGAGGCTCTTGAGTTTCAATTCAAGCAGGGATCGGAGACGTATTCTTACGAAACCCTCTTTATGGCAGGGAAAAGGAACGAAATTCTTGCCGTCGTAAGAGATGTCACGACGAAGAAAAGAGCCTATGAGAAGATGGTCAGGCTGGCATATTACGATGCCCTCACAGGACTTCTTAACCGCCATTCCTTTGAGGAACTGTTGGAACGGGCTCTGGCCCAATCAAATGGCTCCGGCAATATTTCGGCACTGCTTCATGTCGACCTCGACAATTTTAAGCGAATCAATAACACTTTCGGTCGGAGCGCGGGTGACGCCCTTCTTCAGAGAACAGCGGACCGCATCGTACAGTTCGCCAGAAAAAGCGACTGCACGGCCGGATTTGGGCATGATTTCTCTGAAAAAGCCGTGGCCCGTGTAGGAGGGGATGAGTTTCTCATTTTACTTCCGCGGATATCCCAGATCAGGGATGCGGCTGTGGTCGCCAAGCGTTTGCTCGACGATATCTCCCGCCCTCTTGTGCTTGTGGACCATGAACTTTTTGTCTCCGCCAGTATCGGCATCGCAATCTACCCTTCGGACGGAAACGAGCCGGGAACACTCCTCAAAAATGCAGAAGAGGCGATGAACCGCGCCAAGGAAAATGGGCGGAGCAACCTCCAGTTCTATACCGCTTCCGATCAGGGGCGGACGAGGATTCGCCTGGACCTGGAAAGAGATCTTCGGAGAGTGCTGGACCGTGGTGAACTTCTAGTTCACTACCAACCACAGGTTGACCTGAGGACGGGGCGAATCGTAGGTGCCGAGGCACTGCTGCGCTGGGAACATCCGGAAAAGGGACTCATTTCGCCTGCTGAGTTTATTCCTCTGGCGGAGGAAACAGGACTTATCGTGCCAATCGGCAGATGGGTCCTGGCAGTTGCATGCATGCAAAACACTATTTGGGTCAAATCGGGCTTTCGGCCGATCCGTATAGCCGTTAACCTCTCGTCTCATCAGTTCAGACAAAAAAATATTGTCGAGACAGTGGGCAAGGTATTGAGAAATTCTGCTCTCGATCCGAATTCTCTGGAGCTGGAGATTACCGAGGGCACTATCATGCAGGATGCGGAGTCTACGATTCACCTCCTCAAGAAGTTTAAGAACATGGGACTGCGGCTTGCGGTGGATGATTTCGGGACGGGCTATTCATCTCTTAACTACCTGAAACGGTTTCCTCTCGATGTTCTGAAAATAGACAGGTCGTTCATAAAAGACCTGATGACCGACTCAGACGATGCAGTCATCACTAAGGCGATTATCGCCATGGCGCACAGCCTCAACCTGGAAGTCATTGCCGAAGGGATCGAGACTGAGGAACAACTCAGTTTCCTACGGGAGAACAAATGCGATGCATTTCAGGGATATTACTTCAGCCGTCCTGTTTCAGCGACCGTGATGACGAAACTTCTTGAAGAGGGGAAAAGCCTCCGGTTGGAGTAATCGGCATGCTGCGCAAACGGTGAGGTACACCCAAGGAGTTCAATAAACCATGTTCGATCTCAACGACCTTATTGGCAGGCAAATCGATCAATTCAGGCTCGATCAATTTATTGCAAGGGGGCCGATGGGCCTTGTCATGAAGGCTTTCGACACGGTTCTAATCCGGACTGTTGCACTTAAGCTGATCCCGAAGAGAATGGAAGCAATTCTCTCCCCGGTCGAGGCGGTGGCAATGGAAACGGCGCGCAGGAGGCTGGTCCAGGAGGCCACAGCGGCGGGGAGGCTCTCACACCCGAATATCGTTACGATCCATTCCTACGGTGAAACTAATGAGTTCGAATTCATCTGCATGGAGTATGTGAGTGGGCAAACTCTCGCCCAGATACTCCAGACAGAGCGGACCCTTCGCCTGGAGGCGGCTGTTTCGATTTTCGAGCAGGTTCTCATGGCATTGGAGGCTGCTCATACGGAGCAGATCATACATCGTGATATCAAGCCTTCCAATATCATGATCACGGATGACAAAAGAGTGAAAGTAATGGATTTTGGGATCGCCAAGCTACCTTCACTCTCCGAGACAATGGCGATGACGAGAACGGTCCTGGGAACACCCTATTACATGTCTCCCGAGCAGATTTCGGGACAGAAGATAGATATTCGGTCCGACATATTTTCGCTTGGGGCCGTACTATATGAAAGCCTGACCGGCGAAAAGCCTTTTAGTGGCGAAAACACCGCCACATTGGCCTATAAGATTGTTCAGACCGACCCTGTTCCTCCAAGGGTCCTGAATCTGCATATCCCTCCTGCTTTGGGATCAATCATAACAAAGGCCCTGGCAAAGGACCCCGCTCAAAGGTTTCAAACCCCGGACAAAATGCTGCAGGAGTTGAAACTTTTTATAGCGGGAGATGCCTATCAGGCACAGACCAGCGTCGAAGCAGCGGTGTCCGGGAAACGGGAACCAACGGTGCACACCCCGCCAGTGCAGGAGGATGCATTCCCCGAAGCATCGTCAGGCCGGCCGGCTGGTGGTGGTAGCGGCCCTGAGGCATTTTTATCAGGGAACCTTTTGCCTGCTGCAAGTTGCGGGATACAAGAACAAACTGTAGGAGCCACCACTTTTGACGGCCAAGGGTCCGAAAGGACGGAGTCATTCTGCCCGGGATCGGTTGTCGAAGACAACATTTCAGAAAGACCATCGGAGGCCCCGCACCCGCGATTCCAATCGGAATGGGGTCTCAAGATGCTGTCCGGTTACCTGTTGAGTTTGAAGAAGTTGGTCCTTGCCTTCCCGAAACATACGACCGCCGTAGTAATTGGCATCTTTTTGTGCATATTCTCGGTTGCCTTGACGAAAAAGACCCCGGAAAATCCGGCCCCGGCCCCTCTGCCGCTTGTTGTCGGTGAATCCAATCGGCAGGCAGAACCCGTCCTCGGCAATGAGGCATCACCCAAGGACGAATCTCTTGCTTCCGCCGGCCAGTCCCCCCCGGCTGCCGTCCAACCCGTGCCGGTTTCAGGCCAGGACGAGGCATCGGCAGAAAAACTAATTGCAGAGGCCAAATTACAATTCGGCACGGACCCGGCAAATGCTGAAAAATTGCTGAATGAAGCGATCAGTTTGGAACCCGAAAATTTCGAAGGCTATCTCCAGTTGGGCCGCTTGTTGACCTTCAGAAAAGATTACAGCGGGGCCATTCAACAATACCAAAGGGCATTGAGGATCAACGACCAGATACCCGAGATCCATTTCAACCTTGGCTACATATACATGAACCAGGGGGTCTACGACCGGGCCAGGGAAAGCTACTACCACTGCCTCGATTCCTCCCCCTCGTTCAAGGACGAGGTCCTGACCAATCTTGGAATCATCGAAATGAAAGCCGGAAATGAAACGAAGGCCCGGGAGCTTTTCATGGAGGCACTGAAGTTTAACGCAGGCAACAAGCTGGCTCGGAAGTACATTGTCAAACTTGGTGAGCGGGATACTCGTAAATAAGGGCATAAGCCTGCAGGATTCTACTTCGAAAAAGGGGACCTTTCATAGGTTTACCGGGAGTTAGGAGAGAAAATGGTAAGAACGGGTAAATACCTCTTTGTTTTGGCCATGTGCCTCATGGCGCTTGCCTGCGCTGCCAACAAGCAGACAAAACAGGAAACTACTCCGCCGCCGCCGCCAGAAGTGCAAATGCCGGAATTCATCCTCCATCGGGTCTTACCCGGAGAAACCATGGCCAGCATCGCCAAATGGTATACAGGAAAAAAGAGCGACTGGCGGGAACTGGCTCAGCACAACCCCGAACTCAAACCGTGGAATTTGAAACGTGGGGACGTCGTGAAAATCCCTCGTGAGATGGCAACCGCACACACGAACCAACCCGAACATTCCACTGCACCCAAAAAACACGTGAAGACAACTCAGAAGACAGCCCCTGCACAAGATACCACTCCGGCGGAACCCGAGGAGGTTTTCGGACCGAAATGAAATACTGATACCAATTTGCGTTCAAGATGATACATTGCAGCCACCTGTAGCATAGGGCCTTGTGCCCGTCCATCGAACGCCCACTAGGGGCTATGCTACGTTCGTCTATCCACTTTCTGGTTCAATCTTGAACGCAAGTTGGTATGAAAGGGATTTATAAACTATGGGCGTTCCAAGAGATTTTTCGAGTGGAATCAAACCCCAAAGTGCAGTCCGGCATGCATAGCGCACAACGTGATGCATCATTCCGGCATTAAGTGGGTGAGCAATGGAAAAGGTAACAGTTTACTTGAATGAAGCGCACCCATCCCCGCAGTTAATAGCTCGCTTCCCGCCTCTCATGGTGTTGGAGAGGCTCAGGCGAATAAGATGCGATAATAGCGTGCGAGGGGAAAAGCCGAGGCAACGTGGACGTACCACTTTCCGGCATGATACACCACCCTGGCCCCAACCTTCACAAGCCGCCTGATTATCGAGTCTATGGACGGTTTGACGCTCTCGCCCCAGAATGCCGCATCCCGAATCAATGTGCAGCAGATTGTAGGCAAGACATCCCACAAGGAGTCTTGCCTGATTCGTTGCAAACTCCACGCCCCGCGAGGTTCGTCTTGTCCCATCGGAGGGTGTTCTTTCCCTCTTTTATCCTGTTTTCAATCTCAGCACGGCCATTGTAAACCGTGATTACTTTATGTGCTTCAAGATTGGAGTTGGTCACGATAAACCCGACACGGTCAAGAGTTCACCCACGTGCCATTCGAGTTTACAGACAACCCTTCGGGGTCTATTCTATTTCTCCGCCGCAAACGTTATGGACGCCGCGTATAAAACAAAAAGGCCGTTGAAATACGGCCTTTCCTTAGTTATGTGTCAAATTCGGCGCGCGCCGATGTTATTTTTTCTTGACTTTGACGGCCTGCGGACCCTTCTGGCCCTTCTCTATTTCGAATACTACTTCCTGGCCTTCGCTCAAGGTCTTGAAACCCTCGCCTTCAATGGCGCTGAAATGCACGAAAATATCCTGCCCGTCACTTACTTCGATGAAACCGTAACCTTTTTGCTCGTTAAACCACTTCACTCGACCGTCCGCCATTGCAGATTTCCTTTCACTTGATTGTAGATTCATCCTGGTGCGTTATTTGAGCAACTTGTGGAAACGTCTTGCAAGGCGAAAGACCGATTTCTTCACAAACCCCAAATACCGACCTCAAAGAACAGATCGCTTCAGTCTAAATAGCTTCGGAACAAAAATCAACAAAAACAACCGGGCAACCTTACGAAAAGAATCGTTATTCCCCTTTGTCCGGCTGTTCCAGCCCATATTTCAGACGCTGATAACCGGATTTTCATCTCCTATTGGCAAGAGCGTTGTAGAGAGCTTTCAATCATAGTTATGACTGGTGTTGGTTTTTTGACAGGAGGATAGGCGGCACTCCTTAATCTTTTGTATTTATCCATTCTTCATCAACAATTATTTCAATATTCAGGTCTTCCGCTTATCTCAATCAAAAGCGGCAACCGGAGTCAAAAAATAAGGTTCATCCGGCAAACGAGTACCTGAGGTTTGGATGTTTGCCCCAAAGGGGCTCAATAAGTCAGCCCAGGGTCAGTCTCGCGCTTCGCGGGACGTCACCCTGGGTATGAAAGCACACAAACCGATTTTACCCTGCAAGGGTTACATAAAATCTGCCATACTCATGTCTGTCCGGAGATCGAGGCATTCGCGCGGGAACCTTTTTTATGTAACTTTCAGGCCAAGAAACTCTAAAAGCCCCAGGGCGAATTCACAGCAGACAGATATTGTCCTTTCTCCTGCTCTAGGCACCCGTTTGCCGGAAGACCCAAAAATAAGCGGAGGCAAAAGGGATCATTTCGGCTCCGCTCTTGATAATCAATCTCCCCGATAGAGGGGGACCGGCTTTTCGCTTAAATGCTCCCTGTACTGGATATAAGCCTCTCTCTCGGCGACATAGGGGTCGAGGGAAGCCTTCTTTAATTCCTCGTATTCACCTATTCTCAGTGAAGTGCGGTTTATGTATTTGCCGGTTTCAGCAGCAAAGCTCACATACCACTGAACAGGTATCCAGAAGAGGGGGTCCATTGCGGAGTCCACCGCGTAGCCGAAAAGGTCCCTCTCATCAGATGGGCCCAGCAGCGGGATCATCAGGAACGGACCTGACCCGACGCCCCAAAGGGCAAGCGTCTGCCCGAAATCCGGGTCATAACCGGCGAGCCCAAAGTTAGTCTGGGCAACATCGAACAGGCCTATAAGGCCTATGGTCGAATTTATGACGAAACGAACTGTTTCGATCCAGGCCTTGTCCAGTTTCCCCTGGAGCACGGAATTGACGAAGCGGGAGGGGAAAACCAGGTTGTGGAATCCGTTTTTGATCCCGGTGCGAAGGTCAGGCGGAAGAAAGGCCGCATAAACGGTGGCTGCGGGCTTGAGCACGTAAAAATAAACTTGGTCGTTAAACTCGAATACCTTTCTGTTAAGCCCCTCGTAAGGATCATTCACCGCGTAGCCGTTGGGGCCTTCAGGTTCGATAGTCTGTTCTGCGGCGGCAAGGGCAGTATTGAATCTTGACGTGCAGGTCACGAACGGGGAACACAAGAAAGTAAAAATCAAAAATGAAGTTAATCCAACCTGAAGACATTTGCCGCTTCTCATCTAGTTTGCCTCCTCATTCAACTTGGTGGAACAGCCTGGTCGATAATTAAGGTCTATATTAATAGTTCAATTTGCGAGTGCAAGCAAATTCTATGCTCAGGGCGCCTTTTGATGTTCGGGAACCGGATATACTTTGCAGGTACATGGGCTTATTTTATTCATACCTGATTGCATAGACTCCGGGCTGTAATATATTTAGTGAGTTTGGTCCAGGAGAAATTTTTGAGAACCGGGAGCAATCCCCAACAAAGCTAAAGGCGCTTTCCCGCCGCTCCTTGAAAAGAGGGGACTGACAGAAATGGCGAATGACGAACAGAAAGACCCGTTGAATAGGCTGGTGGACCGGTTTAGAGGATCGTCGGGGGATGGAGGCCGCAAATCCGACCCTTCGCAGCGCAAGGTGCATTTTTCAATCTGGTACTTCATTGCAGCCTTGCTGGTGATCATGTGGTTTCAAACTTTCGTCAGCGAACAGCAGACCAACCGGATCTCGTATTCCGAATTCAAGCAGTTGATCAAGACCGGAAAAATCGACTCCGTGATCATAGGCGCCGACAAAGTCACAGCTACGCTAAAAGATGGCAAGGAGCCGAACAACTCCGTCTCCGCCCTGCGCGTCGAAGACCCCGATCTCGTAAAGGATCTCGATGCGCAGGGGATAAAATACAGCGGCGCAGCCGATAACAAGTGGCTGGGGGTGTTGATTTCCTGGCTGCTGCCATTGGCTATATTTGTCTTTTTCTGGAGTTTTCTCATGCGGCGCATGGGGGGAGGCCCGCAGGGCGTGCTCTCGGTTGGCAAGGCTAAGGTGAAGATCTACGCCGAAAAAGAGATCGGCGTGAGGTTCGACGATGTGGCGGGGATAGACGAGGCAAAAGCCGAACTGGAGGAAATCGTCGAATTTTTGAAGGACCCGGGAAAGTTCCAGAAGCTCGGAGGCAAAATCCCAAAGGGTGTTCTGCTTGTCGGCGCACCTGGAACGGGCAAAACTCTGCTTGCGCGCGCCGTGGCTGGAGAAGCCGAAGTGCCTTTTTTCAGCATGAGCGGTTCGGAGTTCGTAGAGATGTTCGTTGGTGTAGGCGCAGCGCGAGTTCGTGATCTTTTCGGCCAGGCCAAGGAACACGCTCCCTGCATCATATTTGTGGACGAGTTGGATGCGCTGGGAAAGGCTCGCGGCCTGAATCCGATAGGAGGGCATGACGAAAGGGAGCAGACATTGAACCAGCTCCTGGTTGAGATGGACGGTTTCGATCCAAGGGCTGGAGTAATCATAATGGCCGCGACAAACCGCCCCGAAATACTCGATCCGGCATTGCTGCGGCCCGGTCGTTTCGACCGGCACGTTGCAATCGACAAACCTGACATCCGGGGCAGAGAAGCTATTTTGCGTGTTCATGCCAAAGAAGTCAAACTGGGTCCGGACGTCGATCTAAAGAAAATCGCGGCCATGACGCCCGGATTCGTGGGCGCCGATCTCGCCAACCTCATCAATGAGGCGGCGTTGATTGCCGCAAGGCTCAACCGGGAAGAGGTCACGATGGCCGACTTTCAAGCCGCCGCAGACCGCATAATCGGGGGGCTCGAAAAAAGAAACAGGGCGATGAACCCCAAAGAGAAGGAAATCGTCGCCTATCATGAATCCGGTCACGCGCTTGTCGCAATGGTCCTGCCCAATACCGATCCGGTCAGCAAGATTTCGATCATTCCACGCGGGATCGCTGCTCTGGGCTACACCCAGCAGCTTCCGACCGAAGACAGGTACCTCATGACGCGCGACGAACTTCTTTCCAGACTCAAGGTACTGCTCGGCGGCAGGGTTTCCGAAGAAATCATTTTCGGCGACATATCCACAGGCGCCCAGAACGACCTCCAGCGCGCAACCGACATCGCCCGCAGCATGGTCATGGAATATGGCATGAGTGAAAAGCTCGGCCCCCTTACCTATGTCAACGAACCGCGATCCGCGCACCTCGATCTTGGTTTCGGCTCGCGAGAGAGGGAGTTCAGCGAAAGGACCGCCCAGCAGATCGATGAGGAGGTTTACGGCATAATCGAAGCCTCGCACCAGAATGCCAGAGAGATTCTTACCCGTCAGCGCGGCATGCTCGAGAAGCTGGCTAAGATCCTGCTTGAAAAAGAATCCATGGAAGGTGAGGAGTTGAAGAAGTTTGTGGAGGAAGTAACGGCCGGGATTACGGAAAAAGGTTCAAGCGAGCCGCCTGTGCCCGGCGTTAATCGACAAGTGTAGGTAGCGCCGCGAACAACGCCGCCATGGAAGACGGCGCTAGTGCGCCTGGAAGCAGGCGCGATCTGAGGGGTGCAAGTCCTCTCGCGGGAGGTGCCCACTCCCGGTAGCTGAAGGTAACCGCGTCGCCGTGAGGCGGGGTGGAGAGCAACCGGAGGCGAATATGCAGTCCGTAGGATAATGACGAACACGATTCGGCCGCACGCTGCGACGAGCCTTCTAGCGATGTGCGAAGTCCAGATCGGAACACGGGCGAAAGCACGAGGTCTGCCAGAGGTTTGCCAGACCCCGACTTAGGAGTAGCAGGTCGGAGACCAGGTTCCGGGAGTCTGTCACGCTGGGTGGGCAGCGGAAAAGCGATGACAGGGCGCGTGGGGTGGTTGGTGACGGAATGCATGGAAGGTCGTGCCGTGTGAACCGGGGAGACCTGTCCGGAGAAAGGTTGGTGTTCATTGCCCTTAAGCAAGGTACGAAGAGCCAGCCGGGCAGGAGTCAGAGCGTCCATAGTAGCGAGGAAGCAGGGTAATGCCTGTGGAGCGAAGGGGCGTAGGGAAGTGGATGTGTTAGGAACAGAAAGAGTGAAAGGAAACCTGTGACAGTGTCTGAAAAGACTAAGCAAACGGGAGAAACCCGCCCCACGCAGTGGGACTGGGTGGAACACTCCATCTGGACCGATAACATGCTGGCTGCCCTCGAAAAGGGGGTGAAAGGAGGCGTATGGTTCAGCCTGATTGACAAGGTCTACAGACCCTCTACCCTTTACGCCGCATGGCTTACGGTGAAGGCCAACAGGGGCAACGCAGGATCGGACCACCAGAGCATCAAGGACTTCGAGCAAGATCTCAGCGGTAACCTTGACCGATTGCACCATGAACTTAAGGATGGCAGTTATCGTCCAAGGCCTAACTTGCGAGTCTACATCGATAAGCCAGGCACCAAAGACAAAAGGCCGCTTGGCATCCCTTGCGTGCGTGATCGCGTGGTCCAGGCAGCGCTGAGACTTGTGATCGAACCAATCTTTGAGAAGGTGTTTTACGAACAAAGCTATGGTTTTCGCCCGAAACGGGGATGCAAAGATGCTCTTCGTGAGGTCGAACGGCTTCTTAAAGCAGGATATGTCCATGTCGTAGATGCCGACCTCAAATCCTACTTCGACAGCATCCCGCACGACAAGCTCATGAGCGAGATAGGCAACTATATTGCGGATGGAAGAGTACTGGCTCTGATCGAGGCTTTGCTCACACAGGACATCTTGGAGGCAATGGCCCTTTGGACCCCTGAGAAAGGAGTACCCCAAGGAGCCGTGATCAGTCCCTTGCTCTCCAATCTGTACCTGCATTCGATCGATGTTGCCATGGCTTTGGCTGGCTTTTCCATTGTGCGGTACGCAGATGACTTTGTCATTTTGTGCTGCAACTCTGAAGAAGCCGCAGATGCCCTTGAGCTTGTGCGCGAGCTTTCTACAGCTAAAGGTTTGAGTCTGCACCCCGATAAAACCCGTCTGGTCGATGCCACGATTCCAAGACAGGGCTTTGACTTCCTCGGCTACCACTTTGAGCGCGGCACTCGTTGGCCTCGCAAGAAGAGCCTGAGCAAGCTCAAAGATAGCCTTCGGGCTAAGACCAAGCGGTGCAACGGCAACAGCCTGACTGTTATCATAGCCGGTGTCAACTCTACCCTCAGAGGATGGTTCGAATACTTCAAACAGAGTCATGGATGGACCTTCCCTCCCATTGATCGATGGGTCCGCCGCCGCTTGCGCTCTATTCTGCGCAAGCGATCCAAACGTCAAGGAATTAGTCGGGGTCATGACCACTTTCGCTGGCCCAATCGCTTCCTTCAAGACCATGGGCTCTTCAGCCTTGAAGTTGCCCATAGAGCTTTACGCCAGTCCTCGACGAGGTAAGACCACTTACCGGAGAGCCGTGTGCGGGAGATCCGCCTGCACGGTTCGGAGGGAGGGGCGGTGCAAGCCAATGCGCCGTTCCTACCCCTATCCAATTCTGTACGTTATGTGGCTTTCTGTTCTTCGTTCAACTGCTTTCCTCCGTGATCTCTGTGTCTCTGTGGTGAGGTTGCACATGCTCAAAGCCTTCATAGTGATGTTTTCTCCGGACCATAAATCGGCTTGTAAAGGTTGTTCAATTCAGTTATTGGGTGATTATAGTTTGGATCGGTGCCGCTTGTATGGGATGGAACGGTCAGGGGCAACTCGAAGCTTTGTCTTGGTCGGAGACATTTAAAAAATAGGGATCAAAGATGAGAGTAGCTATTGTTGTCGTATTCCTGCTGATTTTGATGGCTCGGACGGGCCTTGCCGCAGAACCCGCTGAAATCGAACTGCGCGACGGAAGCGTCCTTCGCGCCGAAATTATTTCTCTCCAGGATGATTTCTATACAGTTAAGTCTCAAGCCCTCGGAACGATCCGTATCGAAAAATCGCGGATCAAGAGCATAAGGATGGGACCCGGCGATACGGCTGGAAAAAGCGTAACCACTCCTTCGCCAGCGCCGGATGTTACAGCGCAGGTAAAGACCCAGGCCGAGGCCTTGATGCGTGACCCGAGTATTATGGATACGATCTCATCTCTGACTCAGAACGAGGACGTAATGCGGGTTATGCAAGATCCTGCAATAATGAAGGCGATCAACGAAGGGGATATAGCGTCGCTGATGTCCAATGATAAGTTTATGCAAATACTTAACGATCCCAATATCCAGGCAATTGTCAAGAAAGCATCGCCCTGAGGCGGGCCAGTAAACCGGCCGTTGATACATTGTCAAACGACTGCGTTACCTTGTCCCCATCAATGCTGTCCTATATCCTATTGCAAAGCGTACTGCGATTATTTTCAAGTGATGGCGTGACACTCCTTTGCCGGCATTGACTTCTCCGCCGCCTCGTAGAGGCTCAGGCAGGCTTTACGGCCCCCACCTCCGGTCTTCCGTGACCGCCCGGTTTTGGGGGACATGGGAACCGGACGGCGTGACCATCCTGCGGAGAATTTCCTGTTGCAGGCGCCACCTCTTAGTGATAAT
Organism: Syntrophobacteraceae bacterium; assembly: GCA_052147195.1. GTDB lineage: Bacteria > Desulfobacterota > Syntrophobacteria > Syntrophobacterales > Syntrophobacteraceae > SbD1. The sequence continues at coordinate 13,096 of JBKQLC010000100.1, forward strand.
TTTCATAATCTCCACAGTTCTCAAAATTTAGAACTCAAAGGGGAGGTGCTGTCCATGCCCTGGTATCACAATTACGCAGCCCTGGGGAACAGTCTTGGCCTAACCGCACTTGTCGTATCGATCCCGATATTCTTTTTATTCTGGGCGCTGGCGGTAAAGCGCATGAAAGGGCACGTGGCCGGGGTGTTGACCCTGCTGCTGACCCTGGTCATCGTAATCATCACTTACGGCATGCCTGTGGGAATAGCGGTATCGGCGGCGGCCCTGGGTATGGTAACCGGCCTGTTTCCTATAGGCTGGATTATTTTGACGGCAGTGTTCTTTTATAACCTGACGGTAGAAGCCGGGCAGTTCGAAGTTCTGAAGAGCTCGATTTCCGCGCTGTCGACCGACCGGCGGCTCCAGGCGCTGCTTATTGCGTTTTGCTTTTCGGCTTTCATGGAAGGGGTATCCGGAATGGGAGCGCCGGTAGCGGTTGCTGCGGCCATGCTGATTGGTTTGGGCTTTCCAGCCTTACCGGCAGCCGTCATCTGCCTGGTCGCAAACACTCCCCCCGTTCCCTTCGGCCCGGTGGGCGTGCCAACCAACATGATGGTTACGGTCACCAAGATTAATGCGTCAGTGATGACCAAGGCCATCGGGATCGACATGACGATCATGGCCCTCATCATTCCCTTTTTCATGTTGGTCGTTATGGCAGGCTGGAAGAAGGCGATGGAGGTAATGCCGGCTGCCATGGTGGCAGGGGTCAGCTATGCGATCACCAACATGATCGTTACACAGCGTGTGGGGATGGAACTTCCGGCCATCATCTCCTCCTTTGTTTCGATGATGTTCCTGGCAGTTTTCCTGAAATTCTGGAAGCCGGGTTCCATCTGGCGTTTTCCCGGGGAACCCGAGGTCAGGCAGGAGTTGGAGAAGAAGTACACTACAACTCAAGTCGTGAAAGCTTGGTCTCCGTTCGTGATTTTGATGGCCATCATGGGGTTATGGGGAATCCCATCATTTAAGAGCTGGATTGTCAACGAACTTCACTGGATAGTTATCATTCCTCAATGGCCCGGCTTGCACGGCCTGGTTTACACCGCGGTGCCCGGGGCTAAACCGGCGATATATGGGGCCAGCTATCGGTGGGAATTCTTTACCGCTTCGGGAACAGCCATGTTTATTTCGTCTTTGGTCACCATGGTGATCCTGGGTATCAGTCCGTCCCGCGCCGTGAAGGTATTCGTGGCGACGTGCAAACAACTGCGTTTCGCCCTGATTACTCTTTCTTCAGTTATCGGTATCGGCTTCCTGGCAAATTATTCGGGCATGTCCTATACATTGGGTCTGACCTGCGCCACCTACACGGGGATGCTGTTCCCAATCTTTTCTCCGATCATCGGATGGCTGGGAGTTTTCCTGACCGGATCGGTTACGTCCTCTGCCGCTTTGTTCGGTAAGCTCCAGCAAGTGACCGCCTTGCAAATCAATATCAATCCTGTGTTGACCACTTCGGCCAATCTGTTCGGTGGCGTCATGGGCAAGCTGATTTCGCCCCAATCGATCGCGGTCGCATGTGCGGCTACCGGGTTGGTGGGGAGGGAGCCGGACATCTTCCGCAAGACGGTTAAGTATTCGGTCATGCTCCTGGGCGTTACGATCGTCCTGGTAGCGTTGCAGGCATACGTGGTTCCGGGCATCGTGCCTCAGGATGCGACGGCCCTCATGCCGTAGGCAAATGGCGGATCTGTCCGAACTAAACCAAGCAGGCTTTCCCGGGCGGCAGGGCCTACACCCTGCCGCCCAAGTCTTCAGTGCACGTAACGATTCTACAATGGCTCAGAAATAACGCGAAAACGCCAGGCTGCAGGTGGCGTGCAGGGTAACGGATTGCAGCTCGCAATCGAAAAACACCGTAAATGATCGGATTAAAGGATGACAGGTCATGATTCGTGAAGACATTCTGCGGAAATTCCCGGAACTTTTCGGGACCAGGACGGTGAACGGGCGAGAAGTCAATGTGGAACGCACGATCGCCGAGTTCACCCGCGACTTTGATCCCGAGATCGCTGCCGCACTGACTGCGCGGCGCGCGCTGTTAAACTCTCCCGAACCGGTCAGAAAAAAATATGCCTGGCCAAAGTGGGACGACACGTTTCCAGATCCCGTTACGGGCCGGTCCTGGACCTTTCGCCAGATCGTGCAGGGCTTGATCGAAAACTTTTTAGATCGAGAAAGC
>JBKQLC010000101.1:0-36049 GCA_052147195.1 Syntrophobacteraceae bacterium
GAAATGAAGCCCCTCAGACCAAACTACTTACTGTTCGGTGAACTCACCCTCGATTGTCTCATCTCGGTTCTCATACTTGCTCAAGTCTACCGGATGGAACTGGACAGGGACATTGAGGTTGAGATTCTTGGTAGGGGGGTAGCTGGAATCGAGTTTGAAAGCCATGTCCAGCGCTTTCAGAGACACATTAGCATCCTGATTGTCTACGTGGCCCTTTAGCTTATGTACCCGGTATTCCTTGGTCAATCCCACATAGTCCAGCAATGCCTCGATTGACTTGGTGATCTTGGGGTTATTCAACAGAGCTAGGCCAAGCGTAGCTGCATCCTTCCTAGTCGCTACATCATGGCTGGACATAGCTGCATCTATGTGGCTGTTACCTTTCACAACTTCCTGAACAAACCCTCTTTGTTTATCTGTGAGATGGTCCAGGGATGGTCTAGGATTTAGCTTTTGGAGTCTTTTGTTGATAGCTTGCTTGGAAACACCGAAGTGTTCCGCAATCTCCTTGCTGCTCTTGCCTTCTCGGCGAAGCTGAAGGATTTCCTCATCATTGGTTATTCTTCTTCCCATAGTACCCATAAACCTTTCTATTGGTTGTCAGCAAATATTGTGGGTGGAACTGGAAACTCTGTCAATTCTCGGAGATGAGCTTACTTAGTCCATCATTCCAGCCAAGTGTTCTGCATTGTGTCAAAGGAACACCCCGGAATGGCTTTCCGCTTTTGCCACTGTCCCTGATCTCAACCTTCTCCAATACATCATCCAGGCTTATCCAGTGCCAAGAGGCATAGCCTGAGCCTTTGAGAGTGAAGGCGAACCAGACAGGCAGCTTGAAGTCTTTCTGAAGCTGGATGTATAGAGGAACATCAGCCTCATCCAGAATTACACTGCTGTACTTGGTTTGATATTCCCGCTCTTTCACATCCACAAAGATGCTACCGATACCTGGAATTGTGACAAGGAAATCGGGTCTTCTGAGCTTGTCCTTAAACAATGGGCTTTGTGTTTCCCAAGACTGATCTAAATAAATATACTTCACCTGCTTATGATCGAACCACTTTACAAAGTTTTCCTCAGCCAGATTGTTAAAGCCATTTCCCACTTCAGTATCCCTTCTGAATCTGAAACTCACAAAGTTAAAAAACATAGCTTCTCCTGTTGTTTGGGTTCTGGATGGATAATCCACCGATTAGCTGGCTGAGGCTTGACTACACTTCTTTCAGGATGGTTCGGATGCGCTCTTCGAGCTTTCCCGGCATAGGCTGTATGCCTCTCAAGACCCTGGAGAGGTGACCCTCTGAGGGTGAGCCCTTAAGCAGTATCCTAAGCTGCCACAATTTGAGGCTCTTCTCTCGAATTGTTTCCTGAAGCGGATGCGGAGTAACGAGTTGTTCCATAAAGTTCCTTTCGTTCTGAGTATGGATTAGTTGATAAGCACTTCTTTCAGGATGGTTCTGATCTTCTGTTCCAGGCTCTCAGGCATCGGGTCAATGCCATTGAGCATCCTGGATAGCTTGGATTCAACCGGCGAACCGCCAAGCATCTTTCTTAACTGCCATTGCCGAATGCCCTTCTCTTTGATCTGAGCATAGAGGGGATGGGCTGTAATACCGATATTGTCCATAGGTCTTTCCTTCCTGAGCATAGGGTTAAATTGATAAGTAGGCCCTCGCCTTTGGCGAGGCCCCATAGAACACAAATTAAGCTGGAGCAATGGATTAGTTAGTTAAAAGGTGTGCCCCGCGAAGCGGGGGCACATTAAGAATAGTTTAGTCTGGAGATAGTTAGTAAAGTTAAGCCTGAAGCATATTACATAGTAATCCTCCCTTTTTTTGAGTGTACATTACAAAACTATGAATTAGTCTGAGAGTTTATAGTAAGAGTACCGCCCCGCAAGGGGCGGGTACTTAGTTGAGTTAATCTCAATGGGTCGGACCCCTCAAGGGTCCGCCCCTATTAATTAACTAATAAAAATAAGCAGTTAAATTAGATTGGTTGTTTTTTAGTCTAAATCAGGTTGGTTTATCGAAAGAGAGTTTGTCCCTTCTCCCCCCTTAAGTATATATTAATCATCTATCTTCATACTGTCAAGGGGTCTGGTTGAATTTATTAGTTAGTTAATGGCATAGTCCCCTGAAGGATATTTCTTTATAGGGGGGAATGCCATTAAGTCTATCTTAGCTGGTCCCCGCCCGAAGGGCGAAGGGCTTTAACATCACTACCATGCTCAGGTCTAAATCCATCATCAGGTTTCAGGTGTGCACTCCACTAGCTGAGGAAGTACTCCCCAGGATCAGGAAGACAGGTGGCTATGTGGCTGGACTAATCTTTTGAATCCCGCTTCGCTATCTGCTCTCGCTTTCCTTCAGGCAGGCTTGCAAACAAACTGTCAATCTGCTTCGGTTCGGTAATCATCTTCTCAGCTATCATGTTGACTAGAGAGAACAGGGTTTGAGCTATCCCCGGATCATCATTCAAATCGATTTGTCCGGGATGCACTGCCTCATTGCCGATTACCCGGACAATATCAAGAGCCTTCTGGACTTGAGTAGGCAAGCCCTTCTTGACAAGGTTGGCTATATCAGTATTGAGATTATCTCCACTTTCGCCCAAGTGTTCGCATAGCTTCTGAATAGCAAGCCTGAGCAGCCCCGCTGCTCCCCTCGGAGACAGATCGGCGATGGATCGGGCTTCCTCATAGTCCCGCTTAATTTCATCAGGCAAATCAGGATTGGGCTGAGGCGCACTTCCTGAGAGTGGGTAAATCATTCTTGCTTCAAGCCAGAAAGTAAGCCTGTGGCAGTGAGCGCATTCAGCAATCTGCAGTTGCTCAACTTCCCTGTTGCCATATTGCGGAATAACCCTAACTACATGACTGCTCCAGATTTGATTCGAGTAAGCCCCACAAAAAGGACAGTTGAATGCCTCAACCTTAAAACCGGGTGCAGTATAGGGAATCATAGAACTATCTCCGAAGTTTTCCGCTTACATTACCAGACTCTTTCGAGTGAAATCCAACAAAAAAAGGGAGAGCCTAAGCTCCCCCCTGGATGGTCCAGCATCATTGCCAGATAGTTATGCGGTAGCTGGTTCCTGCCTCGCCTCAGGCTCTTTCTCGCTGAGGTACTGCTCCAGTTGGTTCACAGCCTGCCTGACATGGCTGCTGCTCAAATGAGCATATCTGCATGAAAGCTCCAGGCTGGAATGGCCGAGAAGCTCAGAGATTGTAAGAATCGGAGTTCCCTGGATTGCGAGCATAGAAGCGAAGGTATGCCGAAGAGTGTGAAAACAAACCTTCTGCCTTGTGTCAGTAATCCCTTTGTTGAATTCATGCTTTATCACTGCCCGCTCGAAGGTCCGGCTTACCTTGTGGAATTGCTTGCCCTTGCGATGGAATACCAAATCTTCCGGGTTCTTTCTCGCAGGCAGTTTCCTTTGAAGCATTTCCCGGACTGTGCTTGTCATATAAGCCTTGCGAGCTTTCTCGCTCTTTGGGTCAGCTATATGGATCATTCCATGCTGGAAATTGAGATGATTCCACCTAAGAGCAAAGATTTCGCCCGCTCTCATCCCGGTATGCAAGCTGAGCAATGCTATGTCATGCTGCATAGGGCTTACACGCTTTAGTTCACTCAGGAGCTTCTCAATCTCTGTGCTGCTCAGGAATCTTGCCCGTTTGTTATTGAGCTTTGGGAGCTTAACTTTCCGGACAGGGTTGTTACCCTGCCAGAGATCCCAAGCGATACCCTTATTGATTACCTGCCTCACCTGGATAAGGCAGTGTTTCACAGTGGCAGGAGCAAGACCATACTTCAGCAAATCATTCTTCATCCGCTCCAGATCAAAAGGGTTAATTTCCGATAGGGTTTTGTTGGCAAACCTTTTCTTCAGATGCCTCTCATACCTCAGCCTATCGCCTTCAGCACTGGCCTTAGTCATCCACTCTGAGTATTTCTTCCATAGTTCCCCAAAGGTCAATTCAGGTTTCTTCTTTTGGGGAAGCTCTTCGCCATGCCTGAGTGCCTGAATCCTCTCACCCCTGACTGTAGCCGCCATCTGAGCGGTATAGTTCTCGCTGGTCCAGCCTACCTTTTCCCACTTCAGCTTTCCATTCGGGAGAGTGTAGGCAATGTCAAAACACCTGTCCCCCTTCCTCTGCTCTGATTCGCGATAATACACACCCTGGAATTTTGGTACTTGGATTCGCTTCATTGCTGCCCCTTTCCGGGTCACTTAGCTTGCTAAGCTATTGCTAAGTTGACCTCTGGTTTTGAGGCAGTTTTGATTAGGGTTGGTGTTCTAAGTGGCTTAAATTGCAGTATATTTCTGTAGCCAGGCAGATTAGGAATCTCGTGCTCTATCCACCTGAGCTACGGGGGCAAGATGCCTGAATCTACTGCATTTAGACTAATCTGGCAAGTCCCTGATCATGAACCCGTGCAACCCGGTGCACTCTCGTTAAAGGCCGGAGCGAAAAACCTGATAAGTTTATTGTTTCCCGATACCGTTACAGTCCCAGGTCTTCATTTATGAGCACTATTTTGATTCTTCCTTTTGGAAAGGACTTTTCTGTAATCGTCCAGATATTGCAAATCCGGTCGAGACTGCGGCATTCTTCGCATATTGAGGTCTTCACGCAGGGAGTTTTCTTATCCAGGCGCATCGCGTTCGCCGGGGCTGCGTAATTTTTTATTCTAAGCATCGCGTCTTCCAGGTCGGGAACAACCTTATTGCGTCCCACCAGAATAATGACGTTCCTGGGCCCGAAATTGATAGCGGCTACCCTGTTGCCTGTCATATCGAGGTTGACCAGCTTCCCGGTCTCGGTTACCGCATTGGTTCCGGTAATGAAAAGATCGACCAGGAGCGAACGCCTTCTTCGCTCCATCATCAGTTCCGGGGCGAGCCCCTTTTCGTAGGTGTCAAGTATCTCGATGCCCGGATAATCCTTTAGCTCCTCGTATATGCCGGTTTGGACGTACGTCATCGAACCGCCCCATGACATGCTCTTTGCCCCGGACGCGGAAAGAATTTCCTTGACGATCTTCTTTGCCGCATCGACATTTTCTGCGATGTGAACTCCGAAATTGTTTGTCTCAAGCGCATCTTTAAGATCAGCCAGCCTTAGTGACCAGAAACTTTCAATCGGTTTTTCCATGCTATTGCTCCGTGATGACCTGAGGTGTGTTAGCTGTGATTTCAGAAATTTGCTCCATGAGCATCTGCTTGTGCTTTAACTCTTCGGCCCTGATTTGTTGAAGGGTTAAAAGAGCGCCGGGATCAGAAACAAAAGCGGCAATGAATTCAAAAAACAGTATCGAGTCCTCTTCAAAATTAATTGCAGCCTCAAGGATTTCCTTCTCATCCTGGATTGAATCGACTTGGAGTTCATCCAGGGAGAAGGCATGGCGGCCCATTGCGCCGCGCAAAACTTCCCGGCTCAGAGAGAAAACGGGGGGTGCAGGTTTTGTTTTATCGCCGATCCTCTCCTTTATTTCGAGGAAGGCGCTCCTGTGCTCCAATTCCTGGTCCGCGAGCGAGCCCAGGACATTCTTTAGAGAATCCTCTCTTACCTTGCCCAGAGCATGCCTGTAGAACCGCTCGCCGTTTTCTTCCACCTGGATGGCAAGATCGAAAAGTTCCATTGCTGTAAACATGAGCTTTTATTCCGCTCGGCACAGATATGCCGGTGTTGTGTCCCAAAAGTTAGAATAATGATGTAACCGTTCGCCACGAGCAATGTATCCAAGGGCGAACACCCGGCGGCCGCTCAGCCTCCATACAAGCATGAACGGCAATCCCGGAAAAGAAACATCATGTTTTCGCAGGCGGGGAAAGCGTGACCTTCTCAGAGGCCTTGAGTTTCCTCTCCTGCTGAAATTTCACGAGGTTTGGGGGCAGCCCCCTCTTTTTTGCAGCCCGGCTTCTGGCCCTGGAAAGAGATTTAGCCGAAAGCGGGGTCCTCATCGAAAACCCCCACTTTTTCTTGTAATCCCGCTGTGTAAGCCCATGTAACCCGAGATGTTTCCGGGTAAGCTGCTTCATTTCGATTCCGCACTCCAGGCACATTATCCTGCTTTCGCGGATCGAGTCTTTCGGGGTGGCAGGCTCCAACGGGTTTTCCTGTGAAGCGCCGAAGGCCGGTTCGCCGCTCATTTGCAGCAAAACCCCATGCTGTTCCGCATTTTGCATCCGTTGCAAGACAAGAAAAGTCTTCATAAGAGTCTGTTCGATTTCTTCGGGAGAAATCTTACTCACAGACGCCTGGGCTTTAACTATGGAAGCAGCGATCTCCAGTAATCTTCTTGCCATCATCTTTGGCTCCCCTCCAGAAGGAAATCATGATAAGACCCGCAAAGTATGAAATGATTTTACGCCGGGAACCGTATCCCTCCTAAGAATTTCCCTGCAAAAACCTAAGAGATTGAAGCGCTGTTCATATCGAAAGTACTAAATAAAAATACAATAAAATAAGAGTTATGCAAGCAAAATCACAATGTGCTGCCATATTCGTCTAGAACCTTAAAATATCACGGTTTGACAGAAATATGAGAGTCAATTGAGTTTTACTAACAAGCCGGAAATCTATAATCAACGCGAAAAGTTTCCTTTTAAACTCTACCGAAATGCTACCAGTTTGCCCGCAGTCAAACTATTTTGTAACGATTATTGCGTTGAGCCTTTTTTTCGTTTAATCTCTGCGACCGGACATTGTCATAAGTTTCCAGCCCGCTCCCGGGGCAGACCAGACGGATAAGCTTTCCCTGTGCGGTTCGGAGGATGGTTTCCAGTCGCTGCGAAAGATTTTTCCGTTGGACCGGTCTCTTGAAGACCCCGCGCGCCTGGTTTGGATGAATTTTCCGGAAGGCGGTCAATAGTATGGACGAAAAGCTCAGGCAAACCTTTCATTCCAGGGTTGCAAAGGAGGCATTTGCCTCAAAATTCGGCCTGAAACTGCTGGAAATAGGGGACGGTTACTCGAAAGTGGAGATGCAATTTCGCCCGGATATGGAGAACATGTTCGGGATGGCGCACGGGGGAGCGCTATTCGCCCTGATCGACGAGGCCTTCGAGACTGCCGGCAACTCTCACGGGACCCTTGCGGTGGCGCTGAACATGAACGTTACCTTCATTGCATCCCCTAAACCGGGAAGCACACTGAGAGCAGAAGCGCGCGAGGTAAGCTCGACACGAAAAACTGCTTCCTACGACATCAAGGTTCACGACGAGCGGGAGCGCCTGATCGCGACATGCACGGCCCTGGTTTACCGGAAAGGCAGTCCGCTGCCCTTTATTGGAGAAGAAGAGTTTTAATCAGGGCGTCTTCTCGGTTGGCAGCCCGGCATCCTGCCAGGCGGACCATCCGTTTACCAGCACCTGGACGTGTGAGTATCCCTTTCCGGATAGCTGCATGGCGGCGTCTTTGCTAAGGTCGCAACTTTCACCGTCGCAATAGGTGATGATGAGCGAATCGGGCGGGATTTGCTCCCTGATATTGGGCAGCAATTGGTCGAAGTCATCCGGGGGCAGATTCAAGGCGCCCTGGATATGGCCGGAACGAAAGGCTTCCGCGGGTCTTGCGTCGATAAACACGGCCCCGTTTGTGAGAAAAAGCGCCCTGGCTTCATCGATGGAAATAATGGCTTCCTGGGCCGTTTGCATACCGATCGATGAGGCTTCGGGGGCCCGACAGCCGACCAGCGGCAGTCCGTCGCGCCGCAAGTAATTTACCCCGAGCGAAACAGCGGCAGCCATCAAGATGATCAGGCCGCTTTGCCACAGGGCCTTTGTGATATTGATATTTTCGTTCCGGTCAGCAGTTTTCATATAAAATAATTTCCAATTGAGGGATTGAGGAATTGGTAAATGAGAATTGAGGAATGAATAATTGAGGGATTGAAGAATTGAGGAATTGAAAAATCCCTGAATCCCTAAATCCTTAAATCCCTGAATCCCTAAATTCCTAAATCCTTAAATCCCGGCTTATAGAGGCAAAGGGGTTCTTCGGACAGGTAGTTGCCGGAGATTTCATAGGCCCTTGCGCGACAACCGCCGCAAACTCCTATGTACTCGCATTTTCCACATTTGCCTTCGTAGCGCTTCAGGTCTCTCAAGTCACGGAAAACCGTCGAATCCTCCCAAATCTGCTTAAACGATTTTTCCCTCAGGTTTCCGGAGTCCACCTCCAGGTAGCCGCAGGGCTGCACCTGTCCCACATGGGATATGAAGACGAAACTGCTTCCGCCGAGGCAGCCGCGCGTAACGGCGTCGAGCCCAAAGGTCTGGAAATTTATTTCCTTGCCCTCGGATTTGGCCCTCTGGCGAAGAATCCGGTAATAATGGGGGGCGCAGGTGGCCTTGAGCTGTAAGGGCGCCTTGTCCCTCTGTTCGTAGAACCAGTGAAGCGTTTTTTCGTATTCTTCGGCGCCGATCGCCTCTTCGGCCAGGTCTTTTCCCCTTCCCGTCGGGACCAGCATGAAAATATGGTGCGCGGCCGCGCCCAGCGAGACCGTGAGTTCGTAGATTTTGGGAAATTCCTCGATATTTGCGTGAGTGATGGTCGTATTGACCTGAAAATCCAGTTTCGCTTCCCTGGCCATGGCAATACCGCGCAAGGCGCCTTAGAAGGCGCCGGGGACCTTTCGGAAAGCATCATGAGATTCAGCGGTGGCGCCATCGAGACTGACACTTATCCGCTGAATGCCCGAGTCGATCATCTTGCGGACGATTTTCGGAGTGAGCAGGGTGCCATTAGTGGCCATGGTCATCCGGAAGCCCAGGCTATTGCCGTATTGCGCGAGGTCGAAAACATCGGGGCGAAGCAGCGGCTCTCCGCCCGTCAGAATTACAATAGGCTTCGCGACCTCGGCTATTTCGTCCATCACTCTGCGGCACTCGGCCTCAGTCAGCTCCCCTTCGTAGGGGCGGTCCTGCGCGGCGGCGCGGCAGTGAACGCATGCGAGATTGCAGGAACGCGTAAGCTCCCAGGCTACAAGGCGTAAGTTGGCCTGAAGAGTTGCACCCTTTGCCATGGAGTGTGGGTGGCCTTTCATTTTGGTATGGTCTGTGTTCATTTACCGACTTTCGTATCACGCGAAGACGCGTTTCTTGCCGTAGAAAAACTCAAAGCCTGAATGCCTGGTTCACGCGAAGGCGCGAAGCCGCGAATAAGAATAAAAAAAAAGAAAAGACAGGCGAAAGTCAGGGAAATCGCCTTCGACAGCCTGTCACGAACTCGCTCCTGGGCAGGTCTGGCAGGCTCATTGCCGAACAGCCGCTTCTTTCGTCGCGTCTTCGCGCGAAAAAATGGGCTATTTCCGCAGCAGGCCGGCAGCATCCTTTGCAAAGTAAGTGAGTATGAAATCGGCCCCGGCGCGCACGATGGAGGTGAGAACTTCCATCATTATCCGGTCCCCGTCGATCCATCCATTTGCGGCGGCGGCTTTCACCATGGAGTATTCGCCGCTCACGTTGTATGCGGCGACCGGTCTGTCGAATTGCTCCTTTACGCGCCAGATTATGTCCAGGTAGGACATTGCCGGTTTGACCATTACCATGTCCGCGCCCTCTTCTATATCGAGAGCCACTTCCCTGATCGCTTCCTCCGCGTTGCATATGTCCATCTGGTAGGCGCGCCTGTCGCCGAATTGGGGCGCCGAATCGGCAGCCTCCCGGAAAGGGCCGTAGAAGCCGGAGCAATATTTGGCGGAATAAGCGAGAATGGCCACCTGGTCAAATTCTTCTTCATCCAACGTCTCTCTGATTACGGCAACCCGGCCGTCCATCATGTCCGAGGGGGCGATGACGTCGGCGCCGGCCCTGGCGTGCGAAAGGGCTACCCGGGCAAGTACCTCCAGTGTGGCGTCGTTGTGCACCTCATTTCCCTCGAGAATGCCACAGTGGCCGTGACTGGTATACTCGCAAAGACACACATCGGTAATGACGGTAAGCTCCGGCCAGGCTTCTTTGATTGCACGCACCGCCTGCTGAACGGGGCCATTTTCCGCGTGTGCCTCAGAGCCGCGCTCATCTTTTTTTTCCGGCAGGCCGAAGAGCAGGACTCCGGGTATATCGAGTTCCACCACTGAGCGAACTTCTTCGATGAGCTTGTCCACCGAGAACTGGAAGACCCCGGGCATCGATGGCACGGGGTTTTTCACGCCGGCGCCGGGCACAACGAACAGAGGATATATAAGCTGATCGACACTGAGCCTGGTTTCTCGGATCATCCGCCGCAGATTCTCGGTACGCCTGAGTCTTCGTGGTCTGTAGTCTGGGAAATACATCGGGCACCCTCTTTCAGTGACTCAAATTTGATGGATTCAATTATAAACTACTTCGAGAATTTACGAAACCTATCACCGGGTTTCACATTGGCGGCTACGGCCCATGCGGTGGCATCCAGTTTGCCGGCTGACTCCGTACGAACTTTGGTTACGAGCAGTTCCCCTCCCGCCACCGCTATTCGCAGGCCCCTTAAGTCAAGTCCTGTAACCATCCCCGGCGCAGCATCGATGTCCCCACCGATTTTTCCCGGCACGAAGGCTGCGCCGTGGAAACGCACCATCTCGCCATGGAAATCCGCGTAAGCCCCGGGCTGGGGGTCACACCCGCGAATTAAATCGTAGATCTGCTGACCGGTCCTTTCCCAGTCAAGATCCGCAACCCGGTCGTCACAACGAGGCTCATATGTGGCTTTCGAATCATCCTGAGCTATTCGCGGCGCTTTTCCTCCTTCGATGAGTTTGACCGATTCGACTATAGCTTCCACTCCCATGGGAAAAAGGCGGTTGAAGTAGAGTGAGCCTGCTGTGTCATCTGCGCTGATATCGACTTCCTCTTGGAGCAGTATAGGGCCTGTGTCGATCCCCTCGTCCGGCCAGAAGATGGTTAACCCGGTCCGCTTGTCCCCCATTATCAGGGCCCAGTTGATTGCGCTCGCTCCGCGGTGGCGCGGCAGGATCGAAGGGTGATAGCAGACAGCCCCATTTTTTGCCGCGCTGAAATAGCGCTGCGGCACGATGTTTGTGACGAATGCGAGTACCACAAGGTCTGGCCGGAACCCTGCAAATTCGCCGAGAACCTGCTCGTCCTTGAATGTTTTTGGCTGGATGTTTCTAATTGCCTTTGCCCGGGCAGCTTCTTTGAGCGGGTCGGGTTTTGCCCCGGGCTTTTCCAGTGGCGTGTAAACCGCGACCACCTCTTCACCTGCGTCAAGCAGGGCTTCCAGGGTCCTGGCGCCGAAGGGCGCCTGTCCGATCAAAATGATCCGCATCTTGGCTCCTCCTCACATTGTTTTCAATCGATCCGCCCTTGCGAAGTGTCTGCCCGGTCCTTATCCGGCGGGTCCGCATCGCGTTCATCATCTTCCGGAGCGGGGGAGGTCACCAGCTTGCGGCACCAGTTCGGCTGCTCGTGAAGCGGTTGAATGCGAATCAGGCAGGGCTCCAGGGAGCAAATGCGGCATTCCGGGCCTATGCAGGGCTCGGCATGGATCATGGCGTCTCCCATACCCGGGAGCTGTGTTTTGAGAATTTGCTCTATCTCCATAACTTCCCTGTGTGCGTCTTCCAGGCTCAAATCGCGAGGCAGAATGAGATGAAAGTCGATGTAGATGTTTTCGCCCGAACGCCAGGCGCGGAGACGATGAACGTCAATCCATGCAGGTTTCCGGTGCTGCGCGATAATCGAGCTGATCTGATCGAGCAGTGCTGGATCGTATGCATGCATGAGGCGCGAAGAAGACTCAAAGATGAGCCGGGAGCCGATGAAAAGAATGTTCGCCGCGACCACGCAAGCGGCAGCGCCGTCGAGAAAATACCACCCGGTCTGCCGGACCAGAAGCAGTCCGATGAGCACGCCCGCCGAAGTGTAGACGTCTGCCAGAATATGCTTGCCGTCAGCCGTAATGGCCGTGGACCGCGTGCGTCTTCCGGTGCTTATCAGGGCTTTTCCGAGCCAAAGATTGACGAGCGCGGTACCGGTAAGGATGAGAAGTCCGAAATCGAGCTTTGGCAGGGCCCTGGGTTCAATGATCCTGGGCAGTGCCTGCCAGAATATTCCTCCTGCAGCTACCACAATGAGCGTTCCTTCGAAGCCCACCGAGAAAAACTCTATTTTTCCGTGTCCATAAGGGTGGTCGACATCGGGGGGTTTTGAGGCCAGGTATACGCTCCAAAGGGCAAATCCGCTTGCAACCACGTTTATTATCGATTCGAGCGCGTCGGAGAGTATTGCCGAGGAATTAGTGAGCCAGTACGAGTAGAACTTTAGCGCCATCAGGAGCGTGCTGATGGAGACGGACCAGGCCATCATCACGAGCCGTTGTTTTCTCTCTGCTGCTACCGTCGATTCGTTGTCCATCGTCATTTCCGGAAAACGCCTCAGGCTGGAGATAATTCATGTCTATCCATACACTTATAAGCTAACGGAGCCGGGCCAGCAAGCCGGTTATAAAAGAGGCCGTTCAGGTTTTTGGCTTGTCTTGGACTGGAGGCGCGCGAGCCTTCGCGCTCCAGCCTCCCGGTTGCGCCGTATGTCTTCCTCCGTTTCCAGGATGAGAGGGGGGGCTTGCGTCGGCCGGCCGTTCTTGTCCAGGGCCACAAAGGTGAGGAATGCGGCGGCGACTTTCCGGGTTTCCCCCGACCGGAGATCTTCAGCATCCACGCGGACGCCTATCTCCATCGAGGTCCTACCCACCAGGTTGAGGCTGGCTTTTATCGTAACGAGGTTTCCGATGAAAATGGGCCGAAGCAAATCGAGCCGGTCTATAGAAGCAGTCACGACATTGGTGCGGCAATGCCTGATCGCTACCACGCCCGCAGCGGTGTCGATCAGCTTCATTATCGTGCCTCCGTGAACGTTCCCGGCAGAATTGGCATCCTGAGGGTACATCATCTGCGTCATGACGGTCCTGCTCTCAAGGACGCTCTTTCCTTCCGTCTTCATCGCTTATCGGGCCTCAATCTGTTCTGCTGGTTTACACAACGTTTTAACGCTTGTCTGCAACCGCTTCGGGTTTACGATTTGCGAAATCGAACCGTAAGCACCGAGCATGCGGCTCTTCGAACCACCCTGTCCGCCGTACTCCCGAAAAGGACGTGGGCAAGGCCGGTTAAACCGTGAGAACCCATGACCAACAGGTCTATGCCTTTGTCTTCCACTACTCGGAGTATCTCCGTGGAGGGATATCCGGACTCGATATTAACGTTATGGGGCAGGTTGGCGGGAAGTTTATCCACATACCTTTCCTGGATTGATTTCATGGCGGACTGTGTAACTTCCTCGATAAACTGCGGATCGTACTCGATAGGCATATAGGTGCTGTGTACAGGCGGGGAGAGGGAAAAGTTCACGGTTACGTGAATTATCTCGATCGAGGCGCCGAACTGGACCGCAAGGTCTCTGGCAACGGCGAACGCCTGGTCGGCATTTTCGGAAAAATCGGTGCAAAAACCTATGTTCCTGAAGAGTTTTGTTGCCATTTTCTCCTCCCTTTGACTTGTCTAAGTTGCTCGATATTTCCTCGATCTCTCGCCACGCGGGGCGGACCCCGGATCAGACCGTGTCAGGCTCTGGGGGCCATCGCCTTTCAGCTTGTAACTTCCTTATAGGCGCTGGATTCCGGCTTTCCCGGCTTCCGCCGGGATGACGGGCGGAAAGACGAACCCGGCAGTTCACGGCAATGTAAATTCCTGAGGAATTTACGGAATGCTTCACTAGATCTCGATGACCCAAATTGCCGATCCGCGAGCTGATTTTATGACAGTGGCCGATACGCTGCCAAGCAGAAATTCCTTTACGCGGCTCAGGCGCCTTCGGCCAAGCACCATGGTAGAGCACTCTAGCTCGGCGGCTTTAGCCAGAATAATTCCGGCCATGTCGCCCGATTCAACGCAGAATTCAGACGATATCGACTCGGGCCGGAAGCCGCCCAGGACCAGTTTCTCTTTAGCCTGGGCAAAACAGTGGGCCATATTTTTCTCCTCATCCTCCCTCCAGAAGTATCCCGCAAGGTCAGGCCTGTCCGCATGCCTGTGTTCGATCCGCTGAACCTCGTCCCTTCTCAGTTTGTCGGGAGACTCGGTCGGAAGAATGTGGAAGATCACAAATTCGAAGTGTTGCATCCCGTTCAGGACCCGAACGGTGTAATCGATGATTTTTAAACAGCCCGGCATACAGTCGAGGGCGATAAGGAAGCGTTCCATGAATCCACTCCTTACAAGACACTGATAGTATAAAATGTATATGACGCTGTGCCCGCTGCCTCAAGGCGAAAATAATAGTCCGGTATTAAATGTCGAGTATATAATGGGAAAAGAGTAATTCAAAACCTCCTCGACTCTCTCTCGGGTGAGGCTCAGAGGAAAGCCCGGCCAAGTCTAGTAGGAAGCACTCCGCCAGAGAGGCTTTCTTTCAGTGGTTTATGTCATTATGGTCTAAGCTTAGGTTGGATTTCAATAGTGAAACACAGCGCGGCAAATTGTTTAGATCTTGATCCCATGGTGAAAGGAGAAAATGGACGCCCCGGTTTGCCGCAATTATAGAACGCGAGGAAAAAGATTATGTTGCTCTTTGCCTTGAACTGGATATTTTTGTTAAAAACATCGAGCAGTACGTTTGAGTCAACGAGGAGCCCTCTTATTCCCAGCCTCTCGTCATTGCCATGATTTCATCCGTTGTCATCTTGACCGTAGCAATACCTCGAAGCGGTCTGAATCTCTTCTCGGAATGATTCCCGCTTTTTCTCAGGAGGTAAACACGGTCACCGTCTTCCACAAAATCCACCTCACTGTTTGGAGTGATTCCAAGTTTTTCCCGAATGTGCCGTGGTATCGTTACCTGTCCTTTTGTTGTGACACGCAAGGGTGTTCTCCTTTAGAGTAAGGTTTGTTTTTCCCGCGGGAAGCGGGCCTCCGCGCCGCAGGATATCCCGGATGCATGAGAGGTGCTGTTCCATCTCCAGGAGCCCCCCCAGGAGTTTCTTTTCTTCGTTCGTCCGTTGTATGACCTGCCTGACCGAACCGTTTTGGAAGACGAGCCGGCGGTCCGCCGAAAGGGCGAGCACCGGGTCGTGGGTTGCGATGACGATGATCTTGTCACTCTTGATGAGGAGGTCGAGGGCGCTGCGCTTGTCGACCCCCGCATTCTCAATTTCGTCGATGAGAATGACCGGCGACCAGCTCAAAAGGGCCGTATCGGCAATCATCAAGGCCCTGGACTGCCCTCCGGAGAGCTGTGTGAGCTGACTGCAGGCGCTCAAGGGCTCGCCAGAGAGTCGATTGGCAGCCTCAATCACCCTCTGTGCAACGGCCTCCGGGTCGGGAACCTCACGACTCTCGGCATGGGCCCTAATGAATTCGCCCACCTTCATGTCGAGCACGAAGTTCATGTTCTGGGTGAGCTGGGCCACGAGTCTTCCCTGAAGGGCAAATCGCACGTCCGGATCGGGCGGGACCCCGTTGAGGAGGAGCCGCCGTCCCGTTGGGGTGTCCCCGTTTGCCAGGGATTCGATGTCCGAGAGGAAACGGCTCTTACCCGACCCGGTGGGTCCAAGGAGGGCCGAAATTTCGCCTGCGCGAAAATCTATATTTGCAGCCTCGTCCCTTCCGGCCTTGTCCCGCCCGGCGATCACGGTGAGGCTTTCCAATCCTTGCAGAATGCTGTCTGAGCTCATGAAGATTTTCCGAACCGGGCCTTCTTCACGTTGCCCTTCTGATACCTGGAACCGATTCTGGTCTCGCTGAGACAATAGGAACAGATGGCGGCCGGCATGGAAAACCGGAGTCGCATCTCCGTGACCGATTCCACCCCGGGGGCCTCGGCGACGATTTCGGCGAGGTCCCTGCAGCCCTGGCCCGTCAGTCCGTTCACATGCCTGATGATGGCCCGCCGATTCATCTGCCGAATACGGTAGCGGTACACCTCTCGCTCCGCCTGGGAGACCAGGTCGCCCTTGGTGATTGCCACCACGTCCGCCATCTGGAGCATCGGGCCGATCTTCTCCGGGGCGTCGATCCCCATGAGGTTGTCGATAACGCACAGGGCGAGCAGTCCCCGGATGTGGGGAGAACAGCGGTTGCACAGGCCGGCGGTTTCGATTATGCAGCACTCCGCCCCGCATTCATGGGCCCAACTGAAGGCTTCCTCGAGGTTCGTCGCATAGAAGTGATCCGGACACAACCCCCCGGAGAGGACGACGGCCGCAGGGATGGCTGCGGCCTCATAGAGGGCGCCGTCGTTGCTCCGAAGACAGTCGAACTTGACGACCGCGCACGAGGTTCCCGCAGCCATGAGGGGTTGACAGGTCTTTACGATGAGCGATGTCTTCCCGCAGGAAGGCGGGCCGGCTACGGTAATGAGCTTCATCAGGGCGCTCGCTGCATAAGCCGGAAGGAGGCGTTGAGTTCGTCCCGCAGGCGATTGACATCGTTTGTCTCGATGAAGCTCCATCCGATCCATTTGAGACTTGCGCCGGCAGGAAGCCCCGACAAGTCGGTTCGGCCGAGGGGTGCAAACCAGGAAGCGCTGTCGATATTCGCAAAGCCTTCGGTGAAGAACGAAATCAGGCCCGCGAGGCGCTCCCGCTCGCCCTTCTTGGCCAGGAAATAGAGTGGACTTGCGGCTGCTCCATCCTCCGGCCAAATGACACGGACGTGAGCAGGCTGTTTCGTGCTCTCAGCAAAAAAGGCGGGAATGATGTAAATGGCGACGGCTTCCGGGTCTGTCGACCCGGCTATCTTGGCCATCTTCGATGAGTGCATTAATCCTTTGACGTTGGCGGCGAGCTGTCTCAGCCCCTCGATTCCCCGTTCTTTGTAGATGTTCAGGACGACCGCATCGGCCATATCATCGCCGTCTCCGCACAAGACGATTTCCATCCGGTAGCGCGGATGGAGCAGATCGTCCCAGGTGCGCGGGACGGGGAGGGCCCCCAGCCGGTTGGAATCCACCAGAAAGATATAGGGGGTGGCGCCGTAAATAGTGTAGCAGCCGCGAGGGTCGATCATCCCTGCCCGTTCGATCATAGGGTTGATTCGAGGAGGAAGCACCGTTTCGAACACCCCGGGACGGACGAACCGCTCGACGAACTCCTTCCTCCAGAAGTCCCCGAAACCGATGGATGCGATGATTGCCGGAAGCCGGTCCGGGTCTGTTTCCTGATATAGAGGGTCGTATGGGTCGATGGATGTGCAGCCCATGGGGACGTGGATTGAGACATCCTCGCCACGCCCCTGCATCTTCCGGGCGATCAGGTCCACCTGGTCTTTCAGCGCCAGTTTGACCGGGCAGGGAGCATAGAGAAGCAGGTCGACTTTCGACGGCGGAAGGCGATCTGGTTCATGGCCCATCTGTACGATGGAATGTATCAGTTTTTGAAGCTCCTGCATGCCAACCCTCCAAACGAAACCGTTAAAAGATCCGGGAAGGAGTGAAATAATGGAACACAATTGTCCATATCATCTTACGCGGAACCATGCCCAAGGATCTCGAAAGCGACCCGAACCGCCGTCCTTTTCCTCAAGACTCCAACTCTGAGACCAAATCAAAGGCGCAGTGATTCGTTCCTGGTTGCCCGTACTCAGAGGTTTTATCCGATAGTCCTTTGATTATTAAGCAATAAATGAGCCAGCACCAGGATCGTGCCCTGTCAGGCCGGTCTGAGGGAGCAGCGCATTTGTTCCTTGATTATTCCAACGGTAGTTCCGCTCTCCGGCTTTCCGAGTACCAACAGCAAACATTGCAAAAATGCAACCTATAGCCACAAAAATGTAAACCTTGTGGCATTATAGTTCAGGCGAAAAGATGTCTATTTATTAAAAGTCATGCTTCTTCCCATGCAAACGATGAACAACATAGAGTTTCTCCGCTGGGTATCCGCCAAGGGCTGCTAATCACACACATTGACTCTTCCCCATAGCATTGATTTCATACCAGTGAGTAATCTCCACATATCATTTGACAGTCCTGCCTCCGTCCTGCGAGAATCGTCCCAATTCTTCACCTGGCTAAAAGATCGATTCAAGAACTCCTTCACCCGCACCCTCAAATAGGACGAACCATGAAGGGCGTTTTCTCTTGGCTGGTGTTTCTGGCTTTACTTCTTGGATTTTTTCTTCCCCTGGTTGGCGCAACGTCTTCCGAAAACCCCGAGGTCCAATCTCGCAGAGGCAGCCCGATAGGGGGGCAGGGCACGGAAATGCCCGTGGTTACGCTTTCCAGACCTCAGGGAGGCTGGACGACCAGCATGCAGCTCGATGTCGCCGGCGCCTGTTCCGATCAAACCGCCGATCCCATTGTCGTTAACATTAACGGAGTAAGGTACTACGTACGTTCGACGCAAGGGGCATTCTCGAAAAAGTTTCCGGCCGCAAAGGGCAGAAACAATGTCATTGTCGAATGTGCAAACAAGGCGGGAATCGGCCGGGCCAGCGCCTCGGTCGACGCACTAATCAACCCGATCCCGCTCAAGATCGTGCTCACGGGCGATACTGACAATGTCTATACCGATCTTCACATTTATGAATCCGACAAAACACACGTGTACTGGGCCAAGACCCAGTCGCCCTCAGGCGGTATTTTCTTCCTGAACGAGCAGAACGGCTCCTTTGATCTGGCCGGGTATGGACCGTACCTTTATGTACATCCGGCGCCGCCGATCGGGGTCTTCCGGGTCGACGTGAACTATTGGCCGGGTGGGGCCATTCGGCACACTCTGGCCAACCTGGATATCATCAGCAACGAAGGCCTGCCAAATGAGAGCCGGAAACGTATTCAAAGTCCCCTGGCCCGTCCCGGCGAGACGAAAACACTCGCCTACGTGGTGATCACGGGCAACAACCAGCCTCCGAAGATATTCGTACCTGACCTTGATCCGGAATCCGAAATGCCCGCGGAAGTCAAGGAGTACAAGCAGAAGGGTGAGCCCAAGAAAACGGACGATAACGAAGAAGAGAGCTATCTGCCACCCTCCGATACGAAAGCCCTGAGGGAAGCAGTAACCATCCTCGCGCTTCAGCAGGCAAGGAAAATCAGCCCCGAATGGAACAACGAGCAGCGCGACTGCGCCGGACTCGTCCGGTTTGCTTACCGCGAGGCCATCGAGAGCCGCACCTCCCAGCAGGTCCAAAAACTGGCGCTGCCGCCGCTGCTCCTGCTGCCGCCTCTTTCAGACTGGTCCAGGAGACTGTTTCCGAGCTATCCCCTGATCTGGCAAACCGGAATCGAAAAGGATTCAAGCCGGCATTTCGAGGCATTCGCGGACGCTGAAACGCTCATCGGCTACAACTTCAGAAACAAGGGCCCAAATCTGCGCTGCGCAAGAAACGCCGATCTCCTCGTTTTCCGGAAAGGGTTGGAACTGGAGATGCCCTATCACCTGATGATATTCGTCGAAGGCCGCCGGGAGAACCTTGTCGTCTATCACAATGGGGCAGCCGGGAATGAAGCCCGGGTAAGCGTAGTCAGGGTCAACGAACTGATGGACTCTCCCGACCCCGTATGGATACCCGATGCAACGAACCCTCACTTTCTGGGAGTCTTCGAGTGGAATCGCATAAAACCGGGCGCTCAAGAAATGCTTTGATCGCCATTCTTTTCGCGGCCGCAATGGCATGCGTGCTTGTTTTCTGGTTCCTTGCCCGCCTTCAAACGGCCCCCTTGAGCTCGTACTTGCGCAAAGACCTGCCGCTCCTTGCGATGGATCTGGAGTTCAGGGACCGGAAGGGCGAGCCCATACCAGCAGGCGAAACCAGGCTGGCTTCCCCCGCCACAAAAGCGCCGAAGGACGAAGGCCCGCCGGCCAAAAAGGAATCGGAACTGGTTGGAGGCGATGCCTCGGATAGATCCGGTTCGTGGGAAATCAAGGAACGCGCGAAAACGGGTATCAAATCAGCCAAGTGGGTGGTCAGGCGCCATCCGGTCGCATTCTCGCTTTATGTGCGCGAGGGCGGTCAAGTCACGCAATGGCTCGAAAAAGAAGGGGCCGAAGGAGGGCTCCTGGCCACGCCTTTTTTCCGCGGGCTTTTCAACGACCTCGTGACGGCATCCAAGATACGGGCCGAGGACCTCGATCTCAAGGGGCTTGAGGGGACGGTCCTGAGACGGCTGGTCATCGAGGCCTTGAAAGCTGACGCTGTTCTCCACTATGACATCTCCCACGGTCCAAAAGGTTTCGTATTTTCGTTCGTGCGCGCAAAATGTCCCTATTCCGCCAAGGCACTGCCGGTTATGTGCGGTGTGCTTGCCAGGAGCGGCTACACTTCGCCGAAGCTGCCTGAACCGGTACTCGAAATGAGGACCGGGTTCCACCGTGTTTTCCTGACCCAGTACGGCGAGCGAATCTACATCGCTAATGGACTCGAGGGGCTGCTAAACGTGCTTGAAAACAATTATCCCGTCCCCAAGAATCCTTCCGATGCACCGCTCATCCTGACGATTCGCGCCGAGGCATTTCTAAGCCGGTTTCTTCCGGCGATCACTTCGGGAACATCCTGGGAGGTGAACGCCGGATTCGGACTGGAGCCGGGAAAAGGCATAGATACAATCCAGTTTGATTCAGGAAAATTCGGCCGTCACCTGCGCTCCAAAGTCTTTCCGGGCGTATTCGCCGGCATCCCGCATGACGTTTTTGCAGCCGTGGCAGCGAGTTTTTATCTGCCTGCGGACATGACCGATGAGAATTGGCGCGAGCTGGCCGGCGAAGGTCCAAGCGAAAGTCCGTCTTCGGTTCCCGACGAGGGGGGGATTGCAGTTGTCTGGGACCTGGATCATTCAGAAGGGGGACTTACCGAGATGGGTGTCATTGTTGCCAACCAGTCCAGCCCCGACAGAGTGGCGGACTTCGCAAGGTATTTCGCGGACCGGGAGCTTACCGGCGAGTGCGGGGGAGGGACCGTGTTCCTGGCCGCGACCTCCAAGAACCTCCTGTCCCGCATGAAGGAGTCCTGCATCGGCCAGTCGCTCAGCATACGTGACTGGGAGCGCGGAGCAAAGAGGGGCGAGTACGAAACCGCTCAGATGGTTGCGCTCATGAACCCGGGGGTTGCCTTGCGTGAACTCTCCCTTGCGGGGGGCGGCGAAGAAGAAGAGACGCCCGAGGGCGGAAGAGACGGTGATTTGGAGCACTACAAAAAAACCAGAAATGCGATGCAGAATGAGGCGGAAAAGATGTTCAGTGGTTTACCGATTTTCTCTTTTGCGGGGAAATCGGACGCCGGGGCGAACGAGGTCCGGATGAAAGGGTTTACAGTCAAGCAGGGAGTGGCCAAATGAAGGAGGCGTTTTTCCCTTTTAAGCTTAGCCTGTTGTGTTTTGCCCTCGTTCTTTCGGTGCTCGGCCCGGCATCTTTGGCCATGGCCGGCAGTCAATTTTACCTGACCGCCGAGAGGAGCTTTTCGACCACCGAAAAACCGCGAATCAGGATCGACTATACCGTTTCAAACAAGCCGATGATTCTTCGCGTGCTTCGCCCCAAGAGCCTCGAACAACTGATCGAGGGTCAGTTCCAGATCAGCCGAAGCTATGAAGAGCCCGTGTCGGAACTCAACTTGGGACATTATTTCGTTAAAGGGCTAAACAGTGTGGAATCCCCGCTGATGGCCTTTCGCGGGATGCTCAGTCCGGGTTTCCGCAAGACCTTTAGAGACACGCCTCTACATGACGCGATTGTGCCGGGCAAAACAGGCCCGCTTGCAACGCCGCCCGAAGAGGTCCTCCATGGTCCTCCGGCAGGGTACGAAGTCGTGCGGGAGTACTACCCGGACCTCCGGCAAGGGGGAACCGCTGTTACCGACCCCGGATGGTGGTTCGGCGACAGTTACTGGTCCGAAAGTCGATACAAGATCAGGCAGCTCGAACTGGAGCCTCTGCCCGATGGCGTCTACCTGGTCCAGGCCGTGCAAGGTGTGGCCGAGGCCCAGTGCCTGATGCAGGTCAGCAGCCTGTCGGTGCAGGTGAAGCAGTCTTCGGAACAGCTCCTGGTCCGAGTGGTCGACCGCGAGCTTAACCCGATCTCCGGGGCCGCCGTAAGCTATCGGGACTCCGGAGGGAAATGGGTGTCGTTTGGAAAGGATACCGATCAGTTCGGGGAAGTGACCTTGTCCACGCCGGGCACTATGATCGAGGGGAAACTGGTAATCAGAGTACAGACAGGGGAAGGTCGAAAAGCACTGACGGACACCGATTTTCTTCCTTCGGTCTCGGACCGCGATTCCGTGTTTATCGTGACGGACCGTCCCATGTTCAAACCCGGTGAGACTTTCTTCTTCAAGGGGATCGTGCGCGAATTGGAGAAGGGGCAGCTTCACATTCCCGACCCGCTGGCAAAAGAGGCCCGCATCACCCTGATGCGTGCTGACGGCACTCCAACCGATCTCCATTCAAATGTTCCGATGACCGATTTCGGTTCGTTTAGCGGCACCTTCGATCTCGACGAAGCCCAGCCTCCCGGACTGTACAGGTTGGTTGCCGATTTAGCCGGGAAGTCCTACGGCGGAGAGTTTCGCGTTCGGGATTACATCAAGCCGGTTTTCTATCTCGAAATGGTGGACAGGTCCCCTACGGTTATCCAGGGAGAGAAATTCTTTTTGAAATTCCGCGCGAGGCGATACAGCGGGGGCGTGCCCAAGGCAGTGAAATTCGACGTTTTCCTGTACCGCAAGAAATTCGAGGCGCCGCAATGGGTGGTTGAGGCCGGCGGGGGACTTGGCGCAGGGACCGATTACTTCGGTCAGACCAGGTCGGCCGCATCGCTTATGGAGCCGCAGCGCATCTACAGCTCCGTGGAAAAATGGGCCCCGGTCGAGAGTTCCGAACCTGAAAAGGAGGCGATAAAGGAGGGCCAGGCCAAAGACTCCCAGATGATAGATGAATCGGGAGACGCGTACTTTGAATTTGACGTGCCAAAGCTCGAAAAGCTGGTCACCGGCGAAGGCGAGTGGATGTACACGTTGGTTGTGCGTGCTGTGGACCAGGCGGGCTCCCAGGCCGTGTTGTCCGAGAACATGTACGTCACGCTGTCAGAAGCTCAGCCCGCGGTTCAGTTTTCCGAGACCATCGCGGGGATTGGCGACAAAGACCATTTAGTCATGGTAAGTTCGACCTATCCCGATGGAAAACCGGCCGCCCGCGCGGAGGGCGTTTTGGAGCTATCCGTAAGACAGGGCGCGGAAGAGCCGAAGGTCCTCTCCAAGCTGAGTTTCAAAACCGACGATAAGGGGCTCACTCGAGTGCCCATTGGCCAACTTTCGGCCAAAGGGCGACTTTTGGCCGTTGCGGTCCTGGAAACCCTGGACGGGAAACCCATGAAACATCCGGCCAAATCCAGGCCGGCAGTGATGATCGTCAGCGGGGGGGAAGGCGAGACCATTGTCGATAATGCGGAACTGGAACTGTATACGGCCGGCACTATCCTTAGCCCCGGCCAGAAGGCCAAAATCCTCGCTCTTCTTCCCGCCGGCTGGGGAAAAGCCGAATCGGGGACTATTTGGGAGACCATTTCGGGCTCGCGGATCCATCAGACAAGATCCACCTCTTTTAAAGGCAGAAGCCGGTGGTTTGAAGTCGAAGCAAAACCCGAATACGGGACAGGCTTCTATCATACCGTTACTGTTCCGGTGGCGGGAGGAAAGTTCCAGGAGCAGACCCTCGGGTTCAGAATCGTCCCTCGGGACAAGCTGCTCTCTATCGGAATCTCGCCGGAGCGGGCTGAAACCGAGCCGCTAAAACCTTTTCGGGTGGATTTCGAGGTAAAGGATTCAACCGGTCAGCCGGCGGCTCAAACCGAGCTTGCGGTGACGGTCGTTGACCGGGCCGTTTATGCGGTACAGGCTGAAATTCGACCACCGATCTTCGATTTCTTCTACCCGCTCCCGAAACTGAACCTTGCGACCTTCTACTCGGATCAACTCCAGGGATACGGGTACGCTGACATACTCAAGAAGCCGAATTTCAGGCTGAGCGCCCTAAAAAGCCAAAGCAAACCGACCAAGAAGGCTTTGAGGGATACCGCCGGGTTTTTTCCCCACGTAGTAACCGATGAAAACGGCCGTGCTTCAGTGACTTTGGACATGCCTGCAAACGTCACGGAATGGCTTATCACCGCCATCGCAACCGACAGGGGCGGCCGCGTTGGTGAATCAAGGAATATGTTTCGGACTCTCACGGATACTTCGGTCGAAGTATTTTCGCCTCAGTTTATGCGCGAGGGCGAGTCCGCTTCCATTCTTGTCAAAACGATCAACTACCTGCCTCAAGACATAAAGGTCAAGTCTACGATCGAACTTACAGGCAGCGCCTCGACCGATGAACCGAACCTCGCGGCTGAATTTGCCGTGGAACAGAAGGGTGAACATATTAGCCCGCTCACCATAAGGGCGGACGCCGAAGGGAAAGCAAACCTCAAAATTCATCTCGAAGCCGGAGACAACGTACGGGTAGGAGGGGCTGAGGAGTTCGAAATCCCTGTAAAACCCTCGGCCATGGGACAGACGTTTGCCTCCGTGCAGCAGAAAGACATGCTTGCGATTTCCCTCCCGGATGCCGGAAAAGCCCGTGAGTTGAAGGTACAAGTGACCCCCGGCCTTCTC
This sequence comes from Syntrophobacteraceae bacterium, assembly GCA_052147195.1. Classification (GTDB taxonomy): domain Bacteria; phylum Desulfobacterota; class Syntrophobacteria; order Syntrophobacterales; family Syntrophobacteraceae; genus SbD1. The sequence continues at coordinate 24,591 of JBKQLC010000101.1, forward strand.
GGGGCAGCCCTGAATGCTGCAAAGCTCCTTGTCTCGTATCCTTATGGATGCACCGAGCAACTCGTTCACAGCACTATTCCAAATCTGGTATTGATGGAGATCGCGAAGAAAGCCGGCATCTCATCCGATCAACTTGGCCCGCTTGGAGAAAGTCTCATCAAGGCCGAAAGGAACGCGGGTCTGGGTATCAAGAAGATCAGGCTGAATCAGAAAGACAATGGAGGTTTCGGACTCTGGCCCAGCGACCCGGCGCCTTCTTTTTCGGCAACGGTCACGGCGCTTTACGCTCTCAAGTTCGCAAGCGAACTTAAAGTCGAGGGCGCCCCCACGGCATACAATCGCGGCACTCAATGGTTATCCGAGCAGGTGGAGAAGGGATATTCGGAGCGCGACTGGATGCGGGGATACGGTCTTTCGCGGCTGGCCGAACTCAACGTGTATCCCGAACCGTGGACGGAGCAGATAGAATTCGTGGAGGCACTCCGTGAAAATCCTGACCCTCCGGTGCTGGACCTGATCTACGGACTGAGAATTCTTTCCGGATTCAACGACAGCGACTGGGGCCGGTTCTCAGCTAAATACAAAGGCACCGCGGTTAAGCAGGAAATCGCAGATAAGCTGAAAGCAAAGCTGGGCCTGATGGAATCGCCGGATTTCGAAAAGGCGGCCAAAGAAAATAGAGACTCACTCGAAATACTTGGCTTCGGCTTCCGCGCTCCGTACCTGGTTTCGGCCGCGATGGGAGCGCTCGATGACAATGGATTGTTGACCCCCGAGCTTGAAAGTAAGCTCAAACGGGTCATTATTTCATATCTGAAAAACGGATATTGGGGTTCCACCTTCGATACGGCCCAGGTGATCCTGAACAGCCAGGGGGTCTTGAACAGGGAAGCGGCCGCATTTAGCGCCGAGCGCGCGGCAAAGTCGAGGAGCATCCTGGTACGGGGAAAAGACGGAAAGGAGCTTGGCCGGCTTGACTTGATCCCCACCGGATTCGTGGGCTCCTTCCGGGACCCCGCACCTTTGGAAAACCTGTCCCAGCTCAGCCTGGAAGGCCTGAAGGAGGATGAGATTCCGTCTGCCACAGTCTTGGCCGATATCCCTTTTTCCGCTATACAACCCCAGTCGCGAGGCATCACTATCGAGCGGACTTTCCGCAAAATCGTGCCGAATGGGAGCGAGTTGCTCGACCTGTCGCGGCCTCTGAGAAAGGGGGACCTCGTGGTGAGTGAGCTTCAGGTGCGCCGGCCCAGGATGGATATGTCCAATTCGAATCCCGGCAACTTCATCGTGGTTGAAGACGGGGTCCCATCTCTCGCACTCACCGTGCAGGAAGACGAGAAGTACCTTGCGGATGCCAAGATTAAGCCCAAAGACGACTCATACTGGGCAACAATAAAGGAGACTCAACGCCATCCGGACAAGACGGTTCGAATTGCCGAGGTCCGCCCCGGCGGCGAACTCAGGATCTACCAGGTCTGGCAGGTGAGCTTTTCCGGAAAGGCCTCGATTCCGCCGGCCCGTGCTTTCGACATGTATAATGAAGACCTGTGGGGGAATACGGGGGCACTGGAGTTGAGTGTGGAGTAGCCGGTCATGATCTCTTTTCTCAGATCGGTTTTCAAGACGGCTGTCCTGTTCGAGGCCGGGGCTGCAATCATATTTTTCGGCTTCCTGATACACGATCCGCAAATCGAGAAGTACGGGGCCGAGGCGCTCCAGGAACTCCAGTCCCGGGGATACCGCGTCCCCACGAATTCCGACCCGGTCAGGGTTTATCCTGCCGAGGGGCAGCATCTGAAGCCCCTTGAAGCCGGCGGATGGCGGCCGGGTGTGGTTTTGCTCAGGCCGAATCCACTGGGAACCGCAGATCCGAAGACCTATCTCCGGCACGAATTGATGCACGAGTCAAGCTTTCGCACCTGTGAGGGAAGGCTGCCGCTGTGGGCCGAGGAGGCCGCGGCCATCGACTTCAGCGGAGAACTTGCAGGGGGCGCGCAACCGGGGGAGATTTCCACCCCGGAACTCGAACATCTGAGGGAAAAGATTCGAATCGGGGCGCCGTTCGACGCCGGGACCTGGCTTACCCTTAAGAAACTTATTACAACCTATGGCTGGCCGCGGGAACCGTGCGCCATATCGAAAGAAATCCAAAAGCTGCTTTCACCTCCTCCCGTGCCGCGCGAAGCCATTTTTAGCGCGGTCCTCATCAGCGTTGCTTCCGGGCAGGTCCTCGAATCGGGCGGCGATTTGCAGAGCAGGTTTCCCCCCGGCTCACTGCTGAAGATACCCTATGCGGCCTCGCTCAGCGGGCAGCAGGGCGAAACGCTTGCCGGCGAACTCGCGAAAAGTGATACCGGCAAGCTTCTCGAGAGAAAAAGCCACTTCGATCCGGCGGCGTTCTCACTGCTCCTCTCGGCGGCAGGTGATTCCATCCTGCTCCGCGGTCTCCAAGAAAGACTCGGGACTGAGGGCGTTCGGGACGAGAAGTTCGTCAGAGTTTGCCTCGGGGAACGGGACGAAGACGGCGCCTTCCCGTTCCAGGCGAACCTTCCCCATCTCGCCCTGGTGATGCGCGCATCTCTTCTCTATAGCCCGGATGCTTTTCCGGGGCTATCCCGCAACGGGTTCGCCGAGGGTACCACCCTTTACAGGGAACCCCTCCCGGCCAGGAAGATCCTCAAAGTACTCCACGCAATCGCAAAGACTGGGACGGTATCCGATGAACGCGGAAAACCGCTTGTCGGCCATCTCATGGTAGCCTGGCCGGCGGAGGGTCCGAAATTCCTGGCCGTATTTCGCACCATTGGCGGCAGCGGAGCGTCAAATCTGCGGCGTGCCTCGCAGCTCCTGGAAAAGTGGTCTACCTGCCATCCCGACAGGGAGGCTAACGTGAGGGTCGCACTCATGACCCTCACGCCTCACGATTCCTGGGAAGTTTTCAACGCGTGCCCCGGATTTGACAAAACCGGCCCTGACGGTTGGAAACGGCAGGTTAGCACCTGCGGAAAATTTCGAATACTTTGCTCGGCGCGGGGGAGCAGGAGTGAAAGGTTCGTTTCGGGTATTTTGGAGGTCTCGCCTGACCATTCAAAGCTGGTCCTGGAAACCGACCTTGAAAGCTATGTCGATGCGGTACTCTCATCCGAGGCCCAGGACCTCCGGGGTGAGGCGGCCGAGGCGATGCGAGCCGCCATAGCCTGGAACGCTATTCACGGCCGATTGCGGCATCCGGAAACTCGCTCTCTCTGCGATTCCACCCACTGCATGGTTTTTATGGGAGCCGGCTCTGAGTCATCAAAGCGGAGCGGAAAGACTAGACCGGAACTCATCCGCCTTTTGGACGAAATTGCAGCCGAACGAGGATTGGACTGGCTGCCGTTCTCAAAAGGAGGCGCCGAAGCGTGGGAGGTGCGCATCCCCGGCTCGGAAGCGGCCCGAATCGCCGGTGAGCCGGCGCTGCTCGACATTCGGCGGGAGAGAGTCAGGAATGGAGCCGTCTCAATTCATCTTTACTATGAAGCGGGGGAGGAGGAGGTGCCCTGCGATATCTTTCGCCTCAGGATGAGAATGCGATCCTGCCCGGAAGGGATCGTATATAATGCCGATAATAACGAGTGGATTTTCAGGGGCACTGGCGAGGGGCATGGTTTGGGGCTTTCCGTCGAAAGAACTGGAGAACTGGCAAAAGCGGGGTTCTCCGCAGCCCAGATCCTTAAGAATGCATACCTCGCTCAATGACGCGTTTGCCGTCCCGGGGTTACAAATTGAAAACAGGCGGCAAGGAGATCCCCCGGGGCCAGGTTCATGTTGTATGCAATTCATAGGGACCTGCCAAACCAATGGCTCGGATGAAAGCGGAGATGCTAAGCATACACCAGCCTACCTTTGGGGACGGGAATGGAGTGGACAAGTTCCTGTGCCCTTTCAATCCATTTCAAGACTAAGCCAGGTTCCCAAGGCCTGCAATCGTTAGCTTGTAGTAGTCTCACTTTCGCCGATAGACGAGAAATTCGTGATCTTCACCGAACCATCGGGAAAACGAGCCACGATGTCGAGAGTCCCACCCATCGCCTCGATGGTCACGCGCAACGTGGAAATGTAGATATCGGTGCGCTTTTCCAGCTTGGCTACGTTAGGTTGTTTGATGTGCAGCACCTTGGCAAGCTTCTCCTGTGAAATCCCCCGCGCACGCCGCAATTCGTGCAGCGGCATCTCCGCAATCATTTCCCGATAACGCGCATCGGAACGTGCGATTGCTCCAGCCGACATTTTAGCTTCCAGTTCAGCAAATTTACGAGCCATCTGCCAAGCCCTCCTTGCGCAATGTTTCCAAGTGTTCATCATAGAGCCGATCAGCAATGGGCACGAACTCTTCGTACCAGCGATCCTTTCCGGTTTTCTCCCCGCCGATCAGCAAAATCGCGCACCGGCGAGGGTCGAAGGCATAGAGCACACGATAAGGTCGGCCAGCGTGCTGAATGCGCAGTTCACGCATGTTGCCGTGACGTGAATTTCTGACACCACTTTCACAAGGCGGAGTTTCGAATACAAAGGGAGAGCTAACAACAGTTATACTCCCGCCATGATCTGCGCCAACGATTTAGCCAGGTTGTCGAGCACGGATTCGTCGGGCAGTGAGATAGTCATTCTGATTCTGCCTTCCGCGTCTTTTTCCAAACACTCGGAAAGTTTCTGTTTGAGCGCCTGGGCAGTCAGGCGTGTCTGTTCGGTTTCCTCGTGTTGAGCGAACATCTCTCCCATAAAGGCGAAGGCTGCTCCCAGCAACTGGCCTCCGGCTGCCGCGATTCGTTCCTTGCGGGCAAGTTCCCGGACTTCCCTTTCCACCCCGGCCTTTACGCTTTCGTCTATGTGAGCAACCGGCCTGGCTCCCAGTAGCACTTCCAGGCGTCTCTTGAGTTCCTCGATTCCGCTCACCAGGTCTATCTTAGTCACGTCCGATTCCGGGTCGAGAGCCGCCAGGGCCAGTTCCTGCTTGGCGGAAAGGGTTGCCAGCAGGTTTTCTTCGAGGGTATCTTCCGTGACCAGCAAATACACCTGAACGGGCCGCTTTTGCCCCATGCGGTGGGCGCGCGCGATGCGCTGTTCAAGAATGGCCGGATTCCAGGGCAGATCGACGTTAATGATAGTGTTGGCCGCCTGGAGGTTGAGCCCGGTAGATCCCGCATTGGTGGTCATGAAGAGCTTACAGAGGGGATCGTTTTGAAATTCTTGAATCAATGCCTGGCGCTTCTTCTGTGGTACCGAGCCGTCGAGGCGCACGAAAGGGAGGGCACGCTTTTCCGCGAACGGTTCGATCAGGTCGAGCATCCTTGTCCACTCGGAAAAAAGGATGATCTTTCGGTCTTCTTCGGCGGTAAGCTGATCGAGCAGGACGTCAAGCTCTTGGAGTTTAGTCGAGAAACCCGGCGGGTTTTTATCAACCAGATACGTGCTGTTGGCTGCCAGGCGGCAGAGCAGCAATGCTTTCTGTAGGCGGAGCAGATCCATTTCCGAAATGTAGGGCTTTGTGATGATTGACTGGACGATACGCTGGTGACCGTTGTGAAGGCTCAACTGTTCCTCGCTCGGAGGAATGCGGCGGATTTCCGTCGTGCGCTTCGGCAGATCCTGCATTACACTTTTCCGCGTACGCCGCAACAGGACAGGTTTGAGCTGTTCACGAAGTTCGTCCAGGTTCTTATAGCCCAGGATTTTGCCCTTCTCATCCACCACACGGAATGTGTTGAAAAACTGGAAGGCCGGTCCCAGGCGCCGGTCATCGATAAACTCCACGACCGAATAGAGTTCATCCAGCCGGTTTTCCAGCGGCGTCCCCGAAAGCACCAAGGCAAAGCGGGACTTCAGCCCTTTAATGGTCCGGCTGGTTTTGGCTTCCCAGTTCTTGATGCGCTGCCCTTCGTCAAGGATGATCATGTCCCATCGGGCCCTCTCGATGGAATCGATATCGCGCACCACCTGCTCATAGTTGCATATGGTGAAAAATGCGGAATCGACGGCATACTGGGCAGCACGTGAGCCACTTCCACCAAGCACCATCTGCACGGGGCGGTCGGTAAACCGTTCGATTTCGATGCGCCACTGAGACTTGAGAGAAGCCGGGCACACTACCAGAACCCGTGTTATGCCCGCTTCCCGTGCGAGCAACTCCGCCACTCCCACTCCCTGGATCGTTTTCCCCAGTCCCATATCATCGGCCAGAATGGCACGGCCCACGCCGGCGGCAAAAGCGATGCCGTCCAATTGGTAAGGCAACAGTTCGCATTTGAGAAGAGACGCGCGAAGCGGATGGTGAGCCGGATCTTTACGGATAGCCGCCACCTTGTCCCGGATGGCTTCCTGGTACGATCTCCGGTTCAGGTATTCTTCTGTGTCCGGGAAGATGGTCACTTCGTGGCCAAGTTGGCCTACCTGTCCGATACGCTGAAATAGATCGTGCAAGTCCGTGATGGGCCGACCCATCAACGGGCGCAGGACTTCCATCACTTTGCGGTCGATCTTTTTCGGAGCCTGTAGCCTCAGTTCCAGTTCCTTCCCATGGCGCAGGTGCACCTCGATATTGCGGATTTCATAGGGAGTCTTCCATGCTTTGGGGCTAAACCTGTTCTTGAGTTGGTCCATCACGTACATGAGGTGTTTACAGATTCCCAGAGTGTTCTTGCGAAAGTCGGGACAGGAGCAATAGGAATCCCCGCGTTCGCTGCCGCGTAGAGATACGCGGTAGGTCTTACCCGAATTGAGGCTCGTTACGGAATACTCGGTCCAAAGGGAATCGGGGTCCGCGGAGGTGAACTGCATCTTCTCCTTCGATGCCCGTTCCCGTCGCTCCTCGATGGCCTGATGGATGAGTTCTTCGCCGGTAAGGTTTTCCACCGATACTCTTTGCGGTGGTAGAGCAGCCAGCCCCAATGCTACTTTATCTTCGAGTATCAAGGAGAGTGCCGCACCCTGGTGGATGCAGGGTTCAGCACACCTGGTGCAACGGATGCGAAGCGCCTGTTCGACTGTATCATCTAGAGTTATCGTTACCAGGGCGCTTCCCATGCGAAACCGAAACGCATCGTGATGCAAGGTGGCCTGAGCATCGATGTCGATGTCATACCGTCCGCCAGTGCGGATGAGCTTCTCCCCCTCGGCTCCCAAGAGCTTGCAGGCCTTGCGAAAAGTAAGATGGGCGAGAATGTCTTTCAAATTGTTCATGGCGGAAGTCCCTTGGGAGAATAATCTGAGAGCCTATTTGCGCGGCAAGCTGCTTACTTCCTGCAAACCTTACAAACGGCATTGCACAACCAGGAGTTCAATCTACTGCAAAGATTCGAGGGACGCAAATGCCTTGATAATACAATTCAAGAGTTGGTTCATCAGCTTCCGAGGACTCTTGCTCTATGATTTGGACCTTTTGAGGATTTGGGCTCCCGAATTTTCAGGGGCCAGGAGTGTTTTGTGGAGTTTGTCTTTTCCCGCCAAGCAGGCGGATAGCCCGCAAGCAACCACGGCCATAGACGCACGGACGGTCAGGCCAACTCTGCCCAGTGGTTGTTGGGTGGGTTGACTCGCCGGTTATCTGCCGTATCCAATCAAGTGCATGACATTATTCTTAATTTGGTTTGAACGATTGTCATGCAAAAGACGCTTAAGATTTGTCTCAGAAAACTTTCACTGATAGACGAGAAGTTCGTGATCTTCACCTAACCATCAGAGAAACGGAAATGCACGAGTTATCGTGTGGTTACATACCTCGCGGAAAGGATTTGAACTCCCTCGATTTCATGCAGTCTTCTGTCTTCCGTGACCAAAGTCAGTCCGAAAATCGAAGCCGTTGCCGCAATGAATCGATCCGATGGATCCTGGTGCGGCAGGCATATTCTTCGGCTGAGCAATGCCACTTCAATGTTGATCGGGGCCTCCTTCATCGGCGCCTTTGACAGAGCTGTACGGACCCAAGCTTCGGGATCGGGCTGGAGAATGATGCGTCCTTTCTCAGCGAGGACCATAGTCTCCCAAATGCTGATCGGAGAGATCCATAACTCGTTTTGGGAGTTCTCAAGCTCTTTGAAGACTTCCTGACTGAGCCTTTCGGGTTCGAGGAAGCTCCAAAGCCAGATATGAGTGTCCAGCAGCAGCCTCAATCTCTGAGAACCTCCCATTCCCCTTCATCGCTTGCCGGAGATATGACGTCGCCAATGATGGTTCCGGTACCTCGCATGCACCCAAGCCAAGGCGTTGGCTTCTCACCCTCGGGAGGCGGAACGACCTGGGCAATCGGCTCGCCCCTTTTCGTAATAAGGAGCGGCTGCCCGGTTTTTTTCACCATGTCGACAAGGGCAAGACATTTTGCTTTGAATTCGGAAATGCTGACCGTCTGAGTCATGCGGATTCTCCCATCTATAATTCATAGTAATGATACCATGGTCATTGTCCATGGTCAATTAACTAGTACCGAGAGAGGGGGGCACGCCACAATTTTCACACCACCATGTCCTGTCGGTGGGTCGGTTTGTCAAGAACGTAAGTGTGACCCCAACGCCGCTGAACTGCGGGTTCAATGTCAAAGGAGAGCTAAATATACTGGTCAGCAAGTTCCGTTATAACCTTCTCGAGATCGCCGCCCGTTTCCGATGCCATATCCTTCATTGCAAGCTGCAACCGCTGCCGCATGACGGGGTCGTTTAATTCGTCGAGCGACCTCAAAGCTCCTCCGCGCCGCCCAAGCCGAAACAGGAGCTTTTCATCAGGAGGCAGGGCCAGGTAGCGGTCTATTAGTGCCAGCATGGCGCCCTTGTCCTCGGGCAGTTTACCGCAGACCTCTTCGAGCAGATTCATTATGTGGTCCGATATGAGCCGGCTTGAAACTTCGAGCGAAGAGATGAACAACCTGATTTCAAGTACTGTTTCGTCATCTGACAGCGGTGTAAAGCGGCCAGACTGTTTGTCCTGGAAAAGAGGCACACGGGGCGGAACGCGCAGGGTCCTCAGTCTTATAAAATGCGGGTTGATTTCATTCAGGACCCGCGCCGATTCCCTTGCGTGATCCTCGGAAAGCTCTTTTCCTCCAAGGCCTGGCATGAAGTATTCGGAAAGCTCCATGCCGGCTTCGATAACTTTCCTTCCTGCCACTATCTGGCGTCTTGCGTTGACCCCTTTTCGGACGAATTCCAGTACACGGTCAGACCCGCTCTCCATGCCAATGTGTATTCGGTCGAGCCCGGCCTGCCGTATTTCCCTAAGTTCTGCCACATTCATTTTGGCGATCGTGCTGCTTCGAGCATAGGATGTGATTCGCCTGATCCCGGGAATCTTCTGCTTTAGATAGGCAATGGCGTCGACAAGCACGGAGGCGGGGAGCACAAAGCTGTTGGCGTCCTGAATAAATACGCTGCCTTTTCCCATATATAGCCATAGGGCCATCTGCCGGTGAAAATCATTGAAGCGGCCGCTGGTAAATGCCATTTCCAAAACCTCACGGGGTAGACTCCTCCCGTGGCCCAGGCTTGAGGAAAGGGCGAGAATTTCCTCATAAATCTCTGCGGCCGTATCAATGTCACTTTTAATATCTTCGAGTGAGCGCCTGCTGAACTGCTTGCCTTTGTACACCGGGCAGAAGGTGCACTTGTTCCATGGACAGTTTCTGGTGAAACGAAACAGCAGGCTCCCTGCTTCGCTTGGAGGGCGTATCGGCCCCTGTTCGAAACTCTTTTCTTTCATCGTTTAATCCCTGCGCCTGATATTGGCTCTTTGAAACAGTGGATGCACACTGCTAAACTGATTAATTACAGCAAAAAAGACGACTTCCTTTGAAAATAACAAATTTATGGAGAAAGTATGGAAGAAAAAGTGACAGCGGTTTACCTTTTGGTGTGGAAACACGAGGCGGCTGCAGGGGACGAAGGAAGCTACGAACGTCCCTTGGCGGAGCAGAAAGAAAAATGCCTGAAGTTCATCAGGGAAAAAGGAGTAGATGAGTCTAAGGTGGTTTTTTATACGAGGCGGAGTGATTTGCTCAGGGACGTCGAGCGGGACCGGATAGCGCGCCTGGTCATTAACGACATTGGAAGGATTGCCGCAACGAAGGGAGAATTGGAGGGGGCCCTGTTCGAGCTTAAGATGAGAAAAGTCGAGATTATGTGCGTAGAGGGTGAAGTCCCGGATAAATAGGGCCCGGGGGCCGATCTTGTGATCAGTCTTGTCAAGCCGGCGCTCACTTCGAGTGAAGTGGGCGCTGCATTCCTACTATTGATCTCTATACTCAAAAACAGCAATCAAGTTGAAATCCGGGTTGACTGTAGCATCTCTCCCGATTAGTATATACTGCAAATATATACATAGCGGAGATGCGTTCATGGACACGGCGAAGATTTTTAAAAGCGGGAACAGTCAGGCAGTCCGTCTTCCAAAGGAGTTCCAGTTTAGCGGGGATGAAGTCTACATCAAAAAGGTTGGACGTGGTGTGATTCTTATTCCGAAGGGTGAACCTTGGGAGATGTTCGAGCAGAGCCTTGGCGAGTTCACTGAAGACTATATGGAAGGAAAAAGAGTCCAGCCCCCCTTGGAAGACAGGGAGAAATGGTGATGCTCTTCATGTTGGATACGAACATTTGTATCTATATCATTAAGAAAAATCCTGCAAAGGTCGTCCAAAAGGTGAGGGAGTTTAGTCCCTCTGATCTCGTGGTTTCCGCCATCACAGTCTGTGAACTTGAGTACGGAGCTTCGAAAAGCAGCAACCTGGAGAAGAATCGGCAGTCATTGATAAAGTTCCTGGCCCCGTTTGAAATTTGCCCTTTCAATGAACAGGCCGCTTCCCACTATGGCGACATCAGAGCGCATCTTGAGAAGGGCGGGAAGCCGATTGGAGCGATGGACCTGCTTATTGCTGCTCATGCACGGAGCCTATCGCTAACGCTGATCACAAATAATGTAAAGGAGTTCGACAGGGTCCCGGGGCTTCGAACCGAAAATTGGGCGTGATCTGCCCTTTAGATATCTTCCGGGTCTGGATAAATCCGCTATCCTTTAATTTGCTTTGCGTTTTCCTTCAAAACCTGGCAAATCCCAGCCCCATGATCCCTATTACAATGAGGTAGATGGCGACAATGTAGTTTAGCAGCTTTGGCATCGCAAGAATCAAGATTCCCGCGATCAGGGCTACCACGGGTCCTGGGGCGATGTGTGACAGATTCATTGCACCTCTCCTTTCTAGAAGTCAGCATCTATTATTATGTGATAAGCCCAGGCTCTGAAAAGTAAACCTGAAGAGAGTAAAAATGGAACAGCCGGCTATCTTCTCAGAAAAGCCGGCTGGGTTTGACTTAGTGGCCGCTATCATAAATACGATGACGTATATATTGCATAATTCTTTCGACGGTGGCATACTTCCCGCTCCAAGGGGGGGGGATATGCCACGGAAAAGCCCGTACTCGATTGAACTGTCTCAGGGC